>NZ_LFEL01000005.1:0-371413 GCF_001037965.1 Bacillus sp. LL01 | reverse complement strand
TTCAACAAACAGGCAGGAGTAAAAGAAACCGTAGTCCTCGCAAAAGAACTGGACGAAGGAGTTCAAGCCCTTTTCGCTTATGTGGTGATGAAAGAAAACGAAGCGCTAGATCTAGCAGCTATAAAAGAAGGTGCTAGAAAAGAATTACCAGAGTACATGATACCATCCTATATGATGGCAATAGATGAGATCCCTTTAACTGTAAACGGGAAAACCGATAAAAAGGCGTTGCCGGATATTGGATTTGAAAGGCAAGATGACTATATTGCCCCAACAGAAGAGATTGAAAAGATGATAGCTGCAAGCTTTGAACAAGTTTTAGGTGTAGAGTCTGTAGGGCTACATGATAGTTTCTTTGAATTAGGTGGAGATTCTATAAAAGCAATCCAAGTATCCTCCATAATTAGAGAACTAGGATATAGACTTACAATCAAGGACATTATGAAACATCAAACAGTGGGGAATATCTACAATTCAAATGTTATTGGAAAAGAAATTGATGAATATAGTCAGGATCCATTATCTGGAGAAGTCACTTTATCACCCATACAGAGTAGATTCCTTCAATTAGATTTAAAAAATACAAATCACTTTAATCAATCCATCGTTTTAGAAATGGATGCGCCTTTAAAGGCAGATATTTTAAGGAATGCATTAAATGAAATTGTAAAACATCATGATATGTTAAGAGTCATATATGATCCTTATCAAAGGATTACATCCATTGATGAAAGAGAGGAATTAATAGTCTTCAGAGAAGAATTTGTAGAAGAAGACACAAAAGAAGAAATTGAAAAAATTATGAAATATGAGCAAAGCGCTATGAATATACAAAATGAACCATTGCTTCATGCAATATTATTTCATACTAAGACAAAGGATTATTTAATGATTTGTGTACATCATCTAGCTGTAGACGGTGTTTCCTGGAGGATATTAGTGGTGGATATCTTTACAGTATATAATCAGTTGGCTGCAGACAAAAACGTTGCATTGCCTAAAAAGACAGCTTCGTACGCGGAATGGGTGGAAAGCTTAAAGGAATTTGGACAAAGCCATTATATTCACCACGATGAAAAACACTGGAAAGATATCGTCTATGAAACGAAATTTACAGACAGATTGTTCTTTAAACCAATAACAGAAGAAAAATACATTGGTAAAAAGAGATTAGGCGTATCAAGTTTTGAAATTCCCAAAGAAAAGTGCACCAAAATGATCATGCAATATCAGAAGATATTTGGTATTGAAACTAACGAATTCTTTATAACAATATTAAACATAGCCCTAAACAAATGGAGGAATGTATCAAGTTATGTACTAGAGGTGGAATCCCATGGTAGAGAAGAACTCCATAAGAACATAAATATTAATAGAACCGTAGGCTGGTTTACAAATATATATCCAATATTATTGAAACCTAGTTCAAATATTTATGAAGCAATAATGGATATCAGAAGGAGTTTTTTAAAGGTTCCGAACCAGGGAATGTCCTATGGAATATTAAAGTATCTACATCATAATGATTCACTAAACATAGATGGGGATATAATCTTTAACTTCTTAGGAGAAACTTCTCTGGAAAATCATGAGCTAAAAGGTATTACATTTTCAAATACATTTAATCAATTTGATATAGATGATATGAATAGATTGTTTCATCCTTTGACAATAAATGGCGCATATATTAAGGGCAGAGTCGTATTTACGAATTATTATGATCATCTATTTATAAGTCAAGAAAATATGGAGAGCTTTGAAAAATACTTTTTAGATGCTTTTGAAGATCTTTATGATTTTGCAAACTCCGACTATATGCCAAAAGAAAGAATAAATATGATAGAAGAAGTAAGTGCCGTAGAATTCCTAGATGAAGAAGTGGATTTATTAAATCAATTAATGGAAGGGATAGGAGCAAATGGTTAAGGGGGGACTAATTAAAAGAGGATTAAAAAGATCCCCCGAATATAATGAGAAAAAGCTAAAGGATTTTATATTCGAAAAGAATAAAGTTATGTATTTTCTAGCTGTATCTTTTTCAATAATATCCTACCTTTTAAGCGTAGGTGTAGCCCTTATATTACAACAATTTATTGACTCAGGTATTGAGGGAGGGCTTCACGAATTATATAGCTTAATCATTATTTCTATCATATATATTCTAGTAAATATCTTAGTCAATATGGTAGAAATCATTACCGTAAATACATTTACTAAAAAAGCAATGACGAATTTAAAAAAGGTAGTAACAGAAAAGATTTTCAATTTAAAAATGAAAGATTTTAATAATGAGAAAACCGGGAACTATATCTCGATACTAAATAATGATATGACCATTATCGAGCAAGATTATATTAGAGGAACCATTCGCCTAATATCACAAAGTGCCATGATCGTTTTCGGTATAGCTCTTATGTTTTACATCAACTGGAAATTAGCTATATGTGTATTGTTATCATGTGTACTACCATTAATAGTTTCAGCTATATTCAATAAAAAGTTAGTCAACGCCCAAAACAATGTTTCAGTAAATAATGGTTTATTTACTTCATTTATTAAGGATATTCTTACTGGATATCCAGTAATAAAAAGCTTTAATGTTGAAGATGAGATACTTAATTTATCTGAAGGAAAAGTAGAGCAGCAAGAAAGTGCCAAGAAAAAGTATCATGTGTTACTTGGGATTGTAATGTCATTAACTCATAATAGCACTGTTATTATTGTACTGATACTTTTTGTTGCAGGTGCATGGTTAACTATACAGGGGCAAATGACAATTGGTGGGATTCTTGCATTTGTGCAGCTTCTTAACAATGTAACTTCTCCTATAAATGATGTGGTTTCATCTTTAGCTAAAAGAAATGCAAGCTTACAGTTACTAGAAAACTCTAATGACTTATTGAAGAAAGAACCATCATCAGGACTTAAAATTCATAAAACCAATTTAGAACATAGCATTAGAGTAGAAAATTTAAGTTTTGCTTTTAAATCTAATGGTCAAAGTATTTTAGAAAATATTGATTTAGTTTTTGAGAAAGGGAAAACATATGCAATCGTTGGTCTGAGTGGTAGTGGAAAGTCTACATTACTTAAAATTCTAGCAGGCAATTATGATTCGTTTGAAGGAAATATCTTTATCGATGATGTTGAAATACGTGATGTTGATGAAAAAGCATTGACGCAGTTATATAGCATTGTTCAACAAGATACATTTGTTTTTGATGATAGCATTGAAGAAAATATTAAACTTTATAAAGAGTGGCCAGAAGATCAACTTAAATTTGCTATAAAGAACGCAAGTATGGATTCTTTCCTTGAAGAAAGAGGAGGAATAAAGGCGCTATGTGGAGAAGGAGGCGTAGAATTATCAGGTGGTGAAAGACAAAGAATTTCAATTGCAAGGGCATTGTTAAAGGAACCACCAATATTGCTTATGGACGAAGCTACTTCGGCCTTAGACTTAAAGACAACTAGGGATTTGGAGAATTCCCTTAGCAATCTTATGGATATGACAAGAATTGCTATCACTCACAAAATAGATGAAGAACTACTAGCAAATTATGACTGTATTATCATGTTGAAAGACGGTAAGGTTTCTGAAATGGGTAATATCAATGAATTATTACAACGAAAGGGAGAGTTTTATTCGCTTTGTAAATTAAGTGATGAGCTAGCTAAGGTGTAAAACAATGAAAAAATACAAAAAAATCATACTAATGATAATACCGATTACTGTTATGTTAACAGCGTGTTCTACTAGTAATTCGAAGGTAGATACGAGGGATAGGGTAAATATGGAAAGTTACTCTATTATTATAAATAAGGTGAAAAATAAGAAGTCCAACTTAGTGGGAGATATAGTATTCGATAAAGACCTTGGTGAATTATACGAAGTTACAGGTACTAATGCAAAATCTATTTCTGTATCAGTAGATGAAGGTAAAAAAGTTATTACAATAAAAAGTGATAAAAGGAATTTAGATACAGGCGGAAATCTGGTCATTAAATTTGGTGTTCCGATAGATTCAATATATATCGATCAAGGTAATTTTAATTTGGACATCTTTGTAGATTCCATTGAAAAGTTTAGGGGAGTATTTGAATCGGGAATCAGTGGTGAAATAAGAAGTGAAAATGTAAAGGAATTTAATTTAGATCTGCTAGGTGCGGGCAATATAACTCTTTCGGGAAATGCAGAATCAGCTAATATCCTTATACAAGGGTCTTCTATACTTCAAGGGAAGGAAATGAAAGTGAAAGATATGAAATTTAAATTAGAAGGAACTGGAAGCGGTAGTGTGTATGCTTCTAATAGTCTAGATGCTTCGGTTGATGGGATAGGGGGTATAAGTTATAGCGGAAATCCTGAAAAAGTGAATAAAAAGGTAAATGGAATTGGATTTATTAGAGAACTCAACTAGGGAGGATAGTCTTGAAGAACATAACGCTTTTATGTTTACCTTACGCAGGTGCTTCTGCCACAATCTATTATAAATTGCGACCATTTTTACAAAAAGATATCAACTTAATACCTATCGAGTTATCTGGAAGAGGATCAAGATTTGATGAAAAATTACTGTATTCTTTTAATGAGGTAGTTGAAGATGTGGTAAATCAAATAAAGTCTAAAATAAGTAAAGAAGAGAAGTATATGATATTAGGATATAGTTTTGGTAGTTTATTAGCCTATGAAGCTAGTAAGAGGTTAAAACAAAAACCTGAACACTTATTTTTGGCAGCCTTTCAACCACCAATGTATGAAATGTCCTCAGACTTACTGGGGTTAGAGGACGAGAAGTTTATTCAAAAATTAGTAAATAATGGTGGAATAGAAGCTGATTTAACTATTAATCTAGATTTACTTAAATACTTCATTCCAATAATGAGAGCAGATTTTGCTTCTGTTGAAAGCTATCAATTTGATAAATCATCTGAAAAGCTGAGTTGCAGAGCTACTATCCTCTATACGGCAGAAGATGAACACAGTGATAAGATTCATAAGTGGAATGATATCTTTGTAAAGGCTTGTGAATATAAGTTGTTTACAGGGAATCATTTTTTCATCAAAAGGGATTATGTAAGAATGGCTAATATTATAAATCGTGTATCTTTAAGATATTTATGAAAGATTTACCCTACTCTCCGAAAGAAGTCTCCCCTTTTAAACGAACTGGGTGGAACTCAGTGAAAGTGGGAGATGAATTTCGGTTTTTCTTTTTGTTTTCTGTGATAAGAGCAGTCTGGACTTAGCAATAAGTTACAGGAAAAATGCCGAAATTGGATGATAACAAGAGTTGAAGATATAACAAATTAATAAATAATGGAGGGCGATCAATCGAATGCATAATCAATTATATAAACCCAAAAGAGCTTGGCAAGAAGTAGAATTATGGAAGGATGTACCAGAAGAGAAGTGGAATGATTGGATTTGGCAGTTGACGAATACGATACGCACTGTTGAAGACTTAAAAAAAGTTGTTAATCTGACTCCTGATGAGGAAGAGGGTGTAAGAATATCAACGAAAACGATTCCATTGAACATAACACCATATTATGCATCATTAATGAATCCTGATGATCCTCGATGTCCCATTCGGATGCAATCGATTCCAATATCAGCAGAAATAAACAAGACGAATTATGACCTAGAAGATCCTCTTCATGAGGATGAGGATTCTCCGGTTCCTGGACTTACGCACCGTTATCCAGATAGGGCTTTGTTCCTGGTTACAAATCAATGCTCAATGTATTGCCGTTACTGCACAAGACGAAGGTTTTCTGGACAAATCGGTATGGGAGTTCCGAAAAAACAACTTGATAAAGCCATTCAATATATTAAGGAAACACCTGTAATTCGTGATGTTCTTATCTCAGGCGGAGATGGCTTACTCATCAATGACAAGGTATTAGAGTATATCATAAAGAATTTACGCGCAATTCCACATGTGGAAATTATACGTATCGGTACAAGAGCACCAGTTGTCTTTCCGCAAAGAATTACGGAGAACTTGTGTAATATATTGAAAAAGTATCATCCGATATGGCTGAATACTCATTTCAATACCTCTGTAGAGATAACAGAGGAATCTAAAAAAGCATGCGAGATGTTAGCTGATGCAGGTATTCCATTAGGAAACCAAGCTGTTATTTTAGCGGGGATCAATGATAGCGTTAGTATTATGAAGAAGCTTATGCATGATTTGGTGAAAATCCGTGTTCGCCCGTATTATATTTACCAATGCGACTTATCAGAAGGAATCGGCCATTTTAGAGCACCAATTTCAAAAGGAATTGAAATTATTGAGGGGCTGAGAGGCCATACATCTGGCTATGCTGTACCTACTTTTGTTGTTGATGCACCGGGTGGTGGCGGTAAAATCCCCGTTCAACCCAATTATGTTATTTCACAAGGTGGGGGAAAAGTAATTCTTCGAAACTTTGAGGGCGTCATTACTTCATATCCAGAACCTCAAAATTATGTTCCGGGCAGGGCAGATGAGTACTTCAATGAAATATACAAAATGGAAAACACATCCCGTACAGTTGGGATTGCATCTTTAATGAATGATGAAGTCAAAACTATAACTCCAGAAAACTTAGAACGTAATAATCGCAGAAAAATCTATGAATCAGATCCTGAACATGAGACTCTAAAAGATGGCAGAGAAAAAAGAGATGAATTAGTTGAGAAAAAATGGCTTGCACAACAAAAGGTTAAGGTAAATCAATAGAAAAATGGAGGGAATTAAAGTGGAATGTATGTGGTGTGAATCAGATGATATTTTATTATCTAAACAAAATGCATCGTGGGAATTACCAACAGGTAATAGAGCTATTGAAATTACATCAATTCCATCTATTGAATGTTTGAATTGTGGAATGATTTATCAAAAAGATTCTGTTCACGAAGAAATCGAAGAACAATTATATCTTGTTGACAACAATAAGATAGAATCGAGTGTCTCGTATGTGAATTTATTGAAAATACCAAGATTACTAAAGGAAAACTATTTTAAAGTTTAATCATTTAATAGTAATTTTGCGGACAACTGGTGATTTTGAATTAGAGTTTGAATATAATGTAAATGCCGTGATGTCAAAGAGTAAAGATAAAGCTAGAATGCAGTTTTTCTGTGAGCCATAATGGTGAAGCGGCATGCCGACCCATTGTCTCTTGTTAACATATTACCAAATAGACATGCTGATGCAGCATGTCTATTTGGTGTTGGTGGAATTACAATACAACGGATACAAGAAATAGCGGAAGAACTTTGTGTAAATAGTGAACACGAAGAGAAAGAGCATTGATTATATTATCAAGATCTTCTTTCTGCAATTGAAGGTATGGATAAAGGATAAATTGGAGAGGTACGCTTGCACGTATACCTAGAATCATTGGTTAAATCAATAGTATATATGGGAGTATTATGCTAAATGTTTCGCCACTTCTGAAAGTAGGATTTTCCACTATACTATATAGATTGACGTTATAGAGTAGGTCGGCTGCTTCTTCAGATGGAAGGGAAGAGGGAATAACGGTATCTGGCAACCCGAATGCTTTCATTCCACATGAAAAGTAATAATCTTCATCTCTAATTAGGGTGACAAAATGAGAATATAATGGGGAAGTATTCTTGTTCCCGGTTGAGCTGATGCCATTCTTCTTTTGTATAGGCGATCCCTGTGGTCTCAATCTTCACAGCTAAACCTCCAAATTTCAATAATCCTGCACCGACATCTACTACGTCTAGGAGATCCTTGAACCGGTTTATATCTGCTATAACATAAACGGTGAAGATATGTTGTTCAATTTCACTTAATAGGCTATCATCAAACGTCTCTCGACTCGCATAGGAGAAAGCGTCCTTTTTGTTCATACACTTCCACTTGAAAGCCTACATCCCTTTTCGCATTATGAATGAGATGACCAGCCATTAAGTATCCTTCGCTTTGAGAGGCAATAGCCTGTATTATTTCTGTTCTTGTTTTCATTTAACTGGTACTTCAATTATAACCTGAGCTTAGTAAAATTTACGGTGATATCTACTAAATTCTTCACAGATCGACATACCTCCTCTATTCTAATGAGTGGATATAGAGAGATGTTAGGTTAAGTGGATCGGTGGGGAAGTTTGGGAGTTTCTCTGCTTGTGGATTAACTATTAATATAAAGTTTTTTAAAGGGGGAAGTAGAAAAAACAAATTTATTTTAGTTGAAATATGGTTAAAAACGAACATTATTAAAGTCATTTATAATTATTATTCGCATTTTAATTGATTATTCAATGTGCGTTTGTTATATTAGGAAAGTAGTATAATTAAATATATTTACTCGTATATACTCGGTAATATGGTCTGAGTGTCTCTACCCGGTTCCCATGTAAGAACTGGACTACGATTTGAAGTATATGGAAAATCAGCTTTTTTGCTGATTCCAAATTTTGATGCAGGGCTACATGTCTGTGTCGTTATTTATACTTGGACTCGTAGGTGTAGAGGGTAGAAATTATTCTATTTTCTAGGCCTTTTTCTTTTGACCAGAGCAGCAAGAAAATACTACTTAGGAGAGATCACTATGAAAAACATTATGGTAAGAAAATACGTTTCATTAACATTGATTGCGGTACTATTAGTGTCGGTATTTGCAGGTTGCAGTTCCACGACTCAATCAGCAGGTAAGAAAAAGGAAACGCAACGGCCAATCATGGTTCAAGGGCCGATGCCAATTGAAGCAGAAAAATTTGCAGATAGACTGGAGAACGTAAAGGAAGAAAAATCAGGATCGTTTGTATTTTATATAGGGACTTTAGATAACTACCCGGTTATCGTTGCAAAAACCGGTAAAGGGATGGAAAATACGGCAGCAGCTACTGCAGTTGCGATTGAAAGATACAATCCGATTGCCATCATCAACCAAGGAACATCAGGCGGACATGATGCGGATCTAAACGTATTTGATATCGTTTTAGGGGAAAGAACGACCAATCTTGGTTCATTAAAGACAGCGGATAAGGATGAAAACGAAGGAATTGATCCAACTGTATGGAAACCGATGGACTTGATGGCTTCTGAAGGAAGTGCAGGGGAAGATCCTAATGCCGAAAAGATTCGCTACTATGAGGGAGACAAAGAACTGCTCGCAGCTGCCAATGCCGTAATAGATACCTATACGGAAGGGAAAGTTGTTCAGGGGACAATCGGTTCTGCAGATGTGTGGAATAATGAAGTAGATCGAATTAAATGGTTCCATGAAAAATACGGTACATCCGTAGAAGAAATGGAAGGAGCCGCAGCTGCTCAAATCGCTGACGCATATGATACAGCATTCTTAGGCATAAGAATACTATCCAATAACAAGGTTAACGGAGGGAAATACAACCCGGAAACAGCAGCAGCTAACCAAGGATATGTGTACGAAGTGGTGAAAGAATACATCTCCACGTTGCAGGGTGAATGATGTAAAGTAAACAGATGAAAATGAACCATTCTGGTAAAAAGGCCTCATTTCTACACGATGAAATGGGGCCTTTTTATGAATATAAGTTCTACCAAATCATCTCCGCAAATTCTGGGTGGTCGATGAATGGATTGCGGTTTCCTTGGTAGTTTTCGAAAATGATATTGTTGCGGCGAATTTCTCTTGCATCCACTGGGTCGTCTGTGTGCCATTGTAGCAGGACGAACAGTTTGCCGTGGTAAGGGGAACTGCCGTTGTTTACGTAGTTATTAAGCTCTAAATCTAGCTCCCCGCTGTCTCCTTCATAGCGAACTGCCATATAGAAGATCATGCGTGCTACGTCGCCTTTTACTTCATCACGCGGCTCCCAGGAATCACTGTCATAATAGTTTCCTGGTGCTTCCGAATGCTGGCTTCCGCCGTTATCAAAGTCTAGGTTTCCTCTGGAGGAGTTAACCGTCACATCTGTTGGGCGCAGGTGGTGAAGGTCTGTTCCAGGGCCTTGTGATGTACCGAAGTCTCCGTGGGATTTTGCCCAAACGTGCTCGCGGTTCCAGTCGTCTACTCCTCCCCCGTTCGTGTACTTGGATTGAGAACGGTTGGAATAGAGTAAAAGGACATTGTTGGAGTTTGCTGGGTCTTCATCTGTATGACGCAACGCATCCCACACTGCAGAATAGGTTAGAGTTTGGTGATCGTCGATGATGTTATGTAGCGCTATTTTTAATGCGGATCCTGTTTTACCTTCTGCAGAACTGTAATACTGATCATAGCTTGGTGGAGGGTCAGTAGGATCAGTTGGGTCCGTTGCTTCTCCATCAACTACCTCATATGCAGAAGTATTTTTGATACCTGAATGAGAGAAGTAAGCTGATAAAGAACCAGTGATCTTCAGTTTTTTTCCCATTAGGTCAGGGTTGCTCTGTAATCCATAGTCTGAACGGAAGGAAGACGGGATTTGAACATAAATCATATTGGATGTGCCTGTTTCAGACGGGCTGTCGGCTAACGCTAATGCGTAGTCGTTGGGAAAATTGCTCGTAACAACTGTATTGGTTGCGGTTGGTTGTCCCACTACATAACCTTCAACAGTCTTAGTAGAACCGTTTTGATTGGAGTTTGCTTGACTGACAGTAAACGGAGAACTACAAGTACCCGAACCTGCAGCGCTCATCTTATCAGGTACGGCGTGGGAGCATGCAAGGGTAAAAGCAAATAGGAAAATAAATAAGCCTCTGACTTTTTTATTTAATTGATTCAAACCGTTTCTCCTCCTCATGGTTGCTTCGGTACATAAATAGCGTACATCAGGAGGTTTAAAAATTGTGTAAATATTGTGTAAATGACGATAAATGAGGCTTTTAGCATGTGTTGGGGAAACCCGGGGCGTGTGTGTTCTGGGGATATGTTACTGTTTTATGAGGTGAAGGGGAGGACAGGCACCGTGACCCATTCTTGTCCTGTGATTAATCATTAGCGGGTCGAGGAACCTGTCCCCACAACCAAAAAATAGTTAAGAAATGGCTCACGCCTATACATGTCCTCCCATTGGCGCATACAATGCAAGTGAATATTGTATAGAAAAAGGAGAGAAACATATGGGATTGTATCATTCCGGATATACTGCGTGTTCATTTGCTAAAAAGGAAGCTAAGGATAAGTGCTTTATTGATTTTCATAGTATATTTATAGATGTTGCTCAACCATGCAATGGAACAACCGTGGAGTATTATCAAAATACAACTGATAATCACAACAAGGCGTCCATTACGATTGAAAATTTTACAGAATGTACTCTAATCGCCCTTATTGAAACAAGGGACGGGAAATCGTTTGAAGTACCAGTTATTGCAGTTGAGGGACCATTTGGTGGATTATTTGGTGAACGCGCGATAACAGTGGAAAATCTTTGTCGGATATCGGTTCGTTGTGAAGGGGGAGGACCAACAGCCACTTGCCAGGGAGGTATTGATATTGATCTGACATTCTGCATCTGCTGCCCTGGTCATAAGTCCACAAAACATAGTTGTGACTGTTAAGCCTGAGTAAGTGGAAAGCTTTAGATCTATAAGGAAGGAGGCAAACATTTTTGAATGATATGAGAACGCAGAGGCTGATGCGTCTTTTAGAAAGAAACAATTTGTATCATTTAGTTGAAATGATCAATAATGGTACAGACGTGAAAAAAATTGCCGAAGCATACGAAGTTTATGACGAAAAAGCAGCTTCGAGAAGAAAAAACCGAAACCGAGATGCCAGAAACAGATATTCACGCAACTCCGATTTCAAAAAAATAGAATTTTATTTAAGGCTTTTAGGAAGGAAATCCGATTGTGGCTGTTAGAGAGACATGAGGACATGGACAGGTCCCTTGTAATTAGAGAGTCGGGGGGACAGGCACGCCGATCCATTTTGCTCTCCTTACAGAAGCAGAAGAGACATGCTGCATCGGCATGTCTCTTTGGTGTTGGTTGGGAGGGATTGAGGGTATTACCTCGATTGTTCAATATTACTGGGTTATTGAACGAACCAGGGTCCGCTAACCAGGAACTATTTTATAGCCCTACTTCGTCCACGGCATAAGTAGCATCAGCATTACTGAACCCTTCAAATTCTAGCTGTTGGATTAAGCCACTTCTGGAGAATGAAGTGTAATCTAGGTAGTTTTGAGCCATTTTAACTGCTTGGGCTTGCCAATCTACCTGGAGATTATCTACTGCATAAGTAGCATCAGCATTACTGAAGCCTTCAAATTCTAGTTGTTCGATTAAGCCAGTTCTTGAGAATGAAGTGTAATCTAGGTAGTTTTGAGCCGTTTGAACTGCTTGGGCTTGCCAGTCTACATTTAGTTTATCTGCAGCATAAGTAGCATCAGCATTACTGAATCCTTCATATTCTAACTGTGCGATCAAGCCGCTTTTAGAAAATGCAGTGTAATTAAGGTAGTCATTAGCCATTTGAACTGCTTGGGTTTGTGACATGGTTTCAGCATTTTTTGCTGCTTCTTCAGCGTCTTTTTTAGCTTGCTCTTCGGCTTCTTTTTTGGCTTGTTCTTCGGCGTCTTTCTTAGCTTGCTCTTCAGCTTCTATCTTAGCTTGTTCTTCGGCGTCTTTCTTGGCTTGCTCTTCGGCCTCTTTCTTGGCTTGTTCTTCAGCTTCTATCTTGGCCTGCTCTTCAGCCTCTATCTTGGCCAGCTCTTCGGCTTCTTTTTTGGCCTGCTCTTCGGCCTCTTTCTTAGCTTGTTTTTCACCTTCTTCTTTTTTCTCTATTTCCTCGTCGTTTTTAACTGCACTCTCGCTTGTGGGAGGTGTGGTTATTGCAAATAAAATAAAGAATGCTACTGTGGCAATTCCAAAATACATCGCCACATATTTTCTTTTTCTTTTGGCTTCGGGAGACCATGATAATACTATACCGGGTCTAATCATACCAATAAGAAATGCTAAGATTGAAATAAGAGATAAAATTAAAAAGAAATCATCCATCCGTTCCCCTCCTAATCATTAACATATACCAATATATGTTAATGATTTTAGGGATATGTAAAAGGATGGAATTAATCATGAAGAGCAGTAGAAGTCGGCGAAAGGAGGAATGGGCTGGAGTTACTGGGGTTAGCCCTCTCCAAGTTCCAGGTAATAATGGTAAAATTGATCATCCTTTTTATACCCGTTTTTTTTGTATAATCCTTGGGCTACTTCATTATCTGGTGTTGTTTCTAACGTAATACTTTTTGCACCTGTCTGACTAGCAAACTCCTTTGCTTTTTGTAAAAGTTGTTCCCCGACTCCTTGTTTTCTGGCATTAGCATCTACAAACATGTCATTTAAAATCCATGCTCGTTTCATTGATATGGATGAGAAGGTGGGGTAGAGTTGGGTGAATCCGACATATTTTTGATTGGATTTTGCAATGAATATAACCGAATCCTCGTTTTCTAAGCGATTTTTTACGAAAGCCTTAGCCCCATCTAAATCTGGTGTTTGTTGATAGAAAGTACGATACATATTAAATAAATTTGCAGCACCTTCTAGGTCTTTCAAGGTAGCTTGATAGATCTCCATTTGTTGTTCTCCCCCTTACTTTAAGTTAGTTATATTTTATAGGGTGGATTGTTTTATTTACATAAACTTTTAAAGGTTATTCGCGAAAATTGCATGCTATTTTATTATAATAATAGTTAATTACTTTAAATTTTATTGCCGTGGAGGGAAGTAGCTTGGATGAGATAGATCAAAGTATCCTTAGTCATCTTCAAGAAAATGCTCGAATATCGATGACCGAACTAGCGAAAAGGGTTGGGCTTTCCACCCCAGCAACCAATGAGCGGGTAAAAAAGCTTGAAGATAAAGAAGTGATAAAGGGATACAGGGCGATTGTGGATCCTGAGAAACTTGATAAGAATGTGACAGCATATATTCTGTTTGACACCAAACAAGGGAAGAAGTTCAGGGATTTTTGTAAAGATCATCCAGTTGTAGTGGAGAGCCATCGATTGGCAGGGCAGTATAGTTATTTGGTGAAGGTGGTTGCAGAATCGGTGAAAGTGCTTGAGGAATTCATTGATGCAACTTTGCCTTTTGGAGAGCCATCTACTTTGATTAAGCTGTCTTCGGTGGTGGAGTTTAAGCCTTTGGTGTAGAAGGGACAGGTTCCTTGACCCATTTATAGTGGGTCACGGTGCCTGTCCCTTTGATTCTTCTTGAAGACTACTTCAACCAAAGAAGTGGTCTATTTATTATGAATTCCTATAATTATTAACTTCACATTTTTTCACAATTCCAGGAAGAAGCTTGAAGCAGTAAGGGCTTACGCTTCTTATTCTATGTAAATTTATTGTTATATTCTGAGTCATATTAAGACCCCTTCCTTTAAAACCCTATTTTTATTTATATAGGCTTGTTATATTATAGTAAATAAGGGTGGGACTAAAAGTGGATTTTTTTGAAATATTTAGTTTGCAATCCTAGACTTGATATATAATGATGGGTGCATTTTTCTAAGATTTATAGGGTGATTATTTTATTAACTGAATTCCCCAACAAAATGGAACTGTATTAATAGTTTAATGTAACTATTAAAATTTTTTAGTTTCAATGAAACCGTTATCACGATGGTAGATCGAAACCTGAATAAGGTGCGATTATAAGGAGATTGGCACTAAAACAAGAAGATTTATCTGATTATTTTAAAATTTTTGAAATTGCGGAGGATAATATGGTAAGAATTCTCATCACGTTGTGTTTGCTTATGATCTGCACTAGCTGCAGTACGAAGTCACCATATGAAGTTATTTATAGTAGTGAAAATCAGCAGGTATTAGAGGAAGAACTAAAAGAAGAACTACTAGCTTCTTATAAAATAGGCATAGTATCCAAGATTAGCGGTATTTCTTACTTTAATGCTGTTCAAGAAGGAGTATTGGAAGCCGCAGAAGATATAGGAGTGGAAGTTATTTTCAGAGCACCTAGAGATGTTTCGTGGGAAGGTCAGGAAAAAATTATAGAAGAGTTTATCAGAAATGAAGTAGATGTCATTGCAATTGCTGCTAACGATCCAAAAAATATTGGTCCTGCCTTACTAAAAGCAAGAAATCAGGGGATAAAAATAATTACTTGGGATTCAGACACCGACCCTGAATTTAGAGAGTTTTATATCAATATGCTTGATCCGGAAGTTTTAGGACGACATTTAATGGATTCTTTAGCTCTGAGAACAGAGGAGTCAGGTGAATATATCATTTTGACAGGGTCGGAGAATTCCGCTAATTTGAATGATTGGATTAAATGGATAAAAATTCAAAACGAGGAGTATTATCCAAACTTGAAATTAATAGATACCATTGCAACAGATGAAAATATTGATAAGGCTTATACAACTTCAAAAATAATGATTGAAAAGTATCCAGATTTAGCGGGGATTCTCGCAATTTCAACGGTTAACCCTCCAGCATCAGCAGAAGCTGTAAATGATCTTAACAAAAATGGAGAAATTGTCATTATCGGAACAACAACTCCGAACTTAAGTAGGGAACATATTAAAGAGGGTACCATCCAAGTAAATACATTTTGGAGTCCTCAAAGACTTGGATATTTGACAGTGATTTTAGCAAAGGATCTTTTAGACGATAAGCTTCCATATGACGGGCAAGTTATTTCCAATGTAGGTGCTATTAAAGTTAAGGGTGATACAGTAATTATGGGATTACCAGTTGATTTTACAAAGGATAATATAGATCAGTATGATTTCTAATGTATGGAAAAGAGTTGCATTCAAAAATTTTCATTTATCTACAAAATTAATCATCACTTATGTTATGTTAACGGTTATTCCTATGGCCTTAATAGGTTCCATCGCCTATTCCCAATATTCAAAGTCAATGGAAGAACAAATTGGGGAATATATCCCAAGACTGTTACATCAATCGAATGAAAATATCGAAAATAATTTTAGGGAAATGTCAGCACTACCTGAATTAATTTATAACTCGGAAAATGTTATGGCTATATTAAGGAAAGAGAGGGCTCAAAGTCTCGCCCAGTTTAATAGAGATCAGTATATTTTAAATTCCTTTTTTTCCAGAACATTTCTAAATAATAATTCCGAAATAGTAGGAGTGTTCTTGGTATCAAATGGTCGTGTATTTGAAAGCTCTCGTGTCCCTTATGAGGGATCTATTAAAGATATCTATTTTACAAGTGATGAAGAGATACCCTTGGAGGGAGGGATGTATCTCCAGCCTCCAAACCAAAGCAATCTAAAATTCCAAGGTAACCCACCTTATTTTTTATTAAAGAAGAATATAATAGATTTCGACAATCGAAAAACGATTGGTGCTCTTTTTATTGCCGTTGAGACATCTTTTATTGAAAGAGTATTTAATAATTTGGATCATCAAAATAAAGCGGATATTTGGGTCATGAACAAACAAGGTAGAATAATCTATCATACTGATTCAAATGAAATAGGTAGAACATACGAAGGGATTACTAATTTCCCAATTATCAATGGTAGTTTTCGTTTTACTGAATCTGGCGTTGCCACAGTAATAAGTGTAGATGAAACAACAAATATGGACTGGATTCTGGCCCACAGTATACCAACTAAATTCCTGACCGAGAAAACAGACATTGTGACAGAAGTCATTATTATATTTTTTATTATCCTGGTCTTGATTGGAACAGTGATTTCCATACATTTAGCTTTAACCGTTACGAAGCCTATAAAAAAATTAAGCAGACTGATGAATGAGGTAGAGGGCGGGAATCTTAAAGTGAAGATACCTATTCATTCTAACGATGAAGTCGGTGTACTTGCTCGAAATTTTGATTCTATGATTACACAACTAAGGGAACTTATACGCAAGAATTATCAAATTGAACTTAGACAAAAGAATGCGGAGTTATATGCACTAGAATCACAAATCAATCCACACTTTATGTACAATACCTTAGAAACAATTGGTATGGCAGTTGAGGAAGGAGACACAGAAGTAGTCGTCGACATGGTAACCATTTTAGGAAGAATGCTTCGTTTTTCTCTTAGCAATAAGGAACGATTCATTCCCATATCGAAAGAGGTTCTGCATATTCGTGATTATTTAAGTCTTCAAACCTTTAGATTTGAAGACCGCCTTACTTTTCAAATTAACGAACAAATAGATAGTGACTATTACTACACACCTAAATTTATTTTGCAGCCCATCGTTGAAAATGCGATTAAATACGGATTAGAAAATAGAAGAGAATTGACTATAAGTATTGATGTTCAAAAGGAAATTAATGAAACAGGAGAAGAAGATTTATTGTTTGTCGTTCGGGATAACGGACCAGGTATTCATCATGACATATTGAAAAGGATATATCAGCTGTTAAAATCTAATCCCATTGTAAATCGTGATTCTGGATATGGAATTACCAATGTACATTCAAGAATCGCTACAATGTTTGGAGACCAGTATGGGGTTAGCATGAGTAGTACGCTTAATGAAGGTACGGAAGTTATTATTCGAACGAAATTGATTGAAGAAAATGAAGTAGTTAAGTATGCAAGCAGTAGGGAGGTTATTGGAGATGACGACTATTAAGACAATCATTGTGGATGACGAAGCCCGGATCCGCCGAGGAATTGAGCGGTTAGTAAAATCATTTGGAGAGGAATGGGAGGTTATAGGCACTTATTCAGACGGAAAAGAAGCCTATGAAACAATATTGAGTAGTCATTTACAAGTAGACCTTGTTTTAACAGATGTAAAAATGCCTGAGATGGATGGATTAACGTTTGTGAGGGAATTGAAGAAAACACATTCTTTCTTTGCTTTTTTTATTAGTGGTTTTGATGACTTTGAGTATTTACAAAGTGCAATACGTGAAGGTGTAATAAACTATATCCTAAAGCCTATAGACCGTGAACAATTCCGTACGGAGCTACAAGTAGTTAAGGAAAAGGTTATGAAAAAAAGAGAAGAGCAACAAGAATTGGAAGTGGTGTATGAAAAAGCTTCACGGCTAACGTACACTAAACAAGTACAGTTATTAAGTGAGATGACGTGGATGGAAGACAAAGATGTCTCCATGTTAAATTGGAAAGATAAATTTCCAAAAGGTAACTATAAGCTTGTATATATAAGTATTGATCAAGTGACAACAAAAACGGCGGAGTTTGACTCTGGAGAATACGAGATTTGGAACTTTGCTATTGAAAATATTATAGAAGAATCGTTGGATATAGAATTTCGAAATTCAGATGTATCAACGTGGTGGTGGCGTAACGGTAAGTTTAACTATTGGCTGTTGCTTAATGAACAAGTCCAAACAGAAGTGGATTCTTTTTCAAACTTGATAGACCATTTTATTAAAAAGCTGCAACAGAATATAGATGACTATACTTCCTATACTGCGTCTGTTTCTATTGGTAATGTATTTCAGGATATCATGCAATTGCCAAGTTATAAAAAGCAATTATTATCTCTTTTACAATTTCGAATTATACAAGGCGGAAATAATATATTTCAATATGATTTAATAAAAAATGATTTGGAACAAAAACCAACAGAAATTCCCTCTGGTATATACATATGTACCCAACAAATCATTTATTGGATCGAGAAACAAAATGAAAAAAAAGTAATGGAGAGTTTACAATCCTTTTTTGTTGAACTTGAAACGGTATCATCACCTAAATTGGTAGAAGAGGGGATACACTATTTATTCATTAAAATAGTTAACATGTGGATGGATAACGATGGTTATTGTGTAGATCCTTATTTACTAACGGACGCTATGCAAATTACAAAACAAGCTGCTAGTTTAAATGAGCTTAAGGAAAGAACAGAAATCTGGATAATAAGCATGATGAATAAAATACAATCATTGACCCAAACCCAATCAGACTCCATCCATCAAGCTAAACGATGGATTAATGATAATCTTAGTGGAAATATCACTGTTAAGAAAATAGCGGATCATGTTTATATGAACCCTACTTACTTTTGCGAATACTTTAAAAATAATACTGGAAGAACTGTGCTGGATTACATCACAAAAAAACGTCTGGAAAAGGCAAAGGAGTTATTGGAGATTCCTGATATTAAGATTTATGATATTTCTAGTTCAGTTGGATACCAAGATGCGAAATACTTTAGTCAACTATTTAAGAAGTGGCAAGGATATTCCCCTTCTCAGTATCGGGACTATTACTTCAAACGGTCACATATCCAATAGTTAAACTCCGCTCGGAATCTCAAGCTTACATTTGTCATCCCTAGCAGTCTTTAATAATAGTGTCTCGGTACCACTCATGCAAAAAGGGTGTCTTAAAAGGTAGCAGTAAACCTTTTGAGACACCCTTTTCTATTTTAAATCCTTATTTTTTTCTCATTACCGAATATTACCCGACTAATCTGAACTTTATCACCTACAAGAATAGGCCAATAATCTATATAGTACTACTTAACAGTAATCACTAAGTGAATGTGGAGAGCAATGAGGGGTGGAAATGCTGAAAACTAATTTGAAATCGGTTACATTTGAACTTGCTTCGGTAATGGAAAGTATTGATGAAACTCAGTTTGAAAAAGTTGCTGAGTATTTAGGAAATGCCCCACGCATTTTTGTGAAGGGTGTTGGTCGATCTGGCTTAATTATGGAAGCGTTTGCAATGAGGTTGATGCATTTAGGATTTCCTGTTCATATAATTGGAAGCGCAACCACTCCGGGTGCAAGAGAAGGAGACTTATTAATAGTAGGTACAGGGTCTGGTGAAACGGGCAGCTTAATTACCTATGCGAACAAAGCTGAGAAGCTGGGCATGAAACAGATAACGCTAACAAGTTCAGTAGATTCGACTTTAGGGGGAATGGCTGATGTAGTATTACGAATCCCTTCACCAACTAAGTCAGCAAATAATAGTAAGATTTCTTCCATTCAACCGATGGGGACGCTTTTTGAACAGTCTTTACTGATTTGCTTGGATATCTTGATCTTGGAGCTTATGGAATCCAAATCAATAAATGCAGACCAGATGTTTGGTAACCATGCAAATCTTGAATAGGCCTTAACAGGCAGTTGTAATCACTTCTTACAACTGAATTAAAATATATTAGAAAAATAGGAGGGTCAAAAGATGAAGAAAAATACTTTAGCATTATTTTTAGTTGTATTAATGGTCTTTTTTGTAGCAGCTTGTTCTAGTGAAAATGGGGGAACAAGTGGATCTGGAACAGATGGGGCTGCAAATGAGGATCTATTAAATCCAGCAAACTATAAGTCTGATAAAGACAAATCTGAATGGACAATTGGAGTTGTTACGAAAGATAACACTGCAGCTTGGTTCAAGCGGATGGAGATTGGAGTTAATGAATACGGTGATGAGATGAACATCAATGTTATTCAAAGAGGACCAGCTAATGCTGATGCTGCATCTCAAGTACAAGTAATTGAAGACTTAATCGCTCAAGGTGTAGATGCACTAGCGGTAGTACCTATCGATCCGGGTGCAATTGAAGCATCTTTAAAAAATGCTTTATCTCAAGGGATTGCAGTAGTAACGCATGAAGCTTCCAACCAAGAAAATACATTGTATGACGTAGAAGCATTTACATCAGAAGCATTTGGTAACACGATAATGGATACTGTTGCAGAATTAATGGATGAAGAAGGTAAGTATGCATTGATGGTTGGTTATACAACTAGCACGACTCATATGGAATATGCCAATGCGCAGAAAGCTAGACAAGAAGAGAATTACCCTAATATGGAATTAATTAATGGTGGAGAAGTACCGAGTGCTGAATCAGAAGAAAGTGTTAGTGTAGCGTATGACAAAGCTAAAGAAATCTTAAAAGCAAACCCTGACTTAAAAGGGTTCACTGGAGTTGCCTCTACAGATATCCCAGGAGTTGCTAACGCTGTCGAAGAACTAGGATTAGCTGGAAAAGTAAGCATCGTTGGCGTTGGTACCCCGAACGAGCTTAACTCCTATGTAAAAGCAGGAACAATTAACAAACTTCTTCTATGGGATCCAAAAGATGCTGGTTATGCAATGGTTTCTGTTGCAGCTAAAATTTTGGCTGGTGAGGAAATTACAGAAGGTTCTGGATTAGGTGTTACTGGTTATGAGAGCGTTACAATCATTGAAGGTACAAACAAAGTTATTGTCGGTAATGCTCCATTGGAAATTGATATTGATAACATTGATGACTTTGACTTCTAAGAATAAAGCTAGGCTTTTAAGATAAAACAAAGAGAAATACCGTATCCTATTAATTCTTGAGCAGGGTAATGCGGTATTTCTTTTAATTCAGGATCATTCCTGACATTTATCTTTAAGATATAGGCTTATCTTAAAACAACGAGGAGTTGACCAATAATAGTAGCCCAAATTTGAGGAGGGACAATATGTCAGAGAAAATAGTATCTGTTAAAGGTATTCATAAATCTTTTGGGGGTGTTCATGCATTAAAGGGTGTTGACCTTGAAATTAAGAAGGGTGAGGTTCATTGCTTAGCTGGAGAGAACGGCTGTGGAAAATCCACAGTTATCAAGGTTATTTCAGGAGTGCACCGCCCAGATTCAGGTGAAATTGAAATAAATGGGAAGAAGTATAATTCAATGACTCCATCTGAAGCTATAAAACAAGGTATACAGATTATATATCAAGATTTCTCCGTGTTTCCAAATTTAACAGTTGTTGAAAACTTAGCTTTCAACAAGGTTTTGGCGAACAAAAGAAAGTTCGTTAACAAAAAAGAGTTTAGAAGAATTGCAGAGGAAGCAGTCAGTAAGATCAACTTTGATATTGATTTAGATGCATTAGTGGAAACACTTCCGGTAGCGGATAAGCAGTTAATCGCAATATCTAGGGCTTTATTGGATAATGCGAAGTTTATTGTGATGGATGAACCAACAACAGCCTTAACTAAAAAAGAAGTTAAAAGGTTATTTGAAATTATAAATAAATTGAAAAAAGAAGGTGTAACCATTCTTTTCGTTTCACACAAATTAGAAGAAGTATTTGAAATTTGTGATAGTGTGACGATTTTTCGAAACGGGAGAAATGTTATCTCATGTCCAGTGTCAGAAATGGATGAAGAGAAATTTAGTTATCATATGACCGGACGCTACTTTGAAGCATATAAAGCACCTGCAACAAGGACTCTCGGCGAAACGATATTAGAAACAAAACAATTATCTGCAAAAGGGTTTAGTGATGTTAGTTTCCAATTAAGAAAAGGTGAAATACTCGGTATCTCTGGACAACTTGGATCAGGTCGTACGGAACTGTCCTTGGCATTATTTGGACTGCTACGTCCGCTTGAAGGAGAAATTCTCATTGAAAATAAAAATGTAGTCATCCCAAATCCATCTAAAGCGCAGGAATTAGGAATTGCACTAGTCCCAGAGGACCGATTGACAGAAGGTTTATTTTTACCACAGTCCATAAAGAATAATATCGTTGTAACGAGATTAGATCAGCTATCTAACAAACTAGGTTTGGTAAATAATGATTCCGTGGATGAAGAGTCAAAGAAGTGGGTTCGTGATATTGGGGTTGCAACCAAGGACGATGAATTCCCTGTTTCAACACTATCTGGTGGTAACCAGCAAAAAGTGCTATTAGCAAGATGGATTGCTTCAGAGCCTAAGGTTTTAATATTGAATGGGCCGACTGTGGGAGTTGATATTGGAGCAAAACATGATATTCATAATTTACTACGTGAGCTTGCCGGCAAAGGTATGGGAATCATCATTCAATCGGATGATGTAACGGAATTACTTAGCACTTGTGATCGTGTTCTGGTCATGCAAAAAGGTCATATTACAGCAGAAGTGAAGGAGGACGACTTAAACGCATCAACTTTAGCTAATTACATATAAAAGATAGGAGTGTTAATGATGAATACACTTTCATCAAATTCATTGAAGAAACTTGCAACACGCCCTGAATTTTACGTATTGATAATCATACTACTACTGAGCTTATTCATCCAGGGTAAGTCAGGACAATTTTTTACCAGTAATAACATCGTGGATATCTTGCGTTCTATGACAGTTCCACTAATCTATGCGATATGTGCTTACTTGGCCTTTATTAGTACCGGCCCGGATGTATCCTTCCCTTTAATCGCTGCATTAAGTGGTTACTTGGCTACACAGTTTGTTTTTATTACGGGATATTCAGGCCCGATCTTTATAGTATTTCTAGTAGCTATCTTCTTCGGTCTACTTATGGGTGCTATTAACGGTTTCATAATTGCCAAATATAACTTTCCGAGTTTAATAGTTACTTTGGGGACAACGTCCATTTTCAGTGGGATTTTATTAGGGGTTTTTGAAGCAGGAAGAATCAAATTACCAGAATCAATGATTGAATTTGGACAACAATCTATCATAAGTGTTTCAAATACAGGAAACGGATTAGGCTCATCGCTGCCAATGACTTTTCTTATAGCGGTCGGTTTGTATATCCTGACTTACTTATTTCTGAATTTCACTATGGCAGGAAGAGGAGTTTTTGCGGTAGGCGGGGATGAAACTTCCGCAGAAAGAGCAGGATTTAGCGTAAAGAAGACTCGTTTTGGTGTATTCACAATCAGTGGTGCTTTAGCAGCTATAGCTGGTGTTTGCTACTCCGTTGAAACAACGTACTTCTTGCCAACTGAATTTGCTGGGAAAGAAATGATTGTTATTGCTGCTGTCATTCTTGGTGGTACACGGTTAATGGGAGGAGTTGGAACACTGACTGGCTGTGTATTAGGTACCTTATTACTTATAATTGTGACTAATAGCCTGATTCTAATCGGTGTCCCAATATATTGGCAAAAATTTATAATTGGTGCAATTATTATCTTCGGTACTGCAATATCCGTTATTCAAATTACTGAATTAAAAGGATTCAGGAAGCGGAAAAGGGTAGGGGTGGCTTAATATGAAAACTTCCATAAAGACAAATACAGATGCTATTTTAAACAATGATAAAAGATTTCCTTTCAATAAAATGGATGGAAACACGCTTCGTTTATTAATCATCATGTTCACTTTGTTAGGTATAGCAAGTATCACAAAGCCAGATTCCTTTTTATCACTAGCCAACTTCCTTTCGATGGAGAAACAACTCGTAGAGTACGGTTTACTGGCAATTGGAGTAGGGATCGCGATGATTGCAGGGGGAATTGACCTCTCTGTTGTTTATATAGCTAACCTTAGTGCGATTGTTGCAGGAATATTTATGCAATCCTACGCTACTGCAGTTACTGGTACGGAACAAATAATTTTTATAATTCTAGGAATACTACTTGGTTTATTAACTGGTGTTATTTGCGGCCTTTTTAACGGTTTTCTTATTGCGAAGCTAAGAATACCTGCAATGCTTGCGACATTGGGGACCATGCAGTTATTCATGGGTCTTTCCATTATCATTACAAAGGGAGGGATCGTAAGTGGTTTACCTCAACCTTTTACAGAACTGGGACGTACAAATGTATTTCAAATCTTTACGCTATCTTTCATTGTGTATCTTGTTATTGTGGCAATCGTATCCTATTACATTGGGAGAACAAAATACGGAATGCAATTGTATTTATTAGGAACAAATGAGAAAGCATCTAAGTTTACTGGTATAAAAAATAATAAAATCATCATGAGAGCATATATGCTTTCCGGAGTGATTGCAGCATCTGCCGGAATACTAAGTCTTGCCCGAATCAACTCAGCAAAGGCTGACTTTGGGTCAAGCTTTGTTATGTTGACTATTCTTATTGCTGTCCTTGGCGGGATTAATCCAAGTGGCGGTAAAGGTAAGATATATGGGATTTTCCTGGCAACTATCATCGTTCAGTTAATGTCATCTTACTTAAATATGTTTCCGAATATCAGTAACTTCTACAGAGACATGATTTGGGGTACAGCGCTAATAGTAGTACTTATAGTTAACTTTGTTCTAAATAAGAAGAGTGAAGCTAGATTAATGCGGATTACTTCGCAGCAGTGACATTGGTTCAAGATAAACCAGGGAAACCAGGAACCTACTATTGATTAATATAAAAATGCATTCCTTCTTTATAAGCGGGAGGTTAAACGATGAAACCTATATTCTCGGCATCTCTTATGTGTATGGATTTCTTGCATGTAAAAGATCAGTTGGAAGTTTTAAATCATTCTGTTGATTATTATCATATTGATATTATTGATGGACACTACAGTAAGAATCTTTCCCTCTCCCCAGACTTGATGAAAGCGTTTAGAAAAGTGGCGAATAAGCCAATGGATGTCCATTTAGCAACCACAAATCCAGAAGATTGGATTGAAATTTGTGCAGATGCTGGTGCAACCTACATTTCCCCACAAGCAGAGACGATTAATCATCATGCTTTTCGTGTATTAAATATGATTGCAAGGGTTGGTTGTAGGGTAGGGATTGTCATTAATCCAGCAACTCCCCTCCGTTATATTGAATCCTACTTAGGGAGAGTGGAATTACTGACGATTATGACAGTGGATCCTGGATTTCCTGGGCAGCCCTTTATCAATGAAATGATAGAAAAGATTGAAGAAGCAGTTCGTCTGAGGGAGGAAAAAGGATATTCCTATAAAATCCAAGTAGATGGAGCAGTCAACAAACATTCGTTCAGTCTGCTGAAAAAGGCCGGTGCAGATGTTTATGTGCTTGGTTCCTCTGGGTTATTTAATTTAGATGAAAATATTGACCTTGCCTGTAAGAAAGCATACGAGAACTTTGCTGAAGTAACCACACTATAAATATTAATGGGATATGGAGGGTTGAGAATGGAATTGATGTTTGATACGGCGAATTTAGATGATATACGGTATTGCACTGGAATTTTCCCATTTACAGGTATCACATCCAATCCCAGTATCTTAAAAAAAGAAGGAAGACTTGAACTAGTCAACCATTTTAAAGAGGTCCGGAATGTAATTGGCAATCATCGTTCTTTACATGTTCAAGTAACTACAGATAAATCTGAAAGAATGGTAGAAGAAGCATACAGATTAGTAGAGAAATTAGGAAAAGATCTGTATATCAAAATACCTGTCAATGAAGAGGGTTTAAAAGCCATCAATCAGCTGAAGAATGAGGGTTTTTACATAACTGCGACCGCAATCTATACGATGGCACAAGGTGATTATGCTATTATGGCAGGCGCAGATTATATTGCACCTTATTACAATCGAATGGAAAACATCAATATAGACCCAGAACGTGTAATCAATCACTATGCGAAAGTGATTCAAACTGGCAACTACCAAACAAA
This sequence comes from Bacillus sp. LL01, assembly GCF_001037965.1. NCBI lineage: Bacteria > Bacillati > Bacillota > Bacilli > Caryophanales > Bacillaceae > Bacillus > Bacillus sp. LL01. The sequence goes on along the minus strand of NZ_LFEL01000005.1, from coordinate 345,185 downwards.
GATTCTAGCTGCTAGTTTTAAAAACATTGGCCAAGTAATGAGAGCATTTGAAAGTGGGGCACATAGTGCAACTGTTGACCCAGGATTGCTTCGTACATCACTTAAAATGCCCTCAATCGAAACAGCCGTAACAGACTTTAAAAAAGATTGGGAAGCGATTTATGGAGAAAAAACATTTTTAGATATTTGATAGACATATTACTCTAGGAGTGTGATTTATTTTGTTCGCTAATGTGATAGATTCCGTCAATGATACGCTTACAAAAGAAGCAGAGGCTATATTGGAAATTAGGAATACGTTTGATCATGCACAAGTAGAAAAGGTGTATGAACTTATAAAGAACTGCAAAGGGAAAATTATTACGACAGGTTGTGGAACATCAGGTGCTGCTGCAAAAAAAATAGCCCACACGTTAAGTTGTGTGGAATGTCCAGCCTTATTTCTAACACCTTCTGATGCTGTTCATGGTGGGCTTGGTGTTGTTCAGAAAGAAGATATCGTTATTGCGTTTTCTAAGGGAGGGGCAACACAAGAAATTAATAATTTAATACCAGGTTGTAAAACAAAAGGTGCAACCTTAATTGCCGTAACAGAGGTAGAGGACTCATACATAGCAACTAATGCAGATTATGTATTAAAAGTAAAAGTATCGAAAGAACCGGATGACTTTAACATGTTAGCTACAGCAAGTACCCTTACTACTATTGCCCTTTTTGATGCTATTAGCATTGCGATGACACGATTCAGGGGGTATTCAAAAGAACAATTTGCAGTTATCCATCCTGGCGGAAAAGTTGGTGAAGCTCTGACTAAAAATAAAAACGACTAATCTAAGAACTACTTAGGGGGGATTATATTGTCAAAATATACAATTGGCCTTGATTTCGGAACACTTTCGGGGCGCGCAGTATTAGTGAATGTAAAAACAGGGGAAGAGTTAGCGACAGCAACACATGATTACGCTCACGGGGTAATGGATAAGGCATTGCCTAACGGGGATAAGCTGCCTCTTGATTGGGCACTTCAACATCCAAAGGATTATTTGGAAGTACTATCCACCGTTATCCCATCTGTATTAAAACTGTCTGGTGTCTCTCCGGATGATATTATTGGTGTGGGTGTAGACTTTACCGCGTGTACAATTTTACCGATAAAATCGGATGGCACTCCATTGTGCTTCATCGATTCATATAAAGAGGAAGCACACTCCTATGTAAAGTTATGGAAACACCATGCTGCTCAGGAAAAAGCGAACAAGTTAAATGAGATTGCAGAACAAATGGGAGAAGAATGGCTGAATCGTTATGGTGGAAAAATTTCATCTGAATGGGTCTTCCCTAAGATCTGGCAAGTATTAGACGAAGCTCCACATATTTATGACGAAGCAGATTATTTTATAGAGGCTTCCGATTGGATTGTTTGGCAACTGACTGGAGAACATACGAGAAATGCATGTACAGCCGGTTTCAAGGCAATTTGGCATAAACAAGAAGGATATCCAGAAAAAGCGTTCTTTAAATCATTAGATCCTCGTTTGGAAAACGTCGTCGAAGAAAAGTTGAGTACTGATATTACCCCGATTGGGCAAAGGGCAGGGGAAATAACAATAAAAGCGGCGGAATTAACTGGATTAAATGCAGGAACTGCTGTAGCAATTGCCCATGCCGATGCTCATGTGTGTTTCCCTGCTGTAAAGATAGATGGACCAGGTAAAATGTTAGATATTATTGGAACATCAAGCTGTCACTTGATCACGAGTGAAGAGGAACAGAAAGTACCTGGTATATGCGGTGTTGTAGAAGACGGACTTGTACCTGGGTTCTTTAGCTATGAAGCAGGTCAGAATTGTGTCGGGGATACCTTCGCGTGGTTCGTAGATAATTGCGTACCAGCAGAGTATAAGAAGCAAGCCAAAAGTGAAGGGAAAAGCATTCATGAATATATGACCGAAAAAGCCGAAAATCTAAAAGCAGGTGAAAATGGATTAGTCGCACTTGATTGGTGGAACGGAAACCGTTCAACGCTCGTGGATGTTGATTTAACTGGAATGATTGTGGGGATGACCCTTCAAACGAAGCCAGAAGACATCTACCGTGCCATAATCGAAAGTACAGCCTATGGAACAAGAAAAATCATAGAAACTTTTAGAGAAAATGGTGTAGCCGTCGACGAGTTCTTTGCCTCTGGAGGCATTGCCCAAAAGAACCCTCTTGTTATGCAAATATACGCAGATGTGATTAATATGCCTGTGAAAGTTGGCGGTGGCTCACAAGGACCTGCGCTAGGAAGTGCTATCTTTGGAGCAGTTGCTGCAGGTATAGAACGAGGCGGATATGATGATGTATTTGTTGCAGGTCAAGCAATGGGTAAGTTGGAGGATAAAGTGTATGTTCCAGACGCTGACAATGCAAAAGTCTATGATCAAATGTATCGTGAATATTTAACTCTTTACAATTTCTTTGGGGTGGAGTCGAAGGGAATCATGAAAAGGTTGAAAAATATTAAAATTGAACAAAGTAAATAGTTTGATGTATGCCCTGCCTGATGGTAGTGGCAGCCTACATTGTAATGGGTGGAATGTATAGTGTTGTTTACACAGATGTTGTTCAATGGTTCTTTATATTAATTGGTATGGCATTAATTATTCCTTTTGCTTTAAAGGCTGGAGGAGGATTTACAGATCTTACCGCCAATGTCCCCGCAGAAAAATGGAGCATGTTTGATGGGATTTGGAACTATTTTAGCGCTAATATTCATGTATATCGCTTCTTTCACAGTTGGACAGGAACCGGTTCAACGCTACTATGCAGCCAAGGATGAAAAAGCGGCGAAGAAAGCTTCTATCATTACATCAATAGTATATGCGCTGTTCGCATTTATCCCTGCCGTTATCGGAATCCTAATGTACGGTATGGTCCAGAACGGCATTGATGAATCCATCATGACCGAATACGGAGCCAACTATGCTCTGCCGTTAATGGCTGTAGAAGTTCTACCGTCGTTTGTGGTAGGAATTCTGTTTGCGGACCTTATCTCAGCCATACTATCCAGTGCATCCAGTATTTTTACGATAAACTTTCCCCTTTGTCATTATTGATAGTAGTCGGTTTATCTGTTGGCTTGCTTGTATAAATAGATACAATGTAAAAGGAGAGTGCGCTAACAATTAAGGCTGGATAAATAGGGTCCAATCCAAAGAGGTTTTTGAAGCAGAGGGCGGTTCCTCTGCTTTTTCTAATAAATAAGGGGACGGTTCTCGCGCTTCCTTCGAACATCGAATGAAGTAGTGGAATCGACGCCTTTTTCTTGACAATAAAATACAATCGGCTATAATTTAAGTAGTTAAGTAATTACTTAAATACTTAATGTGGAGGTCTAGTAGTTGGGAATCAACGGATTGTTTAAAGCATTATCAGATGAAAACAGAAGAAAAATCTTAGATCTTTTGAAGGAGGGAGATTTAACTGCTGGTGAAATTGCTGACCATTTTGACATGAGCAAAGCTGGGATATCGCAACATTTGTCTGTATTGAAGAATGCAGATTTAGTTTATGCCATCAAAAGGGGCCAGTATGTGTACTATTCGTTAAATGCGAGCGTATTTCAAGAAGTGCTGAAGTGGGTCGTGCAATTTCAGTCACAATCAAAGGGGGAAAATGAAAAATGAGAAAGCTGAGTATGTATTTGTTAGTCGTTATTTCTTTTGCGTGGAGCATCTATGTTTTGTTTATGGGGTTGTTGGGAGCAGCGGTGCAGGACTCTTCGCAAATCATTTCATTATTTAGCATTCCATTTGCGATGGTTCTGGTTATGGTGAGCTTTTGGATCATACCGAAACAAGCTTCGTTTGAGCGATACAGCAAAGGACTGGAAAGTATCTTTTTAGCTTTAATGTTGATATTGACCATCCTTCAAATCGGATTGATTTTATATCTTATGGATACGGGATTCCCAGTCATTATGCTCGTTCCAATTGGCGTCGGGCTTGTCCTGATTGCCACTGCAAACACACTTCCTAGATTTCAACTAGAGTTGCCTCCTACATCCTCAGAACCCAAAAAATCAACTCACCAATCCTGGAATAAGGGGTTGCGTCCATTCTCCAAACCACTGATTATTGGAGGACTAGCCATGTTGCTATGCGCTTTCCTTCCGCAACACCTCATACTTATCGGATTCCTGACGGTTTTGGCCTGTACACTTGTTACATCTGTGTTTTTAACGCTTAGAACCTGAAAATAAGGGACGGTTCTTCTGCTTCTTAGGTAACATGGAAGCGCAAGAACCGTCCCTAGATGCTCCCCGAAAACCAGTAAATATTCCTCATGGGGAAGATAATTTTATGAATTTTTAGTTAATTATAACTATTGTTGATATACCGCAAGATAAAGTAAAATATTTCTAAAGATGTATAAAGCTTCTAAGAGACATTTGCATAAAAAAATTAAAAGGGAGGTTGGGAAATGAAAAAGAAGTTCCATGTTGCTTTTGGATTATGGTCTTTGGTGATTGTTTTGTTAATGAGCACAACGTTTAATGTATCGGCAAGCGAAAAGGGTGCAGCTAATGGGGAGAAAGCAGAGTATGAAGGGTGGTTAACAGAGGTTGCTGACACGAGAAACTTAGATATCAACCCTGTTGTTACCGGTCAGATCTTGAACTATGACGGGGGACAAGCAGCTAAAAATGCTGCAGTGTATCTTCAGGCATGGCCAAGTTCAGAGAAACTTGGTTCAATGAAAGAAGGTGACACGTTTGATCTCGTACCGATTGCAAAAACCGTAACAGATGCGAATGGATATTTTAAGCTTAGTATAGACCCAAGTATAGACATATCTGATTTATGGTCTGAGGACGGAATGATGGATGTCGACGTTGTTGCTTGGACAGAGTCAGGAACGGTTACGTATAGCTTTACTATCGAACCCACACAAAAAGACAGTGAAAATAATCCTTCTGGAGCGCAAGTTAATCCAACCACGGGTCAGATAGTCAATGCAATAGGTGTTAATTTGCAATTGAATAATCCTGCAGCTACCACAGTAGATGGAGAAGAGATAGTCTATGAAGTAGATACGGGGCTTTACACAGAAGTGGGAAATACTTCATTACCAACAGACTTTTCAAACGGTTGTCCTACCACAGGTACTAAATTAGTTCAAAATTTAGGAGATCGATTGGTGAATGTTGGGTCCATTCATACAGCAACAAGTGGAAAGAATATGAAATTTACGTATTCTGGCAGTGCTTCAAGTACTTTAGGTGTCGGTATTTCATCTTCAGGTAAGTATGGATCATTTAGTTCAAGTGGCTCCGTAACCAGATCAAGAAGCAATACGACTACATGGCCTTGGTACACGTCAGCCACGTCACGTCATCTAGATACTTATTTTTCATACGGAAAATATTGCACGACTACCCGTAGCCCAGGGCCAAGTTTTTCATGGTCAGTTAGGCCAATTAAACATGAAGGGGGAACTAATCACCGAAGTGTAAGTGTTCCTACAACATCCAGTAGTTACTGTGTACCGTACAGATCAGCTGGTAGTGGCGGAGAAAAAGCAAGCACCAAAACTATTACATGGTCAAATGGTGCCAAGCTTAGCGGAGCAATTGGAATTGACTTGTCCAGTCAAACTGGATACACAACAAATTCAAAAATAGAATATGTATTTAAAACCGCTGGCAGACTATGCGGTACACATGATAAACCTAATGGGTCCCCGAAACGCTTGGTGATGAGGTCGTTATGATTCGAGTAAAGTCTCTCTTATTGCTCACCTTACTTTTATTCATCAGTGGATGTACTAACTCGAATCCAGTTGGAAGCAGTTTAAACCTTGGTGAGACACCTGGTATGGACTGTGTACCTGGAGGGGATGGAGCGAGCAGAATGTTTGGGGATACATTTCTCATACATGAGGGAGATGAGGAAATTACTATTACTGATATCTCTCTGGTAAATGCTGACGGCCTAGAACTTAAAGAGGCTGTTCTGGTAAAGCTTAACCCTGATGAAGCGCTTCTGGGATTTGGCGAATGGCCACCAGCAGACACCCCAGAATTTCCACTGCCGGAGAATTGGGATAATCGTATAGAAGCTGTTGATGCGAAAATTCAGCCAAATGAGAAATGGAATCTTGTATTTGCCTTAACTTCTACTTCATCTGGCACTGTTTCTACTGATGCAGTTAAGATTGTGTACAAGGATTCTGCAGGAAAAACCTTTGAGCAAGAAACACTAATTCGTTATTTTATAACTTCCAGTAAGTGTGAGGAAGTTTTAAAGGCTAACCCTCTATAGAGTTAAAAAGACAGTTTCCCCTTAGTAGGTGGGAACTGTCTTTTATTGTGGAAAATAGGGGACGGTTCTTCTGCTTCCTAGGTAACATGGAAGCGCAAGAACCGTCCCTTAAGTCTCTAGACCGAGAGGAAATCCACCTGCTGGGTGTTTATATCTGTCAATTTACAGAATATAATGAAAATATAGGATGAACAATTTAGAACATTGGAGGTAGCGATGGAGAAAATAATTGAGGTGCGTGGGATTCAGAAGCGGTATGTGAAGCGGAAGACGAAGGAAGTTGTGACGGCGGTAAATGATGTGTCTTTTGATGTACATAAAGGGGAGGTCCTGGGACTGCTTGGTCCAAATGGTGCCGGTAAAACATCCACCATTAAAATGATCTGTGGGCTGTTGAAGCCAGAAGAGGGATCTATTTTCATTAATGGACTGGACATCCAAAAAAAGAGATTGAAAGCATTGCAGCATATTAGCGCAGTTCTGGAAGGAAACCGGAATCTGTATTGGCGCTTAACAGTGCGGGAAAACCTGGAGTATTTTGCCGGGAACAGAGGACATTCCCGAAAAGAAGTTGCAGCGCAGATAGAGAAACTGTTAGAGCAGTTCGGACTGAAGGATAAAGAGCATGAGCTTGTGCAAGGATTGTCGCGAGGAATGCAGCAGAAGCTGGCAATTGCGGTGGCCTTACTTGCAAACACAGAGGTCATTCTGCTTGATGAACCTACACTCGGCCTTGATGTGGAGATTAGTTACGAGCTTCGTGAAAGCCTTAAAAAAATTGTCAAGGAAGAGCAGCGTACCATCATTATCAGCTCTCATGATATGCCAGTTGTCCAGGAACTCTGTGACCGGACCATCATCATTAACAAAGGCTCCGTTGTCGTGGATGAAAAAGTGGAAAATCTCCTCAACCTCTTTGAAACGAAAGCCTATTCCGTAACACTCGGTAAGGCATTAAGTACTGCCCAGAAAAAGAAGCTGACCACCACTTTTCCTTTGAGCAAGTACACAGAATCCTCGCTTCAAACGTTGGTAGAAGTGAACCTGGAGCGGAGTGAGGACATTTATCTCCTTTTTGATATTTTTAAAGAGGAAGGGACTCCTGTGGAAAGCATCGATCGTACGACTATCGATTTCGAGCAGGTATTCTTGCAGATCGTGAAGGGGGAGAAGCGCTATGCAATGGCTTAATGTGCTAAATGCCAATGTACGGAAGGAATATATCGAGTTAAAGCGTTATCTACCAAACACCATTGCGCTTGTGCTCACCTTCTACTTTATTTTCCTTGGGGCGTTTTTCGGAATCATGTTTATTGGCGACCCGGCAAGCTTTGATTCGAATGTGCAGTATTCCATCGTTAGTGTGGTGTTCTGGGGACTGACGCTGATGACAATGAACTTTATCGGCTTTGCCATCATAACAGAAGCGATGCGGGGAACCCTCGAGCAACTCTACATGTCTCCAAAAGGTGTTTGGAAAATCATGCTCACCCGGATAATCGGCCAATTTTTACTACAGTCCATCTGCATGATTATTTTGTTATTCGCTGTAATGCTGACGTCCGGTCAATGGCTGAACCTTAATCCGTTAACGACCATCCCGATTATTCTTGTGACGATGATCAGCATGGTAGGAATCAGCTTTATGATCGCAGGACTTGCCATCATCGTAAAGCAAATCCAAGCGTTTCTACAAATCTTTCAATTTATCTTGATGGCCCTTGTCTTCATCCCGCTTACCGTTGCACCATACCTCGTGTTTGCGCCGTTTGTAAAAGGGGTGAACATGGTCAGAGCGGTCATGATCGAGAACTTGACGTTAAGTGATATTGCTTGGATGGACTACGGGATTTTGTTGTTAAATTCCCTCGTTTACCTGATTCTTGGTCTCCTAGTCTTCCATTGGTGTGAAAAGATAGCGATGAAAAAGGGATTGCTCGGACAATATTAAACTAGTAATGGACGATTTCCATGTAAGGAGTAATTTACGCAATGATTAATTTACGAGAAAAACCAACAATGATAGGGTCTAAAATTACATTAAGGCCATTTATGCCAGAGGACCTTCCGTATATCGAGGAATGCCTGAGGGATCCTGAGGTTAATAAATATACAGGCGGAACAGAGAACGATTTTGATGAAGAGGTGGTAAGGAATTGGTACGCCACCCGCAATGAACAAAAAGACCGCTTGGACCTTGCCATTGTGGATAATGCGGCCGGTGTGGTTGTAGGGGAGGCCGTCGTTAATCTTTATCAAGAGGATAAAAATAGCATGAACTTTAGAATCATGATTGGTCCAAGAGGAAGAGATCGAGGTCTGGGCACAGAGGCAACAAAGCTTATGGTGGATTATGTGTTTGACCATACCGCCTTGAGCCAACTAACTCTAAGTGTTTTTGCCTTCAATCAAAGGGCAATAAAGGTGTATGAAAAGGTCGGATTTGTTTTGGAAAGTGTCGATAAAAACGAGCTGGAGTATGAAGGGGAATGGATTGACTCGTATAATATGGTACTGACGAAGGGAGGACCACAGAATCGGTCCAGATCCTGATAATTTTGATTTTTAATAGGTGAAATAATGTCCAAGAGGCGCATGAAAAACATTCATGCGTCTCGTTCTATTGCAATTTTTATATCCAATTGTGTTTAAATCATAAATCAGCACTGGAATTATTGTGGTTAGAGCACGTTGTTTCAAGTCAATCATTATCGATATAATTTACTTAACAAATAAATAATCAAATGAATTCTTCGTTTATTCACCCTAGTCTTCAGGGAAGAGTCAATATAAGGAGGTGAGGGGATCTTGGAAATCATAAGCAAGCGCTTCTTTTTGTACCTCTCCAACAATAAGACATTTGATCGAATGGCCAAACGTTGGGGATCAAAATTTGGGGCCAACAAGATTATAGGGGGAGAAACCTTTTCACAAGCAATTCCATTGATTTCTCAATTGAACCAGGAGGGATTCCAGGTTACAGTCGATCACCTAGGTGAATTCGTCAATTCCGAAGATGTTGCGCGGGAACATGTTCAAGAGTGCATTAAGAGTATAAGTGCGATCGCTTATCATCAACTGGACACTGAAATTTCTGTGAAACTGACCTCCTTGGGATTGGATATCAGTCATGACCTTGTCATAGAACACATGGAATTGATTCTATCCAAGGCGAAGGAAAGTGGAATCACGGTAACCATCGATATGGAGGATTACTCCAGGTGCCATGCCATCCTTGAGGTTTACAAAACGCTTCGGAGTAAGTACGAAAACCTTGGGACGGTGATTCAATCCTATCTCTATCGATCAGAGCAGGATATAGATGATCTCCATCATTTCAATCCTTATTTAAGGCTTGTGAAGGGTGCATATAAAGAATCTAGTAAAGTGGTTTTTCCTGAAAAGCAAATGGTGGATGAGAACCTGAAACATCTCATCAAAAAGCAACTCTTGAGTGGTCATTATACAGCTATAGCAAGCCATGATGAAGCGATGATCGATTACACCATCGATTTAGTGAAAGAATATAAAATTCCAGATGACCGCTTTGAGTTTCAAATGCTTTATGGAATGAAAAATCAATTGCAGTCCGATCTAGTGAAAAAAGGTTATACAGTCCGTATTTATCTACCTTACGGGGAGGATTGGTATGGGTATTTCATGAGACGTCTGGCGGAAAGGCCTGCAAATGTTGCGTTTGCATTGAAAGGAATCTTCAGCAAGTAAATTTTATGAGCCTTATTACCAATAAATTTGTCGATATAAGCAGTTATATCTAATTAGGATTTAAACAGGAAGGAATGGATAAGAATGAGTAACGGAATTTTCAAAATCCCAACACCTAAAAATGAGCCTGGTAACACATATGCCCCAGGTACAAAGGAAAGAGAAACATTAAAAGCGGAATTAAATCGCCAATCTAATATGGAAGTCAATATCCCTGTGATTATTAATGGAGAAAATATTAAGACAGATACAGTGAAGCAATTGGTTATGCCACATGATCACCAGCATGTCTTGGCAAGCTATTCACAAGCTGGAGAAAAGGAATTGCGTGACGCTGTGGAAGCGGCAATGGCTGCAAAAGAGTCATGGGCAAATATGCCATGGGAACACCGTGCATCCATTTTCTTAAAAGCAGCTGATTTGATCTCGGGTCCATACCGTGACGTAATAAATGCTGCTACAATGTTAGGACAATCCAAAACAGCTTACCAAACGGAAATTGATGCTGCACAAGAATTAGCAGATTTCTTACGTTTTGGCGTTGATTATGCCAACCAAATCTATCAAATTCAACCGGATAGTATGAAGAATATTTGGAATCGTTTAGAATACCGTCCATTGGATGGCTTTGTCTTGGCAATATCTCCATTTAACTTCACAGCAATTGGTGGGAACTTACCATCAGCTCCTGCAATAATGGGGAACGTAGTCGTTTGGAAACCAGCAACAACAGCTTTACTATCAAACTACTACTTTATGCGTATTTTAGAAGAAGCAGGATTACCAAAAGGTGTCATCAACTTTGTACCTTCTCGTGGTTCACAAGTATCGGAAGTAGTATTAACAGACTCTCGTATGTCTGGATTCCATTTTACTGGTTCCACAAGTACGTTCCAAACAATTTGGAAAACAGTAGGAGAAAACATTACAAACTATAAATCATATCCTCGTTTGGTTGGGGAGACTGGTGGAAAAGACTTTGTATTTGCTCACGAAACGGCACAAGCAGACAAAGTAGTAGCTGGACTTGTTCGTGGTGCGTTTGAATACCAAGGTCAAAAATGTTCAGCAGCCTCTCGTGCTTACATCCCTGCAAGCATGTGGGAAGAAGTGAAAACTGGTGTAGTGGAAGAAACTGCTAAGCTTAAAGTAGGGGATATCCGAGATTTCACAAACTTCATGGGTGCGGTAATTGATAAAGCGGCTTTTGATTCCATCACAAGCTATATCGACTATGCTGCAGCTTCTGAAGAAGCAGAAATTATTGCTGGTGGTACTTATGATGATTCTGTTGGATATTTCGTTCAACCGACAATCATTGTGACAACCAATCCAAACTTTAAAACAATGACAGAAGAAATTTTTGGACCAGTATTAACGATTTATGTATATGAAAATGATAAATTAGAAGAAACATTGACTGCAGTAGATACAGCGTCTATGTATGCATTAACCGGGGCGATCTTTGCACAGGATCGTCAAGCAATTATGCACTTAGAACGCCGCTTATCTGGTGCGGCTGGTAACTTCTATATCAACGATAAACCTACTGGTGCGGTGATTAATCAACAACCATTTGGCGGTTCCCGTGGTTCTGGTACAAACGATAAAGCAGGTTCTGTATTTAACATGATTCGTTGGACAAGTCCTCGTATTATCAAAGAAAACTTTGCACCAAATACAGAAATTTCCTATCCGTTTATGGATGCAGAATAATTTGGAAGGTTGGACATGCTGGCCAAGACCATTTCGAAAAATTCTAATGGAATAGCGATTTAAGCTTCTAATGACAAAAGCTCTCCCGATAAGGGGGGGCTTTTCGCTTTTCATTCAGGAATTAAACGCTATAATAGGAATAATAACTCTCGCGGAAAGGTAAGATTCCTATGGAAGCAAAAGACTTGATCCTCCAAGCAGAAGACATCCATAAAGCAACGGAAATGATCAGTTCAAAATTAGGGAACCCTGTGATCATTGAAAACAAAAATTTTGAATTGATTTCTTACAGTTCCTCTTTCGATAAATTTGATCAAACACAGCAAAAGACGATCCTCACGAAAAAATGTCCGATCTTCATCATCGATCGACTGAAAAAAGAAGGCATCGTACACCGACTCGAAAGACATTCGGATCCAATCCGGGTTCAACCTATGGAAGAGTTGGGGTTCCACCAACGTGTCGTCATTGCCACAAAGTACCTTGGGAATACTATGGGATATATTTGGGTCCAGGAATCCAGCCAGCTTCTCCAAAGTGAAGAGCTTGCTTTCCTTGAAGAGATCTCCCCTCACCTTGGGAACCTGATCAATGATATTTACGCGAAGGTCAATGTCAAGAAAGGCAAGAAAGAAGAGGTATTGTGGCAACTCCTCCAGCACGAATATGGAAGTGAAAGCCAACTGCGCCATGACGCATCACTAGTCAAGCTGACATTGCCGGAACGGTTCTCTGTAGCTGTTTATTCGATAACATCCCCACAATTTAAACCTATGCTCGACCATCTTGAGAGGCTGATCCACGAATCAAGCTTCCATACAAATATTTATACGTTGAAAACGGAATACCAAGTGATCCTCGTTCTCTACGGCAAAGCAGATAAACCGTTTTCTTCCCTGGAATTAGCCAGGGATTTAGTCAGTAAAATCAAAGAACAAACAGGCGAAGAACAATTTTATAACTTCTTGATCGGGATGGGGAAGGAATACACCGAGCTATATCAAATGAGAAAGAGCTTTTTGGAAGCGTCAGAGGTCATTGAGACCGCGAACTTCATCGGTCCGCGTCCTGAATCGATGCCGCGGGAATTTGCTCAATTGGGAATTTATCGGTACTTGCCCACCCTCTATGAAAAAAACACCTCAAAGGATTATTATAGTGATGACTTGTTGTCATTGCTCAAGAATGATGTCAAGAAACAGACAGATCTGCTCCGTACACTTGAAGTGTTTTTGGCGAATGACGGAAAAGGCAAACAGACCGCTAATGAATTGTTTATCCATCCGAACACTTTGAATTATCGAATAAAAAGAATACAAGAGCTTACTACAATTGATTTCAATAACTTCAATATGAAAGTGTACCTATACACTGAATTACTGCTGTTGAACAATGTTGAAGCATATTATCAGCGTTACAAAGATGCTTTGAAAGGAATTTGATTTTTGGGGACGGTTCTATTGCTTCCGAAGAAGCAATAGAACCGTCCCTTATCTACAACCGAATCTCAACGGTAGTCCCTCTCCCAACCTCACTTGTTAATTCCACGCTACCACCATGCGCTTCCACTATATCTCTTGCGATTGCCATGCCAAGTCCGGTACCACGAATGTTTTGGGTGTTTGTTCCGCGGTAGTAACGTTCAAATATATGCTCTAAATCGTGTGGTGCGATACCCTTTCCTGTATCTGTGATGGAGATGCCGTATGACGTGATATGTATAGTCACTTCAATGTTGTCATCATTGTGAATGAGCGAATTGTAAACAAAGTTGAGAATCGCTCGCTTCATTAAATGGCGATCGATATTCCAAGTTAATTCAGGTGACAAGCTCTCAAAGGAAATATGATATTTACCAAATTGCGAATCATTTAATAAGTCGATGACAATTTCTCTAACGAAGCTCTCGATTCGTGTTTCTTGTAAATGGAGGGGCATCTCTTGATTCCTTAATCGCATTGTAAGGTTAAAGTCATCAAGCAAATCCTTCATGTAGATGGATTGACGTTCTATGACTTCTGCATATTCCAAGCGATCTTCAGGAGAGAGATCCTGGTAGCGGAGGAGCTCCGCATATCCTCTTATAGAGGAAAGTGGTGTTTTTAAGTCATGAGAGACATTACTGATCCAATCATCTCGCATTTTCTCTAGCTTTGCCCGTTCCTTTTCCTGTACTTGAAGGGTTCTGGACACTTCATTTAAATTGGCGAATACAGGTTTATAAATCCCCATTTTCTTCATTTCCAACTCCGAAAAGTTGCGTTTTTTCAGCTGTGTTATGCGGTCAATCAGCCTTGTGACCGGCTTTGTTAAAAAGGTACTGAACAGCAAGCCGACAAGTGATGCTATGAGTAGATCAACAACAAGAATGACAAGTAATGATTTAGAAATAAAGGCAAAAACGGATTCGGCGTGAAGCATGAACACGACCCGCTCTTCTTTAGAATTAGGAACCCCGATCAAATAATTATAAGGCTCAAATTCTCCAATAAAGTACGTGACAAATTGGTCATCCATGTATTTATAGATATGGATAAGTTGGAGCGGACTATAGTGGCCAGGGGCATCTTCTGGTTCGAGAGCGGATGTGACGACATTCCCGTTGACATCCAGGATTTGAATCCATGCTCCAAAAGCTTGCAGCGCCTCTATCCCTTCTTTTGAAACGGCAGGTTGCTCGTTTTCCATCGTTAAATACTTATGGAAGTGACGAGAGAAGTCCTCGCCAGAATTACTTGATACATCATCCATTCCTAGTCCTTGCTGATAAAAGAGCATCCCAAAAAGAATGATGGTATTAATAATAATCACAATAAAGACAATGATGAGCACTGATACTAAATAGCGCCCCGTTAGCTTCCATTTCATAAAACCTCACCTACTTTGGGATAAATCGATAGCCAAGTCCTTTGACCGTGATGATATGGGTTGGCTTGGACGGTGTATCCTCTATTTTTTCCCGTAAACGTCTGATATGTACCATTAAAGTATTGTCCGCACCGTAAAACTCTTCGCCCCACACCTTGTTAAAAAGCGTCTCTTTACTCAGAATGTGATTTGGGTTTCTCATGAAGCATGCCATTAACCCCACTTCTTTTGCCGTCAATTCCAACATTTGCCCATCCTTCATCACTTCGGTTTCATCATGGTTGATAGTAAAGGAACCGATGGTAATCGTTCTTCCACTAGTGCTTGAAACGTGTGCTTCTGCTTCAGCTGTGCTGTAACCTGCACGGCGGAGCTGCGCCTTTACTCGGAATGCCACTTCCTTTGGACTGAATGGTTTTGTAATATAATCATCCCCGCCAATTGCCAGTCCTAAGATCTTATCTATTTCATCTGTTTTGGCTGATAAGAATAAAACAGGTACACGAGATATCTCTCTTATTCTTTTACAAAGATCATATCCTTCACCATCAGGTAGCATGACATCCAAAATGACGATGTTAGGCGTGAAATCGTTAAATTTTTCCCATCCTTCTTCCACAGTACCGGCCATTTCTATTTCAGAAAATCCTTCTTTCTGTAGTGCCGTTTTAATCAATGAACATAAATCCTTTTCATCATCCACTATTAATATCCGTGGCTTGTCCATCATTCACACATCCTTTCACCGATCGAAACAGCTTTCTCATTTCTACTAGTATAAATCAATGCCTGAACTAAATGTATGTCTATTCTTTCAGATTTGCTTCATTTAAGGATTTTGTAAGGTACCGTTGATTTTAATGTAAGGTTGGCCCGGTATAGTAAGGACATACGAAAGAGAGAGGTGCATATTTAATGGAACCATTATTAGTAGTAGATAAAGTAGAAAAAATATATGGCAAAGGAGCTAATACTTTTAAAGCTCTTCAACATATCTCATTTGATATTCATCCAGGGGAGTTTGTTGGGGTGATGGGTCCTTCAGGTGCAGGGAAATCGACCTTGCTTAATGTCCTAGCAACCATTGATTCTCCAACGAGGGGAGACATTTTTCTTGGGAAAGATAATATCGCTAAGTTGAAAGAAGAAGCACTTGCTGATTTTCGACGTAATCACCTGGGCTTTATTTTCCAGGACTACCATTTACTCGATTCGCTAACCGTACGAGAAAACATCGTGCTACCATTAGCAATTGCGAAAAAGCCGGCTGCAGAAATAAAAGAACGGGTAGAAGCAATGGCTGATACATTTGGTATCTCATCATTATTAGATAAATATCCTTACCAGTTATCAGGTGGTCAAAAACAGCGTACTGCTGCAAGCCGAGCACTTGTGACAAATCCCAAGCTGATCTTTGCGGATGAACCCACAGGGGCGCTCGATTCTAAATCGGCATCTGATTTACTGACTAGCCTGAGTCGGTTGAATGATGTTAACGAAACAACAATCATGATGGTTACCCACGATGCATATGCAGCGAGCTATTGCCGTCGCATCCTATTCATTAAAGATGGTGAATTATCAAGAGAGTTATACCGTGGAACAAAATCGCGCAAGGAATTCTTCCAACTAATATTAAATGAGCTTGCTACATTAGGCGGTGACGTCCATGACGTTATTTGATTTGGCCATAAAGAATATTCAACGTAATGTAAAAAGCTATTCCCTTTATATTGGGACAACTATTTTTTCCATCGTCATCTACTTTACATTTGTGATGCTGAAATATAGTAACGATATTAGTGAACTTGCAGAAGCATCCAAGCAAGTCCAAGGAATCATGGGTGCTTCCGCTTTTGTATTAATGATTTTTGTGGCAATTTTTATCCTATATTCAAATTCGTTTTTTATGAAGAAAAGAAAAAAGGAAGTAGCGTTGTATTCCTTATTAGGTGTTCGTAAACGTTCAATTGGCTTATTGCTCTTTTTTGAAAACATGGTTATTGGCCTGTTGTCGCTAGTGGTCGGAATCGGACTCGGCTTTTTACTTTCCCGTGTCCTGCTATCGATCTTAATGAAATTAATGAACATGGATATGATGGTCGGGTTCGCATTTTCCATGGATGCCGTGCTGAATACGCTATTGGTGTTCTTCGTTATTTTTCTTTTCACGTCCTTGCAAGGATACCGTGTTATTTATCAATTCAAACTGATTGATTTATTTCATGCGGAAAAAAAGGGAGAAGAGTTGCCAAAGGCGCGGATTATTACAGCGATTTTAGGTGTCGGTGCACTAGCTGGAGCGTACTGGCTAGCTCTTCAAGATCTGATGACATCTGAAGTATGGCGTACGCTTGGTTTAGCGATGCCCATTGTCATTATTGCCTTAACCGTTATCGGTTCGGGACTAATTTTTCATAGTGTTCTTGTTTATGTATTATCTTTTTTGAAAAAGAAGGAGACCTGGGCTTGGCGAGGGCTTCATTTAATGACTGTATCACAGTTGCTTTACAGGATTCGCGGAAATGCCAGAACGCTGACGATGATAGCTATTTTGAGTGCGACCACTATTACTGCGGGTGGGGCGGTATTCGGTATTTATTATAACGCGGAAAAAAGTGTCCTGGACTATACGCCATTCACCTTTATGTGGGAAGGCGCTCCCATTGCTATTGATCCTAATGTGCTGGAGCACGAAGAAACCATATCGAGTAAAGCAATACGTGTGACAGAGGATATGTATGAAAGAGAATACACGGTCATAGATCAGTCTACGTTTGAAAAGCTTGCAGCTCATTTGGAATGGGACGACGTGCATGCCATAAAGGAAGGAGAAGTCCTACTGATTGATGCCTTTTATGATGAACGTTGGTCTATCAAACAGGAAGCGGTTCTCATCCATGAAAAGGAGCATACAGTCGCCAAGTTATATGACAAAGCATTATTTAATACTTTTGCCATTGGAAGCAGCACATTAGTAGTAACAGATGACGTGTATAGTAGCATCGCGTCTGAGGAGCGAATCTTCCAAGCGGTTCAAGTCAAGGATTACAAAAATCAGTTAGCCTTGTCGGAGGAATTAGAGGCTTCACCTGTTACTGAAAATTTCACTAGTGCCACAAAGGATTATAAGGAAGCCATCGAAGCGTATGGTTCGCTCCTGTTTGTAGGAAGCTTTTTGGGATTAGTATTTCTAGTTGCAACAGGAAGTATCATCTTCTTCAAAATGATGACCGAGGCGGAAGAGGATAAAGCAAAGTATGGCATGCTTCATAAGCTTGGTGTTTCAAGTCGAGAAAGAAAGCGTACCGTTCGACATCAAGTGGCAGTAATCTTCACCGCACCGCTCGTATTAGGGCTGGTTCACGGAGCAGTTGCGCTAACGGCATTTTCCAAGTTGTTGATGATGGATCTGCTGGTGCCTGTTGTCCTGTGGATGCTTGCATACACCGTCATCTATACAATTTACTATTTTGCTACGGTAAGAAGCTTTAACAAAACGATTGAACAATATTATTTGGAGGGATCTTGATGAAGAAGTTTTTCATTTTTATAAGTTGTATGGTTATCCTTATTATAGGTGTGCTTGTCGTTTTGCCTGCCATTGATTTTAACCGCTTGGCAAAAGACAATGCCTATGTACAAATTACAAAGGCCACTTCTGTAGAAGAAACAAAATTAGATTCCGGTGAAATCATGATGACTTATTGGTACAAGCTACCCGCATACCATGAAGACGGAAGAGTCATAGAAGTAGAATTCTCTGCCTCAAAAGAATTGCGCGAAGAAGCCTACCTAATGCTTTATTTAACAGATGATAACGACGTGACTTCATATGACGAGGTTAAGTATGAGGACCTTCCGGGGGGCATGAGGAATTGAATAAGGGACGGTTCTTCTGCTCCATAGGAATATGGAAGCGCTAGAACCGTCCCTTTCTTTAAGACACCTTAAATGCCTCAAAGTTCGAGCTGAATGCTAAACCGGGTTCTTCAACGTCACTGAAGATGGTTCCGGCTGTGGAGCTTTGACCGAAAATTTCGACGAGGTCGCCTGCTTCTAGTTGGAGGACGGCGGAGACATTGACGACGTTTAGGATGAATAGTTGGTCCCAATAATCATTGTCGACTTGGACGGTGATGCCGTTCACCACAATGTCTGCTCTTGTACGGTAGGGAACATTCATGTTCGGGGAAAAAGTGTAGCTGGCTGATACATAGTAGATACCGCTCTCTCGGGGTACAAAAGTGGAATTTCCGGCATTGTAGATGTTTCCGATATCAAATTGCTCTTCTTCAAACGTAATTTTGCTAGACTGACCTGCTGCCAGTGGTTGATTGGTTGTTTTCAATGCACGGAAAGCTGGTGTTCTGCGGTCTCTTCTATCACTTCCGCAATCGACGTTAATGTTGATATCTTTGGAGTCCTTTTTGTGTTTGTGATGAAAAGTAGATTCCGGATCATTTTTATAATGGAAAGTTTTCACTTAATTCACCTCCCTTTCTTTCTACTAGTATATGGAAATCTAGTAAAAGTGTTTGGGTGATAGAAGCCTGAATTATCTTTTTATAGTGTCTATTATTTGAATTTTCGGATAAGATAGATTTGTACTTAATCAATGAAGAGGAGTGAAGAGAATGTCTGTAGATGCTTATCTTGTTTTTAATGGTAATTGCCGAGAAGCAGTCGAGTTTTACGCGAAAGTGTTTCAAACTGAAACCCCGCAAATTATGACGTTTGGAGATACACCGGAAAACCCGGAATATCAACTGCCTGAGGAAGCAAAAGAACTGGTTATGCACACACGTCTGACTATCGACGGAAGCAATGTCATGTTTTCTGATACCTTTCCGGGTCAGGAATATATAGTTGGCAACAATGTAACACTTGCTTTGGTCAGCCACAATATGGATGATCTGAAATCTTGGTATGAGCAATTAAAAGAAGGCGGCAAGGTCGATATGGAACTGCAGGAAACTTTCTGGAGCAAGCTCTATGGACAAGTTACGGATAAGTTTGGTGTTCATTGGCAACTTAACTACGGAGAATAACGAACTTGGAAAGGGGTCTATCGCGTAAGAGCGGTAGACCCCTTCCTTTTGCGAGGCAACTGAAAAAGCCTTAATTTTAGGCTCTGCTAAAACACCGCTGTTGATTTCCGCAAAAGACTTCGTTTATCCAGAGGGCGATCTTGAGCCTCCTCGGGTTATGCCCTGCGGGGTCTTAAGATTGTCGCTACTCCCCCGCTGGAGTCTACGCCTTTTGCTCCAATCCACAGCTAGAAACCATCAAATACTATAAGATTTCCAGTTTTTCGTGGCTAAGTAGAGTTGTGTGGGGATTATTGCGATTTGTGGGGGGATTACCGCTGTGAATGGGGGGATTATCGGCTCTACCGGTGGAATTATGCAAATGTGTGGGGGGATTAAAATTGGTGTGGAGGGAACACCCCCCTTAAGTGGTTGGATTGGAAGCTTTTAGTGGGGGGAATGGTACCAGTTGATGGTTAGTTTACGCATTTGTGTGGGGGGAATGAGGGGGGAAGATTAGGAACTTTTCAATTCCCCCTTAAAACTAGCAATTAAATTAGTGTTTTTTAGATGCTGGCAAAAAGTAGTCATGTAAGCAAAGGTCTTTTAGATCTTCAGCCAGCTTTCTCCTCAGTAAATAAGGAACGGTTCTACCGCTGCCCCTTTCTTTCTTAAAAAAGAACACGAAAAAGGCTTCGATAGAAGGAAAGAATGCGGAGCTAAAGAGATTTCACGACCTATCCCGAGCGAGGGGGGATGGTCTTTTAAGCGTGCCTGAAAAATCAAAACTCACTGCCATCTCAGTCAATATAAAGATAATTGCGGGACTCATATTGAAAAAATCGGAGGTATAAAGTAACAAAACCTTCCGATTTGATTCGAAATTTATAAGAACAGACCTCTAATATACATAAATACCCAAATGAAAACTAGTTCAAATGTTTTTTACACTACTTTTTCACTGGTCTCGAACCGTCCCTCATTTATACATCATAAGTTGTACGCAATATTCAATCTTTTGCTTAATGTAGTGGTCTTCTTTTCCAATTATGATGAGAGTATCTAAAGTGGAGAGGGAGATTTAGTATGAACAGTTTGTATAGGGATTCACGGTTTCGTTTTATTATATTTGCCAATATAGCTTCTTCTATTGGAAGCGGGATAACGATGATTGCCATTCCGTGGCTCTTGGTGACAAGCAGGAATGGGAATGAGGTATTTGGGTATGTGGCGATGGGCATGACCATCATCAATTTTATTTTGACGCCTTATTTGGGACATCTGATTGATAGGATTTCCAGGAAGAGACTGCTTATATGCAGTAAAGTGGTAAGTCTCTTCGCTTTGCTAGCTTTCACGGCGATTGGGTTTTTGGGAGTGGATTATGAACTCTGGCATTATATCGTGATTTACATGATTGGCAGCCTTTACTACACTATTTTCTATCCAACGATGTTTGCTTTAAATCAAGAGTTGTTTCGTAAAGATCAGTTTAAGGTGCTGAACGGGACGATGGAGGTGCAGGGGCAACTCTCGAGCATGGTTGCCGGAGGAATTGCAAGTATCCTCTTGTTAAAATGGGAGCTTCATTATATTTTGCTGATGGATGTGTGTACGTATGCAGTTGCCATTTTCTTTTTTATGAAAATTCCTTACGTGAGGGAGAAACGTGAAGCCACGGATGGGGACGGATTCGGAACAAGCAAAGTAACGGGGATAAAAGCATCGGTCACTCTAAATTATTTAATGAAACAGCCCGTCATGTTTCTGTTTCTTCTGGCCACTTCTTTGCCGTTTATCGCGATCATGCTTACGAATTATCTGTTTCCGGTTTATTTGGCAGATGTTTTGAGCGTGGAAGGCAATATTTATGGGATTCAGGGGATGGTTTACGGATTGGGGGCTGTGCTGGCTGGTGTGTTTGTCCCGATTGCCGCCCAGAAGTTCGCAGGTGAAAAAATGATTGCTGCTTTGATGGTTATGTTTACAGTGGCAATCTCCATCATGGTATATCTGTCGGTATCTGGTTATTTATTCATGATGCTGCTTATCGCGGTGGGGAACAGTGGTGTTAGGGTTGCTAGGAATACGTTCATGATGGAGCACGTTCCAAATGACATCATCGGAAGAGTGGACGGTTTGCTGCGAGCAACTGGGCTTTTATTGCGAATTGTGTTGCTGGGATTGTTTACTGGCTTGGTTTCAGGGGGGCATATTTTGTTGTGTTTTACCATATTGACTGGAATTTTGGGGTTCGCTTCGTTTTATGTGGTGGTTTATTGGCGGAGGAGCCTTCATTCAATCAATCGGGAGGTCGTGAAGGCGTAGGGGCAGTGGGAAAGCTGGTGCTCCACCGGGTTCTTCGGGTGATATCGTAGCGGAAAGTGGTCTGAAAGTGGATTACTTTCCTGGGGCTCGATATTGTAGTCCAACTTTCGATTTTATAGACAATTTAGGGCAACAAAAAACCATTCGACAAAATCAGCCATAATTAGATATGGTTGGTTTTATTTTTTCTTTGTAAAACCCGCTATCATCAAGTTTTACTTTTTCCAAAAATGGGCATGTAAAAATTAGGTAGTTTGCTAGAACAAATAGGTTAAGAGAATTCGTAAGTAGGTGAAGCGATCTGGGAGAAAAGTTGTGTAGTATGTAGGGGAAAAGATGGATTTCTTAGATGAAACATAAACCATAACACCTATTCTAAACAAGTTGGCAAATTGGTAAAATTAAACTAATTGTTATTTTTTCTAGTAAGTACTAGTAAATGATCGTGGGTGGTGATTGTAAAATGAAGGTTTTAGAAGTAGAATCGCTTCATATGGAACTTCAATCGATGCTTGAGAAATTGGAGTTGCAGAAGGAAGCGGTGGAAAAGATACATAATGATGTGATGGGAATCGTTAGTTTGGAAGACTCCTTAAAAGGGCAAGGTGGACAGGCAATTAGAGCGTTTTATCAGGATTGCCATGTCCCTTTCTTGACCTATTACCAAACCATGCTTGATGAATTCAAGAACACGTTGAATGGGATAAAAAGTGCTCTCCAGTCGGTTGAACCATCCAGTTCAGGTTATATTAATGAAAGCTTTTTGCAGAACGATTTGCCCCGGGCGCTGGATAGTGCAAGGAGAATGACAACGGATTTGGCAAACGAAACAAACCAGGCCATCTATTCTGTAAGCGACATTGTTTCCTTACCAGCTATGAAGGAAGATGGATTTGTCGATCAGGTAAGGGTGGCCGAGAGAGATATTGATCAGACACTTGAGAAGCTGCATGTTTTTGATCAGGAACAAACAAGGAAGTTAGATGCGGTATCTGAGAGCAGTCAGGTTGCTTCCGGGTATATTGAACAGATCAATTCGATGTTTTCGGCGAAGAAAATCAGCATCAGTGGGTATGAATCGGGTTCGTTGTTTGAAAAATTGGCAAGTGAAACGGTGGAGTCAGGGATGAGCGCACCAGGTAGTTCTTCAGCGGCAGTGCTTAACGGTAATTCTATTAGTGAACGTGCGCTAAGTTTATTGTTATCGCATGAAAGCAGTATGAATTTGGATGGACCGAACTCGGAAGGACAGGGCGATTCTAAGGGGATTTTTCATGCCATTAAAGACGGTGCTTTTGATTCCTTTGCGCCACTGGCTGTTTTGGTGGCAGCGCATAAATCTAAGCTTCTTCGTATTGAATACACGAAGAAAAAGAATCATTATACGTTTAAGTATAATCGAAAGGTCTTGAAGTTCCTTAAGGGGAGAATCGGGCCGAAATGGTCACGGATGCTTATTCAGAAGATTAATAGGACATCGAAAAACTATAGGAATATAGAGAAAACCTTAAAAGCTCAAAAGGCAAGTGTTTTAAAAGGCAAGGAATTTAAGGATATGAGAAGCACAGGTCAGAAAGTAAAAAGCGGTGTCTGGAAGCTGGCAACGAAAAACCGACCTTTACATGAAAATGTTAAAAAAAGGCTAGTTAAACACTCATCTCACGGAATGGTCATTCCTAAGGAAGCATTTAAGAAAGTGGCTGCAAGAGCGTCAGGTACTGCGACTGCTTTTGTTAGCACCTATACTGCGGTTACTACGGCATGGGATAGAAGGAGTGAAGCAGATGGTTTAGAAGGAAAAGAAAAACATAATGTGCTGGGGCGTGTTGTTGCAGAAGAAACAAATAGAGCCGTTGGGACTGTAAGCGGTGCTACAGCGGGAGCTTATGTAGGAGCAGCCATTGGAGGAGTACTCTCTGGTCCATTTGCCCCTTTTGGAGCAGCGGCTGGAGCCGTAATTGGAAGTGCCGTTGGGGCTACAGTTGGCGAATGGGCTTCAAAATACACAAATAAATGGGCAAGTGATGCTGGGGCAGCTATTGGAGAGAAATTTTATGATGTCAAGAAAAAGGCAAAAGGTGCAATTGAAGGCGCTAAAAATACATTAAGCAATGCCAAGGATTCACTTTTTGGGTGGGTAGGTTAATATAACTTTAAAAAATCAAAGGTGATGTTAAAGGATGATAGATACGTAATGAAATATATTGCAATTTTTCTCGGTATGCTAGGAATATTTATACTAGTTAATTTTCTTTTTTCCCTCCTATATATACTAAGTAGATCAGCCGGGAAAGGTTTTTATCGCTGGATTACTTATGACCTTGATTTCCTGGAGATTTTATCTTCTCCACTATTTGGAATAACCCAATGGGTAGCAGGTGTTACATATGAACGTTTTAATTGGTTTGTAGCAAGAGTGTTACTAATTTTATATGCCATATTTATACTTATTCTATCAATCGTTTGCTTTAGCATGTTTTGGTATATTGGAGATAAGTATTGA
Source organism: Bacillus sp. LL01 (assembly GCF_001037965.1). Taxonomy (NCBI): domain Bacteria; kingdom Bacillati; phylum Bacillota; class Bacilli; order Caryophanales; family Bacillaceae; genus Bacillus; species Bacillus sp. LL01. The sequence continues at coordinate 320,709 of NZ_LFEL01000005.1, read as the reverse complement.
TTGAGTGCAACAAGAATAATTTCGCCATTTGTACCATTTTCTAAATATTTCGGGGGGTTTTTGGGTGGAGTGGAGTAAGGTGTACATTAACAAAATTCTATAATAATCGCTCTAAAGAAAAGTTTAAGGGTGTTAGATTATAATGCAAATACTTGCAGTTTCTTTTGGTTCTCTTGGGGCATTTATATTATTTAATTTTTTCCTTACCCTTTTATATATACTTAGTAAATCAGCAGGAAATGGCTTTTATCGCTGGATTACTCATGACCTGGATTTCTTGATAATTTTATCTTTTCCGCTATTTGGTTTAACCCAATGGGTAGCAAGTAGTGCTTATGAAAGGTTTAATTGGTTTGTAGCGAGGGCGCTGTTAATTTTATATGCAATAATCATTTTTATATTAGCAATCGTTAGCTTTATTGTGTTTGGTTATATTGAGGATAATAGGTAATAGAGTATAGTAGTAGTTGTAAAAAAGGAAGTATAACTCCTGCAAAAATAGATATAGATAGACTTAAAGGATGCTAGATAAATAATGGAATTCATCGAAACTATTTTCTTTATAATTGGGGCACTTTTATTTACAAATTTCTTCTTTGCCCTCTTATATTTATTGAGTAGATCAGCTGGTGAAGGGCTAATTAACGGGATTTCTCATTCCTCGGAGTGCCTAGGAACTTTGCTGGTTCTGCCGTTTTTAGGATTGACACATTTTGTAGCAATTCTTACTTATGATCGCTTTAATTGGTTTGTAGCGCGGGTTGTAATACTCTTATATGCCATATTCCTATTTATAATATTTTTTGTTCTTTTAATTTTGGCTGATTATTTTTGAAAATAGGTGGTAAACGAGTCTGAAAATGAAAGGAATAACTATTATGACTTATGTTCTTACTGCAGAAGAATACATTTTATCGCTTTTATTGCTTGATGGTGCAGAAGTGGCCTCTTCGATAAAAGACGAAGTGTTCGGTAATATATCGGATCAGGAATTGGAGTGTCGGTTAGATAGTGCTACAAGTGGCCTGATTTCCAAAGGGCTATTGACTGTGGACCGTAATCAGGAAACAGTGGATGAGCAGTTCCGGAAATTTCTGATGGGACTGACAAATGTGAAGCGGGTTATTCGCTGTCAAATTGCTACAGACGAAGGCGCCAGTACTGTATCGTTATTCTGTAACGAGGAATTTACCGTTCAACAATCTTTGTATGACAACCGTATTTTTAAGTTGTTTGTTGAGTCGGATGAGCAGAAGTTAAGCAAGTTAATGGACATAAGTCCCACTAAAGTGGAAGGTGAGGCATTCTCTTTGAAGGAGTCTCAGTTTGAAAAGGTTGTAGACAAATTGTTGGCGGGAATGGAGCTTACAGCGGAAGAGTCCGGTCTGTTTGATCCGCAGTTTTTAGAAGTGCTTGTGGCGAAAAAAGGAAAGTTGAATTCGTTGTATGATTACCATCTTGGTGAACAGGTAGCCATTGGTGCTCTTCTGTATATAACCAGTGGTGGGCGGACATGGTTTATTGAAAGCAATGGAGATAATTTGACGATTGCGCCGTTTTCATATGGGGCTTTGTTTGAATAAAGTTGTTTTAGGAACAGGCACGTCGACCCAATTGGGTTGGCGTGCCTGTTCCTGTTAACCCACCACCGTCAACACCACCGCCAGCCCGTTAAACACCGCATGAATTATTATCCCCGGAATAATGGAACCCGACTTTTCATAGGTCCAGGCAAAAATCATTCCAGAGATAAAATTGACCGGCAACGTGTTGTAGGTTGGGATGTGGACGATGGTAAAGATCAGGGAACTCCCTAATAGTCCGGCCGTCACATCCCACTTGTCACGCATCCATTTATACAAAAATCCTCGGTAAAAAATTTCCTCGTATAAGGGTGAGACGACAGCGGCAGAAAGGAAGGCGATGGCGAACGTGAACCAGGTGACCTGCTCTTTCAGGGATTCTGTCTTGCTATTGTCGACTCCGATTTGAAAGATATCCATTAGAACTACTAATAGAATACTAGAAACAATTAATACGACCGTCCATACCGGGATCCATTTCCAATAGTTTTTTGAGAATGAGCGCAGACCGACTTCCTTCCAGCCTAGCTGATGAGGTTTTAGGGCAACCAAGTACACGCTTAATGTGAAAATAATGGACATGATGAGGCCTGACATCGTGCCAGCGTAGAGTGTGTTCCCGAATGCTTGGAGTAAAAACCGGTGTAGGTAAGTTTCAATAAAAATTGGCACGAAAACGAGTGCCATTAAGAGTAGTAGGATTAATTCTTTTACATTCCATTTTGTGTTAATTTTCAATGTGATTTCCCCCAGATATTTTGTATGATAGATATAGGATAGATGGTGACGTTACGTAACCTGCAAGTAGTTTAGGAGGGAATATATGAATTATTTTTCATCGGGAGATGTAGCAAAGAAACTAGGGGTTTCCTTGCGGACGGTACGATATTATGACGACATTGGATTGGTGGAACCGACACGGAAGGATGAGAGTGGTAGGCGCCTATATACGGAGGAAGATATCCTCCAGCTTCAAAAAGTAATGTTGTTGAAGGAAACGGCCATGCCACTGAAGGACATCCAAAAAGTCTTGAATCAGATTACGATGGAGCGGATTCTTCTTTTACACAAGGAAAAATTGGTGAGTGACCTCGAGCAACTAGATCTATCTCTTGATCACACACATTCTCTACTAAATATGATTAAGCTTGAAAAAGACATTCAATGGGAGCATCTTATCCCCTTGCTAGGTGAGGACTTAGAAGAGAAACGACAGCAGCGTTCAGCAGCAATGGAAATGGCATTCAGTGGCGAGGAGCAAGCGGTTTTGCAAGAGAACTTGCCTAAGTTAGAAGACAATCCGGTGGAGGTGGCGAAGTGGATTAATATCATCAAGCGGATTGAGCTTTGCCTTGCAGGTGGGAAAACTCCGGAATCGCTAGAAGGTCAGCTGATTGCTGAAGATGTGATGATTTTATCTAAGGAGACATTCAATGGCGATGGCGAGTTGGCGGCGAAGTTCTGGGATGTGAGGAAATCGGAAGAGGCATCTAATGAGTTAGGATTCTATCCAGTGAGGCAGGAAGTGTTGGTGTTTTTGGAGAGGGCGATGAGGGAGACTTCAATATCTTCATAACTACTTATTGAACCGTTGACTATAGATGATTTATGATAGAGAAGTAAGCTGGGATATATTAGGAATCGAAATAGGAGATCCAATAGGAGGGGAACTATGGGTAGATTAATTCATTTCGAAATCCATGTGGATGACATGGAGCGTGCAAAGGGGTTTTATGGAGAGGTATTCGGTTGGTCGTTTCAAGATTGGAGCGAATATGCTGGAACACCGTATTTCGGAGCGGTGACAGGCGACGAGAATGAGCTTGGGATCAATGGTGCTTTAATGCAGCGTAAAGGTGCACCACCTGCAGAAAATCAGCCTTTAAATGGGTTTGCCTGCACAATGGGAGTGGCGGAGTACGATGTCACGGAAAAGTTGATTCTTGAGAATGGCGGGAAAGTGGCAGTGCCAAAGTATGCATTGCCTGGAATGGCGTGGCAGGGGTACTATGTGGACACGGAAGGCAATGTGTTTGGTATCCACCAGCCGGATCAGAATGCGAAATAGATAGAGTGGGAGACAAGACCTGATGTATGAATGTTTGAACAAACATTCATACTCGGGTCTTTTTTTTAGTGTAAACACCTAAACTTGGCGGCGTGCCTGTCCCTTCAGCCCAAAGTAGCTCACCACGTATGATTTATCAACCACTTTGGGCAATATAAATGCCATTCGACAACCTACGACAAAATTCACACCTCATTTCAATTGGAATTCTCAAAAACCGCGTCACCGTACCTGTCCCCTCAACCCACGGTTCAAAAACTCATTCAACAACCCCGCCATTTCCTTTGGTGTCTTGTTCATCCCACTCTCCAACCAGTTCTTAATCATATAAATACTTCCGCTCACAAAGAATATACTTAAGTATTCAAAGGTTTCTGCGTCGACTTGTTTGCTGGGAATGAAATTTTTCAATATGTATTCTTTCGCAATCATCATGCCCTTTTTCTGAAATTGCACTTCCGTATTTTCACTCAACAAAATACAACAAATGTCACTTTTAGCAGCAATGTATTCAAAGATCTTCTCGGTCATTTGGTATGCTTCATCTTCTTTTGAGAAATTATATTGGTTAAGTGTTTTGACCATGTCCTCTGTGAATTCATCGTCGATGGAATCCAGTAAGTCGTATTGACTGGAATAGTGGGCGTAAAAGGTGGACCTGTTGATGTCTGCCTTTTCACAGATTTCTTTTATGGTAATGCTACCGATGGATTTCGCTTTTAACAGGTCCAACAAGCTATCCTTCAGTACCATGCGTGTATATTGTTTTCTTCTATCTACTTTTTCGCTCATTTGTCATCATGCCCCTCAAATAAAAAATTTCCTCGTTATCCAACATTAATGATTAATTTGTTGACTATCTAACATCTAGAAACCAACTGTCTGTTGAATACCCAACACTGTGTCTAATATAATAATAAGATGAAAAGGGTTAAGACACAAGAGAGGATGAAAAACGATAAATATAGCATCACGTATTATAAAACATAAAAAGGCTGTTTTGATTGTGTTTGCGTTGGTGACCATCATCTCGACCGTGGCGCAGTTTTTTGTCTCGGTCAATTATAATATGGTAGATTATCTGCCGGATGATGCCCAGTCGACCAAGGCGATGGAAATCATGGAAAAAGAATTTACCGGCTCTGTTCCGGATACGCGGGTTATGGTGACGGATGTATCCATTCAGGAAGCCGTTTCGTATAAAGAAAGATTAGAAGCAATCGAGGGTGTTGCCGATGTGCTTTGGCTTGATGATGTCGTCGATATGAAGACCCCGCTTGAAATAGCTGACACGGAATTGGTCGAAACCTATTACAAGGACAGCAATGCGCTATTCTCTATCAGTGTGGGCAGCGGAAATGAGGTGGCCGTCACAGATGCCATCTATGAGGTGATTGGGGATAATGGCGCGATTGCCGGAGAAGCCATTAATACGGCGACCTCGCAAAAAATGGCTGGAAACGAATCGATGTATGCGGCAATGTTACTTGTGCCGATTATCATCTTTATCCTCGTTATTTCCACCACTTCTTGGGTGGAGCCGATTTTCTTCCTGACAGCGATTGGGGTATCCGTCCTAATCAACTTAGGAACGAACATCTTTATTGGAGAGGTTTCCTTTGTGACGCAGTCGGTTGCGCCGATCCTGCAGCTCGCCGTGTCACTTGATTATGCGGTGTTCTTGCTCCACAGTTTTGCAGAATATCGTAAGAAGACCAACAATCCGGAAGAGGCAATGGAGCTTGCGATGAAAAAGTCGTTCCCGGCCATCACGGCAAGTGCGGCGACGACGTTTTTCGGATTTATTGCCCTGACGTTTATGGATTTTGAGATTGGTTCTGACCTTGGCTTGAACTTGGTTAAAGGAATTGTTCTGAGCTTTATCAGTGTCATGGTATTTTTGCCGGCTTTGACGCTTTTCTTTTATAAATGGATGGATAAGACGCAGCACAGAAGCTTCATTCCAAGCTTTGAGGGAATCGGGAATTTCGTGGTGAAGTTCCGCATACCAAGCTTATTAATTGTTCTTGCCCTCATGGTGCCGGCGTTCCTAGCACAAACCAATACCTCTTTTACATATGGATTTGGGGAATTGCCAGACCATACGAGAGCGGGTGCGGATTATAAGCAAATTAATGAATCGTTCGGAGAAATCACGCCGATCGTGCTTTTGGTGCCAAAGGGTGATGTGGCAAAAGAGGAGGAGCTTGTTACAGAGCTTGAGGCCATGGACTATGTCACAAGCGTAGTGTCCTATGTAAACATGGTGGACCCGGTGATTCCGCCGGAGTACTTGGATGAAGAGGTCCGGAATGAATTTTATTCGGAAAATTATAGCCGGATAGTTATCAACACCAATCAGGCTACAGAAGGAGACATTCCTTTTGCGATTGTGGAAAATGTGGATAAAGCCGCATCGGAGTATTACGGTGAATCCGCGCTCAGCCTTGGGGAGAGCGTGACGTTATATGACATTAAAAACACGGTGACAAAGGATAATATTTTGGTCAATGTGCTGACGGTGGTGACGATTGCGATTGTGTTATTGATTGGTTTCCGATCGATTTCTATGCCGGTTGTGCTGCTCCTGACGATTCAGTCCGCCGTATGGATTAACCTGTCGATTCCGTATTTTACGGAAACTTCACTCGTGTTTGTAGGGTATCTAATCATCAGTACGGTGCAGCTAGCGGCAACAGTGGATTATGGGATCCTCTTTACGGAAGCCTATACCCACCACCGCAAGGAAATGTCCGCGAGAAAGGCGATTATAAAAACGCTGGATGAAAAGACCTTCTCAATTTCCATTTCGGCAGCAATTCTATCAAGTGTCGGGTTTATTTTATGGATTACGTCTTCCAATCCAATTGTCGGTTCAATCGGACTGTTGCTTGGAAGAGGAGCGCTGTTAGCCTTCATCATGGTGCTGTTCTTTTTACCGGCGATGTTGTTGGTGTGCGATAAATTCATCAAAAGAACTACCTATAAGTCCAATTTTAAAGAGGAGAAGTGATGATGAGACAAAAGAAGATACTTTATGTTGCGCTTGCTGGGATGCTCTTTTTGCCTTCTTTTCTAGGGAATGCGAGCGGTGTTCTGGCTGAGGGTCAAGGGAATGTACGGTCCAAAGAAGAAGTCGTCTATGCCACGTTGAAAGCCAACGGAGATCCAGGTCCGATCTATGTCGTGAATACACTGGAGGTTGCCATGGCTGGAGAAATCCTTGATTTCGGAAATTATAAAACGGTGAAAAACCTGACGGATATGACAGAACTTGCGCAAGATGGCGAGCGTGTTGCGGCGGATGTGGAACAGAAAGGAAAGTTCTACTACCAAGGGGACTTGGAAGAGGGGACGGAATTACCTTGGGATGTGACTGTGACGTATCTATTGGATGGTCGTGAGGTGGATTCTTCCGAGCTTGCTGGTGAGAGCGGTCATGTGGAAATCCAAGTCGAAACGTCCTCGAACAAGAACGTGGACTCCGTCTTTTATGAAAATTACTTGCTGCAAGTATCCCTAATGCTACCGAACACCTACCAGAATATTGAAACATCTTCTGGCGGAATGCAGGCCAACGCCGGGAAAAACAAGCAGATCACGTTTACCGTCATGCCTGGAAAAGAAGAGCAGCTTCTGGTTGAGGCTGATGTCGAAAACTTTGAATTTGATGGTGTCGAGATTGCCGCAGTTCCGTCCAGCCTTCCGATAGATACAACGGGAACGGAAGGGATGACTGATGACATGGCAGAACTGTCAGATGCCATTGGACAATTGAATGATGGGGTTGGCCAGTTGCAGGACGGGGTTGCTGAATTGAACAACGGTTCCACGAAGCTTCGGGACGGTTCTGCACAATATAAAAATGGCATCAACCAGCTGGATGGATCCTCTACAGAGTTAGTGGGGGCATCGAATTCTATAAAAGAAGCGTTAGTAACAATCAACCGTGAGCTTTCCGGTGGTGCCGCTGACGTTGATTTGAGCAGCTTGACGAAATTGCCTGCAGGATTGCGTGAGCTTGCGAAAGGCTTGAATGATACGGCAGACGGCCTCGGGAAATTACAGGAGAACTACGGGGCGGCATATGCTGCACTAGATGGTGCAATTTCGGAAATCCCAGCTGGGGACCTATCTGAAGCAGAGATTGCCGGATTATACGAAAGCGGAGCAGACCCTGCTGTTGTGGATAAGTTGGTTGCCAACTATGCAGCTGCACAAAAAGTGAAAGGGACTTATGCACAAGTGCGTGAAGCATTTGCTGCAGTGGAGCCATCCCTTACCCAGGTCGATGGGGCAGTTAGAGGGATGAGTGGCACCTTGACAACGATTGCTGATGAGCTAGCGGCTTCACTAGAGGAAACCGATTTGAGTGGGTTTGCCGAACTGACCAAAGGGATGGAGACGTTAGCGGGTAATTATAATCAGTTCCATTCTGGACTTGTGAGCTATACGAACGGGGTTGGAGAGCTATCCACATCCTATTCACAGCTTCACACAGGTTTGATTGGTTTGACGGATGGTACGAGTGAATTGTCATCTGGAGTCGGTGAATTGTCTGAGGGAACAGAGGAATTATATTCTGAAACAAAAGATCTACCTGAAAAAATGCAAGCCGAGATCGATAAAATGATCCAGGAATACGATAAGTCAGACTTTAAGCCCGTCTCGTTTGTTTCAGCGGAAAATGAGAAAGTTACTTCAGTTCAGTTTGTTATTAAAACCGAGGCAATTAAGATGGAAGAAAAGAAAACGAAGGAAGCGGAGCCTGAGAAGAAGAAGGGGTTTTGGACTTTGTTGAGAGAGTTGTTTAAATAAAGAAAAAAGAGCCCATCCGTACCAAAGGATGGGCTCATTTCTGCCTTACAAAACTCTATCAATAATCTTCTCAAACTCGTCACTCACAGACCTTCTGTCATTCAAGATCTGCTCGTTTTTAAACGTCACACTGCCTCTGTTTTTATCCAAATTAAACTTATCCACAACTGAGGATAATGGATTTCTACGCAGTTTATCCACATCAAACAGAACCGTGGTTTCCACATCCCCTTGGAAAATGTAAACTTCGATTTCTTCTAATCTCTTAAAATATTTTCCGAATGTAGGGACGAATTCGTATTGTTGGCCGAATACTTTTTCCGATTTTAAATTAAAGGGAAGCTTCTGGCTTTCCATTTGACGGAACTTCAACCCGAGAACTCTCAGGGCGTCGAGGATTTGTTCATGCACCCTGGTAGGTTCGATGGTGATGTAGTCTTTATCTCTTGGATCTACAGCATTTTTCACATCAGCTTCTGTTGCGATCCAAACGGGCGGGATGTTCTTTCCTGTTTCCGGATCTTGCATGGTAATAGGTGTATCCAAAGGAATTCGGAATGAAAATGGAATTTCCTTTCGTTCGCCGGCATGAATGGTAAATGAATCATTCAGTTTGTGGGTATGTATGACTGTGTTAGTCAGGCGGCTGCTTCCTTCATGACCGTAAAGGGTCATCAGTTTCAAGTGAATGGCATCAATTTTTTGATTGGAGTTTCCACCTAATATCTCCACAATTCCATCCAATACTTCCCCTTGCATAAAATAATTCTTCTTCAATTTCGTATCCACTTTCGCCGAGCCGATCCCGACACTGGTAATTAGTTTTGAAAATAGGGACATTGCTATTCCTCCTTCGATCGTCTACTAATTAGTACGATATTGAAGGGGAAAAGTTTCTTTTATAAAATTAGTAATTAATGGTACTTTACAAACAAAGTAATTGGTCAGAAAAATTACTTTGACACACACAGTAATATGTTGTAAATTATAACCAGGAGGTGAAGTAATGTGGGAACCAAGATATCAACTGATTTGATAAGGGGCCATACGGATACCATTATTCTGAATGTACTTCGGCAAGGGGATAGTTATGGTTATCAGATCTACAAGACCATCATTGAGTTGAGTAAAAATCAGTATGAACTGAAAGAGGCAACTTTGTACACAGCTTTTCGACGGCTCGAGAAGGATGGCTTTATTGCTTCGTATTGGGGAGATGAAACGCAGGGTGGGCGCAGGAAATACTACCGGATAACCGAAGATGGTACAGCGCGTTACTTGCAATTCAAAGATGAATGGAAGTTTGCGAAAGAGGTACTTAATTACTTGATAGAGGGAGGAATCGAAATTGATGAGAACTAATGGGGATAAAAAGGTCCAGGCATATGTGGATGGTCTTTTTTCAGGAGTTGGGGAAAGTCAGCAGTTGTTTGACCTCAAAGAGGAGCTAACAACCAATCTTAAAGAGAAAATTGCGGATTATAAGAGAGCGGGGATGGAAGAAACAGTAGCATTTAACGAAGCGGTAAGTTCCATGGGCGACCTTAGCGGGTTGGTCGATGATATGCGCGAAGTTGGTCAGGACAAAGCGAAGCAAGCAGTCTATTCATCCATGACAGCACGGATTTCTGCGGCCGGATTGATCACGGGGATATTGCTTGTTTTATTCGGTGTATTAACATCTGCCATGCTGTTTTTTATGGGATTGCAATTGGAAGCTGTAACAGGTACTGCGATATTTGCCGTGTTTGGAATTGCGATTATTACGTATAGTGCGTTAACGAGAGAGACGAGTAAAAAGTATGCGATGAATAAGGTGCGGGCGATTTTTTATGCAGTGGCAGTCGGGTTGGTCGCCTTTAGTCTGTTTGTGGCTTTTACTTCAGGGTTTGCGACTGGGGAGATGTATATTGCCATTAGTTCCTTCATGATTTTCTTCTTGGTTGGAATTGGTTTATGGTTAGGCCTTGCTTTTACGGGAACGGATCGAAGGAAGATGGTGGCGAGGTAGTGAGATCTAAACTATTTCAATGGCAAAAGAAACCCACCCTTAGGTAAAAGCAAAAGGTGGCTTTCATATGAAATCAATATTACCCACTATTTAAAGCTAGTGAATGTCGGGAGAAGTGTTGGAGCACTTCTCTCTTTTAATTATACACGATTTTGATAAGGAGGCTCCAGTTTATGCGGCTACATCACCTTTATTGTGTAGCAAGTTTGCTTGCTTAAGGCGTCTTCTAACTGTAATACCAATCCAACTAGCTAAAAATGCCTTAACTAGACCGACAACAATAAAAGGATAAACTCCAAATTTCAAAGCATCCGCCCATGTCATATCCATCACAAGTTTTAACTGAATTGTTCCCATCACAAGTGTGATAATCATCCCGACGGTGTTCGCGATCATTGCCCATTTTAATGTGAAAGATGTTTTTTCCAAAATGTAACCAGTAAAAAATGCAGCTAAAATAAAGCCAAAAATGTATCCCCCTGTTGGACCAACAAGTACTCCAGCCCCACCTTTCATCTCCGCGAACACCGGCAATCCGACTGCTCCAAGAAGAACGTAACATACCATTGACATGGCTCCGTATCTGCTTCCTAATATTGTTGCGGCAAGTCCTACCGCCAATGTTTGCCCGCTGATTGGTACAAGTGGCAATGGTATTTCCATTTGTGCCAATACCGCCGTGATCGCTGCGAACATGGCGCATAATATAAGCCATCGTAACCTTTCGTTTCTTACGTTCATCTGATGATCCTCCTATTTTGTTAACTAATTTATAATTTCAGTTTACATAAATATCAGGATGATGGGAAGGTTTTTTTCTTATGGAAAAAGAAGCGGTAGAACCGTCCCCCATCTCCTTGTTTTGCCACCACTCCTTCAGGGAAAACAAAACGATAACCTATTTTTACAGGAGGAGTTCAAATGGCGAAAACAATATTCATCACAGGAGCAGGGACCGGACTTGGAAGAGGTGCTGCGTTAGGACTTGCCGAGAAAGGGCATAGAGTTATCGCAACAACGGAACTGACATCCCAGAAAACAGATCTATTGCGAGAAGTGGAGAATCAAGGGCTGGAGATGGAAGTTTTCAAGCTCGACATTACCAACCCTCTTGATTTGGAACAGATGGAAAAATACGATTTTGATGTGTTTGTGGCAAATGCCGCAATCAATGAGGGAGGGCCGCTTGGGGAAGTGCCGATGGAAAGATTTCGTGCCCTTTTTGAAATCAATGTTTTCGCGACCCTTGAAACTGCGCAGATTGCTGCAAGGAAACTGGTGAAAAGGGGAAGCGGAAAGATAGTCTTCATGAGTTCCATGGCGGGCATTTCCGCGACACCATATGTGGGTCCTTACACGGCAACCAAGCATGCATTGGAAGGAATAGCGCAGACGATGAAATCTGAGCTAGAAGAGTTCGGAGTGAAAGTGGCGACAATCAACCCAGGACCATACGCAACTGGCTTCAATAAACGTGCTGCTGAGGAAAAGTGGAAATGGTTTGATGAAGAAAAGCATTTTACAAGAAAAGCAGACATGATAGAGCAGGAAGAGCAGTTGAAAGAGTTCCATCCGGAAGATATGATTGAAAAGATGGTAGAAATCATCCCAGCCGATGAGCATAAGTTCCGTACCGTTTATCCTGAAGAGACGGAGAAACAGTTGAAGGAGACGGAGCAGGAGCGGTGGGGTATGAGAATATAAATAGAAGATATAGAAACCGGTGACCTTCATTCTGGGATGGAGTCGCCTTTTTTTTACATCTATTGAACAAATATGGAGTAATTAAAGTTATTATAGGGATGGTTCTCCTGCTTCTAATTGAGAGGTGGGAGAGCCATCCTATTATTTTTCTCTATTTTAAAACTTTTTTGAAGTTCACCCGTCTATACAGTGTCAAAAAAACGAGGGGGAAAACCAGGTGTCATTCTATAAAGAAAATGAGATAGAGGAGTGGTATAGCCAATACCATCAGACTATTTTCAAATACATTATTCTCATGGTCAAAGACAGTCAGCAGGCAGAGGATTTGACGCAAGAGACTTTTATAAGGGCATATAAGCATCATCATACATTTAAAAGGGATTCTTCCCCGAAAACATGGCTTTTCAAAATTGCTCATAATACTACTGTCGATTACATCCGTAAAATGAAGCCGATTAGATTATTCCATCAAGTATTTAATAAAGAACTGGCAGCATCATCAGAGGATATCATCATCCTTAAAGAGAATTCCCGAGAACTTTATGAAGCTTTAAGTAATATGAAAGCTGCATATAAGCAGGTAATCATCCTTAGAAAGATTAAAGGCTTTTCTATCCTGGAAACAGCCCACATCTTGGACTGGTCCGAAAGTAAAGTGAAGTCAACTTTGTTTCGAGCGATGCAGACCTTGGGAGAACATATGAAGGGGGAGGTAAATCATGAAGAGAAACAGTTTAGAAAGTGAATACGGGTTGGACCAATTATTGAAAAGGTTAGAGTATGATCTGGAGTGGAATCATGATCGAGCCGGTTTGGTAAGGGAGAGAATCCGGTCAGATATCTATAGGATGAAGAAAAAGCGGAGAGTGACAAACATTCTTCTCGTTGCAGCAACTTTGTTTCTCTTAATGGGTACTCCTCCTTTGCTTCAAGAACATTGGGGGTCATTAACGGGTGATTCCACTGAAATAAAAAAAGAAACTGTACTTCAAACTGATGAACCAATTTCAGCAAAGCAGCAGGACAAGGACATCATTTTAGATCCCGAACATAACTTTTTTCCTTTGAATGCACAGGAAATTGTAGAAGGAATTAGCGGGGAGCCTACTATAACTAGGGCTTCATATGGAAAATACCCTTATCAACTCAGTGAGCGTCCAGTTGAATTTCTACACGTCAGAATTGAACCCCATGAACTTTCCCAAGAAAAAATGCTTAAACAATTGAATCCGGAATTAAATTATCATCCCTCTGTCCCCTACGAGTCAGAAGAGTTAATGGTTGGGGAACATCCCGCAATTCTTAAAGTTTCCGGGCAAGAAATGGGAGGAATTATTTTAGAAGTAGTTACCGAAGATTTTATCTACCTTTTCACAACTCCTAAGTCATTCCAGCCAAAGGATATGACAAGTGAAGAAATAGAACAATTGAAGGCAGACTTGATTGAACTTGCAAATTTATTTCAACTTGAATGAAGGAGCGGACCTCTCGTTTTCTAGTGTAAACTAGAACTACGAGAGAACCGTTTCTTTTTTTTTGAAAAAAGTGTAACCATATTACAATCCTCACGTCCTTAAAGTAAGCAAATTTGCGATAGCTATAGAGAGATAGGTGAAATAAATGGAGGGAGAATGGTCCATTCGAAAGCTGAATGATTGGTATGAGCGTTATAGTGATGAGGTTTTTCGTTATGTTCTGATGATGACCGGTGATCCAGAGATGGCGAAGGATTTGACGCATGATACCTATATCAAGGCTTATCAAGCAATAGATCGTTATAAAGGGGAAACAAGTGAAAGGAATTGGCTGTACCGGATTGCCCGGAATGCGACAATTGATGAGTTTCGGAAGAGGAAGCCTTTTCGTTATGTGGCGGATTCTTTTGCAGCTACTGCCATGCTTTCAACAGCAGAATATCTACCAGAGCAGGTCGCGCAGCAAGGAGAATATGAGGCATATCTGTATCGTGCCCTGCAGCAATTGAAAAGGTCGTATCGGGAGGTCATTACTTTACGAAAAATAAAGGATTTGACGGTTCGGGAAACTGCGGAAATCCTGGATTGGAGCGAAGGCAAAGTGAAGACCACTTTGCATAGAGCGTTGGAAGCCTTGAAGAAACAAATGCTGAAGGAGGGTTATAACCATGACGCATGAGAAAGATGAGAGTCGCCTGGATCGGACATTGAAAGGGTATCAGAAGATCAAGATGGATGATGAAGGGAAGAAAGAACTTCATGAAAAAGTGATGGAGTCGGTTAGGCAACCGGAGAAAAGACAACAAAGGAGATGGGATATGAGGCCGGTATTTTCATTTGTGTTGGCTGGGTTATTATTGGTGATTGGTGGGTATGTTCTGGCGACTGAGGTGATTTTTTCAGATTCGGAAAAGAGTTTGACGGTGGAGGAAGAGACTGAAGCTGGTGTAGAACCTGGGAATGGAGGGGTGACCCCATATACCAATTTAGAAAAAGTAGCTTCTGCAAAGCTAGGGACAGAGGTTCATATACCGTTTCATGCTGAAGTTCCTTTAAAGGTGGCTACCATTATAAAAGACGGATACATTATTGATGATGAAGCTCATATCGGCAATCCAGTTTACGGAATTTTCATTTATAGTACATTGGATGCGGGAGAAGAGGAAAAGGAGCAGGAAGAGGAATTGGAGAAAAGATATGGTGGCGTCTTTGGAAATATAATTTACGGTGAGCCGTTGGTTGATGATAAACACATGGTGAGTCTGAGCATAGTAAATGGAGATACGAGTCAAATAGATGATATTAATAGACATCTGATTGAAGAAGAAAAAACAATCGCCGGCAAAACTGTCTATTATAGTCATAGAAAAGATTCTATCCCGGAAACGTTCAGAATCAGTTTTCGACAAGATGATGATGTGTATGCATTCTATTTTAATATGGAAAAAGTAACGGAAGACTATGCGTTTGCTTTTGTGGAGAAGTCGTTGAAGCAGATTCAAGAATAAGTGAAGGACGGCTCCCTCGGTAGCTCGGTAGGAGTTAACCCATTATGAATTTCTAATTTTTAAAGGTATGAAGACAATCTGGAAGGTGATTTCTAGCTGAAATTGTCATCATCCCGCTTATGAAGACAATCTCGTAGCTTATTTCTTGTTAAAAAGGACTTCATACCACTTATGAAGTCCTTTTCATTGTTTTTTTATGCCAAAGTGTTCTTCATCTTACCAAGCTAGACCTCTACTGCTAGATTCTATTCCTCATTCACTCTACCCAACACCTGCTTCGCCATCTCCATATATTCCTCCAAACCAGATTTAATCGCAAACTCAGCTATGGCGATAGGGTAGGCTGCAGTCAATTTCATTACGTGCTGTGCCATTCCTGGCCATACTACGTAGCCGCCAGCTTTTTCATAGTGATGGATTAACTCTTTTAAAACATCTTCTCCAAATGTACGATAGTGTGCTACAAAGTCGATGGCAATGTCGCTTACGGAAGCTTCCGTCCAGTCGATAAAGCCAGGACCTTATTCAAACACCTCCATTTACAGATTTTCCGAACGGGAAAGCCCACTCCTTAAAAGTCGGAACGAAAAGCATATCAAGAGTCTTTCTAGGCTTGTTGAGAGAGGTGCCTTGCTATACGCAATACGTCCGTTAATGTTTTAGGAGAAAGCACGCCAGTGCTTTGGTGGAAACTCTTTTCGAAAGGGAAGATAAGGGCACCATCGAGAAGCGTAAAAGTACCCTAGAACCCCACTGCTTTAGCTGTGGGAGTTGTCAGATCTTTCACGGATTCTTTTTGTGGATTAAAATGTAAAGTGTATCAATGTCTGAAGGAGGTTTCCGTCTTGTTAATAGCTCTCTCATTTCTCACCATGCTTTTAGGAATTTTTTATCTTTTGGCGATAGAAAAACAACATAAATTATGGATATATCTCTTAAAGCCAGGGACGATGGTTATCATTATTTTAATAGCGGTGATGGGCCTTGTGAATTCCCCCTCTTTTTTTAGCTGGTGGATCTTGGCGGGGTTATTATTTTCTATAATAGGTGATATTTTTCTGATGCTGCCAAAGGATCGTTTTGTATATGGATTAATATCTTTTTTGGCCGGGCATATATGCTATGTTGTGGCGTTTTTATACTTTCCAGTCGGTGGAGTAAATATATGGATTACTGGATCGTTACTTTTTGTCGCAATTCTATACCTCTCAATATTGTTGAAAGGGGTTCTGAATTCGGGAGGCATCGTTCTTTTCCTTTCAGTCACCGCATATGTAGTAATCATCACGTCCATGGTATGGGCAGCATTCTATAGTCAACAGCCGCTTATTTTAGCAGGGGCAATCTTGTTTTTCTTTTCCGATGGCATTCTTGCTTGGGACAGATTTGTCGGAAAGTTAACATATAGAAACTATCTGGTGATGATCCCTTATTATTCGGCACAATATCTGTTTGCAATTTCTTTGCACTGGATGTGATTTGTTACTAGATTTGACAGAGAACAGTTCCAAGTTAATGGAAAAGAATCATTAATAAAGAAGGAATATGTAAATAAATATCGAATCCTTTCTTTGTATCAAACTATAATTGAAGGGATTGATGTAATGAAGAAATATGAAACAGTTGATAATGTTGTGGGTTTTGCCCAGTCGGCAACACATTCCGGGGAGTTTAAAAATGACCTGCCAATTTCCGAGGAGTTAAAAGTAGAGTTACTTACCGAGGTTTATAACGACTTTGCTAGAGAGGTGGTTGGCACCCATTTCAAAGACTTTCAGGAACTGATGCAGGAGTACATCGATGAACACCAGATCCCCGAAGAGAAAAGGCATTCCCTTGAGCACAACCTATTCTGGTGGAAAGTACTATACCAGGCAAGCATTGGAGTCGAGATTTTATTCGTGCAGGAATATATCGCAAAAAACTATTCAGTCCTCAAACACAAACCACTTATCATCTCCTGGCTCAAACAATGGGAGATGGCCACAACCAAATTCTACTATGTTGGCTTTAAGCACAACGACCGCACCTTAGTCTTAATTGATATCCTAACTGAAGAGACACTTGATGTTGTCGTTTATGACCGGAACGCTATCCCGCCAATAAAAGGCGAAATAGTGGTGGGGACTATACTTCCCATCGGAGACGCCCTATATTTTCCTATTCTTGATTTCTACCATTTCGACTACCGAGCAAGAGAACATATCGCAACCCTCCTACCTCACTATTACGAACGTTACCAAAAAAACTCAACCGAACAAGAAGCCTTCATTCACGTTTTATCTGCCGCCTTGCAGGTGGAGCGCATTCTTAGGGATGAGGAGGAGAAGGGGGATAAAAAGGACTAGGTTATGAGTCTAAAAAAAGTAAGTAGTTCAGTTTTAAGGTTGAAAAACTAAATTAACTTCACTATTTTGAGTTCAATTCGCATATGAATTGGACTCTTTGTTTTTGTTGATATATCAATATTTATTGGCAAAATAGGTATGAAATAGCACACAAATTAGCATATTAATTAGTAGGTTGACAATAGCTGTTGGTCATATGCCAGAAGTTCAGATAAAAAGCTCAGTGAAAATTATTCACCGAGCTTTTCGCCTGTAATGATTTCATATAAAACTGTGGAGTCCTCTTTAGAAAGTTTAGTGTATTTATTTTCACCTTGGATAATCACTTCGAGCATATCCTTTTGGGGAGTTAACCAAATTAAGTATTTATTGTTAATCCTAAAGTCAGGAGGGTGAGCCATTTGAACTTTAGCGTTTTCCCAATTCGCTTCTCGAAATATATTTAATACTTTTTCTACCTTTTCCTTGTCCGTTATTTCATTAAATTGTTCATATTGATTTTCTGTTCCCACACGTTTTTCAATGAATAGCTTTTCTTCTTCAACTATTATATTTGTTTCATTAACTTGCTTACTATCTGACTTTAAATTACACCCAACTAATGAAATGAGTGCAATCGACACAAACA
Organism: Bacillus sp. LL01; assembly: GCF_001037965.1. NCBI lineage: Bacteria > Bacillati > Bacillota > Bacilli > Caryophanales > Bacillaceae > Bacillus > Bacillus sp. LL01. The sequence goes on along the minus strand of NZ_LFEL01000005.1, from coordinate 302,566 downwards.
TTAAGATAACGAGTTTTCTCATAAGACACCTACCTTTGTTAAGTTTTCTTTCATATAGACGAATAATTCGCTAAATAAGTTTCATTCCCTTGTATTAACCACTAAAAATAGCATCAGCTAAAACTGATGCTATTTCCCTTGCGATTTGCCGTATATTTTTTAGTGAAAACATATGTTAGTTCATATTCCTTTTATGATTTTCTACTTCAAAACTGAACTGCTTGCCAAAAAAGCGCTCTCCTTTTTGTACGTTTAATCTATTGACGAAAATCCACTTGTCAGCTTGAATGCCAATCCTTTACTTTCGGCACGTCTATTTCTTCGTGTTTTTGCTCGTTCGTACCCGGTTTGATGCAAGTAAATCTCTTCCTCCGTTTCTGGTGTGATGGAAGGAACGGGGGCAGGTTTACCTTGATCATCGAGTGCGACAAACGTCAAAAATGCCGTCGCAGCAATGGTTCTTGTACCCTTAGTTAAATCCTCCGCCGTCACTTTCACAAAAACCTCCATGGATGAATTTCCTGTCCAAGTCACAAATGATTCGAAAATGACAGCATCTGTAGGACGAATCGGGGACAGAAAATCAACCGAGTCCATGGATGCAGTCACACATTCGCAACGGCACATGCGGGCGGCGGATATGGAGGCAAGCATGTCCACATCTGACAACAGTTTTCCTCCGAACAAGGTGTTATGGTTATTGATATCATTTGGAAATACGCGGCTGGTTCGGATAACACGGGTATCCTTGCAGGTTTTGTTCATTTTGGATTCTCCTTGGCTTAAAAGATTATTTTTTGCATTCAGTAAATATTTTAGCATTATTTTCCTCTATTCCAAACATCCAACTCTCAGTAACGAACTGAACCTCCATTTATTAAAACAGATGGCTTTAAGGGTATAATAGAGAATAACGACAAAACAGATGAGAAGAGGGGATTTGATGACCATAAAAAAACATGAAACTGAAATAGGCTGGAACTTCGACAACAGCTATGAGTCGCTACCAGGACTGTTTTTTTCAGAAATAAAGCCGAATCCTGTGGAGTTACCGAACCTGATTTTGCTTAATGAATCGGTGGCAGAGGATCTTGGACTGAGTGCGGATGCTTTGAAAGGGGATTCGGGCCTAGAGGTATTTGCAGGTAATAAGATTCCGCAAGGTGGTTCGGGTATTGCGCAGGCGTATGCTGGGCATCAGTTCGGGAACTTTACCATGCTCGGCGATGGCAGGGCGCTGCTGGTTGGGGAACAAATCACTCCAACTGGTGAGCGGTTTGACATTCAATTGAAGGGATCTGGAAGGACTCCATACTCCCGTGGTGGGGATGGCAGGGCGACTATAGGACCAATGCTGCGCGAGTACATCATCAGTGAAGCGATGCATGGCCTTGGCATTCCGACCACACGAAGCCTTGCGGTAGTTACAACCGGCGAGGAAGTGTTGAGGGATGGACTGTTACCTGGTGCAATCATGACGCGTGTCGCATCCAGTCATCTCCGTTTTGGGACATTTCAATTTGCGGCGCAGTGGGGGGATTTGGAAAAATTGCGTGCTTTGGCGGACTATGCGATGAAGCGACATGACACTGAGTTGGATGCTGGGGACTATATCGGCTTTTTTAGAAAGGTGATGGAGCGTCAAGCTGCATTGATTGCGAAATGGCAGCTGGTCGGATTCATTCATGGTGTCATGAACACGGACAATATGACCATCAGTGGGGAAACCATCGATTACGGACCGTGTGCGTTCATGGATGTGTATGACCCGGCGACCGTGTTCAGTTCCATTGATATGCAAGGGCGTTATTCGTATGAAAATCAGCCGCGGATCGGGGGATGGAATCTGGCGAGGTTTGCGGAATCCTTGCTGCCGTTGTTCCATGAGGACCAGAAGAAGGCGGTCGAGTTGGCGCAGGAAGAGCTCTATAAATTTTCGGATTTGTATAAGGGTCACTGGCTTGCCGGAATGCGTGCGAAGCTTGGACTGTTTGGTGAAGAGTCTTCGGATGAGGCTTTGGTGCAGGGTCTACTTGATGTGATGAAGGAAAGTAAGTCGGACTTTACGAATACGTTCCGTGAGCTGACGTTGGGTGAGCTTGGGCTTGGCGAAAAGCCGGAATTTCTAGAGTGGCATTCGATGTGGCAGGAGCGTTTGGGGAGGCAGTCCGAGAGTGCGGAATCTGTGCGCGAGTTGATGCGGAAGAGCAATCCAGCCATTATCCCCCGTAACCACCGGGTCGAAGCGGCATTGACGGCTGCGGTGGAGCATGGAAATTACGGAGTGATGGAGAATTTGGTCAAGGTATTACAGGATCCGTATGCGTATTCGGATGTGCAGGAGGATTATTGTGTGTCTCCTGGAGTGAGTGCGACTGTAGGATATAAGACGTTTTGCGGGACCTAATGAGATGTAGGGTGAGGGTGACCAAGGAGAATGGTAATCCTCACCCTCACGCTAAGTGCAGAGGAACCCCTTCCTCTTCAAACCGGTCAAAGATGATATAATATTATAAATAGTATTTCCAAATTGATCTAAAGAGGTGAATTCCATGTCACTATCCAAAGAGTCTTTTGTCTCCTTAGAAAGATATTATGAAATCCGCGAATCAAGTGACCATTTATACGAATATATTGATGGCTCTGTCTTCATGTCCCCATCTCCTTCTACCAAACATCAAAGAGTATCTGGTCGCCTTCAATTAAAATTCGGCAATTTCCTAAGTGAGAATGAGAGCAACTGTGAAGTGTTTGTTGCCCCCTATGACATTGAGTTGTCTAAAGAGGGGATGGAAGGAACCAAAATTGTCATTCCCGATATCAGCATAATGTGTGATGCAAATGGCTTCACAGAAACTAAATACGTTGGTATTCCAAATCTTATTGTTGAAATTTTAAGCCCCTCCAACCAATCACATGATCTAATTACGAAGCTCAATCTTTATATGAAGTATGGGGTGAAAGAGTATTGGATCGTGAATCCGATGTTAAACTCCATCACGGTTTACTCTCTGAATGAAGAAGACGTATATGAACAATTTGATATAAAAACAGAACAGGGAACCATTACTTCAAAACTACTTGATGGTTTCCATGTCGAATTAAAATATATTTTTAAATAGCTCTTTTCTCAAAGATTGTTGCTATTCACTTGTAAAAAGTCGGCAATTGGACTTTTTACCGCATATAGACTCTAATGTAGGCATAAAACCTATTCTGATAACCGGGAAAAGAGCACGATAGCAAGGAATATAACGGTTGGTTCAAAAATACGAAAAAGCAACAAAGTATACGAAAAGAGCCTTTTAAATAGAAAAATGGTCAAGGACCCAAAATCCTTGACCATTTTTTTAACTTCAACCACCCTAAGTCAGCTGCTGCTCCGCAAACTCCCGATACAGATTATGCGATTCCACCAGTTCCTGATGTGTCCCGACACCAGTAATCTCACCTTTTTCAATAAAGATAATCTTATCTGCGTTCACAATGGTAGACAGTCGATGGGCAATCACAAACGTAGTCCGTCCTTCCATCAACCTTGTCAACGCCTGCTGGACAATCCCTTCCGATTGGCTGTCTAGGCTTGCTGTTGCCTCATCCATCATTAATATTTTCGGATCCCGCAAAAAGGCCCTTGCAATCGCAATCCGTTGCCTTTGTCCACCGGATAGCATTACGCCGCGCTCTCCAACCTCCGTATCGAGTCCTTTCGGAAACTCTTGGATGAACTGATCTGCATAAGCCATTTTGGCAACTTCCCACAAGCGATCATCTGTGAGCTCCTCTTTATTTTCCAAGCCATATGATAAGTTATCCCTGATAGTTCCAGCCATCATCGGACTGTCCTGGGAAACGTAGCCAATCTGCTGGCGCCACGATTTCATGGACAGCGAGCGAATTGGTGTAGTTCCAACATAAATTTCCCCGTCCGTAGGCTCATAAAAACGTTCCAGTAGTCCGAAAAGGGTACTCTTTCCGCCCCCACTTGGCCCTGCAAAAGCAACCATCATACCGGGTTGCACGTCGAAGGATACTCCTCTGATAATTGGCTCGTCCTCGTTGTAACCGAAGGAAACCCCTTCAACTAGAATTGGCTGGTTGGTGATATCCGCATCCATACCTTCCTGCCCTGGTTCTTCGTCAATTTCCAGGATATCAATAATTCGTTCTGTAGCACCCTTTGCCTTTTGTAACTGTGTAAAAAACATCGTAAAGGATGTAATTGGGAAAATGATCTGGAACAGATAAAGCAGGAATGCCACAAGTGCACCTGTTGTCATCGTTCCTTCTGCAACACGAATCCCTCCGTATCCGATAATAACGACGATTACGAACATGACGACCATATACATAAGTGGTCCGATGATTGCGAAAATGCGCGCTTCTCGCAGTCCGAACGTCAAAAGCGTGCGGATGCCGGTTTTACCTTTCAGTTTCTCTGCTGTTTCGGCATTAGATGCTTTCATCAGGCGAATTTCACTTAATGTCTGCTGAACACTGCCTGTAAAATTGGCTGTCTCATCCTGCATGCCACGGGATATTTTCGCCATTTTTGTTCCTAATGGAATCATCACCAATGTAGTGATTGGTACAGAAATCAGCATAAGCAAGGTCATTTTCCAATCCATAATCAAGAGAATAGTGACAGCCCCGATAATGGTGATGATACCTGTAATGAATTGAGGGAAGTGCTGCGAAATCAAATCTTTCACAATCCCGGTGTCATTCACCACGCGGCTGACAGATTCTCCGCTCGTCTTTTTGTCAAAATAGCTGACAGGCAGGCGAATCAGTTTGAACCACATTCTCTCACGAAGGCCGGCAACGATACTCTGCCCAACGTAGGCGAGCGAGTAGGTGGAAAGCCCGTCAATTATGGCCTGGATGATGAAAACCGCAGCAATCGTAATGATTAGTGCGACACTTAGTGATTCCATGGAGAAGCCGTCGACAAGTTGCTGGGTGAGCAAAGGGATGGTCAGGCCGACTAGCGTTGTGATAAGACTTCCGATTAATCCAAGGGTCAGCGCTACCTTTGGTATTTTGGTGGAGAGTATGAGTGAGATGAACTTCTTGAGATTGGTGTTTTTGTTTGTTGGTTCCATTTATTTTTTTGTCTCCTTTGGAAGAATGAAGAGGACAGGTTCTGCCTGCCTCCAATTGTACGTTTATATCAACTATAAGATCCTCCTTCATTGTGACAGATTAAGGAACTTGTTTCCAATTTAACAGTTGACAACAGTATCTTCAAGCGTTTATATTTTAATTAAACAGTGGTCAATAAAAAGGATGAGACAAGAATATGACACCTAGAAAAGCGGTAGCAAAGGAATTGACTCAGGAGATGGTGATGGTAGCTGCTAGAGAGCTGTTCCGAAAGAAAGGGTACCAGCAGGTTTCCATGAGACAGATTGCAGCGGAGCTCGGCTACAGTCACGGAGCAATTTATTATCATTTCAAAAATAAAGCGGACTTGTTTTATGCCATGATTGAAACGGACTTCAAAGAATTAGATCGTTGGCTGGAAGAAGTGATGAAACAGGATTTTGATAAAAGGACCAAGTTGAAGAAGGTGCTCCTCGCATTCATACGATTCGGTCTCACCCACAAGAATCAGTATGAATTGATGTTTTTACTGGCAGATGAGGAAGTGAAAAGCTACGTCAACAAAGGGCCGAACGAGTCCTATAAAAAATTTGCAGATGCACTCGTGGAACTTAGCGCAAAGTCTATCAGCATCCAGCAGGCATGGTCCATTTTCCTTTCGTTGCACGGCTTTGTCAGCCACTATTGCCGTTGTGACGCAGAATATGAAGATGTGAAAGGGTTGGCCGAGTCGCATGTGAATTTTATCCTAAAATCCTTAGGATAAAATTTTTTTAGAATAATTGACCGTTGGTTAATAATAATTGGAGGGTTTTAAAATGGAAAAAGCGATGGTTATTGGCGCATCAGGCGGGATGGGGTACGCACTGGTCATGGAACTTGTCAAACGAGGAGTAGAAGTAGTTGCTTTCGCTAGAAGAAAAGAAAGGTTAATTAATCTATTTGGAGGGGTGGAAAAAGTGATAATCGTGGCTGGCGATGCAAGTGAATTGAAACAAATATCTTATGCTGCCAAAGGGGTAGATGTAATCTTCCATGCACTTAACCTCCCCTATGAAGAGTGGAAAGAGAAACTGTTACCGATTACCAAAAACATACTAGAAGCAACTGAAGAAAATAGTGCAAAGCTTGCGGTGGTAGATAATATTTATGCTTACGGTAAAAGCAATGGTGTTCCACTGAGTGAGGATAGAGAAAAAATACCTCACACCAAAAAAGGGAAGCTACGTTTGGCGATGGGGGAATTAATTCTGCAGGCGCCAGTCCCGTCCTTTGTCTGCCACTTTCCGGATTTCTATGGTCCCAATGCTTCTAACACCTACATCCACTTTACACTTGAACAGCTCCTTAAAAAAGGAAAGGGAGGTTTCGTCGGTAGAGGTGATATAGAAAGGGAATTCATCTTTACAAAAGATGGGGCGAGAATGATGGTAGAATTGGCTTTAAGTGGAGACGCCTATGGTCAAAGCTGGAATATCCCTGCAGTCTCCACCATCACGGGCCGTGATTTTGAGCAAATAGTGAAAGAACAACTTGGGGAAGATAAGCAACTCTACTACATCACGAAGCCGATGTTTACACTATATGCCTTGATTGCCGGCAAAGGCATGAGAGAGGCAGTGGAAATGCAGTATATCAACTCTGAACCTACCATTCTTTCAGGAGAAAAAGTGAAAAGGTTTTTAGGAGAAACATACAGTACTACGTATGAAAAAGGAATAGAGGAAACAATAGAATTTATGCAGAAACAGATTTAGATAGAAGGCTCTTTTCTCAAAGATTGTTGCTATTCACTAATAAAAAGTCGGCAATTGGACTTTAATCGGCCTTTGGATTTTTCACAGCTTATCTACTTTAAAATAGGCATGTAGGTTATTCTGTACGCCGTGAAAAGAGCACGACAGTAAGGAATATAACGGTTGATTGAAAAATACGAAATAGCAACAAAGTTTACGAAAACAGCCAAATAGAAAAAGGGAATCAGCCATGATTACTGATTCCCCCATATAATGTAGGAGCTCATCTAAATACTCCGCAACCGATAAAACCTATACAAATTCTTCGTTACAACCTTCAACACCGAATACACCGGAACCGCCAGTAGGATTCCAATAAATCCATACAACTTCCCTGCTACAAGTAAAAGCAAAATAACCGTCAAAGGATGGATGGAGAGTTTGTTTCCGATAATCTGCGGCGACACAAGATTTCCCTCAATCTGTTGCACAACAGCCAGCAGAATCAAGATTTTCAAGACCATAAATGGATCTGTCATCAGTCCGATGATCACAGCGGGCAAGATACCGAGTGCAGGACCGATGATTGGAACGATAGCGGTAATGACAATGAAAAGCGCCAGCACCAAGGCATAATCCAATCCGATGATAAGGTAACCGATATACATCAGAATGCCATTGACTAATGCAACGAGCATTTGCCCGCCAATGTAGGTGGATAGGGTCTTATCAATGTCGATCAACAATCTTTTCCCTTCGTCATGGTGCTTGCCCGGTAGCATTTTCAAAATGAAGGGTAACAGCTTATGGCCATCCTTTAGGAAATAGAACAGAATAAACGGTACAACAATAAGGACCGTTAAAAAGTCGGTGATGGAGGAAATGATAGTCGACACATTATCTCCAATGCTCTTTGTCTGTTCCTTTAAGAATCCCAGTACACGTTTTTTGGCTTCCTCATAGGAAATGAGATCGAAGTTATTGTCATCAATCAGTTCCTTTGTCTGTTCTTCGTTCTTTTCAAGGAAAGCAGGAAAGTCTTCGGCAAACTGGACGACCTGCTCCTCAACTTTTCCACCGACCGAAAAGCCACCTAGAACCGCGCCACCAATAATTGCTGAGAATACAAGAATGATAGCTAGAGTTCGCGGCACATACTTCGACCTAGCCAGAAAATTAACCAAAGGCTTCAAAATATAGAATAGGAATCCTGCAAATATAATAGGAAAGAACAGGGTTGTGATGAAGCTGATAACCGGTTGTACGATAAATTCCACTTCACTTAATAGAAAAACAATTAATAATACGAGAATAATACCTGTTACATATTTAAAGAACGGGTGTCTGATCCACATGGTATCCCTCCAAATAAGGTAATAGTGGTCTATTCCCGTAGATGGAGGTCGTTGAAACGGGGTCAGACCCCAATGCCTTTTTTGCTTTACTTTTTTCACTTTTATACTGTATGATACATAGTATAAACTATACTGTACGACATATAGTATAAAAGAGGTGAGCAGATGGGCGATGGATTGTTGCAGTCATTGACGACAGAATTAAGGAGGGGGACATTAAGCTTGGCGGTATTGAGTCAGTTGAAAACCCCGCAATATGGGTATTCTCTTGTTCAATTGCTTGAGAAGAGTGGAATCACCATCGAGCAAAGCACTCTATATCCTTTGCTCAGACGACTCGAAAAGCAGGAATTGGTGACAAGCAGCTGGGACAAAACGGAAAGCAGGCCGCGCAGGTATTATGTTTTAAGTGATTATGGGACGGAGATTTTCGAGAAGTTGAAAAAGGAATGGGAGAAGACATCTCAGGAATTATCCATTTTATTAAAGGAGGATAACAATGAAACTGATTGATTTGTATGTGCAGGAGGTGACAAGAAGGCTGCCGGAGAAACAACGGGAGGACATTGGATTGGAATTGCGTTCGACGATTGAGGATATGCTTCCAGAGGAGTATCATGAGGAAGATGTAAAGGTGGTATTGTCTCAGCTTGGCCACCCGGCAAAATTAGCAAGTGGCTATCTGGATCGGCCGATGCATTTAATAGGACCCCGTTACTTTGATATATATGTAAGTCTGTTGAGGCTGATAATTCCACTTGCGATGATCATCTCGTTTTGCGTAGTAACATTCATTAACATTTTCTCCTACAGTGGTGAAGGGGAAGTAATCCAGGTTTTATTGAGTATAATTGGAGAGGGTATCTGGAACAGTCTTGCTGCAGGCATCCAGACATTCTTCTGGATAACGGTCACGTTCGCCGTAGTGGAAAGGTTTGATACGTCCAACAAAACAAACCCGATCACCTCCAACTGGAAGGAATGGTCCCCGGATGACCTGAAGGAGGTCCCGTACATTCCAAAGGAGAAAGCAATCACGAAGGTGGAACTGTTCGGCAGTTTAATCTGGACGGTCATTTGGGTAGTAGGGTTTTTTAATGCCAATAAGTTGCTCGGAATCTATGAAAAAGGGGCCGACGGATTGACGCTGGTGACGCCACTCTTCAATCAATCGCAATTGCTCGTGTTCTGGCCGTTGGTAGTGATGGTTTTCCTACTGGAGCTTGGAATGGTGGCGTATAAATGGAAGCTCGGTCTGTGGACGATGAAGCTTGCTGTGGTAAATGCAGGTATCCACGTCGTATCGCTTGCTGTTTTTATCATTGTTTTCAGCAACTTTACGATTTTCAATCAGGCATTCTTTGAAGCTTCCCAAGGGTTGTTCGGCTTTACACATCAATTGGATATGATTTTTTGGGGAGCGGTATTGATTTATATCCTTTCTTCCGCCTCAGATATTTACCAAGGTGTGAAGAAAGCGAAAAGTTGAATAATAAATATAGGAACAGTGGTGTGGTGAAGCATAACGGCAGCGCAGTCCTTTTTTTGTCGAAAATTTGAAGTAATATCTTTTTTTGTATAGAATAAGGAATTATATGATATAAGTCCATAAAAACGCAAGAAGAGGAGATATGAGATGAATATGAAGATTAACATCAACGGAGAGTTAACCAATTTTCTTATTGAAAAAAAGCCGGAGTTTGAAGCAACACTTTTATCTGAGGCTGTAAATGTCGCAGCCAAAATCAATGATATTTTACAGACGGGTAATATTGACCTCTTAAAAAATGCATATACACTTGTACAGCGTGTGATTGAACAGAGAGAATCGGAAGTGATCGAGTTTGCGGAGAAGGAAGGGGTGGCCTGGGCAAAACATTCCCTTACATTGTCTTTCAAGTTGGAGTGGGTACAGGCGATAAGAAGGACTTTATGGCAATTCGTTAATAAATTTATTGACGAAAGAGGTGAGTACCTCACCCAGGAAGATTTTTTTGATTTGGAGAAGAAGATAAATAACAACATCGACTTTTTCTTGAATAGCTTCTTCCTTAGCTACTCCCACTACAAAGATGAACTAATCAGCTCCCAAAGAAAATTGGTGGAGCACTTATCTGTACCGATTATACCGGTAAGTCCGACTGTAGCTGTCTTGCCGTTGATTGGAGCCGTCGATGACTACCGTATCCAGATTATCGAGGAAAAGGCGCTGACGGAGATTTCTAACTTGAAATTGCAAACCCTTGTGCTCGATCTTTCCGGTGTGACCACCATGGACGAGAGTGTCATCTCGAAGTTCGAAAATCTCCTTTGTGGAATTTCTATGATGGGTTGCAAGTCGGTGCTCACAGGATTGCGCGCAGAGCTTGTCAGGCAGATGGTGAGCATGGGTGTGACCTTCAACCAGCTTGCGGAAACTCATGGAACTTTACAGCAGACGTTGAAGAAGTATTTGTAGGAAGTATAGTTAGAAGGGGGCCGATCAGATTCGGCCCTTATATTTAATGGTAAGAAAGTAAAATCAATTTACTGAAAGTAAAAGGAGAAGCCACTGCTTATTTCACATTAGCGGTGGCTTGTTTTTGTTGTATGAAGTTTCTCAGTTTGTTCCATTCTTTTTGATTGTGAATCAGTTCATACTCAGAAAGTGTATCCAACGCACTTTCTACCAAAAATCTTCTTGGCGCGACCGGGTTCCCCTCCCTATGCTCCTCATGAATAAAATCCAACAGTTCCGTCAACTTTGGCGATTCTGGTTGCCCATGAAGTTTCTTTTTTAAGCTGAGAATGATGGAGCAAAGCGTTTCTCTATTATCAGGCTGATCTTCTGGAAATAACAGGTCCATGACATCCGCTTCCAACAATACTTCCTCTGTTCTGGAAACATCCTCGACAATAGTCAAAAGGCGGTTCGTACTGAATTGAACGACGCGCTGAATGTCCAATTGCTTATCGTGTGTCAAAGTGTAATATTTAATGTTGTGATTTAAAATTCCAAGGAACATGATCGCACAATCCCAGAGATAGTCGCGTTTGTCCTGGCCGAAAATTTGAACAAATCGTTGGTGCACCCACGAAAGCATTCGCATTTGTCCCTGTCGAATGAAATCCTTCAACTCAGGATCATTAATAAAAATGACTTCCTCAAATAAAGATATCAGCTTGTTCGCACGATTCGTCTCCATCTGAAGCTCGAACTGTTTGATGAAAATATTAATGTCGGACGGATCCTCGCCGATCAGCAGGTCGTTCCGTTCTTTCTCCATTTTCTGATATAAGGTTTTAAAGAGCTCTATTAATAGCTCGTTTTTCGAGGAAAAATAATTATACAAGGTCCCTTTGGCAATACCGCTTTCATCCAGAATGTCCTGGATGGACGTGGCTTGAAATCCTTTTTCTATAAAAAGTTTATGGGCACATGTGAGCACATACAGTTTCCGATCCTTCATTTTATCACCTAATTAAAATAGACTGGTGGTACAAGAATAATAGTACACGAATTATAGTAGTTACACAAACAGCAAATTAACAAAGTTTTTTAGATTGATTTAATTGGACTGATGGTATAAAATCGGGGTAGATGTAATGGTAGTATAAAAAATGTACTGTAAGTATAAAACGGGGGAGAAATTATGCAACAAGCAGAACCAAACACAAATACAAAACGTCCACCATATGGCATTCTGGCCATTTTAATGATTGGCGCATTTATCGCCTTTTTGAATAATACATTATTGAATATCGCCCTGCCATCCATCATGATGGAAATGGAAGTCGGCCCTTCGACGGTTCAGTGGCTGACCACAGGGTTCATGTTGGTCAACGGAGTACTGATTCCGACCACGGCCTTTTTAATTCAGAAGTATTCCGTCCGAAAACTGTTTATTGTCGCAATGGGATTATTTACAGTAGGAACGGTCATTGCCGGTTTTGCGCCGGTTTTCGGAGTCCTTTTAGCAGGGAGAATGATGCAGGCTTCCGGTTCGGCCATATTGATGCCACTATTGATGAATGTGATGCTTGTCAGTTTTCCAATTGAAAAACGCGGAACCGCAATGGGGGTTTTCGGACTTATTTTGATGGGAGCACCTGCTATCGGTCCGACACTTTCCGGTTGGCTGATCGAACATTATGATTGGAGAATGCTGTTCCATTTCGTTTCGCCGATTGCAATAGGGGTCTTGCTTCTTGGGGTATTCCTATTGAAGGATAGAAAAGAAAAGCGGGATATCCGCTTGGATCGAGTCTCTGTAGTGTTATCAAGTCTTGGGTTCGGTGGGCTTTTATACGGATTCAGTTCAGCAGGGGCCAAGGGGTGGGACAGTCCGCTAGTGTATGGGACGATTGCCATCGGGGCTATGTCATTAACCTGGTTTATTTTACGACAGCTTGGAAAAGAAAAACCGATGTTGAATTTCAGAATCTATCGTTACCCGATGTTCGCCTTATCTTCCGCGATCTCCATGGTCATAACGATGGCGATGTTCTCCGGGATGATTCTGTTGCCGATCTACGTGCAGACGATTCGAGGAATCTCGCCGTTGGATGCTGGCCTGTTGATGCTTCCGGGTGCGATTGTGATGGCATTGATGTCGCCGATTACCGGGAAGCTCTTCGATAAATACGGCGGAAGGGCAATGGCGATTACCGGTTTGACAATTACCGTTGTGACGACGTACTTCTTCAGCCAGCTGACGTTTGAAACAACTTATACGCAATTGCTGATTTTATATACGGTGAGGATGTTCGGGATGTCTATGGTGTTCATGCCGGTTTCCACGAACGGATTGAACCAGCTACCGACACGTTTTTATCCGCATGGCACGGCAATGAACAACACGTTGCAGCAGGTGTCCGGTGCGATTGGAACGGCACTGCTCGTGACGTTGATGTCCACCCGAGCGGCAAGCTATGGACGTGAGTTGTCGGGGGATGCGATGGCTGCGCTTGGAGCGAATCCTTCCGCAGAGGCGGTCGCAGCGGTTGAACAGCAGGTGTTGATGCAAGGAATGCTTGAAGGGATCAATTTTGCATTCTTCGTGTCGACGTTTATTGCTGTGGTTGCACTTGTGTTGGCATTCTTCATCAAACGCGCTACACAGGCTGAAGATACGATGGAAGCTGAAGTAGAGCCGGTAGTAGAGGCAAACAAACCGCAGGTCAAGGCTAAGTTGGTAGAGAGTTAACGTGTTAAAGAGGTGAAGAGGGGTCTGACCCTCAGCGCGGTGATGCGCTGAAGGGTCAGACTTTTTTTGTATTCAATAAAGACTTTTTTGTTTAAATAGGCTACAATGAATGCGTTGTTAGTTTGGTAGTTAGCAAAATAATAATTACATAGTTTTATCAACATTTAGGTGCCTTTGTGAAGAAAGGTTAAAAGGGAAGCTGGTGACAATCCAGCACGGACCCCGCCACTGTAAGCGTTGAGCGATGCTGAGAATTATCCACTGTGTGAAAAATGCATGGGAAGGGTTGGCATTGTGCTTGAGACGTAAGTCAGGAGACCTGCCTAATTGTTTTTAAGGATTCTGCGAGGAAAGAATGCTTAAAGAGACATTCATAGTTTCATGTCAGCCAGCCATGAATTTGGCTTGTTTTATAAATGAATGGACCTTTAACGCCTTTCCGCTCTTAAGCAGAAAGGCGTTTTTTATTGGAGAAAAGAGGAGGCAACTATGAGCAGAAAAGAGAAGCAAAGAGGTCTGACACTTGTGTACACAGGAGATGGGAAGGGAAAAACAACATCCGCAATCGGTTTGACGGTCCGGGCAGTCGGAAGGGGCATGCACGTGAAAATCTTTCAGTTCATCAAATCACCGGAACGGACTTATGGCGAACAGATTGCACTCAAAAAACTGGGTGTTGAAATGGAACAGGTAGGTATCGGCTTTACCTGGACCAAGACGCCGGAGGAGCATCGCGAGGCACTTCGCATTGGATGGCCGAAAGCGAGAGAGGCTGTAATGAGTGGCGAATATGACGTTGTTGTTTTGGATGAACTTAATAACGCCCTGGCCATACAGAGTTTCCCGGTGGACGATGTGCTTCCATTAGAGGACGTTCTGGATTTGATTAAAAATAAACCAAACCATGTTCACCTAGTTATCACAGGCAGGGGTGCACACGAGAAGGTTAAAGAAGCAGCTGACTTGGTCTCTGTTATCGAAGTGGAAAAGCATTATTACAACGAAGGAGTACCGGCAGTGAAAGGAATAGAATTTTAACCGAGCGGAGGTGAAATTGCGATGTTGAACAGAAGATTGGTCATTGCAGGAACAGGAAGTGGGGTAGGAAAGACGACCGTAACAATAGGCCTGATGGCGGCCCTGCAGCAAAAGGGCTACAAGGTACAGGGGTTCAAGTGTGGTCCGGATTATATCGACACCTCCTATCATACAGCGGTTACTGGCAGGCCGTCCCGCAACCTGGACAGCTGGATGCTTCCGCATAGTGTGGTAAAAGAAGTGCTGAAACGCGGAAGTGAAGGAGCAGATATTTCTATCATAGAGGGTGTTATGGGATTTTACGACGGAAAAGACCCTCGTTCCGACCGGGGAAGCACCGCAGAAATAAGCATTCTCACCGGCAGTCCGGTGGTGCTGGTGGTAGACTGTTCTGGCATGGCGAGAAGTGCAGCCGCGATGGTAAAAGGCTATCAGATGTTGTCCGATCAGGTGAACTTAGTGGGAGTAATTGCAAATAAAGTAGGAAGCGAAGGCCATTTCCAGCTGATAAAAACAGCTGTTGAACAGGAATGTCGCATCCCGGTGATTGGCTATATGACAAGGGAAGCGGATATAGAGATGCCGGAACGGCACTTGGGGTTGGTTCCATCCATTGAGCGTGGAGACCTTGATAACTTTTTTACTAGACTGGGAGAGCTCCTTCGCACAACGATAGACCTGGAGCTGTTATACCAGCTGGCAGGTCAGTCAGGAGAAATCCAGTTGGATGAAAAGCTATTTTCCGTTCGTGGTAAGAAGGGTGTCCGAATTGCGGTTGCCTATGATGCAGCCTTTAATTTTTACTATAAGGAGAATTTGGAGCTGTTGGAATGTAGGGGAGCCGAATTGGTCTATTTTTCCCCTTTGAAAAATGAGAGAGTACCTGTTGATGTGGACGGGCTTTATCTAGGCGGGGGTTTTCCGGAGGAGTTTGCGGCAGACCTTTCTTCTAAACATGACAGCATGGAATCTATCCGCAAGGTAGTTATAGCAGGAATTCCAACTCTGGCGGAATGTGGCGGATTTATGTATTTGTGCGAGGAGCTCATGACAATTGACGGCAATTCTCACACCATGGCATGCATCATTCCAGGTACAGTGAAAATGGAAGATAGACTCGCAGCGCTAGGATATCGTGAAATCAGGGGCACAAACAGCAATTTTCTTTTAAAAGAAGGACAGGTTGCCAAAGGACACGAATTTCACTATTCGACTTTTCATACTGAAAAAGAACTCCCACGTGCTTATGAAACAAAAGGAATGCGAGGGGAAGCAAGGGACGGATATGTTACAAAAAATCTTGTTGCCGGCTATAGCCATATACATTTCGCTTCCCAACCGGAGATGGTGGAAAACTGGATCCAGCGTTGTCTGGAGGTAAAAGCCCATGTTTAAGGGAACCCCGTTGATGGTGCAGGGCACGCATTCCGATGCTGGTAAAAGTGCAATTGTTACGGCATTATGCCGGATTTTCTCACAGGATGGCTACCGGACTGCGCCCTTTAAATCCCAGAACATGGCGCTCAATTCTTACATTACAATGGACGGAAAGGAGATTGGCAGAGCACAGGGAGTGCAGGCGGAAGCGGCTGGAGTAATCGCGACCACTGATATGAATCCGATTCTGATCAAGCCGACCGGCGATTATCAATCGCAAATTGTGGTGCACGGTGTGCCTTTTCAAAATATGAAAGCGGGAGAGTACCGTCAGGAGTTTTATGAAAAGGGTCTGCATTTGATAGATGCCGCTTATCGCAGTCTTCAGACAGAGTATGATTGCATTGTGATTGAAGGGGCAGGAAGTCCGGCCGAGGTCAACTTGAACGACCGAGAGCTGGTGAATATGCGGGTGGCCAGACTTACCAACGCTCCTGTCATTCTTGTCGGGGATATTGAAAAAGGCGGTGTGTTCGCAAGTTTGGTCGGAACGCTACAGCTGTTGGGCGAGGAAGACCGTCAAAGGGTCATTGGCGTCGTCATCAACAAGTTCAGGGGCGATGTGTCGCTGCTGGATCCTGGTTTGGAGTGGTTTGAAGCATATACGGGTGTACCTGTTCTTGGAGTCGTTCCATACGTGCCAAATTTGAATATCGAGGCAGAGGATTCTGTGATTCTTGATAGTTATTCTGTAAAAAGGGACGTCACGAAAGAGCTTGATATTGCAGTAATCCGCTTCCCACTGATTTCAAACTTTACCGATATGGACCCGTTCTTTGCAGAGCAGGACTGTCATGTGCGGTATGTACAAAAGGCGGAAGAGCTTGGGGAACCGGATATGGTCATTCTACCCGGAAGCAAAAATACATTGAGCGACCTGCTTTTTTTACACGAAAGAGGGTTGGCTAACAGACTTCAGACATTGTCAGCACAAGGAACCGCAATCTTCGGGATTTGCGGTGGCTACCAGATGCTTGGGGATGTAGTGGTGGACGAGTATGAGATGGAATCTTCATTGAAGGTGGTTTCAGGGCTTGGACTGCTTTCAATGAAAACATCAATTTTGGCGGATAAGACGACGGTATTATCTGAAGGTGTGGTGTCCTTTGGGCAAAAAGAGATACCTGTGAAAGGTTACGAGATTCATATGGGAGTTTCGGAAGTGCAGGAAGGGGTTGCACCGTTTGTCAGACTGTCTGGTCGTTCAGAGGGTGTTCAGTTCGAAAACATTACGGGCACATACTTCCATGGAGTTTTTCATAATGATAAGTTCAGGGAGGAGCTGCTGAATTCGTTAAGGATGAAGAAGGGGCTGGCGCCAATCGAAGGCAGGACTTCTTTTGAGAGATTAAGAGAGGAGTCTTTTAATCGGTTGGCGGATGTGGTGAGGGAACATCTTTCCATTGACTTTATTTATAAAAGGATGCGAGAGTTCCAGGATTACGGATTTTCCATAAAAAAACAAGCAGCAGGTGATAAAAATGAGTAACAACTATAACATCGAGCCAGTCAATCAGAAGCAAGGAGAAAAGATGAAGTCCTATCTAGACACCTTAACAAAACCGCAGGGGAGCCTTGGGATGGTGGAGGAGATTGCTATCCAGCTCGGACAAATTACAGGAGCGGATTTTCCGGAGGTGACGCCACCAGGAATCATTGTGTTTGCTGCTGATCATGGAATAGCTTCCGAAGGGGTATCGGCTTACCCGCAGGAGGTGACTGTACAGATGGTTCACAATTTCCTGAACGGAGGAGCGGCTATCAATGTGCTGGCACGACAGATTGGAGCAAAGGTTGAAATTGTCGATATGGGTGTGGTGAGCGATGTAAATAGAGAAGGGCTACATGTTAATAAAGTTCGCCATGGGACCGGCAATTTCCTGAAGGAGGATGCAATGACTCGAAGTCAGGCACTCCAGGCGATCGACGCTGGAAGAGACATCGCAACAAAAGTATTAAATGACGGTGCTAAGTGTCTGATTGTCGGGGAAATGGGAATCGGAAACACAACGAGCAGCAGTGCCGTATTGGCAGCATTAAGCGGCTTGGGTGCAGCTCAAGGGGTCGGCTTCGGGACAGGGATATCTTCAGAGCAGGTGAAAATAAAACAGCAGGTCATCAGTCAAGCGATCGGCAACCGCAAACCAGACTCCGCTGATCCAATCGATGTCTTGTCTAAATTAGGCGGCCTTGAAATAGCAGGGATGATCGGTGCCATCTTAACAGCCGCAGAAAGAAAAATCCCGGTTCTCATCGACGGCTTTATCAGTACTATCGCTGCACTTCTGGCAGTAAAGCTGCACAATGAAGTGAAAGGCTATCTTTTTATTGGCCATCAGTCCCAAGAGGCGGGGCATCAGCATGCCATTAAACTTTTAGAAAGAATGCCAATACTGAATCTCGGACTGCGACTTGGGGAAGGGACCGGTGCCGCCTTGGCATTCCCGGTTCTCCAAGCGGCTGCGAACATCACAAAAGAAATGGCCACTTTCAAGTCGGCAGGGGTAGCAGAGAAAGTTTAGTAGAATAAAATTTACAACTCCAGGAAGTTATTTTATAATAACGAAAGAATAAAAAAACAAATATTACGACAAATAGGTTCCTTTCTTGTTTAGAGTATGACTCGTGCAGGAAGGGTGAAAAGGGAAGTTGGTGCAAGTCCAACACGGTCCCGCCACTGTAAGCGTTTAGGAAAGCTGCTGGAGTCCACTGTGCACGATAAAGGTGCATGGGAAGGCGCAGCTGACCAGTTAAGCGTAAGTCAGGAGACCTGCCTATCTTGTTATTTAAGCTCCTTCGAGGAAAAGGATGTTTGAAGTGCAGAGTTTCCATGTTTGATAGATGATGTCTAACAATCTAGCCATAACGCGGATACATAGGTGCTTTTTGACGTTCAACGCTTTCCTTTAGGATGGCGTTTTTTTATTTTAAAAAAATTTAAAGGGGAAAAAATAATGAAGCATTTAAAGCAGAAGTGGGGAGTTTTCGGTCTTGTTCTGGTCCTGATTTTAGGAATATTGGCAGGCTGTGGCGCGACCTCAGAGGAAACGAATGGAAACGTAGAAAATGGGAACACGAATAAAACTACAACTGGTGAAGAACAACAACAGGAAAGAGCCTTCCCTGTCACAATAACGGACGATTCGGGCAAGGAAATCACAATAGAAGAAGAGCCGGAAAGCATTATTTCCATGCAGCCAAGTAACACCGAAATTGCTTATGCGCTTGGCTTGGGAGACAAGATGGTAGGGGTTTCCGATTATTGCAACTATCCTGTTGAAACAGCTGACGTAGAAAAGGTAGGGGCGCAGGATATGAATGTGGAACTCATCTTGACCTTAATGCCTGATGTGATTTTCGTTACGGATTATCATCAGCAGAACCATGAGAATATCCTCAAACAGTATGAGGAAGCGGGAATTACTGTGATTGTTATTGGCAGCGAATCATCGTTCGCTGATGTATATGAAACGATGGAACTGATGGGCAAAGCAACAGGAAAAACTGCAGAGGCTCAAAGCTTAATAGTCGACATGAAGGACCGCCTTGCTGCGGTGGAAGAGAAAGCGAAGGAAGTAACGGAAAAGAAAAAGGTTTGGGTGGAGGTTTCTCCTGCTCCGGATATTTTCACAACAGGGCAAGGGACGTTCATGAATGAAATGCTCGAATCCATTCAAGCGGAAAATGCTGCAGGTGATCAGGAGGGCTGGGTGAAGCTGACGGAAGAGGAAATTGTTCAGCTGAATCCCGATGTGATCATCACCACTTATGGCTATTATGTGGACAATCCGAAAGAGGGAGTGATGGCCCGTTCCGGTTGGGCGGAGGTTCCTGCCATCAAAGATGGAGAAGTGCATGATGTGGACAGTGATACAGTAACAAGACCGGGACCCCGTCTTATTGAAGGGGTGGAGACTCTTGCGAAACTTATCTATCCGGAGATCTTTGAGTAATCGGGTCTTTTGGCTGTATATCGGAAGCGGAGGGTTTGTACTTGGTACAGCCCTCCTTGGTTTATTGAACAGTAGTGTTTCGATCCCGATACCGTCCATCTTACATATTTTATCTGAAAATGCCATTGGGTTCGGCTGGATTGTGGACGTTCCGAAGAATGAGGAAATGATCATCTGGAATATCCGGTTTCCGCGTGTCCTTCTCGCGATGTTAGTCGGGGCATCACTTGCGCTCGCTGGTGCTGCTTTTCAGGGGCTGCTTAGGAATCCACTGGCAGACCCATACACGATCGGGGTTTCTTCGGGTGCAGCACTGGGAGCGGTGGCTGTATTATTTTTCAACATAACGATTATCGGGCTGGGTAGCTTCACGCTGCCGGTTGTCGCGATTATCAGTGGCCTGTTGTCCCTTTTGCTTGTATTTGGCCTGGTAAGGTTGAGTAACCGCGGGTTGGCGATAGAAACGATTATCTTGGCAGGGATCATTATCAGCGCCTTTATCGGTTCCATCATTTCACTGATTATCGCACTTGGTGACAAGGAGTCGATGACACAAATCATCTATTGGCTGTACGGAAGCGTGGGTATGAGAGGCTGGAGCCATGTGCAGCTTATCTTTCCGTTTATGATTGCAGGTTCGCTCTTTTTGTTCATGCATTTTCGTGAGCTGAATGCCATGGCGCTTGGGGAAGAGGCGGCAGATCACATCGGAGTGAATGTGAAGCGTGGGAAAACATTGATCCTGTTCGGGGCCTCCCTTTTGACCGGATCAGCGGTTGCGGTGTCGGGATCTATCGGGTTTGTCGGGCTGGTAATCCCACATTTGGTACGACTGTTGACCGGACCGAATCATCGCCATGTTCTTCCGTTGTCGATGTTGATCGGAGGAGGCTTTCTTGTGTTGGCAGACCTGATGGCACGGACCATCATTGCACCGAAGGAACTGCCGATCGGTGTCATTACCGCTTTGATTGGAGCGCCGGTTTTTGCCGTTCTTTTGGTCAGAGAAAGGATTGGGAAGGGGAAGGCGAATGATTAAGATTCAAAGTCTGGTAGGCGGATATAGTGTGGAAAATCCCATTATTAATGGGGTGGACCTTGAAATTCATAAAGGTGAGTTCTTTGCGCTGCTTGGACCGAATGGGAGTGGAAAGACGACACTTTTTAAGCTGGTAACCGGTCAGCTTCCAATTATAGAGGGAGAGCTGCTGCTTTCAGGCAGACCCCTTGCTTCTTTTACAAAATTGGAAAAGGCAAAAAAGGTTGCGGTGCTGTCCCAGGAGATTCAGGTTTCGTTTGATTATACGGTGGAGGAAATCATTAGTCTTGGACGGTATCCGCATCAGAAAGGGATTCTGAAAAGCCTTTCTGTCATAGATAAGGAAATCATGTTGCAAGTAATGGAAGTAACAAACATAAAGAAGTACAGAAATAAACAGTTTCGTAAGCTGAGCGGTGGGGAGAAACAGAGGGTACTGCTTGCCAAGGCACTTGCCCAAGAACCGGAAATCCTGCTTCTGGATGAGCCTACAAACCATCTTGATATCAAGCATACCTTTCAAATGCTTGATTTAATCAAGGAGTGGCAGCGAACAAAGGGCCTGACCGTTTTCGCGATCTTGCATGATTTGAATGTTGCTTCCTTATACGCCGACCGCCTCGCTCTTTTGCATAATGGGAGATTTCTGGAGGTAGGGGATGCGGAGACCCTGCGAAAAGAGGAGCAGCTCGAAAAGGTGTATGAAGTGTGGATTAAGGCAGAATCCCATCCAGTCGTGCCTAAGCCGCAGCTTTTGATGACGCCGAGGTTTGAAGCAAAAGCTGAAGCTGTAGAGTTCAATAGTAACTTTTCGTTCAAGCAGGACGGGACATGTGTCCATGTTCATTCCACCCGGCCGTTGCGGACCATTTCCAATGGCGTTGTAGGCGAAGGCATCCAGTGGCATAAACACTTCTGTAATTTTCATGTAAAAAAGAATTACAACTGCAGTGATCCGGTTAAAGATATGGAGCAATGGCTCGAGGAGCGGGGGATTCCGTCCGAGCAGACAGTCGGGATGATGACGGCCGTCCAGCTCGATGATGTGGTGGTGCACAAGAAAAAATTAGAGAATCTGGAGTTTATGGCAGTGGTTACTGCAGGGGTAGGCAATGCAGTCGACATCACCCAAACGGAACTCTGCCCGACTCCGGTGACAACGGGAACGATAAACACCATGGTGTTTATCAACGCACACTTGACCGATGGAGCGTTGGTCAATGGACTGATGTCGGCGACAGAGGCAAAAGGAAAGGCGCTTTTTGATTTGCAAGTGAAAGATCTGCAAACAGGCACCATCGCAACTGGTACCTCCACAGACGCCATGGTGCTTGCCGTCACCCAACAAGGTGATAAGACTCCTTATGCTGGTTCCGGCACACTTGTAGGGAAAGGAATCGGACATATTGTCTATGAAGCGGTAATAGAAGCTATTTTGAAATATAGGAAAAGAGTAGAAAGTAATGATTGAAAATTTTTTCTATATAGGATTTTTCATATTAGTCGGTGCTGTTGTGCTGGATTTACTTATTGGAGATCCACGCTGGCTGCCACATCCTGTAGTGCAGATGGGGAGACTTATCTCACTACTGGACAGGTTCTGGAATAAGGGAAGCAGACGAAAGGGGAAGGGAGTGCTTCTTACTGTCACGGTCGTGCTCATGGTATATGGCCTCGCCTTTCTGCTTGTCTATTTATCTTATAGACTTCAATTCTGGGCTGGGGTGGCTGTTGAAATCTATTTCATTTCAACGACCATCGCCATAAAAGGGTTGGCTGATGCCGGCAGAAGTGTGCTGAAGCCATTGCTTGCGGGGAACTTTGAAGAGGCGAGGAAGAGTCTCAGCATGATTGTGGGCCGAGACACTGACAAGTTACCGGAAAGCGATATTGTCAGAGGTACAGTTGAAACGATTGCCGAGAATACCGTTGACGGGGTTACTGCGCCATTGTTCTGGGCAATGATTGGCGGGGCACCGCTTGCAATGGCTTACCGGGCGGTGAATACGCTGGACTCCATGGTGGGATACAAGAATGTTAGATACCGTGATTTTGGTTGGGCGTCAGCCAGTCTGGATGATGCGGCGAACTTTCTGCCGGCAAGAATGACAGCCCTGGCCATGTGGCTTTCCTCATTTTTTATAAAAGAATCCAGAAGCACTGAAGGTTGGAAAATCACAAGACGGGATGCAGGGAAGCACCCAAGTCCCAACAGCGGCTGGCCAGAAGCGATGACTGCAGGACTGATGGGAATCCAGCTTGGAGGGGTCAATTACTATGAAGGAATTAAGTCAGACCGTGCAAAAATGGGGGATTCGTTGAGGAAGTTGGTACCAGCGGATATCTCCAAATCCATTCACTATATGCATGGTGGCTGGATCGGATTTATGGCACTGGGAATACTTTCCCTATTCTTACTGAATCTGAGGTGATGAAATGAACTGGCCTGAACACGGCGGACAGCCGGCAACGATGAAGAAGCTTTTTCAATTGGAGGATGAGGTGGAGATACTGGATTTCAGTGCAAACCTTAACCCCCTTGGTCCTCCTGATTGGTTAAAGAGGGAGCTGGAGAAACAGTGGGAAAACATGATGCGCTACCCGGACCCTGATTATTCCAATAGCAGTGCAACATTAGCACGTATCGAAGGAATCGAGGAGGAGGAGATTCTTTTAACAAACGGCGGTGCGGAAGCGATTTTTCTTGCAGCCAAATATTTTGAAGGAAAAAAGGCGGGAATTGTACATCCAGCTTTTTCAGAATATAAAAGAGCGTGTGACCATTATCATTTGAATGTGACGGATATCATTTTGTCTGCGGAGGATGATTTCCGTTTGCCGATGAATAGTCTGTTAGAGATTCTGCCGGATTTGGATGTCCTTTTCCTCTGTCGTCCCAACAATCCGACAGGTACGGTGGTTCCGAAAGCGGAAGTGAAAATGCTTCTGGAGCAAGGGATGAACACTCATACATATTTAGTGATAGATGAAGCATTTGTTGATTTTGTTCCTTCCGAGTCTTTGGTTCCATTATGGAAGGAATATCCCAATCTGATCTTGCTCCGGTCTTTGACGAAGATGTACACGATACCTGGATTACGGCTTGGTTATATGATGGCTGGAAAGGCTGTGGTGGAAGAACTGAAAAAGGTGCAGATTCCTTGGAGTGTCAATGCGTTGGCTGATGCAGTGGCTCCTCTGTTATTGGATGATACTGATTTCGTACAGCGAACATTTGACTGGCTTGGTGAACAGACAAAAGTGCTGCGTGCATTTTACAAGAATCATGGTTTCTATATGTCCCCAACCGGTGTGAATTTCTATCTTCTTCAAGATAAAAGAAATATTGAACAGACAGAGGAGCTGTTCACTTTCTTGTTTCAACACGGAATTCTGGTGAGGCATACATATAACTTTAAAGGGTTGGATGGCAGATATTTGCGGCTTGCCATCCGAACCGAAGAAGAGCATGAGAGATTGCTGGCAGTGCTCTGTAAATGGAGAGAGCGGGTATGATCGTTTTCGTATCGGGAGGTGCCCGTTCAGGAAAAAGCAGCTTTGCGGAGAGATTGGCGCTTTCTTTTTACAAAAAGAGGGATTCTGCCCGCCTCATATATCTTGCGACCGCGAAGAAAAGTGATGCGGAGATGGAGCGGCGCATCGCCATTCATCGGACAGAAAGGGAAGATTGCTGGGAAGTGATGGAGGAGCCGATAGAGGTTGGGTGGAAAATGCATCTTGCACGTGAGGAGGATGTGGTTCTGCTGGACTGCCTGACTATTTGGTTGAGTAATGTGCTGTTTGATGGTGGAGGTTTGAAGGAAGCTGAGGTCTTGGAAAAGGTGGAAAAGTTGGTGAATATAACGCGAAGGAAGGGTTTCACACTGCTCGTCGTCTCCAATGATGTAAATGAAGAACTGCCTTCCCGTTATGAATCTGTTCAATACTATGTTTATTTGCTAGAAAAAATTCATCAGTTCCTGATGCACAAGGCCGATGTCGCTGTGCAGGTTCGTGCGGGTATCCCGAAGTATTGGAAAGGAGGCAAAGTGGTCGGATGAAAAATAGTTTGTATGGTTTTATGCTAGCCATTCAATTTTTAACAAGAATCCCTGTGCCCCTCGAGTGCCCGTGGAACAAAGAGACGAGCAGGTGGGCGTTAAGAAGCTATCCGTTAACAGGTATTATTTTGGCTGCTATTCTTGTGTTGGTAGTCGTTCTTTTGCATTCTTTTCTTCCGTTATGGGTGCTGGCGCTGCTTCTGTTGACCTTGTGGATTTGGCTGACAGGCGGGCTTCATCTGGATGGCTGGATGGATGTGGCGGACGCCATCGGTTCGAATGCACCGCTTGAGAAGAAATGGGAGATCATGAAGGATCCCCATGTAGGCAGCTTCGGAATATTGAGTCTCTTATTTTTATTGGCTTGGAAAGCGATTTTCATTTATTTGCTGCTGGAAGAATCCTTTCTACATATTTTCTCGTTCTTTATCATTCTTGCATTCTCAAGATTTATCGCGGTGTTCCTGATGTATTTTTACCCGACGGCTCAGCAGGAGGGCCTTGCATGGGAATGGAAGCGGAATTTAACGAAGGTCGATGTGATCTTGGCACTTTTTCCGTTAGCTGTCGTGTTTATTTTCATACCGGTGTATCTTGTATTGTTGCCAGCGTACTTCTTGTTTAGTTGTTGGTACGCCCATTGGATGATGAAAAAATTTAAAGGAAGCAATGGTGATCTGATGGGAACGGCCATTGAAGGAGGAGAGTTATGGGGACTAGTCGTTGTGTGGATCTTTATCTCGTACGTCATGGGCTGACGGACTGGAATAAGGAGAGGCGATACCTTGGACATACCGATAGAGATGTCTTGGTGGAAGAGTTAGGGCAGTTTAATCGTTTGAAAAAAGAATTAAGTAAGCTGTCTTTTAACGCTATTTACTCTAGTGACCTAATTCGGTGTCGATCCACCTTGGATTATTTGAAGCTCGCAAATGTCCTTTGGGTGGATACGAGACTAAGAGAAATGAACTTTGGAGAATGGGAAGGGAGAACATATGAAGATCTGAAAGGGAAGCCTGCATATAGGGAATGGATTGATGATTGGGAGCAGGGAAGGACACCAAGTGGGGAGTCTGGCCGTGATTTTACACGAAGGGTGAATTCTTTTGTGGGAGAGTTGCTGGAGTCCGGTGTAACGGGGAACATTCTAGTAGTCACCCACGGCGGCGTAATCCGTTACATACTTACCAAATTTCGAGCTGTAGATTCTTTTTGGGAATCCCCTGCGGTAGGTCATGGGCAGGGTCTGAAGATGAGATTGATAGAGAAAGAGGGGGAGTGGACTTGCAACTCGTTATCGGTGGTGCCTTCAGTGGCAAAAGAAACGTTGTGAAAAACCGGCATCCGGGGAAACTTGCCTGGATTTCCGCTTATGATGGTAGGGCTGTTACGGAATGGAAATCCTGCTGGGATGAAAATGCAACGCTAGTGCTGGAAGGGTGGGAAAAGTGGCTGGAGGATGCCATCATTCAGGAGAATGACGATGAGGCTGTTCGCAAGACTCTCCGTAATCATTTTCACTATCTAATGAAGGAAGAGCAGATGAGAGGAGAAGAAGTGGTTCTTGTCATGCTGGAAATGGGGCGTGGAATTGTACCGATGGACAGCCATTACAGGAGAGTTCGTGACCTGTCGGGATGGGTTGCCCAGGATGCTGCAAGTCTAGCACGAGAAGTCCATTATGTTTGGCATGGTGTTAGTGAGCGGATGAAGTAATAACTATGTATGGAATCACGATATGCACAAGCAATGGTTGAAGCGGGCTTTGAGGAGTTTTTGAGTGCCTTTTCGTTTGTGAACATCAGTGTAAGAAGTACGCTTGTAACAGTGTAGTACATTTAAGAAGCATGTAAAGGAGATGATCCTTTACATGCTTCTTTACTTGAGGCGCAGTGTCTGCTAGATTTGGTGTACAAAAGGGGGGCTCGTCATGACGGATTTTCAACGGGAATATGACCAAAAATTAAACATCAAAACCTCCGACATTCAGATGGGAATCCATCGCTCTTATACCTATCACCGCTATGAGCCTACTCCTTATGAGGCACTTGACTGTCTTTTTAAAAAGTATGAGGTGGAGTCTGGTGACCATGTGGTGGACTTCGGCTGCGGAAAAGGGCGGCTGAACTTCTATCTAGCACATCGGTTCGGTGCTAGTGTGACCGGAATTGAGATGAATGAGACGTTTTACGGGGAATGCTTGAGTAATTTGGAAGGGTATAGCGGTAAAAATAAGCAAAAAATCGAGTTTGGACAGAGCCTGGCGGAGAAGTATGATATACCGTCCACTGCAAACCGTTTCTATTTTTTCAACCCTTTTACCATTGAGATTTTCAGGACGGTAGTGAACAATATTCTTCTATCCGTGGAGCAGACATACCGCTCTGTGGAGATCATCCTCTACTACCCGGCACCTGATTATGTTTTCTACTTGGAGAACCACTCCCTGTCCAACCTCAAACTGGAGGTTCAACTCGATGGATATGAGAAGAACGCGAACGAGAGGTTTTTGGTGTATGAGTTTGCTTATTAGTGATCAGTTTTAACTCCTGTAGATTTCCATTCAAGGTGCCCGCTTTCCACGGAAATCTACAGCGGTGGTTTATAAAAGGCTGTTTTCGTAAACTTTGTTGCTTTTTCGTATTTATAAACCAACCGTTGTATTCCTTGTTATCGTGCTTTTAAGAAAAGAGCCTTATAAAAACCCGGAAATTAGGTACATAACCCTTACCAGTCACAAAAAGAAACCCTCAGAACAAGCCCGAGCGTTTCACAAAGTTTGTCCTTTGTTCATATATATAAAATAAACAGGAAACGTTCAGGCCAGCACCAGCTTCTCTATCACTTTTTCCAAGGCATACACCTCATCCTCAGACACCATCGCATACCGGCACTTACCGCTCCGCAAATAACTGTAGATAATCTGTGCCTTATCGATTTCAAAACGGCTAATCTGTCGGGGTTCTGCTGGGGCCGTGTCATCGAGCTCAAGTAACACTTTTGCTTTAATTTCCGATAAAGACTTACCGGCATTGACACCGTTATCACTAACATCAACCTTATATATCCCACTGAACAGCACATCCGTCCTTCTAATCAAAAAGAGCTTCACTCTCTCCTCATTCAGCCTTTCTGCTACCATCATGACATGGTTGCCTGCGGTGAAATCCATTACTTCTTCTTTTCGTAAGAGTCCCTGAAGGGATTGGATGTAGTTTCGGTATTGTGCGGCGCGTTCGAAAGCAAGGTCCTCTGCATGCTGCGCCATCTGTCGTTGCATATCTTCAAGCAGTCGCGAATCCTCCCCTTTGAGCAAGGAAACTAGCTGTTCTGCAATCTGATTGTATTCCGCGAGGGCCTTCCCGCCGAGACATATTCCACGGCATAGGCCAAGGGAATAGTTCAGACAAGGTGAGCCGTTGATGGCTGGGTTCGAGCATTGCAGGCGATAGACGTCTTTCAATCCGTAAATGGCACGGCTGACCGCTTTTTTGCTCGTATAGGGCCCGAAACTCCAGCCAACATCACCACGCAAAGGCTGGGTGTACATGCGGATTCGGTAAAGTTTGCCGACCTTCCGAATAGTCAGGTAGATGAAGGCCTCCGGTGTTTTCATCTGGCGGTTGTATTGGGGGCGGATCTCTTGGATGAGTTGCCACTCAAGCAGAAAGGCTTCAAATTCCGTGTCTGTCTTGATCGTCTCTAAATCACGGATATGTTTAACGAGTTTTCGGACCTTCGTGGTGTGGATGGACGAGCTTCTGAAATAGGATAGCACACGCTGACGAAGCCGCTTTGATTTTCCGACGTAGATGACCTGGCCAGCGGAGTCTTTCATCAGGTAGACACCAGGTGTGACAGGGAGCTCTTTTATTTTATTGGAAAGACTCATGGCACATCACCTCTCTAGGAATAAAGTTCTATGTTTAAATTTTCATAACCTTACAAAAAAGATTTCGTTCATGTAGAATGAAAAGTGTATTTACCTAATGGCTGTTTTCGTAAACTTTGTTACTTTTCGAATGTTAACTATCCCCGTTATATTTACTGCTGTCGTGCTCTTTTCCTAGCTGGATAATATAAACTGCTTGCCTTATTTAAAGTGAATAAACGGTAAAATGTCCAAATGCCGACTTTTTACAGCAAAAAGCAACAATCTTTAAGAAAAGAGCTTACCTAATAGAGTACCAGAGAAAATGTGAGATTAACAAGAATTAAAAGGGGGTCATTACATTGAGCAGAGAAACGTGGAAAAAGGTATTCAGTACGATTTCAGATGTGGACCTAGTGGAGTTAGTAGATTTCTGGTCGATCCAGGTGAAAGGGTTCCGTTACATCAATCTGGAAAACATCAAACAGGCAAGGGCGATGGTCATAACAGAGGCGTTGAAGCCGCGAAACCTTAAGATGATTAAAGCCTATTACACTATTACTGACGAAGAAGCGGACGAACCGGCGGAGAAGGATGACGAAATTACGCTAGATGCCTTGATGAAGCTGTATGAAGAGGGGAAAGAGCTTCACTTGATCATTGGGGGACTATATGCAAGCGAAGAGGAAAAGCTCGAGAAGCTCGCGGATGAATTCGAGAAAGCTTTACTGAAAAAATATAAGGCGGATGACTTGAGCAGTCTGGTAGATAGAGAGAATAAGAAAGTCACAGAAGAACCTGAAGACAGGAAGGGAAAAGCTCAACCGTCGGACTGGGAAAAGAAGTGGAACAAGTCCGAAGAGAAAAACAAGGACCTCCGCGCCAAAGTAAGTGAATGGGAGAAAAAGTATTCCCAATTGAAGCAGCAAACGAAAGAAGATAAGCAGGCGGTGTTAAGTGAGAAGCTGAAGCTACAACAGGAGCTAGGGGGCGAGCGATCGCTGCATAGGGAAACGGTGGAGAAGAACCAGAAGACCTATGAGGAAAATGAGACGTTGAAGGCGGAAGTGGCAAAATTGAAGGCTGAGAACTCCCATTTGAACGCGATGCTGCTCAACAACCAACAGGAGGTTGCAGTAACCAGAACGGACGAAAAACAATTGGAGCAATCGATCACCAAAGACAAAAAGAAAGTCCTGCTAGTGGGAGATCCCAAAAATAAATTAACGGAAAATTCAGCAAATCATTCTATTCGGGTCTTGGAGCTAAAGGATGTTCCGGAAGCTCTGGAATCGGAACAGCTCGAAAGTTGTGATGAAATTTGGATCATGACCTATCTCGTCCCACCACAAATGAGAAGAAAAATAAAGCGGACGACTCAAAAGAGTATTAAGGAATTTACCGATTTTCCGACAATGAAACGTTATATTGAGAAAGGTTGAGGCATAGATGAACAAGGTTTGGGAGAACGATTTAGTTGGAGTGCTGGCGGATGTGGACCAGAGCGAGCTGATCTACCGGGACTCAATTTTAATAAACAAGCAAGATAGCCTTCAGTTTTTTGTACGGATCATTTCGCAGCCTGCGGACAGTTTTCCGAATGTGAAGGCTGTAACCGGATTCTACTCTGATCTGGAAAAGTGGGGGTTTGAGGATGACTATCTGCAGCCGGAATTCATCCGGAAAGAAAAACTGCGCGAATGGCTTGCCGACCGCCTGTTAATTTTCAAAGTGGAAAAGCGCATCCGCTACAACCATGAAGAAGTGTATAACATGTTTCAGGTTCGCGTGATGCCGAAGCTTCCGAGCTATGAGAAGGATCTGAAACTGATTCCTGTTCCCATTTTCAGTGAACGAGTGAATGGGTTGAGGCAGGATGACTTCATTGGTCGACTGGCTAGCAAAAAGTTTGTCGGACGCATTGAGGAGGTTTCCCATGAAGCGAGCGATACACCGCCGATCGTCCTGTGGAGAGAAGAAGCTGGTGAGGATGAGAACTTCTTTGTGTTTGGGAATTTTGAAAAGCATCAGTATGCGCACGGCGGCTTCAGCCTTGAACTTCGGGACGAATTGAAGCGGATGGATTTTGAGGAGGAGTTGCTCGACGAATGCTATTTGACGGATGAGAGTCCGAATGTGGCGTTTGTGCCGATTGAAATCTATCAGAGGCTGTTGGATAGACTGGAAGAGCAGAAACCTGTTCCGATGATTGCTGAGGCTGTTGAAAATTCTAAGCATGCAATGGAAACTGACCGTGTTGAAGATGGCGAGGCATCCCCTACTCCGGATATGGAAAGCAAGCAGGAAGTCGCGGTGTCGGTCATGGAAAATCCAACCGGGCTTGGTTATGCTCCTTTTGCGGAATTGAATGAAAAGGAGCAGGAGTTCCTAGAGCTCTTGTACAACCACACCCAGGATGCGGGTCTTATCTATCGAAAAGAGAATCTGATCAACTTTCACACTTCGATGAAATCGTCTTCGCTCGTTGTTTTATCAGGGATGAGCGGCACGGGGAAAACGAAACTTGTGGAGCTTTACAGCCAGTCGCTTGGGCTAAAAGGTGAGCAACTGACAGTGATTCCGGTTAGCCCGTCATGGACGTCTGATTCGGATCTGATCGGCTACGCGGATACGCTGAATATGGTGTACCGTCCTGGGGATTCGGGTCTCATCAATGCGCTGCGCAAGGCGGAGGATGACAAGGATAAGCTTTATATCATCTGCTTTGACGAGATGAACCTTGCGAGGGTGGAGCATTATTTTTCCCAATTTCTCTCGATCTTGGAAATGGATCATGGGAAAAGGGTGTTGAGGTTGTATAACGATGATCTGGAGAGCAGACTGTACAATTCGGCTCAGTATCCACCGACCATCGTCATCCGTGAAAATGTCCTGTTTGTCGGGACAGTCAACATGGATGAGTCGACCTATCATTTTTCCGATAAAGTTTTGGACCGTGCCAATGTGCTTTCCCTTGATGTGATGCCGTTTACCAAGATGAAACAGCTTCCGGAAAAGAAAAAAGGGATTATGGCACGAGCGGATGAGATCGACTTTGACACGTACGAATCTTTCCAATATAAAAACCGCAACCTGAACCTCCATGATGATGAGCTCTCGCTATTATGGGAAATTCATCAGCTGATGCAGGATGTGAACAGGCAGGTTGGAGTCGGCCCGCGTATTGTGAAGCAAATCGATCAGTACTTGGGGAATCTCCCGGTGCAGAACTTTATTTTACGGGAAGATGCCTTTGATCTCCAGATGGTCCAGCGCATTCTAACGAAGGTGAGGGGTTCCGAGGACCAGCTCCGGGATCTGCTTGGGCGCTATAATCGGGAAAAGGATATAGTGGAAGGAAGCCAGCTTAATCGATTGTTCGACCGTTACTCCCATGTTTCCGGCTTCAAGGAAAGCCGTAATGTCGTAAAACAAAAAGCGAAAGAGCTGAAATACAATGGATATACCATGTAGCACACAGCCATTCTCCGTTGTTTTTACGCATATTTTTCAGAATGGAAGCAGGGAGGATACGGAGGTTGCAAGCTTTGTGGAGCATCTATCCGACTGGGACGAGACGGTGCACAGTTACACGGAAATCAGGGAGAACGTCAACTTGGAGCTTCGGTTCCGTTGTGAGGGCGTAGGGGCTAAGTGTTACATGGATGGATTCGATGGGCTCACTGATGTCCGCTTGATGGTGGATCATGAGAATGAGGAAAATTATCTCGGCTGTAATAGGTTGGTGACGCTGTTCAAGCACTCCACGTCGGAAAATTATTATCCTTATATACCCGGGCTCTACAGTTTGCGCGTGGAAACGTCGGATGGGAGGACGTTTTACACCTTGGTGAAGGTTATCTCCAACCGGCTGTTTGATGATCAGTTAGAAACGATGAGATCAGAGGTTGAGGAGAAGCTGAAAGGTGCCGCCCTGGATGTCATTCGCAAACAGCACAGTCCCAAGAGCTTGGAGGCGTTGCGGATCAATCCGGTATTGTTCCGCCAATACCAGGTGTTGCAACACTATTTTGCCGATATTTACGCCATCGTTTCGGATCTCGCCCAAAAAGTGAGGTCGTCCGTTGCGAAGGAGTATCAAATGCAGCCCGCTGATAAGCCTGCCCATGTCGATGTGGTATCCATCCAGCATCGCCTGAAGCGCCCGGATACGGAGAATCTCGTAAAGTCGGTGCAGAAGCGGATCAACTATGACTTGCCGGAAAATCAGATGCTGAAGGCGATATTGGAAAAGTGGATCAGGTTGCTGCATGAGTTTGTGGAGACGATGGACCGGACCATCAAAGGCTTAACGTTGAAAAGCAGCAAGGACTATTCTTTCTCCATCTCCCTTCCGCTGGAAAGAAAAAGGCGGCTTGTGGAGGAACTGAAGGAATATCGCGGCAAGGCGATGCGAATGAACGGCGCTTTGAGCCAGGTCAAATCAAGTCATTGGTATCAGGAGGTCTCTTATAGAAAGGCCCTTTTGGTTCCAAAGGTAATGTTTGTGGATGTGCGGTACCGTAAGCTTTATCAGATTGACCAGGCGCTTTACGGGGATGAGCTTCCTGTACATACCGGACTCGGCCAGCAGTGGAAGCGGACAGATCAGTTGTATGAGATCTGGGGCTGGCTGCAGGTGGTCGGGGTGGTGGAGGAGTTTGGACTTGAGCGACATCGGGAGCTTTCTAAGTTTTCTAAGGGATTAGATCAGGGTGACGCGGGTCTGGAAGGCAGCTTGGATGGAACGGCTGATGTGGATGGAGCAGATGGTGAGGATAGTGAGGATAATGTGGCGAGGCCGATGAGGCTAGGAGACAGGCTCGTTCATGAATGGAGCTTCGGTGATTGGGGGAATGCGGAACGGTCATATCGAGTAGGTGACAGATTGGTTCAAGGGGAGTGGCCACGCCGACGTGACGGGTCAATTAGCAGTGGTGACTCACTTGATGCAACAACCGCCCAGCCGATTGCGAAGGACAATATGATCCAGTTTTCATTTGGCGCCACTCGCCTGCATATCACGTATGATGGGACGATTCCCGGGAATCTGGAAGCTACCGAAAAGTTCGGCGTACCAATCTATACGACCGGGACGAATAATAACCCTGATGTGAGGCTGGATCTGTTCGTGCGGGATGTCTATATCGGCACTATCATGATTGATATGAAATACCGCAAAAAGCATGCCCTCACAGACTCGATGCGCCAGCTGACAAGCTATGCGGATAACGTGAGATCCCCGTATATCTATGGGAAGAGACGCTGGCAGAAGTATCGTCCTGTACACCAGGTGCTCGTTCTTTATCCAGAGAAGCATGGTGGGATTGAGGTGGATGAACTGGACGGCAGAAGCATCAGCCTCGTTCCGCTGACCCCTGCTGAGGACCAGACCGTTTTCCAGGAGACACTGCTCCGGCTTATGGAGGAGATGTTGCTGGAGGCGGAGGAGGAAGGGATTTAGTAAGAATGTGGCTGAAGGTTGGGAGTCATGACATTTGAATGATGGATATAGTGGCAAAGCTCCTCTTTTTGGGGGCTTTGCTTTTTATTTTGTATTCATGCAACACCGATATCCTTCTTTATCTTTACCGCAATTTTCCGTCAACTTGGGAATTGCCCCTACTTAATCGCCGGCACCTTGATCTTCACCGTAAACTCCTCGTCCTTATGAACAAAATCCAGGAAGCCCTGATGCTCCTCCACAATATCCTTAATCATTTTCGTACCCAAGCCTTCGTGGTCGCCACCTTTCGTGGTGTGGCCATATGAATGGAACAACGAATCCAACACATTAGCAGGGACTGGTAGGGTATTATTTTTGCAAATCAGCATATACAATCCACTGCGTTTATAAAACTGTAACGTAAGCATTGCCTGGCCGCCACGCTCGCGCTGCCAATCTTCGCATGCGTCCAAGCCGTTGCTTAACAGGTTTCCGAGTAGCCCGACCATTTTCTGGTCACCAATCGGCAACGTGGATAGAGGCACATCCAGATCGTACACTACGCTGACCCCGGCAGCCTTTCCGCGACGGTACATTTGATGTAGCGCACCTGCCACCACACCGCGCTCTCCCTTGATGGAGTAGTTCGTCTCTTCATAGCTTTCCACGATCTCATCCAGGTACAGCTTGGCTTCTTCCGCCTTACCGCCCTCCAGCATAAAGTGAACGGCTGACACGTGCTTCAGGAAATCATGACGCTCGCTACGGACAATGCGGAAGGTTTCATTGATGTGCTCGCGCTGTTCTTCCTGCTGAGCGAGGTACCGTCTTAACAGGGTAAGCTGGCGTCCAAGCCCCAATCGTACATATTCAACGGCAACAAATATCGTCATTGGCATTAGCGCGAGCCATACAGGCAGCGCCACACCAAGTGATACCGAAACGAGAAACACTTGCGCTACTGCCAGCACACTATTAATCTTCCAGCCTAAATGATTGATTTCTACTACAATTTTTCTATGAAAATAAATCGTGAGGGCACCCGCAGCCAGAAGGCTCACGTAGAACGGTACCCACTCGCTGGCAAGTGCATGCAAGTGTAAAAATAGAAACGCACCGAGCGCTCTCCAATACATTGAGGAAGTCGTCAAAATATATCCATCCTTTAAATGCTTTTTTCGTAAACTAAGTTGCCGACATTTTACTAGCTAATAGCAACACCCTTTAAGAAAAGCCCCTTTAAAAATAGTTCTGTTGCAAAAAATCCACTTTGTCCTTTGTAATCATCGCCTGCTCCTCCATGCCCTCAAACGAAACGATATAGGAATTCTTTGCATAGAGCGAGAAGTTTTTTACATGATGTATGTTGATGATGAAGGAGCGGTGGGAGCGGAGGAAATCGCGTTCGCGCAGTTCGCCTTCGAGTTCATTCAGGGTCTGGTATGTCTTGATCGGTCCGCCTTTTGTATAGATGGTGGTCGAGCGGCCGGACCTTTCAATAAAAACGATGTCCTTTTTCTGAACGATATGGATGTCGTTTTTTTGTTTGAGATAAAGTCTGCCAGCGATTTCAGCCGACTTGGATTTCTCGAGAAGTCTTTCAATGCTTTTCACCAATCGGTCCTTTGGATAAGGCTTCATGATGTAGTCGTGGACGTTCAGTTCAAAGGCGTGCACGGCATAGCCGCTGCTTCCGGTAACAAAAATGACCGAGATATTCAATGCATGCGAGTGGATGATGTCTGCGAGCTCATAGCCGGAGAGGTTCGGCATCTCGATATCGGCAATCAGCAGGTCCACCGCTTCTTTTTTTATATGTTCATAGGCTTCTTCGGCAGATTGGGTGGAAAAGACAATATCCACATTTGGTATAGCTGCCACGATGCCATTCAGTTTATCCAAATCTATGTATCTGTCATCAACTAGACCAACCCTCATCCTTTTCGCCTCACCTTGTTGTTATTGTTGCGTCCCATTTGAAGGGTAATTATCTTTATTTTACCATCAATAAGGGTGGAATTGTCATTTTCACGACATCAAACGGAATATTCACGACATAACTAGAGATTCATAACCAAATAGTTTGTATGATGAAAACAAGAAATTAAACAGACGAGGTGAGAGGAACATGATTGAAATCAACCAAGTGACAAAGAAGTTCCAAGATAAGAAGGTGTATGTGACGGCGTTGAAGCATGTGACGTTTACGGTGAATAAGGGGCAGGTTGTCGGTCTGCTCGGGGAGAACGGTGCTGGGAAGACGACACTGTTAAGGTCGATTGCAACGCTTTTGACTCCGACAGAGGGGGATATTAGTGTAGCTGGATTTGATACGGTGAAGACCCCGGATGCAATCAAAAGAAAGATAGGGGTGTTGTTTGGAGGGGAGACCGGATTGTACGATCGCCTGACTGCCCGTGAGAATCTAGAGTACTTTGCGACTCTTTACGGGCTGAGCAAGCATGAGACGAAGGTGCGGATCGAGGAATTGGCGAAAATGTTCGGAATGAGAGATTACTTGAATCGCAAGGTCGGGGGATTTTCCAAGGGGATGCGTCAGAAGGTGGCAATTGCCCGCACGTTAATCCACAACCCGGATATCATCCTTTTCGACGAGCCGACAACTGGCCTTGATATCACCTCATCCAACGTATTCCGCCAGTTGGTTCATCAGCTGAAGCGTGAAGGGAAAACAATCATCTTCTCGAGCCACATAATGGAAGAAGTGAGCATGCTGTGCGATACGGTGGCTATGATGCACAAAGGGGAATTGGTCCACCACGGACCATTGGAGGAGTTATATAAAACAGAAGGTTCTAGGGACCTTAACTATATTTTCATGAGCAAACTTGTAAGGGGGAACGAACATTATGCTTCGTAAAATTTATTTTAAAGAAATGAAGGATTCATTTCGTGACAGACGTACACTTCTATTAACGGTGTTATTGCCGATTGTGATGATGACGGGCCTTGTGTTGTTTTATGAAAGCATGCTTTCTGATGGGGATGGGGAAACCTTTAAGCTGGCAGTGAGTGAAAGTTTTGGATCACAGGAAGAGGCTTTATTTGCAGGAATGGACAATATTGAATTTGTGAAAGCTGCCGACCCGGAAGCTGTGTTGGAAGAGGGGGAAGCACAGGCTGCTTTGATTCTGGACAACGGTTTTCTGGGCAAAGTGGAAAATGGAGAAGCGGCAACCGTAACACTTGTCGGAAACTCCTTCAGTCAAAATTCCTCCAACTTGATGACACAGGTTACCACAGCACTAGGAAACTATGAAAAAGTGGTTATTGCCGACCGTTTGGAAGCGCAAGGTACCCCAGAGGAGCTTATACAGCCTTTTGCCATTGAACAAAAGGAGCTTACAGAGGACACTGCAGGTATCAATTTGGTTGCCATGCTGGTTCCGATGATTCTTGCCCTTGCAATTGGGATAGGCGCCAGCCCGTCCTCCTCAGATTTGTTTGCCGGTGAAAAAGAGAAGAAGACGATGGAGGCACTATTAATGACTCCTGTGAATCGCTTAACCCTTCTATTCGCGAAATGGTTAACGATATCAACGATTGGCGCTCTTACGGGGATTGTGACGTTGATTGTAGTGGCATTGGAAATTAACTTCCTGACTGAGAATCTGAGAAACGCGATTTCATTTGGAGGGAACGTCTACTATATTATAGGATTTGCCCTTCTTGTTTCGATCGTCTATGCCATGTTCCTGGCCACTTTACTAATGATAACTAGCATCATGGGGAAAACGGTGAAGGAATCACAAAGCTATAGTACACCAATCCTGATGATTGCGGTGTTCCCGGTCATGATCATCTCTGGCATCGGAATCAACGAGCTGGCTTTCCACCACTTTGCCATCCCAATCATGAACATCTTCACGATTTTGAAGGAACTCAGCTTCGGAATCATCAACTACGAGCACCTGGGAATCATGGTCGGAAGCAACATGCTGTGCATCATCGTGGCATTTGTTATTGCAAGAATCATGTTTTTGAAGGATAAATGGGTGATGAATTGATATATAAGGGTTCTTTAATTCAATGCGTTAAAGTGATAAAAGGGGTCTGACCCCCTTTATCCCTTTATTTAATTATGTCAACAATCATCTTGCCAAATGGGTCTTTAGTATCAATGGAATCTTCGGTGAAACCGCTTTATCATAAGGGTAAGCAATAAAAACTATGATAAGGGGGCAGAAAAATTGAGCTCTGAAAAGAAAACTACATCTAAATCTAACTTCAAAGTGAAAATACAGCGTTTTGGTAGTCATCTTAGCGGGATGATCATGCCGAATATTGGGGCTTTCATCGCTTGGGGACTTATAACTGCTTTATTTATACCGACTGGCTGGTGGCCAAATGAAGAACTGGCTAGCTTGGTCGATCCAATGATCAAATTCTTGTTGCCGATACTGATCGGTTTTACGGGTGGCCGTCTTGTGTATGACCTCCGCGGTGGGGTTGTCGGTGCTACAGCGACCATGGGGGTTATTGTCGGAGCGGATATTCCGATGTTCTTAGGCGCAATGGTAATGGGACCACTTGGTGGGTATGCCATCAAGAAGTTCGACCAGGCGATCGATGGAAAGGTAAGACAAGGCTTTGAAATGCTTGTGAACAACTTCTCAGCGGGGATTATTGCCGGTATCCTGACCATCATCGGTTTCAAAGGAATCGGTCCTGTTGTATTAACCTTGAACAAAATATTGGCAGCTGGTGTTGAAACATTAGTACAGGCGAACCTTCTGCCACTAGCAAGTATCATCATTGAGCCAGCAAAGGTACTTTTCCTGAACAACGCAATTAATCATGGAATCCTTGGTCCAATAGGTATTGAGCAGGCAGCACGCGAAGGATTGTCCATTTTGTTCCTTCTTGAAGCGAATCCTGGACCTGGTCTTGGAATCCTGTTGGCGTTTGTGGTGTTCGGAAAAGGAATGGCGAAACAATCGGCTTCCGGAGCAACGGTCATTCACTTCTTTGGTGGAATTCATGAAATTTACTTCCCGTATATCCTGATGAAGCCTGCCCTTATCTTGGCAGCAATCGGTGGAGGAGCAGCTGGTGTATTCACGCTTCTATTGTTTAACGGGGGGCTTGTTGCCGCACCATCACCTGGTAGTATTTTTGCAATAGCTGCAATGGCCCCAAGAGGTGGGTTCCTTGCAGTCATGGCTGGTGTCCTTGTAGCTGCTGTGGTTTCCTTCTTGATTGCATCTGTCATCTTAAAAGGTTCTAAATCAACAGACGAGGATCTGGCAAAAGCAACAGAAAAGACGTCTGCACTAAAAGGCAAAGAAAGCAGAGCAAGCTCGCTTGTTGCAAAAGAAACGGATAAACCTGTTGAAGGATTAGAAGTAAACAAAATCATCTTTGCATGTGATGCAGGAATGGGTTCAAGTGCCATGGGTGCATCCATCATGAAAAATAAAGTGAAAAAAGCTGGGTTGTCGATTGATGTGACTAACTCCTCTATCAGTAATATTCCAATGGATGCAGACATCGTCATCACGCACAAAGATTTAACAGACCGTGCAAGAGCAAAGCATCCGAAAGCAACTCATATTTCTGTTGAGAACTTCCTGAACAGTCCTAAGTATGATGAGCTTATTGAAAAACTAAAATAATCATAAAAAAGAAGGATTAGAGCGATGACTCTCTCCTTCTTTTTTTGTATAGGGATGGAATGTTAAATAGATGTCATTATTAAGTTTTGTCAACAACGAACCTGACGAATCCTTATTTTCCTTTCATTGAATCAATAAAACGGGTGATTTATGATGAAACTATAAGCATAGTAATTT
The DNA here is from genome assembly GCF_001037965.1 of Bacillus sp. LL01. Classification (NCBI taxonomy): domain Bacteria; kingdom Bacillati; phylum Bacillota; class Bacilli; order Caryophanales; family Bacillaceae; genus Bacillus; species Bacillus sp. LL01. The sequence continues at coordinate 262,525 of NZ_LFEL01000005.1, read as the reverse complement.
AATTTTGTCATCATCCAAGGGTATTGGAGTGAGAGCTATGTATGTTACCGCAAGAGAGCGGCAAATCCTGGAGATACTATTATCAACGGTTAAAGAACTGACAGTCAGTGATCTGGCGAACGTAATCAATGTTAGTACCCGAACCATCCACCGTGACTTAAAGGAAGTCGAGGGAACCCTGGCTCAGTATCAATTATCTTTAATAAAAAAATCAGGTGTGGGTGTTCAAATAATCGGGGAACAAGAAAATATAGAACATTTAAAGCTCTTTCTTTTTAATGTAGACCACAATCAGTTCACCGCCGAAGAAAGGCAGACAATCATTTTATGTGCACTTTTGGAATCGGTCGAACCGGTCAAGTTGATTGCGCTTGCTAATGACTTGCATGTCACTATCGCAACGGTGAGCAATGATCTCAATAAAGTAGAGGAGCGGTTAAATCAATTTGGAAATTTAACACTTATCCGAAAAAGAGGATATGGTGTACAGATTGAAGGCGACGAGAACGCCAAGCGTAAGGCGATGAGCAAGGTAATCGCTGCTAATGTGGATGAATATGAACTACTGAGCCTTATAAAAGAGAGCATTCAAAAGAAAAGTAAGCATTCATCAAATCCCATTTCAGAAAGATTGCTCGGTCTAGTGGAGAAAAAGAATCTGCATATTGTAGAGCGGACAGTGGATGAAATGAACAAAGAGCTGCCCTATTCCATTGCAGACAGCGCTTATATGGGGCTGGTTGTCCATCTGGCATTGGCGATGGAGAGAATCATGCGCGGGGAGAATATTACGATTGATCAGAGCTACCTCTCCGAACTGGAAGGGACTCCTGAATACATGATTGCCAAAAAAATCATCGAGAAGCTTGAAAAAGTGTATCAAACAGAGATTCCAGTCGCTGAAATTGGCTATATCACCATGCATCTAAGAGGAGCGAAGTTAAGGAAGGACAAGGAATATTTTGCAGAAGAAGCGGGAATGCAGGATGCCTTAAAAGCAAAGCACCTCATCCGTTATGTGGAAAAAAGGATCCACCAAAATCTATCAGATAATTCTTCTTTACTGCAGGGGCTCGTTGCCCATCTTGGCCCAGCGTTATTCCGCCTCAAGCAAAACATGGGGATAACGAACCCGCTCCTTGATCGAATCAAAACAGAATATGCAGAATTATTTTCCATAATCAAAGAAGGCGTCGAGGTGACATTTCCTGATCTCTCGATTCCAGATGAAGAGGTAGGTTTTCTGGTCATGCACTTTGGTTCTGTCTTATTGAACATTCACCAAGGCAGACCGCTGCAGGCACTTGTCGTTTGTTCCACTGGCATTGGAACTTCAAAAATGCTGGCAACAAGGCTTCAAAAAGAAATTCCAGAGATAAAGGTTTGTCAGAATGTATCCCTATTCGAGTTGAATCAGTTAAACCACGAAAATTATGATTTGATCATCTCTACGATTCGTTTGCATGATTTCAACAGAGAATATTTTATCGTGAATCCGATCTTAAAAGAAGAAGAAATAGACAAAATCAAACAGTACATCTATAAGCAGCATAAAAGCAAATTGATAGAGATAAAGGGAAACTTCGAACTAGAGGAAGCCTTTTATTACCCAGAGCTTACAAAAGAAGCGGTGGCAGATATTCTAGAAAAGGTTTCTCTCTATTCTAAAGCAGCTTCAACCTTATTGAAGGGCTTTATTTTTAAAAAGGGAGAAGGTCGCGAATCCATTCGTGCTGCGTTGCAGACTCTTTGCATGGAACTGCAACATATGGAGCAGCTTTCCGATGCGGAGCAAGTAATGGAGGACCTATTGGAGAGGGAAGAGCTTGGCGGACTTGGGATACCGGGTACAAAGCTAGCATTGTTCCACGCCAAAAGTAATACCGTGTTACAACCATCCTTTGCTATTTTCAAACTAGCTCATTCTTGTCCGACAACAGGAATGGATCAGCAGCCAATGGAAGTAGAGTCGGTTCTGCTCCTTCTAGCACCATCTGAAGCAAAAAAGGAGATCTTGGAAGTATTGAGTCATATTAGTGCATCCATCATAGAAGATGATAGAAGCATTGCACGATTTGAATCAATAGACGGGGGTGCAATTGGGAATCACCTCGCCACTACATTGAATCGCTATTTTATCGAAAAATTATCAGAATTAAGGAGTGTTTGAATCATGACTTTACCAATCTTAGCAAAAGAAAACATCCTATTAAACGAATTTGCAGGCACAAAAGAGGAAGCAATTAAAAAGACAGGGCAACTATTAGTAGACCGCGGGTATGTAGAGGCAGCATATATTGAAAAGATGTTGGAACGTGAAGAATTGACTTCTACTTACATGGGTAACTTTGTTGCGATTCCACATGGTACAGAGGATGCAAAAAAAGCAGTAAAAGAATCCGGGATCGCTATTTTACAAGTTCCAGCCGGTGTGGAATTTGGTGCAGGAAATGAAGTGAAATTATTGATCGGTATTGCAGGAAAAGGCGATGAGCACTTAGAGATCCTTTCGCAAATTGCGATAGTCTGCTCCGAAGAAGAAAATGTTCAACAGATTGTGAAGGCATCTTCAGCTGAAGAGATCCTTGAGTTATTTGAAGGGGTTCAATAACATGAAGGCACTACATTATGGTGCCGGCAATATCGGCAGAGGCTTTATTGGAGCTTTGCTATACCAGGCCGGCTATGCCACCACTTTCGTAGATGTAAACAGTGAAATAGTGGATTTGATTAATGATAGGGAAGAATATCGAGTTGTACTGGCGGATAAAACGCAGCAGGAGTTGGTTGTACGTCATGTGTCGGCAATCAATAGTATGAAAGAAAGTGGTAAGTTGGAGAAGGCGATTGTGGATGCGGATCTAATTACTACTGCAGTAGGTCCATCAATCCTCCCTATCATTGCGAAGTCGCTTGTTAGTGGATTGCGTAAACGTGTGGAAACCAACAAGTCGCCTTTAAACATCATAGCATGTGAAAACCTTATTGGTGGAAGTTCCTTGTTGAAACAGCATGTATATGAAAATCTCGCACCAGAAGAAATCTTGTTATTCGATGAGCTATTCGCGTTTCCAGATGCTGCTGTCGACAGGATCGTGCCAAATCAAACGAATGCTGATAAGTTGATGGTCACAGTGGAACCGTATTATGAGTGGGTTGTGGATGAATCTGCACTTGTTGGAGACACTCCATCCATTGAAGGAATCACGTTTGTCCGTAATTTAGCACCGTATATTGAACGTAAGTTGTTCACGGTGAATACAGGTCATGCCGCAGTTGCTTATTTGGGTTATCATAAGGGCTACAAAACGATAGACGAAGCACTCACAAATGAAGAAGTTCGTAAGGTTGTGGAGTCTGCTTTAAAGGAAACAGGAATGGTCCTTGTCGGGAAATATGGATTCGATAAGAAGGAGCATGAGGCATATATCGGCAAGATCCTTTCCCGATTTGAAAACTCCTATATAACGGATGATGTTACAAGGGTAGGACGCGCTCCGCTCAGAAAACTCGGCGGGAACGACCGCCTAGTTGGACCGGCAAAACATTACCTCGAGCTTTTCGGCCATCCACCAGCTAACCTGATAAAGGCGATCGCGGCCGCCATCACTTACGATGTACCAAGTGATGACGAGGCCCAGACGATTCAACAATTAATCCACGAAAAAGGAATACAGCAGGCCATCACGGAAATAACCGGACTTGAAACTGACAATCCAATTACGGTGCAGATTGAGAAGGAAGTAGGGGTCTGACCCGCTGGACGTTAATGTGTTAAAGTGAGCTCTCCTTTTAGAGGAGGGCTCTTTGTTTTAGTGCGAGTGTGAATAAGAGGGCTCGGGTTGTAATGTGTCGGTTTGTGTAGTTTGGCATGTATTGTGAAGAGTTTGGACAGTAAATCCAGAATGTCCCCCTACCTGTATGGGTATCTTTTGCCCAAAATTATGTGAAATTCCCTCAATAGAAAATCAAAGCCCCAATATTCCCCAAAATTAAGCAGGATTATCTAGAACATTTGTTTAATTCTATCAATGTCACCGGTTTCCATCAGCAGTACTGAAATTACTCCCAATCATTAACCCTATTAAAAGGAGGAAGAAATATGGCAGTCAACACACTTATGACATGGACATTCATGTCGGAAACAGCAATAACGAAAGACATCGAGGATATCTTGATAGAAGGGGAGACGGCAGAGATAGCCTACAAGACCATTCGGGATGTGGCAGTTGTCACGAATAAACGAATCATCATCGCTGATCGTCAGGGGCTAACTGGCAAAAAAGTGGAGATGTACACTATTCCCTTCAAATCAATAGTGATGTACTCTTCTGAAAACGGTGGCATGCTGGATACCAATGCAGAATTGGAGCTATGGACAAAGGCTGGTACCTTTAAATTGAACATCAACAAAAAAGTGGACATCCGCAAGCTGGATCGTCTAATAGCAGAGCAAATCCTATAAATTAATTCACTTCATCCAATAATCACATAGAACATGCACCTCCCCGCCTGTCTTCTGCATAGGCTATTAGGCAGAAGTCTAGTTAGGGGAGGTTTTTTTATGAATTCACATCAGAATTTCGGGCAGAATCCATATGCTTATCGCCAGACACCAACTGATGAAAGACTGATTTATGTTTATCCTCGTCCACGGCCATATTACCCTTATTATTATCCATACTACCCGGCTCCGAGGCCATATTTTTATCCATATTATTACCCTCGTCCACGTCCGCGCCCATATTACAGAACAGACGAAAATGATATGAGGGCAAGCTGGCGGGAGTGGGAGGATCTTGGTTCACCGTTATTGGGGATGAAAGGTGCGCCGGCAGTTGCTTCCTGGGCGACTAACCGCCTGGATACGTTCGTGCGCGGCGAAGACAATCGGATGTGGCAGAAGTTTTGGAATGGCAGACGGTGGAGTCGCTGGAATGATCTTGGCGCGCCACGTGGTGGGTTAAGAAGTTCGCCGGCAGCGGTATCATGGGGGCAGAACCGTATTGATACGTTTGCCCGTGGCGCCAATGATGGCATGTGGCATAAATGGTGGGATGGGCAACGTTGGAGCCAGTGGGAAGACTTAGGTTCTCCACGCGGTGGATTTAAGGGTTCTCCTTCAGTCGCATCCTGGTCGGCAAACCGTTTAGACTGCTTTGTGCAAGGTATGGACAATAACATGTGGCACAAGTGGTGGGACGGATCCCGTTGGAGTCAATGGGAAAACCTCGGTTCACCACGGGGTGGGCTCACAAGTACACCTGGCGCGGTATCATGGGGGCCGAATCGCATAGACTGTTTTGTCAGGAGCATGAACGAACGCATGTGGCATAAATGGTGGGACGGCAGAAGCTGGAGCCGTTGGGAGGATCTTGGAACTCCAAGAGGCGGATTTGAAGGAGCGCCGGCAGCGGCTTCATGGGGGCAGAACCGTATTGACGTCTTTGTAAAAGGAGACGACAACCGCATGTGGCAGAAATATTGGAACGGACAGCGCTGGAGCCAGTGGGGCAATCTTGGTGCACCTAGAGGCGGCGTACAATCCCATCCGGCAGCCATTTCGTGGGGACCGAACCGCGTGGATACGTTTGTGAGAGGGAACAACAAGAAAATGTGGCATAAGTGGTATTCGTAACCCAACGCATTGTCAGAAGTTAGGGTAATGAAGGATCAGACCAACCTAGTTTGGAGTATTTTTCAGAATATTATTGAAATTAAATCTATCTAATTATAAACTGGTAATACCAAACATAAAATTGGTATTACCAGTTTTATTTTTCTTAAGGATTGTTGGGCTATAATGTTTGACCGTTCCTTTCCGCTGCAGGCACTCGCTTTCCGCGGGGAGGGCCGGGAGCCTCCTCGGCAAGCCTGCGGGGTCTCCCGTTTCCCTCTACCTCCCGCCGGAGTCGAGTGCCTTCCGCTACAGTCCACTCGTTTGTTCTAACTTTTACTATAAGCATCACATTTGGAGAAAACAGCATTCCAGAAAGGGGTAGATAGCACATGCGAGCAACCGACAAAATTGAAAAACAATTCATTCGAAAAGTCCTCAAGGGCGACTATCCATCAGGCACGCAAATCCCATCAGAACGAGAGCTGGCCGCAGAATTTGAAGTGGGCCGTCCAGTCATCCGTGAAGTTTTGCAACGGCTGGAACGGGACGGTTGGCTGACAATCCGTCACAATCAACGGGCAACCGTGAACGATTACTGGAAAGAGGGCAACCTCATGACTATTGTCCACATTTTGAATGAAGAGGACACCATCCCGGATGAGTTTATCATCCACCTTCTGGAGCTGCGGAAAAATCTCTCTCCCTCTTATGTGAAAGGAGCAGTAACCCATAAACCGCTGGAGGTCGTTTCCTTATTAAAAGAAAGCGAGAGTGTCGCAGATAACCCGCAATCTTTTGCCGAATACGATTGGTATTTGCAACGTGGTCTAGCGGCCGCTGCGCCTAATCCGATCTATCTATTGATCTTGAACAGCTTCGGGCACCTTTATATAAAAATGGCAACCTATTACTTCACAGACTCAAACTACCGTGACTCCTCACGAAACTATTACTTGAAGCTGATGCAAGCCACCTTGGAAAAGGATGGCGAAAAGGCCGAACAACTCGTGCACACCATGATGGAGCAGAGCATCCAAATGTGGCAGAAGCATACCGCTGAAAAATAAATCAGAGAAGGGGAGAGTTAGATGAAGGGATACTACAGGGAATTCTTTTTGTTTCCGGACATCACGATATTACTTGTTTTGATTATGGGAAGTATCGGAGTGCAATTGTGGAATGGAGTGACGTGGGTAGCGTTTGCGGTGTTTGCATTCGGAATGATTACTTTCATGTTCAGCGAATACCTTACCCATCGCTTTGTGTTCCATCTGAAGCCACCGAAAAGTCCATTTCTATTAAAAATGCTGAAGCGCCTACACTATGATCACCATACACACCCGAATGATTTGCATCTATTGTTTTTGCCATTGTGGTACAGCCTGCCGAATTTATCAGTGCTGGCCGTTATCTTCTATTTGATTGTTGGCAGTTGGTGGATAACCGTTGCTTTTGCAAGCGGACTGATGACGATGTTATTCCTCTATGAGTGGAAGCATTATGTAGCACACCGTCCGATCAAGCCTCGAACGAGATTTGGCAAATGGGTCAAGAAAACGCATATTCTTCACCACTTTAAGAACGAAAACTTCTGGTACGGGGTGTCCACGCCCTTTGTCGATGTGCTGTTTGGGACACTGAAAAATGAAAAAGACGTGGAAACGAGCAAGACGGCGAAGGATTTGGAGAATCGAGTGTGACCGGAAACCTGGGAGCCTTGGCTTTTCGGTTTTTTTCTATGAAGCAAAGTAGGATATGGGTCCCGGTGGCGATAGGGGTGATTTTATTAGCTTAATGGCATTGTTCTAGCGCCAAAAATGGGTTTGGCATCAACTAGGGGCCTTTTGGCATGAACTTATGTGATTGCGGCATGAACTCGGTACAGTCCGGCATGAACTATAAAAAAACTGCCTAGCCCCTTCATAACAAACGCTTCCTTCACCAAAATATAGTATGGAAACCGGAGCATCCCCAACCTATTGCTCGAAATCATCCACCTGCCCAAGGTAGATGCTCCATGAAGCACCATATCCCCGAATACTCTTGATTATCATTCCTCTGCTCTTTTTTCAATTAACTAGTATTATGGTTTAATTAATATGGATTGTTGGGAATAGATTATAAGAATTTAAGATGAGGGATGTTGATGCTTATGGACAGGTCAGTTTTTAAGATTTCAGTAGGGATTGCCGTAGTTTTTGTATTGATTGGTGTATTGATTCCAGACCAATTGGGAAGTGCAATGGGTGCTGCTCAGAGCTTTGTTCTGGAAACGTTTGGATGGTTCTATCAGTTGGTTGCCACATTTTTTCTCCTATTCGCCGTTTTTATGATCTTCAGTAAATATGGGAAAATCAAACTTGGAAAGAAAGATGACAAACCTGAATACAGTCGCCCTACTTGGTTTGCGATGCTGTTTTCTGCAGGTATGGGTATTGGATTGCTTTTTTATGGGGTATCAGAACCGATTTCCCACTTCTCAGCGCCGCCACTTGGTGAAGGAAGCACGGAACAATCCGCCATCTTGGGGCTAAGATATACATGGCTGCATTGGGGACTACATGCATGGGCTATTTACGCAATCGTAGCAATGGCGCTTGCCTACCAAAAGTTCAAGAACAATGCACCAGGTTTGATGAGTGCAACACTTCGTCCTGTACTTGGTGAAAAGGTGAAAGGCCCTATCGGAAAAACGATTGATGTTGTTGCGGTATTTGCCACGTTGTTTGGGGTGGCTGCATCGCTTGGATTGGGTGCGCAACAGATCAATGCCGGGTTGGAATACTTGGTCGGCATTCCGAATAATTTTACGGTACAGTTCATTATAATGGCTGTCATCACTGTGCTTTTCATCGTTTCAGCAACTACAGGTATTTCAAAAGGGATCAAATATTTAAGTAATATTAATATGTCGCTTGCAGTGGTCCTATTTTTCGCTATGTTGATTTTAGGCCCAACTCTTTTCTTATTAAATATGTTTACTACAACACTTGGAAGCTATGTGCAAAATGTCGCGTTAATGGGACTGCGTCTATCACCATTTGATGCAAATGAGGCTGCCTGGACACAAGGATGGACGGTCTTCTACTGGGCATGGTGGATTTCATGGACGCCGTTTGTCGGAATGTTCATTGCCCGTGTATCCAAAGGGCGTACAATCAGGGAGTTTACGATTGCTGTTCTCCTTGTGCCGAGTCTTGTTTGTGCACTTTGGTTTACTGTGTTTGGCGGAACAGGAATCTACTTGGAGTTTGTTCAAGGCTTGAATGTCTCCGAGCAAAGCCTTGAGACGGCATTATTCTTTGTGTACCAGCAATTGCCGTTTGGCGCGTTGTTATCTGTACTGACGGTTGGATTGATTACGACGTTCTTCGTCACTTCTGCCGATTCTGCAACATTTGTCCTTGGTATGCAGACAACAGGTGGCAAATTGAATCCTCCCAACAAAATCAAGGTAGTGTGGGGAATCATTTTGGTTGCAGCTACATTGGTATTGATGGTATCAGGAGGATTAGCTGGACTGCAGACGGCTATCATCGTCAGTGCTCTGCCTCTTACATTTATTGTTTTAGTAATGTGCTATGGTTTGATGAAGGAGCTAGACAAAGAGTGGAAGCTTGAGAAGAATAAAGATAAAACAGTCAAGAAAGCAAGTTGATGTGAGGCCTGCCTGAAGTTTGGGGCAGGCTTTTTATATTTTAATTCTCATCCACAATAACTTTTTCAATCTCACTTGAACTCCAAACTTAATACCTATCTTTTTATAATATTCTGAAAACACTAGTGTTTTCATGGACTATAGAAAATTTGTCCAAAATATGAAAACGTTTTTATGGTAAATAGAAAGTTTTTTCTGTATAATTTAGGTGTATAAGAAATAGGGACGGGTATATGAATGACAGATGGATTGTAACGGGAGTTTTACATCAAGCAGACAGAACATCTGCCCATTTACCTGAACCTTTATATATTGACTAATCTAATCTAGAGGCATTTTCTAAAACGTCACAGCCTAAGATGGGGGCATGTAATAATGAGTAAGGTCGAAGTTGAACAAATTTGGGAGCGCTTTTATGGTCCAAATATGGGTTATGTATATGATATGTATGAAAAATACCAACAAGATCCGGAATCAGTAGACGGATCTATTCGTGCGCTATTTGATGAACTGGGTCCACCGCCTGGAATGGATTCCATTTCCATTTCCGTTGAAGGTTCTAAAACCGGGGCTGACAACCAACAAGCTGTACCACAGACGGCAATCAAGAAAGTGATTTCTGCAAACAAGCTTCTGCGCAATATCCGTGAGCTTGGTCATCTTGCTGCAAACATTAATCCGCTTCACAAAGAGCCACAGGACGATGTCGGTTTCCTAGACGTGGAGACTTACGGATTAAGCAAGCAGGATCTGGTACAAATTCCGGTAGATTTAGTGTGGGAGGCTGCACCTGAGGCGGTCTCCAATGCGTGGGAGGCTTACGAGCATCTTAAGCGCATCTATACAGGAACGATTGCGTATGAGTTTGGCCATATACATGACGAGGAAGAGCAAACATGGTTGAATTCCTATATTGAAAATACACGAATTGAGCGTCCGTTCAGTAAAGAACAGCGTGTGGAATTGCTTGAAAGATTGATTTCCGTTGATGGCTTTGAGAAGTTTTTACATAAAACATTCGTAGGCCAGAAGCGATTTTCCATTGAAGGGTTGGACATGCTTGTACCGATGTTCGACAAGCTTATACAGTCCGGCTGTGAGGATGGAACGAAAAACATCAGCATCGGAATGGCGCACCGTGGCCGTCTGAACGTGCTTGCGCATGTTCTTGGCAAGCCGTATGAGCTGATTTTCTCAGAATTCCACCACTCTCCGAACAAGGAGCTGGTACCTTCTGAAGGGTCCCGCGGCATCAATTTCGGTTGGTCCGGAGATGTAAAATACCACATGGGAGCCGACCGCAAAGTAACGGGTGAAAAGGAACAGACGGTACGCATCCACCTAGCGCACAACCCGAGTCACCTGGAGTTCGTGAATCCAGTGGTACAAGGGGTGGCACGTGCTTCCCAGGAAGACCGTTCCGAAAAAGGCTATCCAAAACAGAACAAGCAATCCTCCTTCAGTGTACTTGTGCACGGTGATGCGGCGTTCCCAGGCGAAGGTGTTGTGGCCGAAACGTTAAACCTGACGAAGCTGAAAGGCTATGCAACAGGTGGTACACTCCATATCATCGCGAACAACCTGCTTGGATTTACGACAAATTATGGAGATTCACGCTCTACGAAGTATGCAAGTGATCTTGCAAAAGGGTACGAGATCCCAGTAATCCATGTGAACGCAGACGATCCGGAAAGCTGTCTTGCTGTAATGGAATTTGCTTACGAATACCGCAAGAAATTCGAAAAAGACATCGTGATTGACCTCATCGGTTACCGCCGTTTCGGGCATAACGAAATGGACGATGCCAATGTGACGCAACCACTTTTATATGAAAAAATCAACAACCACCCGGTTATTGCTGAAAAGTACGGAAAAGATCTTGTAACCAGAGGCATCCTTTCTGACGAGGGCTTTACGGGTATGAAGACGGAATTCATGCAGAAGCTACAAGACATTTTCGATGAACTCCGCAAAGAGGACGAAGGCAATGTGAAAATAAAGCAGGTGCCAAAGCCGATCAGTGATCAGGTTCCTGAGCTTGAAACGGCTGTGCCGGAAGACATTTTGAAATCAATCAACAGCAACCTTGTGAAGTATCCGGAAACGTTCACCGTTTATCCAAAGCTTGGCCGTATTTTGAAAAAGCGTGAAAGCCTTCTTGCTAACGACCACAAGGTGGACTGGTCATTAGGTGAGACACTTGCCTTTGCATCCATTCTTGCTGATGGCACACCGATCCGCTTGACTGGTCAGGACAGTGAGCGAGGTACGTTCTCACATCGACACCTTGTATTGCACGATAACAAAACGGGAGAGCGCTTCATTCCGTTGCACGAGCTGCCGGAAGCAAAAGCTTCACTATCCCTATATAACAGTCCATTATCCGAGACAGCAGTACTCGGCTATGACTATGGATACAGCGTACAGTCGCCTGAATCCCTTGTCATTTGGGAAGCGCAATTTGGTGATTTTGTAAACGTAGCGCAAGTGATCATTGACCAGTTCATTGCATCCGGAAGAGCGAAATGGGGACAGAAATCAAGTCTTGTGATGCTTCTACCGCACGGCTATGAAGGTCAAGGGCCGGAGCACTCCAGCGGTCGTGTGGAGCGTTTCTTGAACTCCGCTGCGGAGAACAACTGGATTGTCGCAAACGTAACAAGTGCGGCACAGTATTTCCATCTTTTAAGAAGACAGGCGAAATTGACGACAAAAGAGGATGCAAGACCACTTATTGTCATGACTCCAAAGAGCTTATTGCGTAACTCCATGACCGTCTCCGATGTGTCTGAGTTGACAGATGGCAAGTTCAAGCTTCTAGTGGAAGAAAAACGCACAGGTCAAAATAAAGAACAAGTGAAACGTCTTGCATTATGCACAGGTAAAGTAGCGATTGATTTGGCTACCAAAGTCGATGAGATGGGAGCGGAGCAAGTGGAATCCCTTCACATTGCACGGGTGGAGCAGTTATATCCTTTCCCTCATAAAGAAGTGGAAGAGCTAGCAGCACAATTCCCTAACTTGGAAGAAATCGTATGGGTTCAGGAAGAGCCGAAGAACATGGGAGCATGGCCAGTTGTAAAAGCAAACCTTCATGAAATTGCAAGCGAAGGAATCTCTGTGGACTACATCGGGCGTCCAAAACGCTCCAGTCCTGCAACAGGTGAGCCGCATATTCATAAACAAGAACAAGCTTGGATTGTTGAAGATACATTGAACGCAGACAAAGGGCATGGAGGGGAAAACAAATGATCGAAATTAAAGTGCCAGAATTAGCAGAATCCATTACAGAAGGTACGATAGCAGAGTGGACAGTAAAAACAGGCGACGCCATTGAAAAAGGTGAAACCATCGCCGAGCTTGAAACAGACAAAGTGAACGTAGAAATCAAAAGTGACTTTAGCGGGGTTATACAGGAGCTTTTGGCTGAGCCTGGTGACAATGTTGTTGTTGGACAGGTTATTGCAAAGCTAGGTGAAGAAGGAGCAAGCGCTGCTTCTGAAGCTGCGCCAAAAGAGGAAGCACCGAAAGCGGAAGATGCTCCTAAAGCTGAGCCGGCAAAAGAGGCTGCCCCAGCTGAGGCACCAGCAGCTGAGGAGAAGAAACCTGGGAAATCCAGAACAGTTGCATCTCCTGCAGCACGCAAAAAAGCAAGAGAGCTTGGCATCGACCTTGACGAAGTTTCCTACCGTGACCCAATGGGCCGCGTGCGTGTAGAAGACGTGGAAGCGTATAAACAAGCACAGAATGCACCGAAGTCATCTGAGAAACCTGCAGCTCCTTCCAAACCTGCAGCAACAGCTCCGGCAAAATCTGCTGCTCAGGATGACTCTCGTGTGGAAAGAGTGAAAATGTCTAGAAGACGCCAAACGATTGCAAAGCGTCTTGTCGAAGCGCAACACACAGCAGCAATGCTGACAACGTTCAACGAAGTCGACATGACTGCCGTAATGGACGTTCGTAACCGCCGCAAGGATGCTTTCTTGAAAAAGAATGGCGTAAAGCTTGGCTTCATGTCCTTCTTTACAAAAGCGGTAATCGGCGCGCTAAAATCCTTCCCATTATTGAATGCGGAAATTCAAGGCGACGAGATCCTATTGAAAAAGTTCTATGACATAGGAGTAGCGGTATCAACAGAAGAGGGCTTAGTTGTACCAGTAGTCCGCGATGCTGACAAATTGAGTTTTGCCGGTATTGAAAAAGAAATTGGTGACCTTGGTAAAAAGGCTCGTGACAACTCATTAGGACTTAAAGACATTCAAGGTGGAACATTCACGATCACAAACGGCGGTATCTTCGGTTCCCTTTACTCCACGCCGATATTGAACACACCTCAGGTCGGTATTCTTGGAATGCACACGATCCAACGCCGTCCAGTAGTAGTGGATGACAAGGACACTGTGGAAGTAAGACCGATGATGTACATCGCTCTTTCCTACGACCACCGTATTGTCGACGGTAAAGATGCGGTTCAGTTCCTGGTAAGAGTAAAGCAATTGCTGGAAGATCCGGAAGATCTATTGTTAGAAGGATAATCATTTAGGAGGGCTTATCATTTGGATAAGCCCTCTTTTTAGAGTTTTTTGTGCAGATTATTGTCGGAATACTAGCAATTCTGTGAAAATATGCAGTATAATCTTTTCTATATAGAAAATAATTTCAGATTTTCAGTCACATTAGGGGGAAATGAAGAATGAAAAAATACCTATCACTATTTTTAATAGGGTTATTAGTTGTGGTAATGGCAGCATGTACATCAGATGACAAGGAAACAACTGAAGCGAATGAAGAAGGCTTTGCAGAAGAATCGGATGAAAGAGAAGATGAAGAAAGCTTAATTCCGATTGGTGAAACGGCAGAAACAGAAGGCGGCAGCTTTACGTACCATGCAAGAAACAACCGTTTAAAACCGATCGAAACGGACTCTTTCTCCATCAATCTGGACAAAGTATCCGTGATGAGCGGAAAGCTTAGTGGTGGATTCAAAGAGTATCTGGGGCAAGACGAAATTGAGTATATCCAATTCGATCTTGAAGTGGAAAACAAAACATCCGATTCATTAAACTTTGAGGCGTACCAAGCAAGCATCGTTACAAGTACTGGTGAGGAAATCGATGCACCGGATTCCAGACTAACAACCAAGAGTGAAGATACCGGTGAATTAAATGAGAAATTCACTGGCGGCGAGAAAAAGCAAGGGGCAATCTTCTTCTTATTGGAGGAATCGAAAGCAGAAGATGTGGAATGGGTGCAGATCAATATGAAAGCACCATTGGATGAGAACAATGAGAAGGTCGGGGAAGATGTTAATATTAAGGTAAAGCTGTAATTTTATATGGCTGGTAAAAGGGGCAGGGGAGACTCTGTCCTTTATTGATAGGTGTATGGTTGTCGTAAAGCGGTTGATTTCCGTTGCAGGCGCTTCGCTTTCCAGTGGGCGGTCCGTGAGCCTCCTCACTTCGTTGCGGGGTCTCCCCTGTCCCTTCCTCCCACAGGACAAGGAAGGCTACGGCAGCATTACATCGCACGAAGAAAATGCGTTAGCATTTTCGAGGAGTCTTCGCGCCTCTCACTTCAATCGACTGGATTCACATTCAGCATAATGGTATAAATAAAATCATATTGTAGGAGGTACCACTTATGATTAAAACAGCATTACTTAGCAAATGGCATGTTCATGCACAAGAATATGCGGAAGAGGCAATCCAAAACGAACATATCACCCTTACCCATGTCTGGGACGAGCAAAATGAGCGGGGACAAGCATGGGCAGAGGAACTCGATCTTATCTTTGAAGAGGAAATTGACAACATTTTCACCAATCCTGAGATTGATGCGGTCATTGTTGCCTCTCCAACAAGCATGCATACAGAAATCATCACCAAAGCTGTCCAGCATGGCAAGCATGTTTTCACGGAAAAGGTGCTTGCAGAAACGGAAGCGGATGCCAGGGCAATCCTCCAAGAGGTAGAGAAGCATGATATCAAACTGATGATATCTCTGCCTCGTTTGACAGCTGACTATTATCTATACGCGCAACAAGTAGCTGACCAAGGATTGTTGGGCAGACTTACTACCATCCGATGCCGCGTTGCACACAATGGATCCGTTCCGACAAAGCAGCACCCTAATGGTTGGTTGCCACAGCACTTTTACGATAAGGATTTATGCGGAGGAGGAGCATTCATCGATCTTGGCGCTCACCCGATCTATCTGACAAACCGTCTTGGCGGACAACCGAAAGGGGTAACCGCCCGCTTCAAACAGACCTTTGATTATGAGGTAGATGATAACGCTGTTGCGATTGTCGAGTACCAATCAGGTGCGCTAGGCATCTTGGAAACAGGATTTGTTTCTTCCGGTAGCCCGTTTCAATTAGAGGTTTATGGAACGGAGGGAACTTTAATGATAGAAGACAGTAGCATTCGAATCAAAAGTGTAAACCTAGAAGAAGGCTGGCATTCACCATCTGAAGCCGAACTCCCTGAGAACGCGCCATCTGCCATGATGCAATGGGTCTCAGAAATCAGAACAGGTAAAAAGCCGGACATCAGCCACCAAGACGCATATCTGCTCACCTTGATTAACGATGCAGCCCGTCGTTCCAATGAAGAGGGACGGAGAATCGAAATATAAACATACAAAAAAATAAAACTATACACATTTGAAACTACTTAAACGAAAGGTTGGGCACGTTTGAAACATTTTGAAATTATTGTTATCCCATACGAACCTAAGTATGCCGAACAAACAATCATCATGTGGCGAGATAGTAAATTTGGGGCTATCGGTAAAAAAGAAGTGCACAGCTTTGAAAGCCATGTAAACTTTCTGAATCAAATCCTACCCAAGGAATTTACCGTTGAACTGGCGATTGTTGCTGAAAAAGTGGTTGGGATGATTGCATATAATAGATTGCAAATAAGTCAACTATATATTCATAGCGAATATCAAAATGCTGGGATAGGGAAGAAATTACTTCATAAAGCAAAAGAACAAGCTGACGGAAGTTTAACACTATACACATTTGAGATAAATAAAATAGCACAACGATTTTATGAAAAGAATGGGTTCGTAATTATTGGAAGAGGGAGTGATAATGAAGAAAAGCTGCCGGATATTCAATATGAATGGAAAGCTACTTAAATAAATTTTTACTTTTCAATATGCTCTTATACACACCGCTGTTGATTTCCGCACCGGACTTCGCTTTCCGCGGGGCACTTGTGGAGCCTCTTCGGGCAAGCCTGTGGAGTCTCCACTAAGCGCTACCTCCCGCTGGAGTCTTCGCCCTGTGCTTCAATCAAAAGCTAAACTATCATCTTTAGTAGGACATTTCAATAAGAAAACGACCAGAAATATTCTGGCCGTTTTCTTTTATTGATCACTTACTATTCTCTTCCTCTTCCATATTAAACCAAAGTGGATCCATCTCGTCCACATCGCCATTATAGTTAATGAGGATTTCTTCACCAGCTTTGATGTCCTTGTATGCGAAAAAATCAAAGGTATGTTCGTCAAAGTTGATTTCATATTGTGCATTCGGTTCGTACGAATGGTTGAATAGCATGCCATAGCCGAGAAGGATGGCGGTATGATTAAGGCCATACTCGAATGCATAGTCCGCTAATAAAGTTTTTTCAATATGCTCGTGCTGTTCATTTGGATAGGATATGACCGGGGCGGAATGAAATAGTGTTCCTGCTTTGATATCCTCTGTCGCAAATACGCCTCTATTGAATTCTCCATCACTTACTTGAGAGTTTTTTACTTCAATCATGATAATCACCTACACGTTTCCGAAAAATTTCCTGACCTATTAAGGGTGCCACTTTCTTGATAAGAAAGCAACTGGTTAGATTAAACTATCTTAACCATAAGTACAACAACATTCAACTCTTGAAAAAATAAAAGCATGAAAAAACTCTCTCACATTTTGTTTTGTGAGAGAGCCTTTATTATATCCCAATAAAGAAATATTGCTTATTAGAGCGTTCTATGTCTGATACCTGTTTTGTATAGTCAACCCAGAAAACCTGCTTCATCCTGTTGTCGGCGTTATTCTTGATCTCCTGCTCAATCTCGAGCATGAGATCTCGAGCTGTTTCCACTGGCATATGGAAATGCTTTGCTGCTTGCACATATGGGTGGTGTTTCACAAGTAAATCAAAATATTGATCAGGGTTTTCCGCTTGCTCTTCATAAGAATATTCCACATCCTGAACAAAGTTGTAGAAGAGCTGCTTTTCAGGGGGAAGCTCCGCCACGCTGCATTTTGTTAGGTATCTATACAAGCTTTCCTTCATCTAAAACACCTCATTAACTGTAACAGGTTTTAATTAGTATATGCATTGGTAGCATTAAAAGACGGTATGTTACCAGCTGGCCTTCTTCACACCTGGAACCTGTCCTTTGTGAGCGAATTCCCGGAATGCAATACGCGACATCTTGAATTTGCGGATATAGCCCCGTGGTCTACCAGTTACTTCACAACGGTTTTTCAGGCGAGTTGGGGAGGAGTCACGCGGCAATTTTCGAAGACCCTCGATATCACCTTTTGCTTTCAACTCCCTGCGAATCTCAGCGTACTGTTCGACAAGCTGCTGGCGTTTTCTTTCTTTTGCTACTTTTGATTTTTTAGCCATGAATAATGTCTCTCCTTTTTATTGAAAATAGTAATCGTTACGATTTATTAAAACATATATTTGTAGTGAGTGCAATTAAAAAGTGAGAACAGTTTTATAAACAACCCTACAAAATAACTTTTACTCGTAATGCGTCTGAATGGTATAATTAAATAAAGGTGAGCCTAAGCAGTGTTCCTTTGTTTAGGTTTTTATTTTTCTACGAGGGTATGGCCCTTTACATATGAATTTATGCTGACGGAGTGATGATAATTTATGCGAATGCGCACGCGCTTTATTAAAAGCATTCCCAACATGTTCACACTTGGGAATTTATTTTGTGGATTTTTGTCCATCGGCTTTGCTGCAAGCGGACAATACAGCAATGCTGCAATCCTAATATTAATTGGTATGATGCTCGACAGCATGGATGGCCGGTTGGCTAGAATGCTGAATGCGGACGGAGAGCTTGGCAAAGAGCTCGATTCCTTGGCAGACGTTGTAACGTTTGGTGTGGCACCGTCCTTTTTGGTCTATTACACATATTTTTATCAATTTGGTTTGCTAGGGTTGGCAATCGCCGGGTTGTTCCCACTCTTTGGAGCATACAGGTTGGCGCGGTTCAATATCAGCACTGTCAAATCTTCAGGAAAATACTTCACGGGAGTGCCGATTACTGCAGCAGGGGGAATCCTTGCACTGTTGACCCTGTTCGGAAATTTGATTCCGCAGATTGTCACAACCGTCATTTTCACTGCATTCTGTTTCCTGATGATCAGCAAAATAAAGATCCCAAGCTTCAAGGACGTTCCTCTTCCGAAGTATGGAACGATTGTTACTTTATTTTTGGGGGCTTCCTTGTTTATGGTCTATAAAGGAACTTATGCACAATATCCTTACCTGATCTATATTGCCATTCCAATGTATATCGCTTATCTGGCATACCGGTTTGTTAGGGTGCGTGGGAAAAATAAGCGGGAGACTGACTAAATGTTTTATTGAGCAGCATTGCACAAGAAGTGGACCTACCTTTTGAGGGAGGTCCTTTTTATGTGGAAAATTTATGATTGAACTTAACGTTAACGTCAATGATAAACTATAATTGTAACTATCTAAATTTTCAGTAAAGGGAAGAGTCCATTATGTACACGATCTCGCAGCTTGCTAATGAATTTGACATATCCACCAGAACAGTCCGCTATTATGAGGAGCTAGGTCTCCTTGAACCCGCCCGCTCGGAAGGCAATCAACGATTGTTTTCTAAAAGGGAATATGCACGCTTGAAGCTGATAACCAGGGGCAAACGGTACGGCTTTCAGCTTGATGAAATCAAAGAGATGGTCACCTTGTTTGATAAGGACCGCACCGGAACGAAGCAACTGGAGAAAACCATCGAATACGGAACGCAGAAAGTAGCGGAAGTGGAAGAACGAATTCGGGAACTGACCGAACTGAAAGAGGAAATGAGTGAACTTCTCAAGGATTTTCAAAAAAGACTAGGAGGAGAAACAAATGACACGTAATTTTTTCACAGAGGATAAGCATCTGCAAAATGTTCTGAAGCAGCACTTGGAGCCGGAATTTTACGAGTGGGCGGAAAAAGAGCTCACTGAGTTTGGGGAGAGTTGTGCAAATGAAATTGACGAGAGAGCTGTCCACACCGATCGGGAAGGTCAGCCGAAGCTTATCAAATATAACAGGATGGGCGAGGATCTTTCCGAGGTTTGGGTGAATGAGGGGTACAAGAAGACGGTCGAGGAAACCTACAATAGAGGAATTGTTGGATATGTGCACAAGGAGATTCCGGAACTTGGCCGATGCGGCAACTATTTGTATTCGTATGCCCAAGGCTACCTGCTTTCCCAGACAGAACCCGGCTTCTACTGCCCTGTCACTCTTACTATGGCGACTGCCTACCTCCTCGAGCACTATGCAGACCAGCATGTTAAGGATAAATTCCTTCCGCATGTTATTTCGACTGGAGAGGTAGAACTTTTTGAAGGGGCGACATTTCTGACGGAGAGACAGGGAGGATCGGATGTCGGGGCGAATGAGACGAAGGCGGTGCCAGACCCAAACGGGGACACATATCTTCTAACGGGTGAGAAGTATTTCGCCTCCAATGCCGGCCAGTGCGGCGTGGCGATGGTGCTGGCTAGAATGGAAGGTGCACCAAAAGGGACGAAGGGGCTGAGCCTGTTCGCTGTTCCTTGGAAACACGAGGACGGCGATGGAAAGCTGAATGGTATTGAGATTAGACGATTGAAGGATAAGCTCGGCGTCAGAGCTGTCCCTTCCGCAGAAGTTCTGTTCAACGATGCGATAGGTTACCTTGTAGGGGAGCCAAGCAAAGGGATCTATTATATGATGGAAGCTTTAAACCTTTCGCGTGTCTGCAATGCGATTGCATCCATCGGCATTATGCAAAGGGCGTACACCGAAGCGCGCAACTATGCGACAAGTCGCGTGACGTTTGGCGATCAGTTGATTAATTTTCCGATGATACGTGAATCTTTAGTAGACATGTCTGTGAAGCAAGAGGTGGAAACGAGTGCTAGTTTTGAGTTGGTGGCATTGTTCGATCGTGTCATGCGAAAGCAAGGTGACCAGATCTCAGAAGAAGAGGTCGTCCTCAATCGACTTCAAATTGCCCTTTTGAAAAAAGAAACCGCAGAACAGGCGGTCCACTTTTCCCATGAAGCCATTGAAATGCACGGTGGGAATGGTTTCATAGAAGATTTCGTTACCCCAAGGCTTTTGCGTGATGCCCAAGTATTGACCGTTTGGGAAGGAACTGCGAATATTCTAGGGATGGAAGTGCTGAGGTTGATGGGACGTTTCAAGGTGGAACGGATTTTCATAGAGTCTATGAGAGAAAGAGTGTCCTCCGTTATTTCGCTGGATGCTTCCTTGAAGGGACCAGTCGAACAGGCTTTGGTGAAACTGCAGGAGCTTTGCGATTTTACAGGAAGTTGTGCTCCAGAGATCCAGACTGTTTACTCCAAAAAGATTGCCAGCCTGATGGTGAAAATTTTTGAAAGTGTAATTGCGTTGGAAGGTGCTGCCTCTGGGGATGCCCGTGAAAAGGCGAAGGGCGAACTGTTTATCCAAATGACCTGGAAAGATTCCGATCTGTGGTTTGATAGGGAAAATAAGAAGTTGAAACACTTTGACTTGATTGTGAATTGGAAAGAGCATTCGGTTGGGGTGGAGCAGAAGTAATAGTAATACCGTTCTGGCGCGAGTGTGTGACAAAGCTTGTGCCAGAACGATTTTCTGGTTAACTCCGCATAAAAAAACAGGCAACCCTAAAGGTCACCTGTCCTCTAAACTAAACTAAGCTACACGCTTTTCTGCGCCACCAGACTTAATTTTTCGATACTTCACTATCTGACTCACAAACCAACCAAGGATCACCAAGGTTAGGGAGAAACCAAGAATTAAAGAAATGTTATAATCCATTCCCAATCCCTCTGGTGCGTAGAAGATATACGTACAAACTACTCCTGTCATAAACAATGCAGGAACGCTAGCAATCCAGTGAAACTTGTGCTCTTTTAGTAGATACATAGCGGCTGTCCACAGCATTACCGTTGCAACTAACTGGTTTGTCCATCCTACATACCTCCATAGGAATGTGTAGTCGATGGTGGCAAGATACAACGCAGGTGCTGCCAATAACAGAGTAACTAATAGCACTTTCAGTTTGCCCTCCATGTTGAAGAACTTGGAAAACATTTCTGTCAGGATCATACGGGAGGAGCGAAGTGCAGTATCACCCGTTGTAATCGGAAGGATGATAACTCCAAGGATTGCAAGGATTCCCCCAAGTGTTCCAAGCAGGGAAATGGAGATTTCATTTACCACGTACGATGGTCCGCCTGTGGCAAGGGCTTCCTGTAGTCCGCCTGTTCCGTTAAAGAACGTCATACCTGCTGCGGCCCAGACCAGCGCGATCATCCCTTCTGTAACCATTGCACCATAGAAGATTTTACGCCCGTGAGATTCCTTTTTCATCGTGCAAGCTACAATCGGACTTTGTGTGCAATGGAAGCCGGAAATCGCCCCGCAGGAGATGGTCACCATCAACAGCGGCCAGATTGGCAGTTCCTGAGGGTGCAAGTTTGCAAATGTCAGGTTCGGTATCTGTTTATCTGTGAACAATAGCGCTACGGCAATCGCAACTGCCATGAAAAGCAGGATAGCGCCAAGTAATGGATATATTTTACCGATTATTCGATTGACAGGTAATAGAGTAGCCAATAAAAAATACCCGAAAATCAAAAGTAATGCCATCATGAAGCTTAGTGGTGTCAGCTGGGCGATCAGTTGGGCAGGTCCTGCTGTAAAGGCCGCTGCCACTAGGACCATCAGTACGAGTGAAACCACATAGATGCAAGATTTCACCACATTCCCTAGATATTTTCCAACGATTGTCGGGTATTGTGCCCCGTTGTGCCGTAAGGAAAGCATGCCGGAAAAGTAATCATGTACTGCACCGGCAAATATACAGCCGACAACAATCCAGATGAAAGCGACAGGTCCATATAACGCTCCTAGCACGGCCCCGTAAATGGGTCCCAAACCAGCAATATTTAAAAGTTGGATCAGATTCCCTTTCCACCATGGCATGGGAACAAAATCGAAGTTGTCCCTTTTTGTATAGGCAGGAGTAGAGTTCTGATCATTAATAACAAAAACTCTTTCAACGAATTTGGAATAAAAGATATAACCTAGAACTAGAAAAATAAGTGCGCCAAAAAATGTGATCATGATGTTCTCCTCCTGTTGTGTGAAAATTACAATTTCAAACATTTTAACACGTTTAAGCGGAAAAACAACAGATTGTTCTGAAAAATTTAAACTTTTTGTTAAATAAAACGGTTTCATGTCGAAGAAAAAGGTTATAAAAGAGGGAAAGTGGTATTGTAAACGTCTGCCATATATTGCTTTACCAATGGATATGACATACAATGAAAGCTGTTAACTAAGGCTCATTTACATTTTTAAGAGCCACAAGGATTTTAAAAACGCTTTAATAAAGACAGCTAAGAGATTCGAGAGTGATTTCATTGAAAACAATCTATCATAAACATAAATTGGTAATAAACCTGTTTGCTGTCATCCTTATCGGAATCAGCCTATTTGTGTTCCACCTTAAAAGTCCATTACCCTTAATGGTTACGGAAGCACCTTTGTTACTTTTGCTAGTATGTTCACTTGTGCTCTTAACTATCAATACAGTACCGCTTCCGCCAAAAGGCAATTCTCTCAGTATGGATTCCGCCATCTATTTGGCAACCATATTTGTTTTCGGTTTGGATTTGTCTTTATGGATTCTGCTTGCAAGCGGAGTAATATATGCTCTGTTGAAAAGGGAGATCGCCTGGTGGAAGCATCTTGTGAACTTTGCCATGTATGTACTCATGATTACAGGTGCACATTACATTTTCCAATGGACAGGTGGTTCAGAAGGGTACCTTGAAACTTCAAGCCTACTATCCTACCTCACAACACTAATAAGCTATTTCTTTATTAATATACTGGTGATCGGGGTATTCTTTTACTCGATTGGTCAACCGCAATTTTTTAAAGAGATGTATAGCACGCTCAAAAAATCAGTTTCCAATTATGCAATCACATTGTTCTCTGCATTGCTTCTTTCCTTACTGTTCGAGTCGGATGCCATTATGGGACTAATTATTTTCACCTGTATCATCTTATTGGTATCAAGAGGATTCAAAGAGTACTTTATTTTAAATGAAGAGATTGATAAAGATCGTGCATACCGGCAGCAGATACTTAATTCCCTACCTGTAGGGATTATCACAGTAGACGATGATCAGTCCAATTTTTCCTTGAACACCTCAGCATCGTCTCTTTTAAACCTGACTGGAGAAGAAATCAAGAACGTAAGTCTGATGAAGGAACCACCTTCGTTCAACGCATCCTTCTGGGACATCATGTTATCCAAACGGATCTGCCAAAATGTCAAGGTGGTCTACTCCCTAAACGAGAATGAGATGCACCTGCTCGTCTCGCAATCCGTTCTTCATGATGATAATAGAAATGTTATCGGTAGAATTTTTTATTTTATCGATATAACAGAAACGGAAGAATTGGAAAGACGGATGCATCAGTCGGAAAAACTTGCCGCCTTAGGGGAACTGGCCGCTGGGGCAGCACATGAAATTAGAAATCCTCTCGCAGTGCTTCACGGTTTCTTCTCTTTGATGAAACAATCCTTCACCAAAGAGGATTTGGACCGCTTTCAGGTACCGCTTCTTATAAAAGAATTTGAAAGAATCAATGCCATCATTGAGGACATGCTGCTAATGGCACGCCCTGGCGCCCCCAGGTTGCAGGCGATATCCATCAAAGCAATCATACAAGAAATTCCTGATTATCATGAAGCAGGTGACACAGGCGATGAACCTGACTTACAAGTGGCTCTGGATGATACGAAGGTGATGGTAGATCCCAAACAGATGAAACAAGTCATTTATAATCTATACCGGAATAGCAAAGAAGCGATCAAAGGGAAAGGCGTAATATCCATTTACTCCAAAGCGTTGAATGACAAGTACCAATTATTTTTCAAAGATAATGGATCGGGAATCCAAAGTGAGATGCGAAAATCGCTGTTCCACCCTTTTCATACATCCAAAGAAACCGGAACAGGACTTGGACTGACTATCGTCCAACGGATTGTTGAAAATCACAATGGGAAGATTGAAGTGTATGAAACATCGCCTAAAGGCACCACTTTCTTAATAACTTTGCCATTATCCCATCAAAATGAGTAGGAGTGACATCATGTACCTATCAATAAAGGAGACAGCCGAATATCTGGCATGCTCCGAAGCTTACGTAAAAACCCTGATACAGCAGAAAAAAATCCGGGCATTGTTTGACGGGGCGGATTACTTGATCAATAAAGACCAATTCACGACCCATATGAAACAGATGGAGAAATACAAGGAACTTGTTGAGGAAACTCGAAACGAGCCGATTCCTGAGGATATTGATATTAAGGATGAGGACTAAAAGGGAAGCACCTATCTGGGTGCTTTTTTTAAGGCTCTTTTCTCAAAGATTGTTGCTATTCGCTTGTAAAAAGTCGGGAATTAGACTTTTTACCGTGTATCTACTTTCAAAATATCATGCAATCTCTCCGAATAACCAGGAAAAGAGCACGACAGCAACAATTATTACGTTCGTTGTAAAAATACGAAATAGCAACAAAGTTTACGAAAACAGCCTTTTTTAAAACGTAAGAAAGTATCAAATCCGGTTGATTTCCGTTCCAGGCGCTTCGCTTTCCTGCGGGCGGTCCGTAAGCCTCCTCACTCCGCCTGAGGGGTCTTACCTGTCCCTTCCTCCCGCGGGAGTCTGCGCGCCTTCCACTACAATCAACTAGGTGGTTTCATTCCCGTTAGAAGAACGAAAATCATCTCTACTAAAAAGTGATGAAATAGCCATTAACCAAAATTACATAAGAACTTTAGCTGTGGATTGGAGCAAATGGCGGAGACTCCCACGGGGGAGCAGCGACAATCTTGAGACCCCGCAACGAAGTGAGGAGGCTCAAGGTCGCCCCGTGGAAAGCCCAGCCATTTGCGGAAAGGAACAGCGGAGGATAACTCAATATTTAGCATTAGAAGACCAGGCGGTTTTTGCCCGGTTTTTTTTATTGACAACGATCAAAAACTTGTCTATTTCATTCTATTTGTAAGAGAATAGAAATAACATAATCTGAATCCATGAGAAACAGGAGGAATCTTGTATGACGATATCAACAACCAATATAAATGAGTCGGTCGAAAAGCTGCTGGCAAACCATAGGAGCTATTTTGCCAAAGGGGAAACGAAGGATATCGATTTCCGACTCGAGCAGCTGGCTACTTTGAAAAAAGCGGTCAAGCAATATGAGCCGGAATTGATGGAAGCTTTGAAAAAAGATCTTGGTAAATCAATTTTTGAAGCGTATGGGTCTGAAGTGGGGTATATCCTCGACAGCATTGGTTTTTTCATGAAAAATCTGAAGGGATGGGCAAAGGTTAAGAAGGTAAAAACGCCACTAGTCCATACCGGATCCAAGAGTCTGATCTATTCGCAGCCATATGGGACGGTACTTATTGTCGGTCCTTTCAATTATCCGGTGCAACTCGTGCTGGAGCCGCTGATCGGGGCAATTTCTGCGGGGAACTGTGCTGTCATCAAACCTTCTGAGTTTACCCCGAATGTTTCTAAGGTGCTTGCGAAAATGATCGGAGAATTTTTTGATGAGGAGTACATCAGTATTGTCGAGGGGGCAAAGGAGGAGACATCCGCCCTGATTCACGCGCCGTTCGATTATATCTTTTTTACAGGAAGTGTGGAGGTTGGAAAGATTGTCATGCAAGCGGCAGCGAAGCGGCTTGTACCGGTGACGCTGGAGCTTGGGGGCAAGAGTCCTTGTATCGTCCATGAGGATGCCAATATCGAGGTGGTTGCTCAGCGGATCGCGTGGGGGAAATTCATGAATGCGGGTCAGACCTGCGTTGCTCCCGATTATATCCTTGTTCATGCAGATGTCAGAGAGAAACTGGTGAAAGCACTCGTAAAAACGATACAGGATTTTTACGGAAACGATCCGCAGCAAAGTAAGGATTATGGACGTGTAGTGAATGAACGTCAATTTGACCGGCTTGCTTCGTTAGTGGACATGGGAAAAGTGGTCACTGGTGGAGGCTTGAATCGCGATGTGCTCTATATGGAACCGACTATTATGAATGGTGTTTCTTGGGAAGATAAGGTGATGCAGGAGGAGATATTCGGTCCGATTCTGCCTGTTCTAGAATACAGAGACCTAAAGGAAGCCATGACACAGATTAATGACCGGCCTAAGCCGTTGGCACTGTATGTGTTCACCGAAAATAAAGAGGTGGAGGAGCTAGTTATTGAAGGTACATCTTTTGGAGGTGGGTGTGTGAATGACACTGTCACCCATTTGACCAATCCATATCTGCCGTTTGGTGGAGTTGGTACTTCAGGCATTGGCTCGTATCATGGAAAAAACAGTTTTGAAACTTTTTCACATAAAAAGAGTGTGATGAAGAAAAGCACCAAGTTCAACTTAAGCTTTTTGTATCCGCCGTATTCGGATAAGAGCATCAAGATGTTGAAGAAGTTCATGAAATAGGCGAGAGTGTACTATTAAGAAGTCTTTTGAGTGGAAGGGTCAGGAAGTTCTTAACATTTCTTTTGTTCGTCTTCTGTGTTAATATTTAGATAGACGAAATATATATTAAAGGCAGCCTTTTGGAGGAAATGAATCTTCGTTTGTGGAGATTCATTTTCTTCTTTTCTAGTTAAATAAAGGATCCTAGCTATTGATAGGTAGAGGGGCGTCTTTTTATAATAGGAGCGTGTAAGAATGGTACCGATTCAGAAAAAAGAAGCGTTATGGACAAAAGCGTTCATCATGTTGATGGTAGGAAATTTGTTTGTTTTTATGTCCTTTCAAATGCTGATTCCAACCCTTCCTCCATATATAAAATCATTAGGTGCCACAGGTTTTGAAATTGGCTTGGTGACAGCCTTGTTTTCCATTGGAGCTGTGTTGAGCAGACCATTTATCGGTTATATGCTTGAGTACCGGGCACGTAAACCTCTTGTATTGATAGGGGCGGTTGCGCTGCTTGCGGTGACGGTGATTTACCCATTGTCCCAGATTGTCGTGATATTTCTCTTGTTCCGTTTTATTCATGGATTGGCTTGGGGCTGGTCGACAACGGTCAATGGCACGGCCGCTGTTGATGTGATTCCTCGGTCTCGATTAGGAGAAGGGATGGGATATTACGGGCTATCCATTACGATAGGGATGATTGTTGCACCGAGCTTGGGAATCTATCTATATCAGGTAACAGAGTTCTCAAACCTGATTATCGTATCTGCCGTACTTGGACTGATCGCGCTTGGGCTACTTTCGATTGTCCACTACCAGACGCCTGCTTCTGTGGAGAAGACGAAAAGGGAAGACCTGAAGTTCTCCTACTTTGGATCTCTTGTTGAGAAGAGTGGCTGGTATCCGGCATTCATCACCTTGATTGCTACATTTGGGTACGGCTCGATTGTGACATTCATTGTCATTTTCGGAGAGGAAAGAGGGATTGACCAAATTTTCCTTTTCTATCTGGTGAATGCGATTATGGCTTCATTGTCACGTCCTATTGCAGGTAAATGGTTTGATAACCATGGGCCGCGGGGCTTGGTATTAATGTGTATGTTCTTTTCATTTGTAGGAATGTGGGTGCTGTCCTTTGCACACTCCAACCTGTTTATCGTGGTGGCTGGAGCTTTGTTTGGAGTAGGTTTCGGTTCCTTGATTCCGACCTTGCAGTCTTGGACGTTATCCGTTACACCGGAAAACCGTCGAGGGGTGGCAAACGGCATGTTCTTCTCCTCCATCGATCTCGGAATTGGACTAAGCGGCATCATCTTTGGCGTCCTAGCCCAATTTGTCCAAACAGCCACCCTGTTCCAAATCTCAAGCACCTTCATGCTCATCGCCATGCTTTTCGCCTGGATTGAAGGAAGACGCAGAAAGCGAGAAGTCCTAGAGGAAATGAGGGAAGGGGCATAAAGGTTCTAAAGGGTCTGAACCTCACGCCGTTAAAGTGGTAGAGAGGTGAAGAGGGTCTGACCCGCAGAACGTTAAAGCGGTAGAGAACTGAAGAGGGGTCTGACCCCTCATAGATTAAAAAAAGCGTAGTCCCAACAATTGTGGGGGCTACGCTTTTTCTATTTCTTTTACTCTGCCGACTTGTCCGTCTTGGAGGCGGACTTTGATGCCGTGTGGGTGGTTTGGGGATTTTGTAAGAATGTCTTTAACGATCCCGCTTGTCAGTTTTCCAGTGCGCTGGTCTTGTTTTAGTACGATTTTAACTGGTAGGCCGATTGTAATGTCTGACCGCTTTTGTCCATTCATATTGGGAAACCTCACGTTTCTGTATTTATTATCTAATTATTATATCACATTAGGAGTGTAGCCACTTCATCATCAATACAAATCTCTGCCCCCACGGAGGCCACTGAAAAAGTACTGAATTTTAGTTCTTGGGTAAACACCGCTGTTGATTTCCGCGGGGCGAGGTTGAGCCTCCTCTGGCTGCGCCCTGCGGGGTCTCAAGATTGTCGCTACTCCCCTGCAGGACAAGGAAGGCTACGGCAGCGATACATCGCACGCAGAAAATGCTCGCATTTTCAAGGAGTCTACGCTATTTGCTCCAATCCACAGCTAGAAACCATTAAAAACAATTCGTTTTCAGTTTTGCAGTGCCCTCTTTTTAACGAGGTAGGGGCTTTGTTTTTGTGGTAGCAACATATTCCATTAAAACTCCATTTCCTCTATCACTTCAAGCAATAGGTCAGGCCGGTTGGTCAAAATTCCATTCGCACCTCTTTCAAGGAGATAGCGCATCGTGTCCTTATCATCAATAGTCCAGTAGTGCATTTGTACGCCACTTCGTTGTGCGTCACGAATGAGACGCTCATTGGTCAGATCGAATATGCTCTCTTGAAGTGGCACTTGAAAGGCATCCACTTCAGGTTTGTATAGGTTTCGGACAAACAGTTTGTGAAGTAGGACGAACCTGGTAATTTCCTGTCTTCCGCCAACAAGGGCCACTCTTCCTTCTGTAAAGCTAGTAAATGTATTTAAAATTTCCTGATCAAAAGAGGCCACAAGTAGCGTATCCTCCCTGTTATATTGAACTGTAAGCTCCCATAGCTTTCTTGCAATCTCTTCGTACTTTTCGGGAGGATTGGTGTCTTTGATTTCAATTTCTATACGGGTGTCAGGGAAGGCCAGGAACATTTCTTCAACCGTCGGGATGGTGACACCTTTTCCCCGAAAACTGTTGTTTCCCTCTAAATCCACAAAATGATAGCCAGCATCAAGTTGTCTGATTTTCTCCAACGTCAAGTCGGCTACGGCACCTTGTCCGTCTGTTGTGCGGTCCACAGTAGGGTCATGAATGGCAACAAGATGACCATCCTTTGTAATATGTATATCCGTTTCTAGCACATCCACTCCCATTTCCACTGCTTGTTGAAAAGCGGCCAAGGTGTTGGAAGGAGCGAGATGTTCTCCACCTTGATGGGCGATTACCAGGGGCTTGCCGCTATTTTCGAAGAAGGGCTTTGTTGCTTGTTTGTTTATCGGGATTAGGGTGAAGACAAGTCCAATGGTGCCGATAGCACCGGCAATGGCACCGAGTACTACCCATCCCTTTCTTTTCTTTTTCGGTTTCTTCTGTGAAGGAATCGTAATTTCCGCCATTTGTGACGTAACCTCACTCTCTAGTAATCTGTTACTACTTAAATTATAGAATATTTGGAAAATAAAGAAAGGGGGTAGTCCTATTTTTTAGAGACTCCCCTTTATTTTTTATATAACTACTTGTATCCTGGTTGTCTCCTAAAAGCCCAACTCCTTTGCAACATCATCAACGAGCTGGTGGCGGTCATATTCATGGTAAAGGCCCATAGCAAGTCGGGTCGGGCAGCCGAAGAAGAAGCGTTCGTATAGAGTTTGACGGGAGCCGAATGCGCTCATGCTGACATCCCATGCCAGGCGGAACAGTTTGATACGGGTCTGTGCATCAGTCGTGGCCGATTGCAGGTACTGGTCGATATCAGCTCGGATTGGCGATTGAAGATCCCGTTCGGTAGGAATGGAGACCAATCCGCTGGCGCCGAGGAGTTGCAGAATTTCGATGAATCTCGGATATACCTTGGGAAACTGGGCAATTGCAACTGAAAGAGGGGTCACATCTGGAACCATCGTCCCATGCTTATCCTGTTTTGCATTCATTTCCGAGGCGAGAAGCAATGCCTTATGATTCTCTAATGCGATGATGATTTCGCTGATTTTCTCTTTTACATGTCCGTACTCTCCGATGGCAATCGTGTTGACCAGTAACTGGGCAACCCCTAAGACGAATTCCGCCTTCTTTACTTGTCTTGACACCACCTGATGGGTGACAAGTGGCTTGAAGTTGCTTGCGCCATATAATTTGTTTGCCACATCAATATTTTCGGAAACGAATACCCGCTCCCATGGGACAAGAACGTTATCGAGCACCACAATTGCATCCATCTCTTCAAACCTTGATCCAAGCGGATGATTAAATTGGGAGGGATCGTACGAAAAGGATTCCCGGCAGATGAATTTCAATCCTTCCATATTGCTTGGAATACTGAAGGCATATGCAAAAGGCTCCTCAAACATTTTTAGTCCTGAAGAGGAGATGATGATTTCATCCGTGATGCCACCTTGTGTCGCCAACAAACGTGCGCCCTTGATGACAATCCCTTCTGAAGTCTTATCCACCATCCTTGCTGCTACAATATTTTCATCATCTTCATAATGAAAGGAAGAACGGTTTACCTGCGGGGAGATGAATGTATGGGTGAAAGACAGATCATTTTCTCTTGCATGGTGGTAAAAATTGCGAAGGTTTTCTGGGAACTGTGGTCCTTGCTCTTCCAATAGATCTGCCGAAGACGCAAGAGCCATTAAGGTCGAGTTTTTATAATCAGGCGAGCGTCCCATCATGCCGAACGTCGATTTCGCCCAGAGCTGCACCATCTTTCTTCTTTTCTCCAAATCTTCCCTCGATGTTGGCCGTAAAAAGGAGGTGCCCACCAAATCACCCGTTGAATCGGATACATAGGTCGTGATCTCTTTATGCTTTTCATCATGTTGAAAGTCATACAGGGCAGCCTGACTTTTCATTGCACCAGCAAATGCAGGGTGCTCCGAAATATTTCCTCTTACCTGTTCCCCGTCATACCAAACATTTGCATGAAGCGCGTTGATCCGATTCAGATACTGTTTGCCGTTTATAATTCCCATGTCTATCACCCTTTGCCCAGATTACTCCTACCAATGTATGCAGGTGGAGTTGTCTGATTTCCAAACAGCCCATCCTCAAATTGTGAATGATTTCGCTTGCGTGGTATAGTGGGGAAAAGACGGTCTGGAGGGAGAAAATATGAACAAGGAATGGAAGAATCTCGATACACCAACGCTCCTGTTGGATCACCCTGTTCTGCTCAAAAATATCCGAAATATGAGTGATTTTGCAAAAGAAAACAATATAAATCTTAGGCCACATATCAAAACCCATAAATCCGTGGAGATTGCGAAGCTGCAGCTGGAACATGGTGCAATAGGCATCACAACTGCAAAGCTGGAGGAAGCGGAAGTGATGGCACATACAGGTATCGTGGATATTCTTGTGGCATATCCCGTTTCAAGTCCTGCGAAAATAGAGCGGATTGTCGGGTTGCTGAATAAAGGGGTGGACCTGAAAGTATCCGTAGACAATCTGGATCAGATCAAGCTTCTTCAAAAAGCGCTGGAGAAAACGGGACACACCCTCGAGGTCTGGATCAAAGTCAATTCCGGCCTAAATCGCTGCGGAGTGGAGCCTGGGACAAATGCTGTCGATCTGGCTAGAGGCATCCTGTTCTTATCACAGCTTCGGCTCGGAGGCATCTTTACCCATGCCGGACATTCCTATGGCGCAAGAGGAAAAGAGGAGCTAGAGCGTATTGCGGTGGCAGAAGCCGAGGCGGTGGTTAGTAGCGCAGAAGCTTGCGAAAAAGCGGGAATTCCGATACCGGTCAGAAGCGTTGGCTCGACGCCTACCTATCGGATAGCCGGAAAGGTGGAAGGCATTACCGAAGTCCGTCCAGGTAACGCCGTATTTTTTGACAGTATTCAAGTCGGTCTTGGTGTTGCGGAAAGGGAAGACTGTGCCCTTTCAGTTCTCGCTTCGGTCGTTGGTGTGTATCCGGACCAGATTGTTCTCGATACCGGAAGCAAAACCTTATGTCTGGATAAAGGGGCACACGGGTTGGATTCTGTGAAAGGGTTTGGCTATGTGGTAGACCATCCCGAACTAACGATAGAAAGACTTTCTGAGGAGCATGGGGTGGCGGTGTTTGACAGGGAGAGGCCTGGGAGTGATATCAGATTGAACGACAAAGTTCGAATCATCCCCAATCATGCCTGCACGGTGGCGAACATGTTCGATGAGTACACGGTTGTGGAAGGAGAGCATGTTGTGGATATGTGGAAGGTGGATGCGAGAGGGAAGAGGAAGTAGAAGGGGTAAGTAACTGGTTTAAGAAGGAGAACGTGTAGGTGATGGGGTGTGACCTGATTTTTACTGGTTTTTTAATGAAAATAGAGGGTTTTGAGTCTCCCAAAAATGGTTCGGACACTTTTGTGAAGTGTTCGGACAGAAATACGTTTGTTTTTTGATAGGTTCGGACAAAAAAACTCTCCCTTCGGACAGAAAGGAGAGCGGTTCGGACATTTGAAAAATTCGTTCGGACATTTCAGTCAAATGTTCAGACAAGAACCCTAAATCTTCGGACAAATTTGGAAAAACTTCGGTCAAGAATCAAAAAAGTTCGGACATTCTCTAGAAGGTGCCTGAAAACTCTACTTTTAGACATCTTCAATCGCACACCTTTACTTTATTCCTCGCCTTCTCCGCCAATCCACCTATCTCAAACCACCAACCGTCAATTCTCCCTCACTCCACATCCAGCACCGCTGCCAACTCCTCCCAATACGCACAAAGCGTCAGCAGCCCTTTATCAAAATTCTTCAGCTTGAAATTTTCATTCGGTGCATGGACATTATCAGACGGCAAGCCGAAACCCATCAGTACAATCGGAGCCTGCAACACTTCGTCCAGCGTCGATACAATCGGCAAAGATCCGCCACCACGCGTAAAAGTTGTCGGGACCTTCCATACCTTTTCAAAGACACGGCTTGCCGCTTGGATGGCAGGGTGGTTGAAAGGTGTGACAAACGGTGCTCCTTTGTCAAAAAGGGAAACCGAAACTTCCACGCCAGCTGGCTTATGCATGGTAACATGCTCCTGCAACAGAGCGAGAATCTCATCCGGATCCTGGTCAGGCACCAGACGGCATGTGATTTTCGCATGAGCCTCAGAAGGAAGGACCGTTTTGATGCCGTCCCCTTGGAATCCACCATACACCCCGTTCACTTCAAGCGTCGGGCGGACCCATGTTCGTTCGTAAAAGCTGTAGCCCTTTTCGCCGTAAAACTCCTGTACGCCGACTTCCTCTTTTACCGCAGCCTCATTAAACCCAATTGCTTCAAATGCCTCTTTCTCTTCCAATGTCAAAGGCACAACTTTATCGTAGAACCCATCGACCGTCACCACTCCATTGCCGTCATGGAATGAATTGAGCAATTCCACCACCGCATGAATCGGATTTGCCACTGCCCCACCGTAAAGCCCGGAGTGGAGGTCGCGCTTCGGTCCCTTTATATCGAGCTGGAATCCACACATCCCACGCAGACCATAACAGATGGTCGGCTTGTCCTCTTCGATCATCGATGTGTCCGAAACTACTACAACATCGGCTGCAAGCATCTCTTTATTTTCCTCGATAAAAGCGGGCAGGTTCGGGCTCCCAACTTCCTCTTCGCCCTCTATACAAAACTTGAAATTGAACGGCAAGGTTCCCGTCGTCTGAAGGACTGCCTCCAACGCTTTCAGGTGCATGAAGGTCTGCCCTTTATCATCGCTTGCACCACGTGCATAAATGCGCTCGTCCCGGATTGCAGGCTCAAAAGGCGGGGTATCCCATAAATGTAGTGGATCGACAGGCTGCACATCATAGTGCCCGTAGATCAGCACAGTCGGTTTATCATCCGCTTTCAACCATTCCCCATACACAATTGGGTGGCCTTTTGTAGGATGAAGCCCCACATTATCCATGCCAAGCTTCCTTAAGGAATTTGCCATCCATTCTGCAGCACGCAATGTGTCTGCATGATGCGCAGGAAGTGCGCTCACGCTTGGAATGGAAAGCAGGTCCATCAATTCTTCCAAATGCTTTTCTCTATGCTCCGACAAATAGGAGGTGATGGTGGCTGTTGTCATGATTTTACCCCTTTCTTCAAAACAGGTGTTTTTCGATGTTTCGTAACTTGTTCATATCCATAGGCGATCTGGATGAGGGTGCTTTCTTCAAAGGCTCTTGCTGTAAAAGTCACACCAACCGGCTTTCCTTCCTTTGTATAGCCACCGGGAACGGTGATGGATGGGTAGCCTGCTTTGGCAGGAATGCCAGCACCGAAGTTGTTCGGCGTCAAGAT
The DNA here is from genome assembly GCF_001037965.1 of Bacillus sp. LL01. NCBI lineage: Bacteria > Bacillati > Bacillota > Bacilli > Caryophanales > Bacillaceae > Bacillus > Bacillus sp. LL01. The sequence goes on along the minus strand of NZ_LFEL01000005.1, from coordinate 227,426 downwards.
AGCATCTAGCTGGTGCTCTTCCATAACAGCATCAAGCCCCGCTTTCCTTGAGCGGTAGAGATCTTTTTCACGGCTTAAAATATACTCTTCTTCTGTCAAGGTACCGCTATGCTTTTCGCTCTCCTCCAGGACGGTCTGCTTATACTGCAACATCTTGTTGGAATCCTTTTCGTTAAATGCGATTAAATCCTTTAAACTCTTAATCGGCACTGTTGAACTTGTTCTGCGTAAGTAGGCATTGAGACTCGGTTTGAATTCATAAAACAGTGTATGGTAATCCCATGCTTCTTTTGCAAAAGGAATATCAATGGAACCGATTACTTCAGCGCCATTGTTACGAAGACTTGCGATGGCTTCCTCCATTATGAGTGCTTCTTCATCTGAAAAGTAGGTGAAATATGGGTCACGAGCAACACCTATTCGCATTCCTTTTAGCCCTTCTTTTAATAGGAAGGAAGTGTAGGATATCCCAGGACTCGGATTCGTCAAAGTTGCCGGATCTTGCTCATCCGTGTTGGACATGGCGCTCAACATGATGGCGGCATCTGTAACCGTTCTGGTCATCGGGCCGGCTGTATCCTGGCTGAAAGAGATAGGAATGATGCCTCTGCGACTGACCAATCCAACAGTAGGCTTGATTCCAACAACCGAGTTCGAGCTTGCCGGACTCAAAATCGATCCAGAAGTCTCCGTCCCAATTGCAGCAGCTGCAAAACCGGCCGCTACCGCAGAACCTGAACCGCTGCTGGAACCACCGACATCAAATTCACCAGGACTGTATGGATTGAGGACTTGTCCACCTCTGGAGCTATATCCATTCGGCATCTTTTCTGTCATAAAATTGGCCCATTCGGTCATATTCGTCTTACCAAGAATGACAGCACCTGCTGCCCGCAACTGGCTTGCAACCGCGGAATCTTCTGTTGCCACATGATGTTCGAGAGCCAAGGAACCGGCACTCGTGTGCATGTTGTCACCGGTGTCGATATTATCCTTCAATAGAACAGGAATACCATGAAGGGGACCGCGCGAGCCAGACCTTTCCCTTTCTAAATCGAGCGCTTCCGCAATGAATACGGCATCAGGATTGATTTCAAGCACCGCATTCAGACTTGGCCCTTTTTTGTCATACTGGCTGATGCGATAAAGATACATTAGAACCAGCTCTTTCGCTGTTACCTCCCCAGAGTCCATTGCGGCCTGTAACTCCTCAATGGTCGCATTCGGCAACCAATCATCCACAAGCTTAGAGAGTTTCGGGTGGTTCATAGGTAAAACCTCCTTTATAATTTGGGATATAAGTTTTTCTGATAGAAAAGTATAGTAAATCCAGTTTCCCCTGTTGATTGGAGTGCAAGGTGTGAGACTCCGGCGGGAGGTAGCGGTAGACTTGAGACCCCACAACGAAGTGAGGAGGCTCAAGCACCGCCCCGCGGAAAGCGAACACCTGGAACGGAAATCTACAGGGAGTTAAAAAGGAATCCAACTTTTTTCAACTTCCTACCAATAATAATAATTCAAACTATTTAAAAAACATAGTAATAAAGGTATGATAATAAAATAATATATAAAATTCAAGATATTCGTTTCGCTAAACGAAAGATCAAACGCGTTTAAAATAGATTTTATCGTTTCAACGCAGACTAAACATAGTGAAAGATTTGGAGGAACACGTGTTATGGGGAAAATTTTTTCATATTTAAAACCGTATAAGCTGGCAGTGGTAATCGCATTGTTTCTAATGCTGACGGAATTGGTTGTAGAGCTGATGCATCCATTGCTGATGGCAAAAATTATTGACGAAGGGATACTGACAGGAGATCTTGATGCCGTCATGAAGTGGGGAGGCATCATGGTGCTATTCTCCTTTATCGCCTTTGCTGCAGGTGTCATAAATTCCTTCTTTGCCGCCCATGTCAGTCAAAGCTTTGGGTTTGATATCAGAAGGGGACTTTTCGGGAAAATACAATCGTTTTCATTTGCGAACTTCAGTCTCTTTCCGACATCCTCGCTTATTACAAGAATGACCAATGATGTGACACAAATTCAGAATACGGTGTTCATGAGCTTGCGGATCATGCTGCGCGCACCGTTGCTTGTCATCGGTGGTGTGGTGATGGCGTTGATAGTCAACTGGCAGCTGGCCCTGTTTCTTGTGGTCGGCGTCCCTGTCCTGTTCATCTTCCTTGTCTGGATGATGAAGAAGGGGGGAGCACTATTCAAATCCGTTCAGGAGAAGCTGGATGGTGTGAACAACGTCATGCGGGAAAACCTTGGCGGAATTCGTCTGATTAAAGCCTTTCTCCGTAAAAAGCATGAAATTAAGCGCTTCGGCAATGCAAGTGAGGAACTGAAGGACCAGACCGTGTCGGCTCTTCGTCTTATGGAAGTCACGATGCCGATTCTCCTGCTTATCATGAACGGAAGTATTCTTGCTGTTCTTTGGTTTGGTAGCATTGGCGTCTCAAATGGCGGCGCTCAGGTGGGGGAGGTTGTGGCCATCGTCAACTACGCAACCAGAATCACCGGCGCACTTTCCATCTTTTCTTTTATCATCATGGCATTTGCCCGTGCGAAAGCGTCGTCTCACCGTATAACGGATGTATTGGATGAAGAGATAGACCTTGTGGATAAAGTAAATGTGGATAAGGAGGCAACCTTCTTAAACGGGGAAATCGAGTTTGACAATGTCTCTTTCCGCTATCCCAACACCGAAATTCCGGTGCTCGAGGAGATCTCCTTCCATGTAGAAGCAGGTACCACGGTTGCGATCATGGGAGCGACAGGTGCAGGGAAGTCCTCCTTATTCCAGCTGATTCCAAGGCTTTATGATGTCGACAAAGGGATTATCCGGGTGGATGGGACGGATCTGACGGATCTTTCCTTGAAACGTCTACGTAAGCAGATCGGGTATGTCCCGCAGGAAGCACTCCTTTTCTCCGGCTCTGTAAAAGACAACATTGCCTGGGGGAAAGAAGATGCGACATTGGAGGAAATCATTCAGGTGGCAAAGGATGCACAGATTCATGATACAATCGACCGCCTGCCGAAAAAGTACGAGACGGTTCTCGGACAAAAAGGGGTCAACCTTTCCGGTGGGCAGAAGCAACGGCTTTCCATTGCTCGCGCCCTTGTGAGAAAACCAAAAATTCTTATGCTTGATGACAGTACAAGTGCGCTTGATCTGAAGACGGAAGCCAAGTTGCTTGCAGCCATCAAAAAATATCACTGCACAATATTTATTGTTACGCAAAAAGTAAGTACGGCCATGGAAGCCGATAAAATATTGCTTATTGAAGACGGTAGACTGCTGGAAGAGGGAAGCCACGACAAACTCCTGGCAACCTCGAAACTTTATCAGAAAATTTACCAGTCACAGTTTGGAACGGAGGTGGCAGAGCATGTCGAAGCGTATAAGTAGTAGCGCAGCCGTTGCTAGTAAAGCTAATCCGAAGGCGAAAGCGAAGGATTGGAAAGGGACCATAAAGCGTGTGTGGAGATACCTTGGAGAGAATAGAGGCATGCTGCTGCTTGTTCTGCTTATGGTATTAATAAGTTCGGTACTGGGATTGTTAGGGCCGTTCATTGTTGGGATGGCGATTGATAATTATGTAGTGGAACAAAATACAGCCGGACTTTTAAATGTTTTGATCGGCCTCGTGTTCATCTACATTTTTTACTCCCTGTCTATGTGGCTACAAAACTACTGGATGGTTGGAATCGCGCAAAATACGGTACTGAAAATGCGAACGCAGCTGTTTGAACACCTTCATAAGCTGCCAATTCCTTATTTTGATAAAAGGCAGCACGGGGAACTGATGAGCCGGGTAACGAATGATATGGAAAATGTGAGTTCCACACTTAACAGCTCAGTGATCCAAATTTTCTCTAGTATCCTGACATTGGTTGGAACGGTGTCTGTCATGCTTTATCTTAGCCCGTTGTTGACAGCAATCACTTTGATAATAGTACCGGTCATGTTCCTTGGACTCAAATGGATCACAAACAGGACAGGTCCCCTATTCAAACAGACCCAAAAGAACCTAGGGGAACTAAATGGATATATTGAAGAAACCATCTCCGGTCAGCGGATCGTCAAAACGTTCTCGCAGGAAGACAAGGTGATGGAGGAGTTTACCGAAAAAAGCCTGAAGCTGAGAAAATCCGCTTACTGGGCGCAGACTTATTCAGGCTTTATCCCCAAACTGATGAATATGCTGAACAATCTGAGTTTCGCCATCATCGCAGGTGTAGGGGGGATTCTGGCACTGAACACGCAGTCTGGAATTACCATCGGGGTCATCGTCATTTTTGCGGAATATTCGAGACAGTTCACCCGACCGCTCAACGACCTTGCCAACCAATTCAACACCCTTTTGTCTGCGGTAGCTGGTGCGGAGCGTGTGTTTGATGTCCTGGATGAAGAAGAGGAAGAGAGCGATGAGACAGAAGCGATAGAGCTTCACTCTGTTAAAGGGGAGATGGAATTCAGAGATGCGTCGTTCTCCTATGACGACGATGACACGACTATCCGTAATATTAGCTTTCATGTAGATGCGGGGGAGACGGTCGCATTTGTCGGCCCGACTGGTGCAGGTAAAACCACGGTCATCAACCTGATTTCCCGTTTCTATGATTTGGATAGCGGCAGTATTTTGTTGGATGGCCATCCGATCAACCAGATAAAACGGTCGAACCTTCGAAAGCATATGGCATTCGTGTTGCAGGATTCGTTTCTGTTTGAGGGGACCGTCCGGGAAAATATCCGATACGGAAGGCTGGATGCAACGGATGAAGAAGTAGAGGAAGCGGCCAAGATGGCTAATGCTCACTCATTCATCAGAAAATTGCCTGGTGGCTACGATTTCAAATTGAAACAGGACGGAAGCGGTATCAGCCAAGGGCAGAAGCAACTCTTGTCCATTGCACGTGCAGTGCTGGCTAATCCTACAATCTTGGTGCTGGACGAAGCAACAAGCAGCATTGATACGATCACTGAAATGAAAATTCAAGAAGCATTGCAACGTTTGATGGAGGGAAGAACGAGCTTTGTCATCGCCCATCGTCTGAATACCATTCAGAGTGCCGACCAGATTCTGGTCCTGAAGGAAGGCGAAATCATCGAAAAGGGCTCGCATAATGAATTGCTAGAGGAGCAAGGGTTTTACTATGAACTGTTTACGAGTCAGTTGAAGAAGGATGTTGGATAGTAAAGATAAACGGTAGCGTCGTGACGAGATTGATTGTTGCGGCTGCACCGTTTCTTTTTTTTTTTGCGTTAACCCTGCTTCTAAAAACAAAAAAAACACGTAGATTTTTCCCGGGAAATCTGTCGCTATATAAAGGTTTTTGTCTCAATGGCTCAAAGGATGATGGAGACATGTATTGTCTATTTCCCGAATATGATTTATAATCTGTACAGAATGAAAATTCTAAATATTACAAACAAGTTAAAGGGGGATTATAATTTGGATGCATTTTTACAAGATCCGATTGGCGGCTTAGTAAGTCTTCTATGGAGTACACCTATGATAGTCTTCTGTCTAGGAGTCGGATTGTTATTTACCGTTTTGACAAAATTTGTACAAGTAAGACTTATTGGGGATATGGTTAAGCAAATTTTCTCCGGAAAATCGTCTAGTGCTGGTGTTTCTTCGTTCCAAGCGTTAGCAATTTCCTTATCAGGCCGTGTAGGTACTGGTAATATCGCTGGTACGGCCACAGCAATTGCAATGGGAGGACCGGGAGCAGTATTTTGGATGTGGATGATCGCATTCATCGGATCTGCCAGTGCATTCATCGAATCCACGCTTGCTCAAGTGTACAAAACGAAGCAGGACGGGGAATATCGTGGGGGACCAGCCTATTACATAGAAAAAGGTATCGGCTGGAGATGGTATGGAATTATTTTCGCATTCGCAGCACTTCTTGCGATGAGTTTATTGATGCCGGGGTTACAAGCAAATGCGATTGGAGAAGGATTGAACAATGCATTTGGTATTAATAAACATGTTATTGCTGTAGTACTTGTTGTTGTAATTGGACTTATCATTTTTGGTGGAGTGAAACGTATTGCATCGGTTGCACAGTTTGTGGTTCCTTTCATGGCCATCGCCTATATGTTAGTGGCATTTCTTATAATTGCAATGAATTTTACAGAATTACCGGCTGTATTCGGTTTGATTTTCAGTAGCGCCTTTGGTGCCGATTCCGCATTCGGTGGAATCATCGGTTCCGCGATTGCTTGGGGTGTAAAACGTGGAATCTTTTCGAATGAAGCTGGTCAAGGGACAGGGCCACATGCTGCTGCAGCTGCGGAAGTATCTCACCCTGCGAAACAAGGTCTTGTTCAAGCATTCTCTGTTTATATCGATACAATTCTAGTGTGTTCCGCAACAGCATTCATGATCCTTTTCACAGGAGCATTTAACGTTGTGGATCCGAACAATGAAGGTCAATTTCTTGCAAATAACCTAGGAGCTAATGTAGATGCTGGTCCTGCTTATACGCAAGCTGCCATTGAAACCGCTCTTCCTGGCTTTGGTGCAGGATTTGTAGGGATTGCGTTGTTATTCTTCGCCTTCACGACGATTATGGCATACTACTATATTGCAGAAACGAACGTAGCGTATATCATGCGAGGCAGAAGCAACAAGGTGCCGATGTTCATTCTGAAATTGGTTCTTTTGTTTGCAACGTACGTTGGGGTGGTCAGAAGTACGCAAATCGCTTGGGATCTTGGGGACATAGGACTCGGCTTGATGGTATGGCTCAACCTGATCGCACTTCTCCTCCTGGCGAAACCTGCCCTGGCAGTATTGAAAGACTATGATGAGCAAAGAAAACAGGGTCTAGACCCGACATTCAATCCTGACAAACTGGGAATCAAGAATGCGGAGTTCTGGACGGAGGAATACAAGAAAGATGATGAAAGAGCTTCTTAAAGGATAATGCAGAAAGCCCTCACCGTTTTTTTTAAAATGGCTGAGGGCTTTTTTAAAAGGCTCTTTTCTCAAAGATTGTTGCTATTCGCTTGTAAAAAGTCGGCAATTGGACTTTTTACCAAGAAAAATCGGCCTTTGGATTTTTCACAGTGTATCTACTTTCAAAATATCATGCAATCTCTCCGAATAACCAGGAAAAGAGCACGACAGCAACAGATATAACGGTCGTTGTAAAAATACGAAATAGCAACAAAGTTTACGAAAACAGCCTTTTAAAAAGAAAATATACGACTTTCCCATGGTTGTCGGCGGTTGATTTCCGTTTCTTCCAATAGACTTATAGGATAATTTTACTACTGTTTCTGTGTTTATGGGGAAATCAATCACGATATGTTGAAAAAAAGGTTTGAATGAAGCAAAACTAGTAAAATATATACACTTTCCACTCGAACGCACAAGGGTTTTCCTTAACATTGTCGAAACCATATTATATACATATTCTTGGCAAAGTTAGGAGCGGGCTTGAATGTTGGCGGAAAAGCTACTTTTACATGTATTGATCATATTGGCACCGGTACTAATCTACTATGTCGTTTCTGAGAACAGAAGATTTGGGCAATCCCCATATTTTATTGGGATCCTGCAAGGACTTTCAGCAAGCTTATGTCTGCTGTTTGCCTTTTATGATTATGGTCTATATTGGGACCTCCGCTATATACCGCTTGTATTGGCGATTCTATATGGGGGGCCGAAAGCAGGAATTATTGTACTGGCTGCCATCCTTGGGACGAGGACATATCTTGGTGGGGATGCACTGACTTTCGGTTATATTAGTGGACTTGTTGCCGCTTCTGTTCCGTTTTTATTGTTGAGACGTTTCAATAGGATCGAAACCAAGAAAAAAAGAATAGGGCTGGCCGTACTTGTGGGACTATGGCCTAATTTTGTCATGTTGGCGATACTGATAGCGTATTTGTTGACTCAGCCGCCTGGTGCAAGTGAAGGACCTAATCTTCTGCTCTATATTCTTTTGTTCGGTCTTATACAAGTGGTAGGTGTCGGCTTTGCTTCTATGCTGCACGAAGCGGTGTTGGAGCGGGAGTTGATGAAACAGGAGATACGGAGAGCTGAAAAGCTGAATACATTAGGAGAGCTTGCCGCTTCTATCGCTCATGAGGTCAGAAACCCTTTAACGGTTGTGAAGGGGTTTCTGCAGCTCATGCACAGGGACGATAAGGGGAAGAACTTTCAGTACACCGGGCTTATTCTAAGCGAGCTTGCCCGGGCTGAGTCTATAATCAATGATTACCTCAATTTTGCTAAACCGGAGTTCAAAAAGATAGAAAAAGTGGATCTTGGTGAATTACTCCATGATGTGAAAATGCTTCTGAATCCTTTGGCTATAAAGGATGGAATTCACCTGGAAAGTTATCTTGAGAAAAATGTCTTTATGGAAACTGATAAAAATCAGTTCAAACAGGCACTTGTAAATATTTTGAAGAACGCGATTGAGGCGACCCCTCAGGACGGAAGAGTGTATATCAAACTGCTCTCCAACCAAAAGACAGGAATTCAAATAGTCATCAAGGATACCGGAAAAGGGATGACAAAGGAACAGGTTTCCCGAATTGGTACGTTGTTTTATACAACGAAGGACAAGGGCACGGGGCTTGGGACGACAGTATCGATGAGGATAATCGACACGATGAATGGGAAAGTGGCTTATTCAAGTGAGCTGGGGAAGGGGACGGAAGTGAAAATTTCCTTCCCGCCTGTCAGACAGGAGGAGCAGGAGAGTGAGGCTTCCGTTGTTGGGTAACAGTAACAAAACCGCTTTATTTTTAGTTTGGTATTTCTCTGTTGCTCTCCGTTCCAGGCGCTTCGCTGTCCGCGGGCGGTCCGGGAGCCTCCTCGGCAAGCGGGGTCTCCCCTGTCCCTTCCTCCCGCAGGAGTCTGCGCGCCTTCCACTCCGATCAACAGGGTTTCTACATGTTCCAAAAGCAGAAACTCACTACTCTATATACTTTTAAAAAATTGCTATTAAAAATATTTAGAGAAACTAGTGGATTGGAGCGGAAGGCACTCGACTCCGGCGGGAGGTAGCGGTAGACTTGAGACCCCGCAACGCAGTGAGGAGGCTCAAGCACCGCCCCGCGGAAAGCGAGTGGCTGCAGCGAAAAGGAACGGTCAAACTTTATTACCAATAACAAATTCTTTTAGAAAACATCCTACTTAAAACAAAATACACCTTTAAATCTTATCCAAAGGTTTATCAGCTGGACCTTCTAGCACATCGCCGTGAATGGAGAAACGTGATCCATGGCAAGGGCAGTCCCAGCTTCTATCGCCATGATTCCACTCGACTTCACAGCCAAGATGCGTGCAAGTTGTATCGACACAGAATACTTCCCCTTTTTCATCTTTATAAGCTCCAGCACGGCGTCCGTTTACTATAACCACTCCACCTTCGTCAAGCCCAAGATCCTCAGGCTTTTTGGAAGGTCGATCTAGCTTGCCTTCAATCAAATGACCAGCCACATCCATATTGGTACTGATGAATTTCTTCAGACTAGGATCAGCGACAAAGCGGGATGGAGAAAACAATTGTTCATATTTGTTGTTCCTGCCAAGAATCAGGTCCTGTAACAGAAGTGCTGCTGCGGTTCCATTCGTCATGCCCCACTTTCGGAAGCCTGTTGCAATCAGTATGTTCGGATGACCGGAAGTGATTCGGCCAATATAAGGGACTTTATCCAATGTATAAAGATCCTGTGCCGACCAGCGATAAAGGATCTCTTTTATCCCAAGGACTTCATCCCCAAAGCTTTTCAGAGCCTCATAATGTTTTAAGGTATCTTCCCCTTGTCCAGTTTTATGGCCCTCACCGCCAATCAATGCCACTTTTTCACCATTGATGTTTACATAGCGAAGAGATCTCGAAGGCTGACCTGCGCTATAATACATGCCTTCCGGGGGTTCCTTCTCCGTTTTGGCAGCCAGTATATATGAACGCTCTGCATACATTCGCGTAAAAAAGAAACCTTTTCCATCATAAAAAGGGAAATGTGAGCCTGCAACAATGTAGTCGCATTCTATTTTCGCGCCATTTTTCGTTACAACAGCAAGACCTCGTGAGTCTTCTACATCAGTTGCCACAGTATGCTCATAGATTTCCCCGCCCTTTTCCACGATTTCCTCGACTAATACCTGCAAGTACTGCAGTGGGTGGAATTGTGCCTGGCCTTTCATTACCACGACCGACTTGGTTTCAATGGAAAAAGGAATATCATATTTCAAATCACCCTCAATGCCAAGTTTCTGATATGCCTCGAATTCTTTCAACACCTTCTGATCATCCTGCTCGGTGGAGGAATAAATGTATGCATCCTGTTCACTGAAATCACACTGAATCCGCTTTAGATCTACAAGATCTTTAATATAATGGAGCGCTTCCTGGTTGGCTTGATAATAAAGCTTTGTTTTTTCCTCTCCTAAATGCTGAATGAACTCGTCATAGATGAGGCCGTGTTGCGCCGTCACTTTTGCCGTCGTATGGCCGGTTGTGCCATTGAGGATCTGGTCGGCATCTATCAAAATCACCTTCAGTCCTTCTTGGACGAGTTGATAGGCTGTGGTAATGCCCGTAATTCCGCCTCCAACCACACATACCTGCGTCTTTTTGTTGGATTGTAATGTAGGAAAAGAACCTAGTTTTGTGGACTCTCTCCAATACGGTTCCGGCGACTTTGGAAGTTCGTTGAAATGATTTGCTTCCATGATAAAATTCCTCCTCTTTGTACGTTGCTATACATAATTTTTCCAAATTGATGTAAAACATGTATCTTTTTAACGGAAATGACAACGATATTTCTATTGGAACCTCCCATAAAAAAGGGTAGAATGGAGAATAGCGTAAAACCCCACTGAGGGTTATAAAGGAGATAATAATGTCAACTACATTTATTAATACAGTACAACCGTTCATACAGAAGATTTGGGAAAATAGTGAATTTGCTGCTGCAACACCAGTTCAGGAGCAGGCAATTCCAGTCATCCTTGAAGGGAAGGATGTTCTCGTCGAATCACCGACAGGTACAGGGAAAACGTTAGCCTACCTGCTGCCGATCATTGAGCGCATCAATCTGAACAAACAGCATCCACAAGCTTTAATTGTGGCCCCGTCCAAGGAGCTTGCCATGCAGATTCTCGAGCAGATCCAGAAATGGACAGAAGGAAGCGAGATCACTGGCGCGTCCTTCATCGGTGGAGCGAACGTCAAACGCCAACTTGAAAAACTGAAAAAACGACCGCAAATCCTTGTGGGAACACCAGGTCGTCTTCAGGAACTCATTCAACTGAAAAAAATAAAAATGCATGAAGTCACGACGATTGTCATGGATGAGGCTGATCAGTTATTTGTTCCGGAGCATAAGAAAACAATTGAAAACATCATCAAGTCCTCTATGCAGGAAAGACAGCTGTTATTGTTTTCCGCCACTTTAAAAGAGGAAACGGAAAAGCAGGCAATAGGTTTGTTGAAGGAACCGATTGTATTGAAGATTACTAAAGAAGACATGCCACCAGTGCGTGTGGAGCACCTGTACGCGGTTGTTGATCAGCGGGACAAAGCCAATGTGCTTGCCAATCTGCTTCGTCAACCTGGAATCAAGGCGTTAGCGTTTGTCCGCGATATCGGTAACCTTGCCGTATTGACGGAAAAGCTCTTATATAAACAGCTGAACGTCGGCTCCTTGCATTCTGAATCCTCCAAGCAGGAACGCGAAAATGCGATGAAGAACTTCAGAAAAGACGAGTACCCGATCCTGCTTGCAACAGATGTGGCAGCCCGCGGTCTTGATATTAAAGAGTTGAGTCATGTTATCCACTATGACCTGCCGGAAGAAGTGGAAAACTATGTACACCGATCCGGTAGAACCGGCCGCCAAGGAGCGGAAGGTACTGTCATCTCCATTGTTAGCGAACGCGAGGAGCGTAAGCTAAAGCAGTTCGCAAAAGAGCTTGGCCTGACGCTTGAAAAACGTGTCGTGTTCGGTGGAAAACTTGTGAAGGAAGAGGACATGAAGCCTGGGAAATCCGGCGGCGGTCGCGGCAAACCTGGTGGAAAGAAGCCTGCACAGGAGCGCAGTACAAAGAGGCCAGTGGGGAAGAAGCCAGGATCTAAACCTGCGTTAAAGTCTAAAGGGAAGTCCAAAAAGCAGGGTGCGACTGGTGGATTTAAAAGGAAATAAGTGGAAGTTATAAATTAGGACCACTCCGTGTGTTGGAGTGGTTTTTTCAATTCTTCAATAATGGTGTTTGCATTTACAACCAATCGCACTAAAAAAAGCAGCCGCCACACAGCGACTGCCCCGTTCAAACACCACTACCTCACAACCCCACTAAACCTCAATGCCTCAAACCCCCGAAAAATAACATTATTTCGTCTCACCGGTTCTTCCACCAGCTCCACATCATGCAAGCGTTCGAGCAGAACCTGCAATGCCACCACCGCTTCGAGCCTAGCAAGTGGGGCACCCAAGCAAAAATGGGCACCGGAAGCGAAGGAAAGATGTTTCACATTCTCCCGGGACACATTGAATGCATCAGGATCCTTATGGACTTCAGGATCACGGTTTGCTGCTCCCAAGGCAATCATTGCTACTTGGGCTTTTTTTAATTGCTGTCCGCAAAGCTCCATGTCTTCTCCAACCCATCTTGTGGTGAGTAGAACCGGTGGGTCGTAACGAAGAATCTCTTCAACCGCATTTCCGATCAAGGAAGGGTCTGCCAATAGTTTCTTCATTTCCTCGCGATGATTGAGCAGCAAATAGTAACCGTTTGTGATAAGATTCACCGTCGTCTCATGACCTGCAATTAAGAGCAATAAGCAAGTGGCGACCATTTCGTCCTCATTCAGCTTATCGCCGGCATCAGATACAGCAATAAGTCCGCTTAACAGGTCTTCGGAAGGATTCACACGCTTTTTGCCAATGAGCTTTCGCATGTAAAGGTCCGCCTCTTGAAGATGAGGAGCCACCTCTTCTAAATCGGCCTGTGTTGTGTTGAAATCAATAAATTTCACAAACGAATGAGACCAGAGACGGAACAGTTCCCTATCTTCTTTTGGCACCCCAATCAGCTCGGTGATAACCATGACGGGCAAGGAATAGGCAAAGTCACGAATCAGTTCATGATTAGTCTGACCTTTTCTTCTATCCAACAGAAAGTTTGCCATCTCCACAATGGTCGGCCTCAGTCGCTCTGTCATTCTCGGTGTGAAGGCTTTGGTCACCAACCCTCGTAGTCTTGTATGGTTTGGAGCATCACGGAAAAGCATCATGTTCCGCGTCAAGTTGACAACAGGCATCAATGTCTCGAGTATTGCAGGCATTTCCTCCTGAGGAACAAGATTTCTCACTTCCTTTACAAATCTGGAATCCTTAAGAACTGATTCCGCTTCCTTATATCCTGTCACCAGCCACCCTTGTGCTTCAAAAAAATGAAACCACTGGAAAGGCTGTACTTCATGGGCCAGTTTAAAAATGGAGTATGGATCTTCTATAAATGCTTTTGCAAAATCTGTATGAACGCTCACCTAAATATCCCCCTAAAAATTAATTGCTTTCTCTTACCATTCGCCAAATATCGGGAGAATCCTTGAAGGAAACCCAAAATAGGAAAAACTTTCTACCTTTTTTCTCCAGAAATGCCGAGCTCATTTGACACTTATCTACTAATCTATTGTAAAATGGTGTAATAAGCTGGTTCGATTTTCAATTGTTTTTTAAAAAGGCTCTTTTCTACAAGATTGTTGCTATTCACTAGTAAAAAGTCGGCCATTGGACTTTTTATAGCTTATCTATTCTAAAATAGGCAACGACAGTAAGGAATATAACGGTTAGTTGATAAATACGAAAAGCAATTAAGTTTACGAAAATAGCCTTTAAAAATGATTTTCCAAGTGAATAAAGTGATGGAGGCCAATATAGAATGTTTTGTCACAAATGTGGAAGGAAAGTGGCATCTGATTCAAATTTCTGCTCGAATTGTGGAGGGAATTTGAAAGACGATGTGGATTATAAGGAAGATGAAATACTGGAAGGTAGAGGGAATGCGAAGAAGAATAAACGCTCTACATACATGCCCCTCCTGCCGCCAATGGTTAGTCTGGTACTAATAGCGGGGCTGGTGGGCCTTTACTATAACCATGAACATAATGTCAATGCAGAAGTGCTTGCTATCAAGATGGAAGCAGAGGAATTGGCATTGGAAGGCGAGTACGATCAGGCGAAGACTGAACTGGAAAATGCCATGCAGTTGAGGCCGGGATATCATGTTCTTAGAAACAATCTTGAAGTGGTGAAAATTGCCGAAGAGGTCAATGGGGAACTAGAGGGAGTCAAGGAGCAGATTAAAAGCAAGAAATTTGAGGACGCAGAAAAGAATCTAACCAGACTCCGAGAAAAGCTAACGAGATTGGATGGACCGATAATTCAACCGTTAAAGGAAGATGTTTCGGAAAAAGATGTCATGATTAAGGTCGGAAAAATAAATAGTGAACTTGACCAGCTCCAGACAGTGGACGAACTCTCCAGGAAGCTTGCTGTTATCTCTTCCATTCCTTCAGAGGAAGGAAAAGCGGTAAAAGAACAAATCATGAATCGGATTGTTCAGATTACGGTGGAAGATGCAGAGCAAAAGATGGAACAGAAGCAATATACGAATGCGATGACGGTGGCAGATAGAGCCTTGCAATATGCAGTAAACGACAAGCGGCTACTTTCGCTAAAGGAGAAAATAGATCAGTCCCGTCAGGAGTTTGAGCAAGCAGAGTTTGATAGAATTGAGAAGGCCATGGAGGCAGCGGCAAAAGAGGATCTGAAAAACAAGAACGCCGCACTTGAGGTAGTCGAATTTAAAGTGGATGAGGACGAAGTGGGAGGCATGGCCCTTACAGGGGAAGTGAAAAATGTCGTGTCTGCTAGCGTTTCTTCCATCACCGTCTACTATAATATTTTAAGCAAGGACAAAAATGTATTGGATACCGGCTTTACCACCGTCTACCCATTCAAGCTGGAGCCAGGCAAAAAAGGAAAGTTTGAAGATTATTATTATGGTGTGTTTGAAGATGTGACAGTTGAAATTGAGAATATCACATGGGTTGTGGAAGAATAACTCTTCCTGAAAGTCATCGGAATATAAAGAAGGTGTAGGAATGAATGTGAGATGGTTTTTAAGTATCATTATGACCATTATTTTGATAAGCGGAGGGCTCCTCGGTTATTTTCATATAAAAAATACCGTACCCGCCCAGTTGACGGCACCATCGAAGCTTTATTTGGAGTCGGAAGTGAAAGAACAGGAAAATGTTCCCCAAGCATTAAAGGAGATCATCTTTGAATCTCAAAAGTTGGTAGTGAAAATCGAGTTGCCAGACGGCTCGTTTGGCTCTGGATTTCTATACAACGACAAAGGCGATGTTGTAACCAATGCCCATGTCGTTGCAAATGCAAAAGAAGTGAAAGTAACCTCAGCAGATTCGAAGGAATTGACAGGGGAAGTAATCGGGATCAGCATTGATACCGATGTGGCAGTTGTTCGTGTGCCAGAGCTTGAAGGAACAAAGCCATTCAAAATTGCTGATAGTAGAAAAGCGGAACTCGGGGACGATGTTATTGCGCTCGGAAGTCCATTGGGCCTGCAAAATACCGTCACCACCGGAATTATCAGCGGTACCGGTCGGGAATTTGAAATCGACTCCTTCAAATACGAGGATGTCTTCCAGATCTCGGCACCAATTGCTCCTGGTAACAGTGGTGGACCTCTGATTGATACGAAAACAGGGGAAGTGGTCGGCATCAATTCCGCGACCATGGATCAAGGGGTCATCGGGTTCAGTATCCCGTTAGTGAATGTGATGCCGTTGATAAAGAGCTGGTCGGAGTCACCTATGGAGTCCCTACCTAGAATCGGAGCAAACACGACCGGAAACAGTGCCGGAGAAACGTCAACAAACGTCGACATTGCCGATTACCTCGTAAACTATTTTTACGATAGCATCAATTACCGTGACTATGTAACCGCCTATTCGTTGCTAGGCAGCAGCTGGCAATCCAAAACTAGCTATGATGACTTCCGTGCCGGTTATTTGGATTTCCTTACGATTGAAGTCGACGACCTGCTGACAAAGCAGAACGGAAACAATGTAGAAGTCATCACCGTCATTACAGCCCAGGAACGCTCAGAAAAGGGCGTTTCCTATAAGAAGTTCAAGGTGACCTTTGAGCTTGGACTGGAAAACGACCAGATGAAAATTCTATCCGAGAAACGGAAGAGTATGGAATAAACAAACAAGCAATTCAGTTCATAAGAAAAAGGGGCCTTGCACTTCATATTGTGCAAGGCTCCTTTTCATTTGGAACCTGGGAAAAGAAGTGTACGAACTTAATCAACCATGTTTGGCTACCTGCTAGGCAAGGACTCGCCTTGCCCCGACAATCTTTGTTTTCCAATAGGGGTGAAGGGGGGCAATTGCCACTTTCTTTTCTACCCTCGATGTGTGTAAGATAGAATTATTCCCAATAAAGATGGCAACATGCCCGATTCTTTTATTGCCTTTTAATTTTCCACGTTTTGGAGTGGTGAAGAAAAGAAGATCCCCTCGTCTGACAGATGCAAGGGGGATCGGATCTCCCACCTGAAATTGTTGCCGGGAGGTTCTGGGCAAGGAAATGCCATGAGTTGCATATACATATTGGACAAACGAACTGCAATCGAATCGGTCCACTCGACCCGATTCAGCACCGTACACATAAGGAGTACTAATGAAAGCCTCACCGGTTTTGATAATCTGCTTTGCTTTTTTTATCGACATAATAGTTGCACCATCTTTCCGTTCTACTATATTAGTAGATGAAAAATGATAGGAAGATGCTTGGACATTCTAGTGGAATTTTACAGAAAAGGAGGCATGGATATGAGTGTAAAAGATAGATTTCTGAGTTACTTGGAAGTAGAGGAGAAAGAGCCGACTCTGGTGTTTCTTAACGAGCTGATAGCTGCCCACCAAATGAAAGTGAGGTGGGAAACGTGGACGAAGTTTCTGGATTTTGAGGAAAGGCGGAAAGAGGACTATTATCTTCCGACTATGGAAGAGTATGTGGATAGGGTGATTAGCACAGGAACAGGGGGAACTTGTTGGACTTTGGCGATTGGCTTTCACTATTTATTGGCGGAGCTGGCCTTCAAGGTCGATTACCTGTATATGACACCTGGACATCTTTGCCTGCAAGTAGAACTAGATCAGCCTTACTATGTGGATGTGGGATACTGTGCCCCGTTTTTCCAGGCGTTTCCGTTACATTCCTCCTTTGTCGTGGAGACGGACATGGAGACCTTCAGCTATCAAGTGAACGGGGATGAGGCATTGGTGGAGCGGAATCCGGGTCCGACGAAATCATTGGGGTTGAAGCCTGTTTCATTTGAGGATATGGTCGGACCGTTGCTTGATTCCCATAATTGGGAGGAGGGCTTTGCGTTTCACACCTTAAGAATGTTCGGCTATATTGACGGTGTTCCGTATCAGTTGAGGGAGAATGCGATCAGACGATTCAAGGACCAATCTTTCATGGAAGAGGAACTGACTGATGAGGAGATGCGTTTTTGGATTGAAGAGAAGTTTGGTGCGGATTATGGGGTGTATGAGCGGGCGAAGGAAATTTATTGGATGAGGAAGGGCTAGGAACCTGTAGGTGGGTTTCTAGCTTTTAATTTTTGGGTATATCTCGCGGTTATCGGAGTAGTGGAGGGAATAATGCTTGTTGTGGGGGGAATATCCTAAAATGTGGCGGGAATAACTGTCCGTATGGAGGGATTATATCCATGAGTGGGGGGATGAAAATCGCTGTGGAGAGATTAACTCGCTTTATGGGGGAATTACCTTCTGCAGTGGGGGAAAGGAAGGTTTATAGTAAGGAGAAAACTGATTTTAATGGGGGGATTGAAAGGAAGCAATGAAGCAAGGTGCTCTAGTATGCCGAAATCCTATCATTTTTTGGGAAAATGGCTTTACCTTGCACTATAAGGTAACCGAACCGGCCACAAAAAGAACCTTAGGTTGCATCACCCAAGGCTCGTACTTTTATCATTTTAACCTACTCTTTCTTTCCAACCTTCCCTCCAAGCAATGTCATCACCAAAATCAGGGCTGCCAGCGCATACGCAACATACGCCACATTGCTGTAATCGGCCATATTCTTCACACCGATTCCAATAAAAGCCCAAACAAACACAAGCGGGTAGATCCAGTCATCCTGAGATATCCGGAACCAGACAGCCAACATCGTCGCCACGACCAGCATGATCACCGTCCACGTCACATCCGAAAGCCCAAAGCCATCCCACCCTTTTTCCACCAGCACATAACTGATATTGGCGATGGTCGCAACGCTAATCCATCCCAGGTAAATCGAAAAGGTGGCAAAGTCCAGTTTGCCTGGATTCGATTCACGCATTTTCAGATATAATGCAATAAGCGTCAGCAACAAGCTGATCATCACGACAACCGTTGTTACCCAGAAACCGTAATGCCACAACACAACCCAAGCACTGTTCAACAAGCAGCTTAAGACAAAAAGTCCGCTCGTATTCACATAGATGGGCAGACCTCTGCGCGATTTAGGGAACTGGCGGATGATCCAGATGCCAAGCAGCAGATAGATCAGACTCCAAATGGAAAATACATAGCCTGCTGGCTGAAAAAGAACGGTGATACGGTTTGCAATGTCGCCTGTGGTCAGACCGTTGAGCGGCAGGGCATTGGCCAAGTAATTCACTATTAAAACCAGTATGAATGCAGCGATATTAAGTGAAAGTCTCCACATAAGAATCAGCTCCTCTCTTTCCTTACTAATACTATTCCTTTCAACGTGCGGACATAACCATCCCGGTGTGCAATAACTAGAGATTAAGTAAAAGTGCTCACAAGATTCCAGCCATATTTTCACACCTTGTCTCATAAAATAGGAAATGGATTCCGACGAGAGGTTGAGAGAGGGGAAAAACAGGAAATGAATAAATTTTTTAAAGGGACATTACTCCTGGCAGTCGCTGCCTTTTTAGGAGAGAGCATAGAATTTATAGTGAACATGATACTGGCTAAAAACCTCGGGGAAGAAGGTATGGGGCTGTATATGTCTGTTCTTCCGGTGATTTTTTTGGTGGTGGTAATCTCGAGTTTGGAGCTGCCGATTTCGATTTCAAAATTCGTAGCCGCTAAGGAGGAGAAGTACCACCAAAGCATGTTGCACCATGCCATGAGACTAGCTGTTGTTTTTACAATCATGGTCCTGATAATTGCGGCTCTCACTCTGCCGTTAATTCCGGTGTTCCAGCATTATCACCCGCTTGTGAAATGGCTTGTGCTGATTATGATTCCGGTAATCTCTTTTTCCTCCATAGCCAGGGGATATTTTATGGGTCTGCAGCACATGGGGAAAATAGCCATCTCCAACTTTCTAAGGAAAGTGGTGCAATTGGGTTTGCTAGTAGTTGTGTACCACTTCTTTCATTTTTCGTTAGAAGTTTCCATTCTGATTGCCATCAGTACGTTAATAGGAACAGAACTGATTGTCTGCTTGTATCTTCTCTATATGTACAGGCTTCAATATATTGAACTGAAAACGAAGGCAGCCGCTCGCATAGATGGGAGAACGGTAAGAAAAAACCTGCTGGAGGTGTCGATTCCGACGACTGGTATGCGTCTATTTCACGCCGTGACAAATGCGATTCAACCATTCTTGATAAAAATAGCCCTTGTGAAAGCGGGGCTAAGTCACACTATTGCGCTTGAAGAATTTGGCCTGCTTGCCGGAGTCGCCCTTTCCATCGGATTCTTCCCAGGGTTTATCGCCCATTCCCTATTGATTGTGCTGATTCCAACGGTATCTGAGGCACATGTAAATCATGATTATACAAAAATGCAGAAGTTGTTGAAGCAAGTAATGATTATCACCTTCATCTATGGAATTCCTGTAGTCATGGTGTTCTATCACTTTGCGATCCCGCTTACCAACATCTTTTTTGAAAATTCCCATGCAGCGTCCTATGTGCAGCTGTTATGGCCATTTTTCCTATTTCACTTATTTGTTGCCCCGTTACAGGCTTACCTAATAGGACTGGGCTTAATTAAAGATGCCTTCTTGCATTCGATCTGGTCGACAAGCATATCATTCCTGCTGATGTTCATACTGGGGTCGCTTCCAAACCTGCAGATGAACGGCGTCATTTTGGGGATGAACACAGGAATGGTACTGCTCACCTTAATGCACTATTTTACCGTCTGCAATAAGATTAATGTCACTCTTTGGCTGAAACAGACCAATTCCAAGGCTGCCTAATAGTTTTCCAGACAAGAACTTTTTAAACGAACGTTTGTTGCACGTGAAAAACCAATCCGCGTTTAATTAATCCGCTTTCAATTGTGCAACTTCTTGCTTATGTGTTTACATGCCCGGTCAAGGTCTTTATAATCCCAAATAGACTGAAAAAATTAGAGGGAGGCTGACCGGTATGAACAAACATTTGAAAACACTTTTATTCTTGCACGTAGGTCCTCTTTTTGTTGCGATACATGTACACTTTTTCCTCTCACCTAATAGCTTGGCGACAGGGGGAGTCAGTGGACTTTCCATAATATTGAATGATGTTTTTCCGATGCTATCCATTGGTGTGTTAATGCTTTTGGTTAATATAGCTTTATTTTTTGTGGGATTTTTGCTTCTTGGTTTCGGGTTTGGAGCGAAAACAATCTATGCGAGTGTCATGCTTTCGGTGATGGTATGGCTGTTGGAGGCCTATTTCCCGATAAGCGGACCAATCAGTGAGGACATCCTGATCCAGTTGATTATCGGACAATGTATTGCGGCCCTTGGAATTGCGCTTGTATTCAATCAACGCGCTTCAACAGGCGGTACGGATATTATTGCCTTAATATTAAATAAATACTTTTCGGTGGATATGGGCCGTGGAGTACTGATGGCAGACATCTTCATTGCTCTATCATCCATCCTTGTATTCGGACCGGAAGTTGGTATGTATGCAGTGTTCGGTGTTATTTTAAACGGACTGGTTATTGACTACGTTCTTCAGCAGGTAAACGAAATGCGTGAAGTAGTCATCATCAGCAGTGAAAGCGATCAAATTCGTTCCTATATAGTTGGGCAATTGGGGCGTGGAGCAACCCTTCACTATGCAAAAGGGGCATTTACCTCTGATGAAAAAGAGGTTATCACGACCATCTTGAACAAGAAGGATTTCTCCAAATTGAAAAAATTCATCGGTACAACGGACGATCAGGCGTTCATCACCGTCCACAATATGAAAGAGATATTAGGTCAGAACTTCAAACAATTGGTGACAAAATGAGCTTTAGGGACAGATCCCTCGACCCAGAATTAGGTGGAGGGACCTGTCTCTATTTAAATTCCAATACTCAAAAGTTTCTTTTCCTAACTGAAAAAGTTTACAATGAGTAGAGGGAAATTTATTTGAGGTGGATATATTGTTAGAAACAAAGGAAACTCTTTTAAATAAAGCAGAGGAATTCATTCTGCAGTGCTATCAGGAACTAGGGAAGCCGGAGGACGATATGTCTGTAAGGCTGCTGACAATAAAAGATGAAATAAACCTTTACGGATATTACGAGCATACATATGAGGAACTGGCCCATGGAGCGAAAATGGCCTGGCGAAACAGTAACCGTTGCATAGGAAGGCTTTTCTGGAATTCACTACATGTGATAGATCGCCGTGACTTGCACACGGAGGAGGACATTGCTGCGGCGTTGACACATCACATTGATTTCGCCACCAACCATGGAAAAATAAAGCCTACCATTACTGTCTTTCGCCAGCAAAAAGAGGCGGGGAATCAACTGCGTATCTGGAACCATCAACTTCTTCGTTATGCAGGGTATGAGACGGAGTATGGAATCATCGGAGATCCTGCATCCATTGATTTGACGAGGAAATGTGAGGAGCTTGGATGGGAAGGTGCACGCACGCATTTTGATATTCTGCCATTAGTGGTGCAACTGGATGGAGCGGAGCCGAAATGGTTTCCTATTCCAGAGGAGATCGTTCTGGAGGTTACGGTAGTGCACCCTGATTTACCCGCGTTCAGTGACCTCGGGTTGAAATGGTATGGCACCCCGTTAATTTCAGATATGCGATTGGAGGTAGGGGGAATCCACTATACAGCCGCACCGTTCAACGGCTGGTATATGGAGACGGAGATTGGTGCGAGAAATTTTGCCGATACCGACAGATACAACATGCTTCCGAAAGTGGCTTCCATCATGGGACTGGACACAAGTACAAACGCAACGATGTGGAAGGATAAGGCGCTGATTGAATTGAATCTCGCGGTGGTTCACTCTTTCAAGGAAAAGGGAGTCAGCATTGTCGACCACCATACTGCAGCGATGCAATTCAAGCACTTCGAGGAGCGCGAAGCGGAAAGTTGCCGCCATGTGACGGGCGAATGGGCCTGGTTGATTCCGCCGGTGTCCCCGGCTGCCACACATATATTCCATAAGTCTTATGAAAATAAGATTGTGTTGCCGAATTATTTTTATCAGGATCGATTGTTTTGAAATTTGGATTTGGAGGTCTCTTCCCGTGGATGTATGGGGAGGGGCTTTTTTTCTTTTAAAGAAAGGGAAGTACCTTCTTTAAAGTGTATGCGGATTTAAAAAACCGGGCACCCATCAGGAGCCCGGTTTCCTCTCAATATAAACTTAAACTCAAGTCGCAGCCTTCTGCAACTTATGAATTACTGATAAAGATTTACCTGTGCCGATTGCAACAGACTCTAATGGGTTTGGAGCAACATAAACAGGAACAACGATTTCGTTGCTTAGCCATTCTTGCATGCCGTTCATGAGTGCGCCTCCACCAGTGATGATAACCCCTCTGTCCACGATGTCCCCACTTAGTTCCGGTGGGCAATCTTCGAGTGTTGCACGGATTGCTTCTAGAATGTGAAGAAGAGATTCCTTGATTGCTTTTTGAATTTCGGTAGAATGTAATTCAATGGTTTTCGGCAATCCTGTTACAAGGTCACGTCCGCGGATTTCCATGGTAAGGTCTTCATGCTCCACCAATGCGTAGCCTATTGTCATTTTGACCTGCTCGGCTGTACGCTCACCGATCAACAGGTTGTAGTTTTTTCGTACGTAATGCACGATATCGTCATCGAATTGGTCTCCACCTACACGGATAGAGTTACAAGAAACAACGCCACCGTAAGAGATGATGGCAACCTCTGTTGTACCGCCACCGATGTCCACTACTACGTTTGCCACAGGCTCGTCTACCGGAAGATCTGCTCCGATTGCAGCTGCTACAGGTTCTTCAATCAGGTGTACGTGCTTTGCGCCACAATTTTTAACGGCATCGTGTATCGCACGACGCTCAACAGATGTGGAACCTGATGGAGTACAAACTACCACACTTGGTTTACGGATGGAGAAGCCCATCGTTTTGCTCGCTTTTTTCATGATTTGTTTTAACATGCTTGTCGTGATGTCGAAATCTGCGATAACGCCATCCTTCAATGGTCGAACGGCCACGATTCTTCCCGGTGTCTTACCGATCATGTTTTTGGCTTCTGTACCAACAGCAAGCACGGCCTTTGTTTCTAAATCAATTGCTACAACGGACGGTTCATTGAACACAATCCCTTTACTTTTACTATAAACCAGCGTATTTGCTGTTCCTAAGTCGATCCCAATTTCAGTTGTTGAAAACATAGTCAATTCACCCAATCATTTAGTTAGTTAGTTTAGGTCTCTTATATACGTTCTAAGAAGAATGTCGTTTTGTGGGGGTAAAAATACAAGAATAATATGGTAATATAAATACAGGTGACAGGGGAGCCTTCTTAACTATTTATCTAATTTCAATAGATGGATTTTATTGGATAGTTATGTTATATTCTAGAAAAAAACGGGGAATCACAGCCTATGAATATATGGAATAATGAAAAAGAACTAGAAGAATCGGAAGAAGAAAGTTTTTGGGAATTCAACACAAAAACGGTCACTTTTTTCTTATGCATGCTGACCTTAATTGTGGGAGTCATTACCGGTCTAAGTTTCTATGATGGAATGCATGTGAAAAAGCACGAGAGGGTGGCGGCCTATATTCATGAAATGAATGAGCTTCTTCGAAAAAGTGAGCAATACTCTGATTCGATAATAGATAGCTTGGAAAAGGGGAGAGCTTCTTCATTTACTTTAGAGGATGAGCAGGAATTGCGTGCCATTATGACTGCTGCTAGTCAATTGAAAACTCCTTCAGGTTGGGAGGGGCATAAAGAAGCAGCCGCCGATCTTATATCCGCGAGGTATATGTTCTTTTATCACTATTTTCACGGTTTGGGAATGGAGGAGAAAGAACTGGCAGATGCTTCGGCAAGACTAGAAATATTGGAAAATAAAGAAAAAGAAGTGCTACTATCTTCTTTTGAGTCATCCGGAATTCCTTATCGGGAAACAGAAGAGGGCAAAATTACTTTTTCTATTAAAACCTACTAAAAACCTGAACTTCTCTTGTGATTGTCTAGAGAAATTCAGGTTTCTTTTAATTCCGAGTAGATGACAAGGCACCATGTTATCTTGAATTAAAACTAATAATGTGTTCTTGAATGTGCTCAATTGAAAGATGAATTTGTTTTATAGGGGAGAAGTGCGGGTATTACAACACTATAAATATAAGGAGGCGATAGTATGGGGAAACTATTTCGAAGAGTGTTCATTGCCGTGTTACCCATTTTGGTGAAAGAAGGCTTTAAGTATTATAAAGAAAGAAAAAACACATCCACAAGTACTAAAAGTGCATAATGGCATGTGATTTTTGATAGGAGGGAATCCTCATGGAAAGATATACTTACTATGTAACAATGGAAACCGGCCAGATACACCGGGAACCATTCGATGAACAGGTCAAGTACTATGAAGTATTGGCTTCGGAACATGAGATCCACGAGATTGAAAGGTTGTTCGAAGAGTTGCACAACACAGAATACAGCCCTGATGCCTACACAAGTCCTCTTAATGAGAAGAAAACTCAAGAGCATCGGAATAAGCAACAGTTGATATTAGACAAAATATTCGTATCCATCTATGAGTTGGGTACAGAACCAACAAAAGAGGAAATTCGCACAATGAATGGATTAAACCAGCGAGTATAAGATGCGCTGGTTTTTTTATGGGGGTAACTTGTCAGATTGGTAGCTTCTGACCACGAAATATGTACATTATGGAATATTTCATCTGGAGAAAAGACCTATTTTTATCCGGGGATGGGGCTATTCGTTGAAAGTGGAGTGCGACCGCGTTAGACTAGGTAAAAAAGTAGTGTTAGGAGTATTCCTATGATGAGTAAACAAAAACCGATAAGCATGTATCCTGCTGTGGCAGTGATCATCTTTGATGAGCAGAAAAGAATATTATTACAAAAGAGAGCGGACGTCGGCTTATGGACGATCCCTGCTGGACATGTACAACCGGGTGAGACGGTGGAGGAAGCGGCTGTGCGCGAGGTGTTTCAAGATACAGGCTTGGTTGTTAATCCATATCGCCTGATTGGAGTCTACTCCGATCCTGAGTCGCAAACGTTCGAATACCCGGATGGCCGGTTGGTGCAGTTTGTGACTTCCTATTTCGAAGCGGAAATTACAGGGGGGTCGACTTCCAAGAAGGATCCCGCGCTGATCGAGCTCGAGTACTTTGCTCCGAACAAGCTGCCGCATGACCTGTTGCCGATGCATCCGAGGTGGTTGGTTGATGCGTTCTCTGATCGCCTGGAGGCATTTGTGAGGTAAAGTGTGGAGGATGAGTGAAAGAGTCCGAAACATATAGTATTCGCCATAAATCAAAAAAATCCTTGAGGGGTCTGACCCCCTCAAGGATTTTTTTTTGACTTCTATATATCAATTAATCTCTAAAAATCATCCTTTGAATCATCAATGCACATTTGTTAGATACGTCAGGAAGAAGAGTGCCGCGATCACATATAGTGGAGCGGAGACTTCTTTTGCTTTGCCTAGTGCCAGCTTCATGAGCGGGTAGGCAATGAATCCGAATGCGATACCGTCTGCGATAGAGTAAGAGAATGGAATCATTACAATTACAAGAAACGCAGGGAATCCTTCAGAAAGGTCTTGGAAGTCAATCTGCTTCACAGATTGAAGCATCAATACACCAATGATAATCAAGATTGGCGCAATCGCACTGCCAGGAATTATTTTAATGAAGGGAATCGCAAATATGGAAAGCAAAAATAGGCTTCCTGTCGTTATTGCTGTTACACCGGTTCTTCCGCCAGCGGCAATACCTGCTGCCGTTTCCACTGTTGAAACGGTAGGGCTGGTACCGAACAGTCCACTCGTTAAAATGGAGATTCCGTTTGCCTGGAAGGAACGCTTGAACTTTTCAGGACGGTTGATCATTCCTAGGTGGCCGTTAATCAGCCCGATGTTCTCAAATAGGAGAACCATCGTTAAAGAGAAGACAGCCACTAAAAATGTGAACTCTCCAATCTTTGCAAATGAAACGGCACCAAATAAGGAAAGATAGCTATCCAATGGTAAAGCACTTCCACCAACATCGGAGAAGTTTACCACTCCCAAAGCAGCCGCGATAACTGTACCAGCAATGATACTGATTAAAAAGTTGGCTGGGACATTTCGCATAAACAGAACGATGGCAATAATCACAGTAAGAATCGTGCCTATCACAAAAGGACTTGAAACATCTCCCAGTGATAACAGAGAATTTTCACCCTTTACGATAAGTCCGCCTTTTTCCAAACCGATCAGGGTCAAAAATAACCCTAAACCAACCGTAATTGCATGCTTCAGAGAACTTGGAATCGCCTCGAGTAGCACTTGTGCAAGTTTTGTAAACGAAATAATCGTCACAATTACACCAGAAACCACTACGACGCCCAATGCTTCTTGCCAGGTTAATCCCATGGAGTGAACCAACGTATAAGTAAACATCGCGTTGATTCCCATACCCGGAACGAGGATGATTGGCGCATTCGCCCAAAATCCCATCAGCCAGCAGCCCACTACACAAGTGAGGATGGTAGCAATAATTCCGGCTTCGATCGGAATACCTGCTTCTGCAAGAATCGTTGCATTAACAGCAATAATGTACACAATGGTAAAGAAAGAGATCATTCCGGCCATCATCTCACGCTTTAAAGTCGTCTCATGACCAGCCAGATCAAATAAATTCTTCATCCATTGAAGCATAAATAAAACACCTTATTCAGTTTCCCTCTCCCACCCGGCCGCACAGGACCCACAAACAAGTATTATAACGCTCAATGGCCTATCAGACAATAGAAGATTAAGGGAACACTAAAATTTAAAATAGTTGTAAGAATGTTCAGAAAAAGTACACACTCTTTTCCAGTTAACTGGGGTACACTAGTAGTAACGAAAAAGAAAAGGGTGAGAGCGGTGGACTTTTTTCGATTGACGGATGAAAAGATCAGGAAAGCATATGAGGATGGGGAATTCGAGAACCTGCCGGGATACGGCAAGCGATTGGAGCTTGAGGATTTATCCGATGTCCCTCCAGAAATGAGAATGGCTTACAAAATGATGAAAAATGCCGGGATGATGGAAGAACAGCAAGTCAAGACCGAGATTGAATACCTGGAGGACCTGATACAGGGGGCCAACAGTGAGGTGGAGGAAGTCCGGTTGAACCAGAGGCTGTCAGAAAAACAGCTCCGACTTCAGCAAATCATCCAAAAAAAGAAGAAGGATGCCAATTCTGCCGTTTTCAAGGACTATCAGAACCAGATTATGAAGAGATTCGACTAAATAGCAGGATCAAGAGGCCGGTACACTTGTATGGACATGTGGACCGGTTTTTTACGTGGATTTTTACAATGAAGTTACACTAATATTACACTTTCAATTCTCATCAAATTCTCATCCCATCTGAACCAATAATTAGGTAGTATTAAAGAGAGAGTTAAAATCAGTCAATACGTCTAAAATATAATCAAGAAGCCACTCTTAAGGTAGAGGTGCAACCATGTGCAGAGTCCTAATAATAGAAGATGAAAAAAACCTGGCCCGCTTTATTGAGCTAGAATTACAATATGAAGGTTTTAAAGTGGCCACATCCTATGACGGGAGAGAGGGGCTTGAAATTGCTTTAAAAGAAGAGTGGGATATTATCCTGCTGGATCTGATGCTTCCAGGGTTAAGTGGCATGGAAGTTTGCCGAAGAATTCGTGCAGTAAAAGAGACTCCCATTATCATGCTCACTGCCCGCGACAGTGTGATGGATAAGGTTTCAGGACTTGATAGCGGTGCTGACGACTACATGTCAAAGCCTTTTGCAATTGAAGAGCTTCTTGCAAGAATACGTGCTCTGTTCCGTCGTATGGAAGGAAAGAAAGAAGAGGCACCTAATGTCCTTTCTTTCAGGGAGCTAGAAGTGGATCTAGATGCGAGGACTGTGACACGTGATGATGAACAAATAGACTTAACAAAAAGGGAATATGATCTTCTGGTTGTATTCATGACGAATATCAACAGGGTATTAACAAGGGAGCTCCTACTTGATAAAGTCTGGGAACTGGGGTCTTATGCAGAGACAAACGTAGTGGACGTATATGTCCGCTATCTGCGAAACAAGATTGATAGACCGGATGATGAAAGCTACATACAAACAGTGCGTGGGACGGGTTATGTGATGAGGAAATGAATGCATTCCTAAGGTATATAAAGCAGCTGCCAATCAGATGGAAAATAACCATTTGGTCATCACTGGTTCTTTTCGTCCTATTTGTAGCATACAATTCTGTTCAATATTATGTGATGAGAACGTGGATGATCGAGCAGGAGGAACGTAATATCCAAGAAAAGATGAAAGAGATCCAGGCTTATTTTTCGGAGCAGCCATTCTTTGTTGGACGAACTGAAATTATCAACAGCAGCGGTTTTATTGAGAAGGTGAACGAAACCAATGAGCTGATCAGGGTAATTGACCGTGAAGGAACTCTGCTTCTAGCAGTGGCGACCAATCTCCCGCGGGAGCTGCTTATCACACCTGTGGAGAGTGAGAACCTGGAGCATGTGAAAGTGAACGGAAAACATTACTTGATACACCGCGAACCGGTGATAACAAATGGGTTTATAGGGTACATAGAAATTATTCGGGATTTAAAGAACTATGAGCGGTTACGAGGGCTGATTTTCCTTGTTACCTGGTCTGCCGGAGCAGGAGCAATCTTGTTAAGTGGAGTGGGAGGCATGCTTATTGCCAAACGGCTGCTTACCCCAATCCAAGCGCTTACGGACACAATGAAACGTATCAAGATGCGCGGCTTTAAGGAACGTGTTCCCCAGGATAAAAACCAAAAGGATGAAATTGCCGACCTATCCAATGTATTCAATGAAATGATGGATGATGTGGAAATGTCCTTTCAGAAACAGAAACAGTTTGTGGAGGATGCCTCACATGAACTGCGCACGCCAATCTCCATTTTGGAGGGGCATCTTAAACTGTTGAACCGTTGGGGGAAAAATGACCCTGAAGTATTGGAGGAGTCATTGAAAGCGTCGCAGCAAGAAGTGGAAAGGTTGAAAATGCTCGTTTACGAGCTTTTAGAGCTGACACGTCTGGAATCCGACCGATTAGAAGTGGCGGAAGACTTGATCGAACCCGTTCATGTAGTGGAAGATGTGATGAAAAAATTCAGCCTGCTCTACCCTGATATTACATTTGATTTTTCAAATAACATAACAGGATCAGTTAAAGTCGCCATTGCTGAAAGGCACTTGGAACAAGTACTTATCATCCTGGTTGATAACGCGGTGAAGTATTCCAAGGACTCCACAACAGTCGAGGTTGCCACAGGAAAAATCAACAACAAGTTCATCATGACCATAAAGGATTACGGAATTGGTATTCCGCAAGATGATCTAGACAAGATATTTGATCGTTTCTACAGAGTGGATAAAGCGCGAAGCAGAGAAAAAGGTGGTCAAGGACTCGGCTTATCCATTGCCAAAAGAATGGTGGATACCTATAAAGGTTCCATTTCAGCCGACAGTACAGAAGGAGAATGGACGCAAATCACAGTAACTTTAAATGCAGCTTTTGATGAAGAAATCTGACCAGAGAACATCATCCTCATTTCTCATCATATTCTCATTTTTCTTTAAGCTTACTTTCATCGTATTAGGGTTTAATAGAAGTAGATAAAAAAAAGATTCTCATGATGAGGTGAAGGAATATGGGTTATTATGACGATCATGTAACTCAAAAAAGATCACGTAAGGAAAAAACGTTCGGAAAGCTGGTATTTGCATCCATAACCGGTGGGGTAATCGGCGCGCTCGGAGTCGTGTCCATGTTGCCGGTACTCCTGGATTGGGGTTTTTATATGGACAACAAAGAGAATGCTTCTGAAGATGCCCCGATGAGTGTGGAAACCAACTCGGTAGTCCAGACAGACAAGGTGGAATATGAAAAAATACAAACAAATATAACAAGTGCGATAGAAAACGTTTCCGAAGCTGTAGTTGGGGTAGTGAATATACAAAGAGGTGGAAATTCCCTGTTTGATCCACGTGGTGCTCAAGGCGACCAGGAGGCAGGAACCGGCTCTGGAGTGGTTTACAAGAAAGAGAACGGTAAAGCGTATATTGTAACCAACGCTCATGTGATTGATGGAGCTTCCAAAGTGGAAGTGAGCCTGGTAGATGGAACACGGGTGGAAGCCGATGTGGTTGGAAGTGATGCATTGACTGACCTTGCCGTTTTGACGGTGGATGATGCAAACATTAAACAAGTGGCAACATTCGGCGACTCGGATTCCATTACACTTGGTGAGCCTGTCATTGCCATTGGAAATCCACTTGGATTGGAATTTTTCGGATCTGTTACTCAAGGTATTATCAGTGGAAAAGAGCGGATTATTCCCGTTGATATAGATCAGAACGGCCAACCTGACTGGGAAGCCGATGTCATTCAAACCGATGCAGCCATCAACCCTGGGAACAGTGGTGGAGCACTTGTCAACCTTAGAGGTGAAGTGATCGGAATTAACTCTATGAAGATTTCCCAATCGAGAATAGAAGGCATAGGCTTTGCCATTCCAATCAGTGCAGTGAAACCTATCATTGAAGATCTGGAGCAGCATAAGGAAGTTCAAAGACCGTTTATGGGTGTAGGATTGGCTTCATTATCGGATGTTCCGCTTGAAGCCCAGAGATCGACCCTGAAGCTTCCTGAAGATGTAAAGAACGGGATTGTTGTGACTGGTGTGGAGCCGACATCACCAGCAGACAAAGCCGGAATGAAACAATATGACGTCATCGTAAAACTGGATGGTCAGGAAATAAACGATGCTCTTGGGCTAAGAAAATTTCTCTATAACGAAAAAAACATTGGAGATAAGATGAAAGTCTCATACTACAGAGACGGAAAGCTAGAAGAGACGGAAATGACGCTGGTTAAACAAATGTTCTAAGCAATAATGAAAATGTATGTGAGATAAGTCCAAAAATCTAACGAATAGAGGCGATTGAAACATGCAAAAAACAGTCGATAAAGCAAAAAAGAGGATTGACGTCAGGAAGATTGTAGAAAAGTACAAAGCCAAAGGAATTAAAGTGGATGTCGTTAAGCCGAGAATGGATCTTATAAAAGGGTTAAGCCCTCAGTAACCAGAAAAAAATACTCCCCCCTTAAAATAGATAGGCTCTTTTCTAAAAGATTGTTGCTATTTACTAGTAAAAAATCGGCCTTTGGATTTTTCACCGCTTATCGATTCTATATTAGGCATGCAGTCTATCCCGTATAGCCAGGAAAAGAGCACGATAGCAAGGAATATAACGGTTGGTCTATTAATACGAAAAAGCAATAAATTTTACGAAAACAGCAGATAAAACGACCTTGCATTTAATTGCAAAGTCGTTTTTTTGCGTTCTTCTCTATTTGAGAGTGTCAGAATTTCTCGGGAAATGTATGTGGAAAAGGGGAGAAACCCTTGTCTATGCTCAAAATAGAAGAAAAAATAAGATTTATTGTCAAACTAAAAAACCGGACAATCCGTCACGGTTTTCTAATAAGGGGGGAGATATATGTTATTTCGCAATGAGATCGTGTACCATGTATTTTTGATAAATATGAATGATTTCTTCATCATCCATGCCTAGTACTTCTTCACGCAGGTGGCCTTTGTTTGTTAAAGTCTGTTCTACACTTTCACGTTCCATGTCCGTTAAAAAGTATCTCTTTGAAACTATCATTCTCTAGCACCTCGTTTGTTTTTTAGTATTTAATTATACTATTCCCAGATTAGTAGAATAATATACATCAAAAATATAAAAACCAGAAAAAATTTTTAAAACTGTAACTCTTGTTGATTTCCGTTCCAGGTGTTCGCTTTCCGCGGGGCGGTGCTTGAGCCTCCTCCCAACGCTTGAGGGGTCTCAAGTCTACCGCTACCTCCCGCCGGAGTCTCACACCTTGCACAGCAATCAACAAGGTGTTGTTTGAAAGCAAATGGATTTCTTTCTGAAGAATGAATGGTTCTGAATAGAGCCAACCATCAGGCACTATCCTGATTTAGCATTATTGTTTTTCAATATATTCAAATAAAAATGATTGTCCATTCCGATAGAATCTTGGGTCGTATATGCCAAGTCTTTCGTCGTCATCAACTATGACCACAAATGGGGACCATTCATAGAGAGTTTTGGCTTCGGGTACTTGTGCAAAGAGTTCATTCAGGTCAGATTCTTCTGCTGACTCCAAGGTGTATTGCAGTTTAGGGGAAGTGAACAATGCATCATCCAGTATTTCAACTGCCTGACCGTTTTTCCCGATAACTGAGAAATGCCAAGGTAGAAAGCTGGCAGATAAGGCAACTTGCTCGTACTTGTCTTCATACTGCTTATACAATAGATATCCTTGGCTTGTCTGGATGGTTACATGCACGATGATTAATAGCCATACTAGGCGGTACAACAGATGTCTTTCCCTATTCCAAAGTTTTCTCGCGAAGAAGGCAATGGCAATGATCAACCAGATGACAAAATCCACAATAGGTATTGTGCCAAACGTTATCCTTATCGATGAGAAGGGCTCAAGATAGCCTGTTCCCCAGGCATTGAACAAATCAGCTGTATTATGTATGAAAACGGCGATAAGCGGTACCCAAAGGAATCTCCAATCCCTTCTTTTTAAAAACCAGATGCTAATCAGAAAGAAGAGCAGCGCCCAAACTGGTACCATGAATAAAGAATGTGTAATTCCCCGGTGCCACATCTGGTACATTCCTTCTGTATCCCATAGGCTTGAGATAACGTCACTGTCCGGTATCTGGCTTGCCCCAACAGCAGAAACAAACATAGCTATCTTTGTCTTTTTGTCATCCTCTCGTTTATCTACTGCGCCATATATAGTCATGCCAAAAAGCGTATGGGTGATTGTATCCATAGTAAAACCCCCTGATTATACGTCCGATTTATTCTAAGAATCATTTTACCTTAAAAGTAGGAAATAAAAAAAGAAACAACCTTCTAGAGGCTGTTTCAAATCAAATCATTTATTGTTGCATTTACTGTTGATCTCCGTTCCAGGCGCTTCAATCAATAAGGTTTTCTGTACATTCAATATATCCCGTTCGTTTCTTCTTCTGTCGGTTCTGGAGGCAGAGGATCGATTTCGATGGCATCCTTTTTGTTCAAGCCTTGAGAGACATTGTAAAGAAAGATTCCCATTAATAAAAATAATAATAGTACAAATCCAATGGTTGCTGCATAAAGAAATAACATGATTATCCCCCCTCTGTACACTTATATGCACAGTCAGGTATGGCTATTACTTCATTCCTTAAAGCAAAAGAAGTATAATGGCGAAAAAAGGAGGTCAGATAAAATGCCGGTGATAAAACATCAGATTTATATCGAGGCTCCTATCGAGAAATGCTTTGACCTTGCACGAGATGTAGAGGTGCATACAAAAACCACGAAAAAAACGCGAGAGCGTGCGGTTAGCGGGCGGACAAAAGGATTGCTTAATAAAGGAGATAGAGTTACTTGGGAAGCAGTTCATCTTGGAGTGAAACAACGATTGACAGCAGAGATTATAGAAATGAGTAGACCGCATTTATTTGTGGACGTTATGGTGAAAGGCGCTTTTCATTCTTTCACTCATACACATGAATTTAAGGAACAGGATACAGGCACAATGATGGTGGACACATTTGAATATAAGTCTCCACTAGGACCAATTGGAATCATGGTAGATCGATGGTTCCTGAAAAAATATATGAGGAATTTTATCAAAGAGCGGGCTATTCAGTTGAAGAAGATAGCTGAGAGGGAGACGGGGTCCACAGGATTGTAACGAACAGGTCTTCATTTTAGGTTTGGGAAAAGAAAAAAACACCTACCGAGGTAAGTGTTTAATGTATGAGAATTATTGTTTTCGTAAGTTTCCAAGCTCTTCCGCAATCGCCTGCATCTCGTTCGGGCTGAAGGAAGGCTTTCTCATTACCAGCTCGTAAATATCTTTCAGCTCTTCGTACATTTCTTCATCAAAATGTGAAGGCTTGATGGCACCAAGGTTTAATACTTTTAATTTTGCTTTGATGGCTTCAATCATATATTCTACATTTTCAGTTGATTTTTCTGTTAAGTTCATCTGAACCGTCCTTTCGTACAGAAGCTTTTCCTTATTTTATCACGAAATGACGAAAAACAGTATCTTCTTCTGGGAACTGGGGTATTAAACCATTAGAAGAGTCGTGAAAGTTGCGAAATATGTTTATAATAAGGGTAAGATGGTCGGAAGGGAGAGGTTATATGATACGGGTGCTATTTGTATGCTTAGGCAACATATGCAGATCTCCCATGGCGGAAGCGGTGTTTCGGCATGAAGTGGAAAGGCAGGAATTGACGGATAGAATAAAAGTGGATTCTGCTGGAACTGGTGATTGGCATATCGGACATGCTCCTCATGAAGGAACAAGAAACCTGCTGGACGAAAAGAAGGTAAGCTACGAGGGAATGACAGCTCGACAGGTAAAAGAACAGGACCTGAGTGAGTTTGATTATATCATTGCGATGGACGCCGATAACCTCGGAAATTTGAGAAGAATGGCAGGCTACAGTAAGACAGGCTTTATTGGAAGGCTGCTTGATTTTGTTCCTGAAAGCAAAGTTAGTGATGTGCCTGATCCTTATTTCACAGGGAATTTTGACGAAGTGTATGACATGGTTCAAGCAGGTTGTCAAAACTTGTTGGAAACGATAAAAAAAGAAAAATTAAACGAATAGGAGAGATGTTGACATGGGGAACAGGAATAGATTGTTGGACGGTATGCTGATTGGAGCACTTATTGGTGGAGCCATTTCATTACTAGATAAAAATACAAGGACTACCGTCATACATAATGGCAAGTGTGTTGGTGGAAAATTAAAGTATGCGGCTCAGCATCCACAAGAGATTGCGGATGCAGTCCGTATGCGCATTGAGACGGTAAAGACAACAGTCGATGATGTATCCAAAGATATAGACTATTTAAGATTGAAAGTGAATCAATTGAAGGAAACGACTCCTCAAATGTTGGAAATTGTGAACGAAACGAAGGAAGTTATTTCGAGACATTTGGATTCTGCTGAGCATAAAAGCAAAAACCTGTCGTAAGCAGGACGTGCTCACAATAGAATAGAGTAAAAAGATAAGTGCTGGAGGAAAGTGAATGGGAATTATACGTTTTGGAAAACAGCTGTTTCAGCGCCTCGACCGGAATGAAGCATTGGGAATGTCAGCAGAGTTAGCGTACTTTTTCTTATTGTCTCTTTTTCCGTTTCTCATTTTTTTACTTACCCTGATCGCCTATGTTCCAATTACTCAGGATGATGTCCTCGGTGTGATCACGCAATATGCACCTGGTGATACCATGAAGCTGATTGAGAGTAATGTTGTCAGGATTTTGAATGAACAACGCGGCGATTTGCTTTCCTTCGGTATCATTGCGACCATCTGGTTTGCCTCCAATGGAATCAATGCAATTGTCCGGGCATTTAACAGGGCCTTTGATGTGAATGAAAACAGGCACTTCTTCATTGTGAGAGGGACGGCAATTCTGCTAACCCTTGCGATGGTTTTTGTCATTATTGTTGCGTTATTACTTCCTGTCTTCGGACGGGAAATAGGTTTGTTTATTTTTTCTTCCTATGGATTGTCAGAAGAGTTTCTTACCATCTGGAACACGATCAGATGGGGAGTAAGCTTTGTGATATTATTTTTCGTTTTCAGCTGCCTCTATCTGGCCGCACCTAATATTCATCTGCGCTTGAGGGATGTACTTGCCGGGTCTTTTTTTGCAACTGTCGGCTGGATGTCGTCATCGTTGCTATTTTCTTACTATGTCAGTAATTTCGGGAACTATACGGCAATGTATGGAAGTCTTGGAGGGATTATTGTTTTGTTGGTCTGGTTTTATATTTCGGGTTTGATGATTATTATTGGTGGTGAGATTAATGCGATTCTTTTGCAATGGAAGAAGAGCTTTGTTTCATGAGGGCGGCTACTCTGTTTAACTCCTGTAGATTTCCGTTCCAGGTGTTCGCTTTCCGCGGGGCGGTGCTTGAGCCTCCTCGGCTTTGCCTGCGGGGTCTCAAGTCTACCGCTACCTCCCGCCGGAGTCTCACACCTTGCACTACAATCTACAGGGGAATACGGGATAACATTTATTTTTTTAAAAAAATTTCCCAGTTGTCTTTTCTGTCAAAAACGGGAACTCTATGTTTGAAAGATACTCTAACCAATCTGGAGGGAACTTTCATGACAAAGCAAACGAAAAAAGATGGCGGTACAAAGCAGAATTCCAAGCACAAACCGAAGAACAAGACTTCAGGAAGTGCGAATGGACAAAACGGCTACCACTAGATAGCACAAAAAAGCAGCTAGGCATGATGCCCGCTGCTTTTTTTAGAGTTTTCTTATATATAACCTATCTCAATAACCGCAGCCCATTCAATATAACCAAAATCGTGCTTCCTTCATGACCGATTACTCCAAAAGGGAGGTCAATAATCTGAAGGAAATTGGAACTGATCAGTAACATGATTACAACAATGGAGAAGATGACGTTTTGCTTAATGATTCGGTTCATACGCTTGGAGAGCTTGATGGCTTCCGCTATCTTCTCTAAATCATTTTTCATCAGGACAACATCTGCTGTTTCCAATGCAACATCTGTGCCTTCTCCCATGGCAATACCAACGTTTGCAGTTGCCATTGCGGGAGCATCGTTAATTCCATCTCCGACCATGCCGACAATCTGATACTCGTCTTTAAGTTTTTTGATGGTTTCCACCTTTGTTTCAGGAAGACATTCGGCAACGAATTTTTGTATCGATGCTTCTTTGGCTATGGCTTCCGCTGTACGTTTGCTATCCCCGGTTATCATAATTGATTGTACCTGAAGTGCCTGCAGTTGCTGGATGGCCTTTACGGTTTCTTTTCGAATGACATCCTTCAAGGCAAGGACTCCGACAATTCCCTCGTTATCCTTTACATATACAACCGTTTTACCTGATTTGGTGAGCTTTTCGGCAATTCCGTCTCCGAAAGAATTGGCGCTATCCGCACCGACGAAGTCCGCTTTTCCAACAAGGTACTCTATTTCGTTTAGTCGACCTTTGACACCCCAGCCTGCTTTGTCATCGAGCTGTTCGGGGCGTTGCAATGCCTTCGAGCTGTTTTTCTTGGCATAAGAGGTAATGGACTGAGCCAACGGATGGTTGGAATAGCTTTCGATTGAACCCACGATATAAAGGAATTCCTCTTTTGACATTCCATCTCGGACTTCTACATCTGTCACTTCGGGCTTCCCTTTTGTCAATGTACCAGTTTTATCAAATGCAATAGCCTGAAGGTGGCTAAGATTTTCGAGATGTACGCCACCTTTGAACAGTATCCCTTTTCTGGCACCATTGGAAATGGCAGAAAGCGTTGCCGGCATAATTGAAGCGACTAGCGCACAAGGCGAAGCAACAACCAAGAGAATCATTGCTCTATAAAATGTTTCATTCCAGCTCCATCCCAAGAGAAAATGGGGAAGAATCATCATAATTGCCACAACACCAAGCACTATTTTTACATATGGTCCTTCAAAACGTTCCAGGAATTGCTGGGAAGGGGACTTTTCACTTTGCGCGTTCTGGACAAGGTTGATGATTTTCTGAAATAGGGTTTCTGTAGATAGTTTTGTCACTTCCACAACAATGGACCCATTGATATTCATCGTTCCTGCATACACTCCATCGTCCACTTTTTTCTCAAGGGGAATAGATTCTCCGGTGATGGCCGCTTCATCAATGGCGGATTCTCCACTGACGATTGTTCCATCTGTCGGTATTCGTTCCCCCGGCTTTACAAGGACACGATCCCCGATTGCTAGCTCGGAAATGTGGACCCGCTCTTCTGAGTCATCGGTAATTCTTAATGCTTCTTCAGGCTGTATGTCCATCAGGGCCGAAATTTCTTTCTGACTTCGGTTCATGGTGTATGTTTCAAGTGCTCCACTTAATGCAAAAATAAAGATGAGGATTGCGCCTTCCATCCAATATCCGATGATTGCTGCACCAATGGCGGCAATGATCATCAGCATTTCCACATTCAGTTCTTTTTCCTCGATGGTATCTTGAATGCCTTCTTTTGCTTTAAAATATCCCCCGATAAGAAAAGCGAGAATGAAAATGGGAATGGCAGCGGTGTTTATGTCCATTCTGAGCAATAACCAACCGGTAAGAATAAGAATTCCTGAGATAATAGCGAAAATAAGTTCAATGTGGGTGATGAATTTGTTCATGAATGTATCTTTGTGCGCTCCTACTGTCATTTCTTTCATTTTATCTAACCTCCTAATTGAGAAAAATAATCAACATCAATACTCTTAATAAAATACGAAAGCTGCCATCAATGCGATAGCAGCAATACTTTATGAGGAATACATCTTAATGAGAGTAGTTATCAATAAATTATATTAATTATTATCTAATGTTTATTATAGTTTATTCAGCTGAAGATATCCACTATTTTTTCTTCTTCAGGACTATACAGTATGTAGGCTATCGATATTCTGTGTATAATGTAGCTTGGAGAGAAGGTGAAGGGCCTTGACGGCTGAGAAATTTTACACAAGCAAGCTTGGCATTATTGCAGCGGCGATGTTAGCAACGTTCCTGTGGGGAAGTGCATTTCCTGCAATTAAGCTGAGCTATACTGCTTTAGATATAGGTGCGAACGATTACGATAAACAGCTTCTTTTTGCAGGTTATCGGTTCCTGCTAGCGGGATTGATGATCTTTCTATTTTTTACCCTATTTAGGCAATCACTAAAACTGAGAAGAGCAACCATTGTTCCTCTGATGCAGCTTGGATTTATGCAGACCTTTCTCCAGTACCTATTGTTCTATTTTGGGTTAAGCTATTCAACGGGAATGCAGGGGGCTGTCATTGCGGGAACGGCATCGTTCTTCCAAATCCTCTTTGCTCATTTCTTATATGCGGATGACTCGTTGTCGGTTAGGAAATGGCTCGGAATTGCGCTAGGCTTTGCTGGAGTGTTAGTTGTGAATCTGCCAAAAGCTGGAGCTGATTTTCAGTTCGGTATAGGGGAGCTGTTGCTTCTGCTTGCAATGATGGCATCAGCATACGGAAACATTATGGCCAAAGAACGTGCAGCGACAATGGATGTTTCCTATTTGACTGCGTACCAGATGCTTTTCGGTTCCGTTGGATTGATTGTTGTCGGTGGAGTAAGTGCAGGATTTTTCCCGTTTACATTTGATCTGTACACGGTGGGGCTTGTAGTCTATCTGGCGTTTTTGTCAGCTGCGGGCTTTGTGTTATGGAACAATGTGATGAAGTACAATAAGGTCGGGAAGGTCTCAATGTACCTTTTCCTGGTACCGGTGTTTGGTGTTATGCTGTCAGCCGTGTTCCTGGATGAAGTGATGCATTATACAATACTAATGGGACTGACACTGGTGGTATTAGGGATAATTATTGTGAACAGACAGATGTCAGAAAGAGGGCAAAAAGAAAAACTGCAATCCTCCGCTTAACGGTGTAGGGATTGCAGTTTTTTGTTTTGTGCGCTGCGTGTTGGAAAGCTGAGGGAGGATCAACCTTATAGACTTTGGTGGATCATCATCTGTTCGTACACATTATTGTATAAGTGCTCGATGTCCGCATCTGTCATAAATGCCAATGACTCACGATCTGCCTTCTTCATTACTTCAATAAAATTAATCATGTTTTTACGTTCTTGTCTGCTCATGTTTCTTTCTCCTCCTTTGTATTAGTACAGTGTGTGTTTATTTGATATTATTATATAACAGAATATTTGAAAATGGAACAATTTTTTGAAAGTTTTTTTGAAATGGGTTAAAGGGAGGGGTCAGACCCCTTTTGTTGCGGTAATGAGGTGATGTAATGAAGGTAATGGATGCTGTACAGGGGTGTTTTGGGGGTTGTGGAGGAATTATTGGCAGATGTGGTGGGAATAGGTTCGGTTGTGGGGGGATTCCCGGATGGTGTGGTGGAATTAGTTGGTGGTGTGGAGGGTTTAAATTCTCAGTGGAGGAATTGTTTCTCTGTGTGGGGGGAATTCCCCTCAGCAGCGGGGGAATAAGAAGGCAGATATGACGGGAATCGGACAAAGTGTGGGGGGATTAAATATCAATATTACTTGTACAGCCAAAAACAGGGTAAATATAATACTGTGAGCATTAAATTTGCAGTAATATCCCAATCACTAAACCAGGAGAGGAAAATCTTAATATAGGGAACAACTAAGCAGGACTAATGTCACTATTTACATATCCATTTCTTAACCAACTGATATAATTGTATATATATGGTTAATTGTCGAATTCAGATGAAGTAAAGGACTCGAAAGCTTTAAGAAATGAGGGAGAAAGATTGCTTTTCAAGAAAACATGCTATTTTTGTAAAAAGAAAGTAAGGAACTATTTCACTTATAAAGAGGGAAATACAAAGATTTTTTGTTGCTCACTCTGTAAGACATATGCAGATAGACGGGCATTTGTTCCTTATAAGTAAAGCGAGTTATGGAGGATGAGAGTATGGTAAATGTACGAACTGAAATAGAGATTAATTGCCCGATTAAAGAAGTAGCTGATTATGCTGCAAACCCTGATAACGCTCCAGAGTGGTACGACAATATCGATTCGGCTGAATGGAGAAGTCCAAAGCCTTTGACTCTTGGATCGATGATTGCTTTTCGGGCAAAATTTCTTGGGCGGGACCTTGCATATGTTTATGAAATCGTTGAATATCTTCCAGGGCAGAAACTCACCATGAAAACCGCACAAGGACCTTTTCCTATGGAAACCACCTATACGTGGACAAGCATCAATGCAAATAAGACTAACATGAGTCTTCAAAACAAAGGGGAACCAAAAGGGTTTTCAAAACTTGTCTCACCACTTATGGCTAACATGATGAAAAAGGCCAACCAGAAAGACTTGAAAAAAATTAAAATGATACTGGAAAGTAATAGTTAAAGAATATCCGTGTTATAACCTCCTATTTCCTAAGGTATTGCATTCAAAAAATCAAAAAAAGTTCACCGGTTAGCCGTAAAAGCTAACCGGTGAACCTTTCAAGCTCTTACCCCTTCACCGCAACCAATCCACGCTCTCCAAAAGAATACGTCAACAAAAATATCACAAACAACAAAAAGCTGATGATGTGAAAGAAGCTAATATCGGAAAAGAACTGGATGAACAGGCCGCCGAAGAATGGGCCACCCAAACTACCGATACTGAACGCAATTCCACACATTAGATTGCCTGTCGGTAGCAGGTTCTTTGGCATCAGGTCCGTCATGTAGCTGATCCCGAGTGAGAAGGTGGAACCGACAAGCATTCCTGCGATAAAGATGCATACCGCTAAGGCGATGAAAGTCCCTTCCAGGAAGCTCGCTGTAACAAAGCTCAAGCAGCCAAGCGACAAGATAACGAGCAATATATTCCGACGTCCAAATTTATCACTTAATATCCCAAGTGGGAGCTGAAACACAATTCCTCCGATGGCAAAGGAAGCAAGCAAAATGGAAACACTCCCTACCTCTATGCCATTACGCAAAGCATAAATCGGGAAGCTTCCATTCAATGAAGCTTCCAAAAATCCGTATCCAAGTGGAGGAAGAAACGCAATCCAACCGTACTTCCAGGCCTTACGGAACCGTTTGATGGTTTCGAAAAAGGAGTTTACGCCTATTTCCTGCTCAGGATGTTCATTTTTCAAGAAGAAAAGGAACACCCAGCCAACTAAGCAAAGCAAGGAAGATACGATGAATGGCAGCGCCTGGTTTATCTCCACAAGCGGTGTCATCAACGGACCGGTGGCAAATCCGATTCCGAAA
This sequence comes from Bacillus sp. LL01, assembly GCF_001037965.1. Classification (NCBI taxonomy): domain Bacteria; kingdom Bacillati; phylum Bacillota; class Bacilli; order Caryophanales; family Bacillaceae; genus Bacillus; species Bacillus sp. LL01. The sequence goes on along the minus strand of NZ_LFEL01000005.1, from coordinate 184,966 downwards.
AACACTCCATAAAGGGAGATGTTCCTGCCGCGTACATTTTCAGCTGAAAACGATGTGATCCAGGTTTGGGTGGCAAAGTGCAAGGCATGGTCGCCTATCCCGATTAGCAATCGCAAAACAAACCAGAACCAAAAGCTCTGCCATAGAGGGAACAGGGCCAAAGAAACGACAACTAAAAACCCACCTACTAATATGACAGGCCTATAGCCGTATTTTCGCAACGGCTGTTCCATAAAAGGGGATGCGAGTAGAATCCCAATATATAAGGCAGTAGCGTTCAATCCATTCAGGGTGGAGGATACGCCACTATTTTCAAAAATGACAGCGATTAAAGGAAGCAGCATTCCTTGGCTGAAGCCGGAAACTGCAACGATGGATACGAGGATCCAAAAACGAAAACGATTCATAAGATGCAACCTCAAATATTAAGTATTTTGACCATCCCTAATTCTACATAATTTATGGCAATAATGGAATGGATAATACGAAGCAGACAAAAAACTGGCAGGCTTAATTCGAATTTTGCTATTCTAGAGATAGAGAAAAGAAGGAGATGACAGTCACATGGAATTCAAAATGAAGGAAGTAGGGTTCACCACCAATCTGGAATACGGGGAGCTGCATGTTGCAGGGGACGAGCAATACGGTTTCCGCCCTTATCAGCTGATGGTGTCTTCCATCGCAGTCTGCAGTGGTGGCGTGTTGAAAAGTATTCTGAAGAAAAAGCGTATGGAAATTGAGGACATTGCAATTAAGGCGGATGTCACCCGTAATGAGAAAGAAGCCAACCGTATCGAGAAAATACATATCCACTATACGATTAAAGGAAAGGATCTGGCGGAGAGCAAGATTGAGTCGGCTATAGAGCTTGCAAGTAAAAACTGTCCGATGGTCCAGTCTGTAAAAGGAAGTATTGAGATTGAAGAGACATTTGAATTGAGTAACTAATTCGAAAAGTCCCAGTTTAAAAGTTATGGAAGGGTGTTATCGTTAGGCTGTTTTCGTAAACTTTGTTGCTTTTTCGTATTTATCAACCAACCGTTATATTCCTTACTGTCGTGCTCTTTTCTCGGGTATCCAGAGTAAACTCCATGCCTATTTCTGAGTAGATAAGCCCTAAAAAGTCCAATAACCGACTTTTTACTAGTGAATAGCAACAATCTCTGAGAAAAGAGCCTATCGTTAAAACCGATAACACCCAATTCTAATTAAACGAGTCTGATATTACTCATTTTAATTTTACTTTCTGGAAGACTCGGAATGTCGGTCATACTGAAGTTCAAGTCCTGTTCAGGGAGGTCATATTCAACTTTATTAACCAAGAAATCCAAACTGACCTTCATCACATCAACTGTCAACCACTCACCAGCACAGCGATGTCCAATTTCGTATTCTCCTCCGCCTTGTGGAATGAAATCAAATGGACTCTTATTCCATGTTTGAAAGCGATCTGGTTCAAAGCGGTCGGGGTTTTCCCAGTCATCAGGATGGTGGTTCGTTCCGTATAAGTCCAGGAGAGTAAGAGTGTCTTGTTCAAACTCATAGCCATTCCATGAAAAACTCTCCTTGACCCTTGCAGCAGTAAAGGGGAAGAATGGATAAAAGCGGCGAACTTCCTGTACAAAGTGCTGCAGCGTCTTACTGTTACCCCCCTTGAGTTTATTTGCCTCCGCAGGATATTGGTGCAATGCTAGTGCAGCAAAGCAGATATACACAGAAATGGCGACGATTGGCCTTAATAGATTCAATAGTTCAACCGCAACAATTTCTTTATCCAATAATTTTCCTTCAAGATCTTTATGCATGGAAAAAGAGTATAGTGCCCGGTCTTTTGGAACTTCTAAGTCACCGTTACGGACATCTTCGACTAAATCTTCCAGCCAATTCTCCGCACTGGAGCGTGCTCTTCTCCCTTTCCAATGTTTAAGGCCTATTGCGGCAGCTGATTCATACATATCAGCAAGTTGATCTGCAAACTTTTCTGATTCATTTTTCTGCAAAGGAACACCAGTCCAAGTACATGCAACTTCCGTTAAGATTTTTTTTGCTTCTATGTATAGGACAACTTCATCTTCCTGCTCCGATTTTAGTGCAAAAGCTTCCCATGTTTTTCTCGTTAAGTCAGAAATCTCTTGGAGTTTGTCCTTTGTCATAATGGACATGAACATGGCTTTGCGATGAAAGTGCTCCTGCCCGTCCATTCCCTGGACCCCATCTTCACCAAAAAGTGTTTTTTGAAGGCGTTTAGGCGCAGCATCCATGCGTCTGAATTTATCATTATCATAGAATACCTCTGCTGCATCCTTCCCGGTCAAACAGATTGCTTTTTCCGCCAGTAGTCTGGTTTCAAAAATATTGGAATGAAACATATGACGACGGTTCATGATGAATTGATAGCCTTCCTTCAGCAGCTTTAAGCTATGGTCAAGGCCTTCTTCCTTGGGTATGTTTTGCTTTTCATCCATATAACTCCTCCTGGAAAATCGTATATAGATTATATTTACAACTTCCAACCGCAATAAACTTGTATTTAAAAGCCTCTTCATTCATCTTCTATTATGACGAAAAAACGATAGGGGGATTTATAGCCCTCACCAATCACTTTCACATTTTTTTAGCATAAATTAGTTCTACAGTGATTCATTTGAAAAATTGTCAGTTGGACGCATTTGGTGCTCCAGGAGGACGATAATGAGGTGGGACCCTTAACCAACCACGAGATTTCATTAAATTTTTGAGTGGTGCTGCAAACTTCATTAAGTTGACTTGTATGGAAAAGAACAACAGTCCAACATCGGTCCGGATGGTTTTAGACATTGCTTGCGCACAGAAGGTGATGGATGCGGCAATTTTTACAGCTATAAGATTGGAAATTTCATCTTCTGTGAGCCTTACACCTTCAGGAACAGAATTCGGGTCCGAAGAGGGTTTGTTCGGGTTTACCAAGGGTAAAGGAACTCCTTCATTAAGCAATAACGTTTCTACACGTTTGGTGTCAGATAGGCTTGCTTCGAGTGCCTCTTCCAAAACGCCTTTCAAATCCGTATCGTTTGTAGTATTGAGTGCAACCTGGTAGAGGGAATGGGCCTCCTTAAAGGCTGTAAAAGCCGTCCAAAGGTCCATCACTTCCCCGACGTGTAAAGGGAGTTTTGGTTCATCATCTGTAAAATTTTTTATCACTGCTGTTATAGCTTCAAGAGCACTGGTCATATATAGGCCTCACTTCATTTTTTTTATAATTTTCACCTCTGTACATGTGATTATTCAAAAATTAGTGAACTACCTAAAGGTGAATGGAATAAGACTTAGAATATAGATGGTAAAAGGAAGTAGAGAATAATGATAATATTGAAATCTGAGAGAGAAATACAAAGCATGGCTGAGGCAGGGAAGCTGCTGGCAGCCTGCCATAGACGATTGGCAAAGATGATTAAACCGGGAGTTACGACAATGGAAATTGACCGATATGTGGATGTTTTTCTTAAAAAGAACGGAGGAAAGTCAGCTCAGTACGGTTATCAGGGGTATCAATATGCAACCTGTGCTTCCATTAATGATGAGATATGTCACGGCTTTCCGAGGAAGTCTCCATTGAAAAAAGGGGATCTGGTTACGATCGATATGGTGGTGAACTTGAATGGTGCCCTTGCTGATTCGGCATGGACCTATGCGGTGGGAGAAGTGAGTGTTGAAGTACGAAAGCTGATGGAGGTCACGTTGAACTCCCTATATAAAGGGATTGACCAGGCTGTACCGGGAAACCGGTTGGGCGATATCGGGCATGCCATCCAGACCTATGTGGAAGGGGAAGGCTATTCGGTAGTTCGCGATTTCACGGGACACGGAATCGGCAGGTCCATCCATGAGGATCCGCAAATATTCCATTTCGGTTCACCTGGACGGGGAGTGCGGCTGAGGGAAGGGATGGTCATCACGATTGAACCTATGGTGAACGAAGGGACCTGGCACAGTAAAATGGATGATAACGGCTGGACAGCAAGAACGACAGACGGTAAGCTTTCGGCACAATATGAGCATACGATTGCGATAACGAAGGAGGGGCCATTAATTCTGACGGAAGGGTTGACTAACCTTGTTTAATAAGGCTGTTTTTCGCCGACTTTTTACAAGTGAATAGCAACAATCTTAAAGAAAAAAGCCTTTAATAAAGAGTAAGAGGCTGAAATCAGCTTATGACTCCAGCCTCTACTATTTCTATTTTAGCTTCAATATGTACAGGAATGGTTGGATACGTTTCATTCCATTTCTCTTTATTCCAATCTCTTGTCCTGTGCTTGAACTGCATCCCAATACCTAAAGGATCTATATTCATTTCTTGAAACCTGCTGATCATCACTTCTCCTTTTTTTATAATATCTTCTTCAACCTTTTTTTCAATTTCTTTTATTTTTTCTTTTGTTAAATCATCACCGGAATATTCCTGAATAATTGCTTCGGTCTTAACCGTCAAGGTGACGGTCGGATTGGTTTTTATGTTTTTGACTTCGAAGCTTCTGTTGGATTTAATATGGAAGACAGATGCGAAATCTTCCTCTTCTTCTGCATCAGTTGCTTCATCCTCTCCCTCAAGTTGAACTGTAAGAGTGGCGTCAGAGGTGAATTTTTCATTTAAAAACATAAATATATAACTATCTTCCCCTTTAATGTGGTCAATAAATTTATCCTCTTTAAATAATGCTATGCCAATAATATCAACTGTCTCTTCTTTCAGCTTTAAATAGGGTAAAATGGGGTCTTTTCCTTCTTCACGGTAATCCTTGGTGAAAAGATGCAGGTTCGTTTTTGGAAGAATACCACTCTCTATATTGTGTTCTATTAAGTCTGAGAGGTACATACCATTGTCCGTTTCACCATACTGTATCTTTAAATGCTTTTTCATGTCCCCTTCAATAACAGCCAAATGCATTTTTGCTCCTGTAGAAGGATCTCTTCGAAAGGTATCCAACACTTCAAAAATACCTTTTTCCGCTAACTCCTTACTAAATAAAGCAACTTCGATCTTTCCGCTAACAAACGGTTTGTGTGACTGTCTATTCAATTTATCCCGCATTACTTTGCTTAGTTCTGAGGAGGAGGTATAGGTCCTATTTTCTACGGTCAAGTCCGGTTTATAAACTGGAACAACTGCAGTTGCTTCTAATTTCTTCCCGTCCTCGCCCAGCTCAAACCCTGTAGCTGTCGCCAATTGTACATCATCAAGAATCTTTTGATTTAAGCAGCCTGATAAAAAAGTCAACATCATTACCAAGATAATCGTAGGAGTGTTAGTCATTTTTTTTCTTCCTCACCTTCGCGATAACTAAATATAGAAGAAATAATATGGGCACGTAGACAAACTCCGAATAGAACCCAAGCTTTGTGGTACAGTTGTTCAGAAATAGAATGTTATCTCTTTTTGTAAAGAAAAAACTGCTAATTAACACAATGGTGACAATACCCAATACTGCATATTTTTGTGGGATTTGAAGTGTTTGCTTTATACTTCGGGAGGCTGCCCAAAAGGTTAGGCAGACATTCGGCAAAATAATCAATGCCCAAGAAGTGATGCCGATATACTCGAACCTTTCTACCACAGGCATTTCTACTATTTTCCATAAAGTCAATGTTGCCCAAAGCTGTTCTATCAATTGTTGCTCACTGAAATAACTTATCGATACGACAATAATGAGAAGATAGGTTAGCAAGGTTAAAAAAACTCCCATTTGTGCCCACTTGTGGGAACTTTTTGCTTCCTTGATGAAAGGGTAATATATCAGTAATGTCGAAAATCCCAAATAACTCAGTGTCATTTCATGTGTGGCTTTACTTAAGTCATTAATAGAGTGATTCCACACGGGAAATAAGGAAGTGAAATCCGAATATGGAATCGGGAACATGAATGTGAATATCAAGTAGGCTGGTATAACCACCCCTAAAAAGCAGATACCAGCAACCGTTCGGAATCCTCCGAAAATAGTATAGACTACTAGGACGACATATAATAAAGCCATTAAAAATACACTTAACTCCGGAAACATCCATACTCTTATTACTTCAATGTAAGAAAATAGAACAGTCATACCTACTAACATGAAATAGAATGCCCATATAATGGTCAAGAAGTTGCCGATCCATTTTCCAAAAACGTATTTATGTATTTCGATTAGATCCATCTGTGACCGATTTAAAAGTTGGAATATGACCCAGATAATTATATGAACTCCGATACCGGCCGCCACAACGGGTATCCAGGAATCATTACCAGCGAGGGTAACAACAGATTGTTGAAACCCTAGAATACCTACCCCAACCTGAACAGAATGTACAAGAAAAAACACGAAATAAGGAGACACTTGAAAAACTTCATTTAATTCCTTTTTCATGGATTACCTTCCTGTGAATAGTACTCATCAATGTCCTTCAGCTTCCTTTTTTTCTTTTTCTTGTTTTCAAACCGGACTGTATCTTCAGATTGCACTTCAATTGGCCTTTTGGATTGCAGAGATAAAGGAAGCCTGATGATTGCATCCCTCAGATCACCGAGTCTGAGGGGATATACAGGTTCCAAAAATGGTCTTCCTAAAGAGGTTAATCGTAATAGGTGAATAAGTAACATACAAAAGCATAATGTAACGCCTAACAACCCCAAAAAATGAGCGGAAATGAGAAATGGAAATCGAATTAGACGAATGGTATTCCCCATCTGGTAAACTGGGGTTGTAAAGGATGCTAATGCAGAAAGAGCCACGATAATCAATAGGACATTACTTGTTAGGCCAGCTTCAACAGAAGCCGTTCCTATTACAATCCCTCCCACGATACCGATTGTTTGACCTACTTTAGTCGGCAATCTTGCCCCTGCTTCTCGCAGTAACTCAATAGCAAGCTCAAGGATGATGGCTTCTAATATTGGGGGTAATGGGATAGCGCTTCTAGATGTAACTAAGGTGCTTACTAAATCTTTTGGAATCAATTCATAATGATATGTTAACACCGCTACATAAACAGGGGTCACTAGTATGGAAAAGATAACAGCAAACAACCGGACTAAGCGAAAAAATGAGGCGATAATCCAGTTTAGGAAATAATCCTCAAATGCAGAAAAAAATTCAAATAAAGTGGTTGGCCCGATCAATCCGTGTGGTGCACCATCAACAAGTATTACAATTTTCCCTTCAGCCAGAACGGATGCTACTCTATCAGGTCGTTCTGTATCTATAAATTGTGGAAAAGGTGAATTATTATTGTCCTGTATCAATTGTGTGATAAAAGAACTATCATTTATTTGGTCAAAGGAAATATCTTGGATTCTTTGAATAACAGTGTCCGTGTTTTCTGTATTTGCGACATCCTGCAGAAAGAGGACTGCAATTCGTGTCTTCGATAAATTTCCGACTACGAATTCTTTTACCTCAAGTTCTGGAACTGGTAACCGTTTACGAACCAAATTTAGGTTTGTATCAAGTGATTCAACAAAAGACTCCTTTGGGCCAACCACACTGAATTCAACCTCTGGCAAAGAAACATTCCGTTCGTTGATTAGGATGGCTGGTATGATAGCAAAGGACTCACTATCATGTAACTGGATGGCAACATAGCCATGAAATAAGTAGTCTCTGATTTTCGTCCAATCAGCTGTGATTTTAATATCATCAATCGGAATTCTTAGCGTTACATCCTCTAATGACGTTAGCTCTTGCTGGTTTATATAAGGCAGAATGTGCTTTTGTATTATTTTTTTATCAGCCAAAGAACTGAAATAATATAAATGAAAAGGAGTCTTCGCTTGTTGATAAAAGGATTTCACAAAATCATCGGAGCGTTTCAGTTGTTCCAATAAAGTTTGAAATGATTCTGCTTCCTCTTGCTCTTCCTTCACTACCTTCTTCTCTTCAACTTCAGGAATGCTTTGTGGATCCTTTATTAGCTTCCGGATATTTCTTTTCTTCATTTTATAATGCCACCCAACTTATGGTTTAAATGGTTATTTTTATTGTTCCTAACAAAAAGACAAACATACAAAATAAACCAAAAATAAAGTAAGGGATAGAATAATTTGGAAATGAATTTGATTAAATATTGCAGACAATCAAAGGAAGTGTGGGGCGGCGGAGCTGGAAGGGGGGCCACCATAAAGCAGGAATTTTACAAGATATGAAGAAGTGATATATATACAATTATGTTAAAACACAAACGGCAAGGGGAGCAGCAAATGATCATAGGCATAGATGGTGGAGGAACTAAGACGACAGGGATTGTGGTGGACGCACAGGGGACAGTTTTGAAAATGGCTACAGTCGGTCCAACCAATCCGAACAGTTCTAATGAAGAAAGTATCCTGTCTGAACTGCAGAAGCTCTTTTTGCAATTGCTTCAAGGGCAGGGACTTTCGGGTGAGGATTTAGTCTTTGCAGGGATTTCCGGAGCGGAAAGTGGCGGCAAGAAGGAATGGTTCAAAGAGCTGTTGGTAAACTTGCTGGGAGATAAACCAACTATTACAGTCGATAACGACGCGATTACAGCACTTTATTCCGAAACAAAAGGCGATCCTGGTATCGTCTGTATCAGCGGAACAGGGTCCATTGCATTCGGCGTAAATGAAAAGCTGGAGCGTGGAAGGGTCGGAGGCTGGGGTTATCTGATCAATGATGGATATAGCGGTTTTACAATCGGAAAGAACGTGCTGGAGTACGTGTTTGCCAAGTACGACGAGGGACACGAACCTTGCAGGCTTACAGAGGAAGTATTGGAGCATTTTCAGGTGAAAGAAATGTCGGAGCTAGTGCCACTCGTGTATGAACTAGGGAAAACTCGTGACCGGATTGCATCCCTTGCCAGGGTCGCAGTGGTCAGATCTAACGATGGGGATGGCCTTTGCACTTCGTTTATACAGGGTGCTGCACGGGCGATGTTGAAGGATATAAACGTGTTATATGAAAAATTGATGAAAGACACAGTGCGCAAAGATACTATTCCAATCGTGTTAACTGGTGGAATTGGCCAGCATGCGGAAGCGTTGAAGGATTATTTACATAGTGAGGCTCGGATTGCGGGCTTACCATTCTCGTTTAAGAGGGTAGCACTTCCTCCTATTGTGGGGACGGTATATGCAGCTTTTCGGGGTAGTGGAGAAAAGGCTTCCGAAGATTTTATTAATAAGTTTGAGGGGTATTTTCATATATGAGGTAGTCGGAAGGCAGCAATGGTAGCTAACCGTTGCTGTCTTTTCTCTTGCTATGGTTATTCCTTACAATGGTGGGAGAGGGATTTTCTTGAAAAGGGTAATGAAGACACTTTGGCCTACGAAAATTAGGTGGAAGTGTCTTCATAAGGTGGATGAAGACACTTTCACAGTGAAAATTAGGATGAAACTGTCTTCACAAATTCTAATAAAACGTCGGCAAGGGAAAACACGTACTCCACATCCCTTTAATCCTGCAGAAGACCTAACCGCAACTATCAATCTACTTTTTCTTCCAGCCCCTCCAACAAAAAGTCCGCAATATGAACGGCCCGGATCACCCCAGTCAAGCCTTCACGCTCGATCCCAAGCTTCATCTGCAACAAACAGCCCGGGTTCGCAGTCACGATGGTCGTCGCCTCGCTTTCGGTAACCTTCTCCATCTTGTGATCCAGGATCTGCATCGACATTTCGGACTCAACAATGTTGTAAATGCCAGCAGAGCCACAGCAACGGTCTCCGTCTTTCATCTCGTGAAAATCTGCCCCCTTCATCGATTGAAGCAGTATCCGTGGCTGAAGGAAGGTGCCCTGTACATTGCGAAGATGGCAGGAGTCCTGGTAGGTCACCCGCTGTGGACGCACCTGCAGATCTTTTTTATGAAATTCCAATTCTACCAAAATAGCCGACATATCCTTGATTTTCTCTTTAAAAGCAACCGCCCTCTTAAACCATTCGGGATCATCTTTCAATAGATGGTCATAGTCGACAAGGAAGGCCCCGCAGCCACCGGCATTGGTGATAATATAGTCGACTTCCAAGTCCTCAAACGCAGCTATGTTCTGTTTTGCAAGCCCCTTCGCGCTATGTTTTTCCCCGCTATGTCCATGAAGGGCACCACAACAATTTTGTGCTTTCGGTATCACAATCTCGCAGCCGGCATGCTGGAGCAGTTTCATTGTGGCATTATTGGTCTCTAGGAACATCGTATCCATCAAGCAACCGGAAAAGAAGGCCACTCGTTTTTTCTGAACTTCAAGCGCTGGCAGATGGGAAGGGCGGTTCTTCATTTCCTTCATGGTAGGAACCTTTGGTAGCACTCGCTCCATGCTGCGCATGCTTTCCGGTAACAGCCTCATTAAACCGGTATGGTGAACGACAGTTTGTAGTCCTGACCGTTGATAGATTCCGAGAAAGTTGGTCAAAACACGCATGCGATTTTGATGAGGGAAGAGCCCTTCAAACGCAGTCTTCCGCAACACCCGCACAGGCAACGAATGCTTTTTATTATGGTTGATGATGTCACGTGCCTCCTCGAGCAGATGACCGTATTTCACTCCCGAAGGACAAACGGGCTCACACGCTCTGCAGCCCAGGCAGAGGTCAAGTGTACGCTCTACATCTTCGTCCGGCTCAATCACCCCATCCACAACGGCTTTCATAAGCGCTATTCGTCCACGGGGGGAGTGGGATTCTTTAAATCCTGACTCCACATAGGTCGGACAGGAGGGTAGACAGAAACCGCAACGCATACAGTTCAGCAGTTCATCCTCATCCATGCGGTCCTTGAATTGTTGCTGAATTTCCTGCTTTTCTTTTACCGTTGTCATCTGGAAACCACCACCCGTTTTCTGGCTTCCTTCGCAAATACTTTACCTGGATTCATGATGTTGTTTGGGTCAAATGCGAGTTTAATAGCTTTCATGGCTGCAATACCTTCTGCCCCAAGCTTCCACTCCAGATACGGTGCTTTCATAATTCCGACTCCGTGCTCTCCGGTAATGGTCCCGCCAAGCTCAATCGCCTTTGCGAAAATGTCCTCAAATGCCGCCTCGACCCGTTTCATTTCCTCGTGGTTGCGTGCGTCTGTCGCTACGGTAGGGTGGAGATTCCCGTCCCCTGCATGACCGAATGTACAGATTTTAACCTGGTGCTTCACCGCTATCTCATTAATGGCTTTCACCATCGTGGCAATTTCCGAGCGAGGGACGGTGGCATCTTCAAGAATGGTAGTTGGCTTGAGCCTTGCCAGAGCGGAGAGTGCGGAGCGACGAGCGGTACGCAGTGCTTCCGCTTCGATTTCGGTCTGCGCCACTTGGACGGAAACAGCCTGCTCCGCCATACAGATTTCTTGGATTTTTGCCATATCCCTTGCCACGACTTCAAGTGGTCCGTCCTGCTCAATCAGAAGAACCGCCTGCACGTCTGTTGGCAGCCCTATTTTTGCAAAATCCTCGACCACCTCGAGTGTAGGTTGATCGAGGAATTCCAATGTGGCAGGAATAATTTTATTGGAAATGATGGTGGAAACGGTTTTCGCTGCCGCCTCAATATCCTGATACAAGGCAAGCATCGTTTGCTTCGTTTCCGGAATCGGCACAAGTTTCAATGTCGCTTCCGTAATGATACAAAGTGTCCCTTCCGAACCGACAAACAGCCTTGTCAGGTCATAGCCGGCCACATCCTTTGCAAGCTTGCCGCCGGTTCGGATGATGTCACCGTTCGGCATAACCGCTTCAAGTGCCAAGACATAATCACGCGTAACCCCGTATTTCAATCCACGCAGGCCACCGGAATTTTCGTTGATATTGCCACCTATTGTGGAAATTTTCATGGAACTCGGATCGGGTGGGTAAAATAGCCCCCGCGCTTCGACAGCATGAATCATATCAAGGGTGACAAGACCTGGCTGAACAGTGACTGTCAGGTTCTTCTCATCTAACTCGAGCAGCTTGTTCATATGGGTGAACAAAAGCACAATCCCGCCTTCTGTCGGACAGGTTCCGGCGCAAAGGTTGGTGCCAGACCCCCTAGGAACAAGCGGAATGCGGTGTTCGTTACACAACTTTACAATTCGTGAGACTTCTTCAGTATTCCGTGGAACGATAACAGCATCCGGCATCGCTTGGAAATTAGGAGTGGCGTCGTAGGAATAGGCCAACTTTTCGGTCGGGCTGTCCCGGTAATTATCCATTCCGACAATCTTTATGAATCTCTTTTTCACAAGTTCACTGATCATGTCTAAAACCTCCTTGTTCTACAAGTACTTTTTCTTTATTTTATAAAAAGAAAGATAGGAACTCTACGTTGATTCCTCTAAAAGGAAGGTTTTTTTACTACTTTCACTTTGTAGTTTCCTCCAAAAATAACAAAGCAAGGTAGAGGGTGGTGAGGTCATGCACACTTTTCAGCTGAAGATTCGTTAAAGACTCCACTTTACTAAGACGGTAATGCAGGGTATTGATGTGTATGTTTAATTGAATAGCAGTTTCCTTTAAGGATAAGTGATTGGCGAAATAGACCTGTATTGTCTCTTGCAACCCGTTATCCTTCAAAATTCTATACAGGAGGCGGTACGAGAACTCCTCTTTAATGTAGCTTGGAATGGCTTGGATCACCATTTCTAGTCGAAGCTCTTCTTCCAACACAAGTGGCATGTCGGGAGTGCAAACCTTAAGTGCCCGGTCTGCTTCCTGATATGATTTCTTTATTAAATCGTTGGTGTGCAGTTTTCCAATTCCTATGAAAATCGGGACATCGAAATAGCCTTCAAGATGTTGCTGAATTCTTTTAATATAGGGAAGAAAGGAGACAGGAGTTTTTCCTTCCTCTCTACTATCGTTTGCTAGCAGCAGGATCATTCGATTTTGTCCCCATTGAACGAGAATATCTTCTTTTTTCAGCTCCATCTCATGCTCAGGAAGTGTCCATCTTTTTATTTTTAAAAAGGAAGTCTCTCCCTGAATTTCCATCAACACCACTTGCCTGGGAATTTTCATGTTGACCTCGAGCACATCCGCCCTCTTTCTAAGAGAAGTGGAGACTTCATTCATCAGAATCCAATCGAATACAAAGGTCTCAAGTGATCTAGCTTCCCATTCAAACTGAACTTGGTATTGGCTCTCCTGAATGAGCAGCTCGGTCATTTTTTTGATGAGTTCCCCATAAGGAAGAACTGTTTCTGGCATTCCGGTAATGCCAATGATCCCCACGACTTTGTTGTGATGGAAGAGAGGAAGGTTGATGCCGGCTTTTACACCTTGAATTGTGGATTCATCAGCTTTTGTGATCACGCGAGCTTGTTTTTCATTTGCGACTAGGAGAGCGCCTCCGTGAAAATGCCCCAACCTTGAGGGGACTGTGCTTGCAATGATGGTACCTGCTGTATCCACCATTATTAACTCTTCGTTAATGAAGCTTTTCACTTCCCTGATTATCTTCTTAGCAAGGGACGTTGATAGCAAGGCAATACCTCCTATTAAAAAGATAGTAGTTTTTAGTGGAAGAACAAATTGGATATTAAACCTTATATTTTTGGTGCTACAGATAGAGTAACAATTCCTATATAACTTACCATATATTAGATAAAAGCCATAACTTCCTTACATGAATCTATAAAACTATCATTAATTTTATATTGGCCTCTCACATTATGATAAACGCCGTTCCAGTTATTGTATAAAAACATATTGTATAAGAAATCTAGTAAAAAGGAGTAGAATTATGACATTTCAAAATAATAGCTATTGTTCACGATGTTGTAAAAAAATTTGTATTTGTTCCTTTTCAAATAGGGGGTATCCAGGTCCCCCGGGTCCCCCAGGTCCTGCAGGCCAACCAGGAGCAACAGGAGCAACAGGAGCAACAGGAGCAACAGGACCTCCAGGACCACCAGGACCTGAAGTTTTCCTTTGGGGAGAAGAAACTGTTTTTTGGGCGGATTCGAGTGCTCCTGGTCCAGGGACAGGTTCCCCGATGGATCCATTTAACTCTTTGCAAGCAGCTATAACCGCAGCAACTAGCAGCCCTTTGGCGGTAACTTTTGGAATGAGAGCAAGGTTGCTTATTTTAATCGCACCTAATTCTGCATTTGACGAGGACATTATAATTCCCCCTGCTAGACATGTTCAACTTCTTGGGTTAGGTCCGTGGGTGCTTGGAAATGCGCAAGGTATAGATTTTAGTTCAACTATCCCAAGAAACGTAACTATACAGACAAATCCTGCTGCTGAAGCATTTTATACTAGTCAAGGAGATGCGTTTGTAGCTAGGCCAGTAACCGTTATTGGTACATTTGATAATGGTACATCAGTTAGTACCCATACAAACTATACAGATGGAGCTATTGTTAGCGGGAATATTACATTCCAGAATGTGGCAGTAGGGGACCCTTTTACAACCATTGAATTTCAATTATTAAACACAAATGTAGTAGGGAATATTGTTCAGGCGGGTCACCTAGGCCAACTTAATACGTATGTATATAACAGTAGACTCACAGGAAGTGTTATTCATAATGGGTTAAGGCTACAGAGATTGGTTGATAGCCGGACAGATGGATTTATGAACATAGCAGTTTATTCCAATATATCTAATTCGTTTATTAACGGAAATGTTACAGTGGGAGGAGCTTCTTCAGATGTACGGCCTACAGGGATATTCAGCAGTCAATTCGGTACTATTACTTGGTCTGGTCCATTAGTATTAGATACAGCCTCCAATTACTATTTTGTTACAAGTACTTCTACATTGCTAGTAGGACCAAAGACTCTCTTATTCAATATTACCCCATGACCTCTTAACAGGTCCACTCTCTCTTTTGTAATGGGGGACGGTTCTACCGCTTCTTTTTCGACAGGTGAAGGTGCTGAAGAAGCAAAAAGAACCGTCCCTATTCTCTCCTGGGGAGCAAAAAGAACCGTCCCTAATCTCCCTTATTTTTCTAAAACCTCCGCCTCACTGCCAGCCTTCTCATAATAGCGAATTACAGACGGCGTGAGCTTCAATAATAGATATTCCGGATCTTCCGGGCTCTTGATCCACTCAGACAGCTTTTCGTCCCAGAATTTCTTTTTCAGTTCGGTGTTATCCTCGAAGCTTGCTTCTGCTTCAATTTCTGCGTAAGGCTCATTCCAGCTTTTGCCCTCCATGCCAAGAAGAATATGTACATGGGGGTTCGCCTTGATATCCTCAATTTTGTGTGTGTGCTCATTGGTTGCGCAGTACAAAACCAATTCATCATTGAAAAATAACATGAAGCGGGAGTAAGGGCGGTCGTCTCTGATTGTGGCGAGCGTACCGATATTATGGTTGCTAAACATTGAAGTGATCTTGTTTTTTAGGTCGGTATTCATAGTTGTCCTCTACACCTTTCGCTGAATAAGTTGTCTACGTTAATGTGGCATGTTTGGCGAAATTTTAAACACGGATGTCGGCGGGTTTTTACGATAAAAAGAAGAGGTCAGGGATATCATAATGGTAAATGTGGAAAGAGGGTGTACTTGTGTATAAATTTTTCCTTATTATGATTGCGATTGGATTTCCTTTATCTGTTCTTGGGTCTCTGCTGCATTGGCCGGTTGTAATGATGTTCATCATATACAGTTTAACTATAGTGGCACTGGCAAGCTATATGGGGCGGGCGACGGAGAGTATCGCGGTACATACGGGGCCGAGGGTGGGCGGCTTGATCAATGCTACTTTCGGAAATGCCGTGGAACTAATTATCGCGTTTTTTGCGCTCAAGGCGGGTCTGATTACGGTAGTTCTTGCTTCACTTACCGGTTCCGTGCTTGGGAATCTGTTACTGGTTATGGGACTTTCGTTCTTTGTCGGAGGATTGAAGTTCAAAAGGCAAAAATTCAATGTGTTTGATGCACGGCATAATTCGGGTCTCCTTGTTTTTGCGGTTTTGGTGGCGTTTGTTATACCTGAAGTTTTTGCGCAGGAAATGAACGATACAAAAACTTTTGCATTGAGTGTCGGGATATCTATTATCCTTATTCTTTTATACTTGGCAGCTCTATTCTTTAAGCTTGTAACACATCGCGGGGTGTACCACTCAACCGAAGCAGGCGGCGGACATTCAGAGGAGGAGCATGAAACAGCGGAGTGGGGGAAGAAGAAAGCAATTCTTGTTCTACTGGTGGCGACGCTCGCAGTGGCTTATGTATCGGAAAGTCTTGTTCACACGTTTGAAGAAGTAGGGGAAGCATTCGGTTGGTCGGAATTATTCATTGGGGTCATTATTGTAGCAATTGTCGGAAATGCTGCAGAACATGCATCTGCTATTATTATGGCATACAAAAATAAGATGGACATTGCAGTTGAAATTGCTGTGGGGTCAACGTTGCAGATTGCGATGTTTGTAGCTCCGATTCTTGTATTAATATCTATCTTTTTTGAAAATCAAATGGCACTCGTGTTCACTGTACCGGAACTGATTGCTATGGTGACAGCTGTGCTATTAGCTATCGCCATCTCCAATGACGGTGAGACAAACTGGTTCGAAGGTGCGACGATACTTGCGGCATATCTGATTATGGGGATTGGGTTCTTTCTTTTATAAAGGGACGGTTCTTCTGCTTCAGGAGCAGAAGAACCGTCCCTCAAACAAGAAAAAGACTCTGTGCGGTAGGCAGCACAGAGTCCCATAGCATGTAGGGCCGACCAATATCATTTAAGTACCACGAGGAAGTAAAGCTTTGAACTAAGGAATAAAAAGCTTTATATGTGCACTGTGTAGGGGTAAATCACTCCTTCACTCTAAGATGACTTCGCTTTATTTCCCTCCTTCGTTGTAAGGTATTTATAGTATATAGGTGGAATGTTATAAATATTCTGATTTATTGAATCTTTTTTTCTTTTTCATATTTTGATGATTCACGCTTACAATGGTAGAGTAGGACAGGTGACAGTAAAATGTAGAGGAGTTATCAGATTGGTTATACGGGCTTTATTTTACTTAATTGGACTTTTTGTCTTATCCTTCGGGATCAGTTTGACGATAAAATCGGATTTGGGGGCAGGAGCGTGGGATGCGCTGAATGTTGGCCTATTCACATCATTCGGGCTAACGGTCGGAAGCTGGGTGTTCATTGTTGGAATCATACTTATTGCCGTCAATGCTTGGTTGCATAAAAGCAAACCGGATTATCTTGCGGTCATTACAATTTTCCTTGTTGGTGTCTTTATCGATTTTTGGTTGATTCAGGTGTTTGGGGCATGGTTTCCTGTAGGCATGGTGCTTCGTTTTGTCGTTCTTCTTGCTGGAATGGTCATCATGGCAGTGGGGATATCAGCTTACCTGCAAGCGAAGTTTCCCGTCATTCCGATAGACAATTTGATGCTTGGCATCCAGAATCGCCTCAAGGTAAAAATGATGACGGCGAAAACAATCGGGGAAGTGTGTGCCCTTGTTTTTGCGCTTATTTTCAAAGGGCCGATCGGGATCGGTACATTCATCATTACATTTGGAATCGGACCACTTATTCAGATATTCTACCCGCGTTTAGAAAATCTTTATAGGAAATTACGACACGAGAGCTGAGTTCAGCTTTCGTGTTTTTTTTACCATAGCGGCTCGTTCTCGTTGCTCAGCTTATATAGGAATGGTATTAGGCTTAGCATACTTACAAAACATATAAAATACACGATGGAAAGATACAAACCACCAATCCCAAACGAAATGAAAGGTACCGTTAATAAAGGAAAAACCATCGGAAGTAAACACAGTTTCTGACGTGAGCTTTTCGTTAAGTATTGGTTCTCCCCACAATAAGGACATAAAATAGCTTGCTTAAAAGTAAACATTTTCTTCCACGTAGTCTTCAAGCTCCATTGCTTATGGCAATTAGCGCAAATTGGTGTTTTCACTTGGACCAACCTCCTTCATACCTAACTTACGTATTTCATGTGAAAAAGTTTCAAGGGACGGTTCTCCCGCTTCTTGGTATTTAGTGGAGCAACAAAAAGAAGCAAAAGAACCGTCCCCAAAAAAGTTTCATCTTTCATGGATAATCTGAATTCGCTTCGAAAATGATAACAGTACATAGATTTTAAGTTGAGTGAAAGGAGTATTAAAGCATGCGCATACTTCAAATCCTTTTAGTGGCATTTCTTGCATTCGGCTTCACTGTAAATGGAGTTCAAGCCGAAGAAACAAAAGTAAAAACCGATAATAAAAAACTGGAGGTACCTAATTCGGTTCTGGACATTTCTAAGGACAACACATACCCGAATCCGTCCCAGGATGTGCCGTACCTTCAGCCAAGTGAGCTTTCTCAAGAACTGATTGATTCCTCCAATGTAAAAATTGATAACCCGAAACTCATCAAAATCCTGAATGAGTCCAACATTTCTCCTTCACCTGTAGCAATCGGCTATCGTGCCACCATCTATCTGGGGCAATGGCCGCTTTCCTATGAATCAACGGAAACAAGTGTGAATTGGGAATACCAAAAGATCAATACGAACTACACGGATAACCGTGGCGGTAAAGTACCGCAACAGTTGCACTATCGCCAGGAAGCCCAAAAAAGTGTCAAAGGCGGACTGACTTCGAAAGTGGAGGCAGCCGAAGATGTAAAAGAAATGATGATGTTAAAAGCGATGGATAAAACGAAGCTGCCTCTATCCTTCCAGACCATTGTTGGTGCGGGGACGAAGAAGGACCAGGTGTATAATATTCCGGTGAAAAAGCTTGGCTACCTATACGCATACTCCCCAGCTGTCAGTGAAAAAGGGAAGATCACATACGGAGAAGTGTATCTGGTGCTAAAAGGAAAAGAGATGAAAATTGTCGTGAAGAATGTGACATCCCAAGGAATTGGTGCATGGATTCCGGTTCAGGACCATGTGAGTTTTATATTTGCGGCGTCGGATCGACCAAGATAGCTAATAATTTGCACCAGCCTTTTGAATTGGGGCTGGTTTACTTTTTGGTGATACTCTAAGGAGCAGTGGGGGGAATATAGGCTGTTATGGGGGGATTTTTGTTGGTAACGGGGGATAAACCCTTCTGTACGGTGGGATTAACAAGAGTTGTGGGGGGATAAAAAAACTTCCGGGGGAATCGGATAAATATCTGGGGGGATAAGGGGCAGTTAGTGGTGGAAATACCCCTACTTAAAGGGCAGAAAAAGGGATTTGGTGGGAGGATGAAATAAAACGCTACATAAAAGTCCCGCTATTGCCTCAAAAGCTTCCCTTAAAATCACAAAAACAAAAAACGTGTCTATTTTACCAGTTTCATTTCTCATTAAAAGAGGGTATCTATAAATTACTTGAAGTAATTCCGTCATCAGGAGCTCTGTTAATCTAATGTCCTCCCCTTGTCGAAGGAAAAACTACTGCCGATCGTAACTTTTTCCACCTTCAAGCGTCTTAATTAGTGAGAATGAAAAGGAGGTCATCAACATCATGATGCACCTGATTTTACTTGTTTTAGGTTTGTCGGTTTTACTTTTTATTGTGCGGACAATGGTTACTGTTGAAATGAGGCAAAGGCCATCGAATATATCTGATGAGGAAAAACACAATGCGATCCTTCTACTTTGGGGGATAGGGATTATGTTTCTACTATTATTCATTCCATATCAAGCATGGCAACTTGCAGGAAGCTCCCGAGGATGGGATGGAGCACTGATTATGGGTTCAAGTCTAATGGGAAGTGTGCTCATTTTTTTCGGTTCCTATTGCACCATCAAGGGGAAAAGACTGAAAGCGAGAGTGCCATCTATGTAATATTAAAAACGCCTGGAGACCTCACGTGTCCCAGGCGTTTCCTTATTTCGTCATCTTCGCTTCACGCACCGTGAAATCCATCTCTGGATAGTACGCACTCTTCACGAGAATATTAGGGCCAAGACAGGCAACCGCAGGGCAATGGCAGTCCAATTCCTTTGAAATGGAGGTCTTTTTCCATCTTCCGTAAGCAGTCGGCAGATCTGTTGTCTGTATGTTTCCAAGTGGTGGCGTATCACCGAAATCTGTCACAATGATGTCTCCGTTAAAAATATTCACATTCAAACGCGAGCGACCGTCAGGGTCATTGCGGACCGTCACATTCTTGGCATCGTACACACGCTTCAGCAATGTTAAATCTTCCGGGTTATCACTGCAAGGGTAGAAAGGAAGTGTTCCAAACAGCATCCATGTATTTTCATCACGCATATCAAGTAGACGGTGGATTGCATCGCGCATTTCTCCTAGCGTCAGAACCTCCATCCCACTAGCGAAATCACTTGGGTACATAGGGTGCAGCTCATGACGTTGGCAGTTCATCTCCTCGACTATCTGCTTATGGATATGCTCGATGTGAGGAAGGGTACGCTTGTTCAGCATCGTTTCAGCTGACACGATAACGCCGGCTGCAGTCAACGCCTTCGAGTTTTCAATCATGCGCTCAAAGTACTTCGCACGCTGCTCATACGTTGGTTTGCGATCCATCATCGCAAAGCCGCCCTCGACAAAGTCATCCATCGTGCCCCAGTTATGAGAAATATGTAGCACATCCAGGTAAGGAATGATTTTCTCGTATCTAGCTAAATCTAAGGTTAAGTTCGAATTAATCTGTGTTCGCACACCACGTTCATGCGCATATTTTAACAGCGGCAAGACGTATCCGTTCACTGACTTCATGCTCATCATCGGCTCACCACCAGTGATGCTGATGGAACGAAGGCGTGGAATTTCCTCCAGACGTTGAATCAGCAATTCAATCGGCAAGGCTTGCGGATCTTTTGGCTGCAATGTGTATCCGACAGCACAATGTTCACAGCGCATATTGCATAGCGTCGTCGTTGTAAACTCAACGTTCGTCAGGTCCATTTGACCATATTCTTTAACATCTAAATAAGCTTCCCATGGGTCATAGGAAGGGGTGATTGGTGGTAGTATGGTTGTCTTCATGGTAAACTCCTTTATTATAAAACCTACCCTTCATTGTATCATGATTTTAGGAAGTACAGACCGAAAATTTCTTAGAAGGTTGCCTCAAACGAAGCTGTACGGTAGTATAGAAACAAACTTACAGGAATGACAGAAAGGTGCGATTATAATGGGCAAAGCAACAGAAAACAAAGATTCCCAAGTCGACTACTTGAAAAATAGATTAAACATGTTCTTGGAGGTCGTGGATTCATTAGATCCAGAATCTACGGACGTGGATGACATCGATCGTCTGATCCAGATGCTGGATGATTTAGAGGGGAAATATAATCAGTTTAAGAAGGATTGGTAAAAAGAAGAGGAAAGGGCTCCTAGTAGTAAGGGATCTTTCCTCTTTTTTGTTGGCTGTTTGTTCCTAACGTACAATGGATGGTTTATGTTCTTCATCTTTCTTTACTTTCCTATAAACCTCCAACATATCCTCCACCGAAACCCCATCAATCTTCATGCCCGAAATGTCGCTATCATTAATCTCGACATTTTCCATCCTGCAATTGTTAAACTTTGATCCCATCAATTCACAGCGGTCAAAGTTTACAGGTGCATTCTCAATTGTCGTATCACTGAACTGAACACCGCTCATTTCCACATGCTTCACCTTTGTACCCGAGAGGTTCAAGTCCGCAAAAAGGGTATCACGAAAATTGATATTCTGAAACTTGGATCCAGATAGGTTGATATTGCTGAAATGAGCCCCGGCAAGTGTGCAATTGCTGAATGCACTACTGGCAAGGTTGGCCTGATAATAAGTAGCGCGTTCAAGGTTACAGTCAACGAACTCTCTTTCTGAAGCCAAAGCCGGATCAGTGTCCTTTTGCTTTAAATAACAGACCTCATCCTCTGTTTCAAACGTGCGTTTGTAACCCATCTTCTCATAAAAATAAAGGTTTCCTTTTTGGCGTGGGGAGGTTTCCAAATCCCAGGTTGATACATTCGGAAAGGCTTCTTCCACTAACCAAATTACATCGGATCCATAGCCCTGTCCCTGGAATGCTGGATCTATGAATATCCGATCAATTCTGCCAAACCTCCTACCTGTCAGCGTCAAAATAACGCCGCCTACAAGTTGCTCTCCCAACATTATCTTGAAATAGGTAAGCTCTTCTATCATATATCGTGTAGTCTGATCGGAATCATATCCAGGCGGTTGGATGTTATAGTCCACGATATGCGAACCCTGCGTGCCGAGCCACCTTAATACTTCTTCATCAAATGTTCTTTTCATAATGGCTGTCAATTGCTCCGCATCTTCAAGGCAAGCCGCTAAAAGTTTTATCTGTGTCATGTGCGTTTCTCCCATCTTCTTTATCTATTTTAACTTTACCACAAAAAACCAATTGCGTGATGTATGCATTATGGTTTTGATGGAATCGGTTACAAATACCTTTAACCTTCTATTTAGAACAAGTATAATGAAGGGTGTATAAAAAAACGTAGATAATTTTTCAACTGGGGATAGGAGAGGGATTTAAAGATGAATAAATTATATAAGAGCATGTATGACTTGATTGTGGAGACCTCTACAAAGCTGCCTAAGGATGTGCGCCGAGCGATAGCGAAAGCGAAACTTAGCGAAAGTGCCGGAACGCGTGCAGCGATGTCACTTGCCACGATTACCAATAACATTTCAATGGCGGATGAAAAAGTGTCTCCGATCTGTCAGGACACAGGGCTTCCTACTTTTAAAATAAAAACTCCGGTTGGTGTGAACCAGCTAGAAATCAAAAAAGTGATCAAAGAAGCAATAGTACAGGCGACAAAGGACGGCAAGTTGCGTCCGAACTCTGTTGACTCCCTGACTGGTGACAACAGCGGGGACAACCTTGGGGATGGCGTTCCTGTCATCAAGTTCGAGCAGTGGGAAAAAGATTACATTGACGCGCGCCTTATTTTAAAAGGTGGCGGCTGTGAGAACAAGAATATTCAGTATAGCTTGCCGTGTGAACTTGAAGGGCTTGGCCGTGCGGGGCGTGACCTTGATGGAATTAGAAAATGTGTCATGCATTCCGTTTACCAAGCACAAGGACAGGGCTGTAGCGCCGGGGTCATCGGTGTTGGTATCGGTGGCGACCGTACTTCAGGGTATGAGCTTGCAAAAGAACAGCTATTCCGTAGCCTCGATGATGAAAATACGGTACCTGAATTGAAAGAGCTTGAAGAGTACGTGATGGAAAACGCCAATAAACTTGGAATCGGAACAATGGGATTCGGCGGCGAGACAACCCTTCTAGGCTGTAAAGTGGGTGTTGCACACCGAATTCCGGCAAGCTTCTTCGTTTCTGTAGCCTACAATTGTTGGGCATATCGCCGTCTGGGAGTGAAAATCAGTCCAGAAACCGGAGAGATTAACGAATGGCTGTATCAAGAGGGCGAAATGATCGATTTCTCCAAGGAGTTATCTGAGCAGCAGGAAGTAGCGGCAACTTCTGAAGCAAACGAAATCGTTCTGGAAGCACCTATTACCGAAGAGAAAATTCGTTCTCTGAAAGTGGGCGACGTGGTGCGCATTAACGGCAGAATGTACACAGGCCGTGATGCTATCCACAAGCACTTGAGCGACAATGATGCACCAGTTGATTTAGACGGCCAAATCATCTACCACTGTGGCCCGGTAATGTTAAAAGACGACGAAGGAAACTGGCACGTAAAAGCGGCCGGCCCGACGACAAGTATTCGCGAGGAGCCTTATCAAGGAGATATCATGAAGCGCTTCGGTATCCGCGCGGTCATGGGTAAAGGGGGAATGGGTCCTAAAACGTTGAAGGCGTTGGAAGAGCACGGCGGCGTTTACCTGAATGCAATCGGTGGAGCGGCTCAATATTACGCCGACTGTATCAAGGGTGTCGACGGCGTGGACCTGATGCAATTCGGTATTCCAGAAGCGATGTGGCACTTGAATGTGGAAGGATTTACTGCAGTTGTAACCATGGATTCCCATGGCAACAGCTTGCATGCGGATGTGGAGAAGTCTTCTTTAGAAAAGCTTGCGCAGTTTAAGGATAGAGTGTTTAACTAAATTTTTATATAGAGCAGTTTGGCAACGTTGATTGTTGCCAAACTGCTTTTTTATCTAATTGGAAAACAATGCACCGTATCATTACTCCCACCCAGACGAACCATAATAGTAGCCACAAAACATGGAAGGGAGGACCACCAATGCAAAAACTGCTTAACATCTTAACAATTACTGCAATTGCACTATTTCTTATTCCGCAACTGAGTCAAGCGGACAACTATTCCACCACAACACTACACTGGGGCTTCAAAAAAAGCCAAAACCATGAGCCACCCGATGCAGGTCAAAAATACAAAGAACTTCTAAAAAAACACAATGCTTTTTATCTTGGCGACACAAACAAAAAGGAAATTTATCTTACCTTTGATAATGGATATGAAAACGGATATACGGAGCATGTGCTGGATGTACTAAAAAAGAAAAAGGTACCAGCAGCATTTTTTGTAACAGGCTATTACCTAAAAGATCAGCCAGACTTAATTAAGCGCATGGTCAACGAGGGTCATATCGTCGGTAACCACAGCTGGCATCATCCTGATATGACGCAAGTTAACGACGTCCGCTTTAGAAAAGAGCTCGATATGATCAAAGAGGAGTACAGAAACATTACCGGACTCGACAACATGACATACCTGAGACCCCCAAGAGGAACTTTCAGCGACCGGACGCTTGCACTTGCTAATCAAATGGGCTATCAACATGTGTTTTGGTCTCTGGCATATGTGGATTGGTACACCGACCAGCAAAAAGGCTGGAGATATTCCTATGACAACATCATGGCTCAGATCCATCCCGGAGCGATTCTTCTGCTTCATACCGTTTCCAAAGACAATGCTGAAGCAATGGAAAAAGTGATTGATGACCTCCAAAAACAAGGATACGAATTCAAAAGCCTAGATCATATCGCTGCACAACATACTATCCCCAATCCGATATTGCTTATACAAGAAAACTGACTCCTTGCTCTCCGCAAAGGAGTTCTTTTCATGTCCTATTTCCCCACAGTACACCATGAAACTATCCCCTTTCCATCTCCCGTGTTTGGCAACAAACCAGAAAGCCGTTATAATTGGGAAAGTAAATGAAGGACGGTGGGGAAATTGGTTAAAATAAAGATAGATGGACCATACGATTTTGACAGAGTATTACAACGGTTATCCATTGACCCTTTAATGGTTATCAATCAAAATGACCGCTCTGTAAAAGTTCCGATGTATCAAGGAGAAACGCCGATTGTAGTAAAAATTCAGGCGACAGGTTCGAAGCAGAAGCCCTCTTTTCAACTAACCAGTACTACAGATATAACAGACACGGACGTCAATCACATCAAAGCCATATTCCAATGGGAAAAACCACTTCAAGATATCAGCGATCATTTTGCCAAAACAGAGCTCGCACAGATTTTCAAAGAGCACGAAGGAACGCCCCTTGTGCTCGATTTCGACCTGTACCACTGCCTAATGAAATGCATTATCCACCAGCAGGTCAATATGAAATTCGCGCACACATTGACACAGCGTTTTGTTCACACATTCGGTTTTGAAAAAGATGGCGTCTGGTTCTATCCGAAGCCTGAAGACGTCGCAAAGCTTGATTACGAGCAGGTCACAGAACTCAAAATGAGCCGCCGCAAAGCGGAATATATTATAGATACATCCAAACTGATAGCAGATGGCGAATTGCCTCTGTACGAATTGCACCAAAAGCCGGATGAAGAAATCCTGAAAGAACTTGTGAGAGTAAGAGGAATCGGGCCTTGGACTGTTCAGAACCTGCTTCTATTCGGACTTGGCAGGCCCAATCTTTTCCCAATAGCAGATATCGGCATCCAGAATGCCCTGAAAAAACTAAAAGGACTCGACCAAAAACCAACCCACCTGCAGATGCAGGAATGGAGCAAGGACTGGGAACCATATTTAAGCTATGCATCCCTTTACCTATGGAGAAGCATCGAACCGCAAGCTGAGGAGTTAGTGAAATGAAAACGAAGAAACCAAACAACAAGCAACAATCGAGTGTCGATATGAAAGTCGGCCAGACCTTTCCGTTGACGATCAAACGTCTAGGAATCAACGGAGAAGGTGTGGGCTATTTTAAAAAGCAGGTCGTATTTGTCCCGGGGGCATTGCCTGAGGAAGTGGTCGTAGCAGAAGTGACAGACGTTAAAAACAAGTTTGCGGAAGCGAAGATCAAGAAAATCAGAAGCAAGTCTCCGCACCGCACCACACCTCCATGCCCGATTTACGAACAATGCGGAGGCTGTCAGCTGCAGCATCTTAAATATGAGCAGCAACTGACATTAAAACGCGATATTGTCATACAGTCACTAGAACGCCATACAAAATTGAATGTGGGTAAACTCGACATCAAACCGACGATCGGAATGGAAGATCCTTGGTACTACCGTAATAAAAGCCAGTTCCAGGTCGGAAAGCAGAAAGAGAAAGTCATCGCAGGTCTATACGGAGCAAACTCCCATAAACTCATTGATATCGATAATTGCATCGTCCAGCATAGCGCCACAACGGAAGTAACCAACACGGTCAAAAAGATTCTTGAGGACTTCAATATTCCGGTTCAAAATGAAAAAAAGGGGCAACCAGCCGTCCGTACCATCATGGCCAGAGTCGGTTTTTCTAAAGGGGAAATACAGGTTGTACTGATAACTACGGAGGGGAAATTACCTCGTAAACAGCTGATAGTGGAAGAAATTCAAAAGCGTCTGCCAAAAGTGAAGAGTATCATGCAAAATGTGAACGGAAAAAAGACCTCGCTCATTTTCGGTGAAGAAACAATTCATTTGAGCGGAGAAAAAGTGATTCAGGAAACACTTGGAGATGTTTCATTTGAATTGAGCGCACGTGCATTCTTCCAGCTCAACCCTGTACAGACAGTAAAGCTGTACGACCTGGTAAAGGAAGCAGCACAATTGACCGGTAAAGAAAAAGTGGTAGATGCTTATTGCGGAGTCGGAACCATCGGACTGTGGCTGGCGGAAGGTGCTGGAGAGGTCCGTGGCATGGACACGATCGCTGAATCAATCGACGACGCGAAGGAAAACGCCAAGCGCCATGGTTACACGAACATGAAATACGTAGCAGGTAAAGCAGAAAAATGGCTACCAAGATGGGTAAAAGAAGGATGGAAACCTGACACGATTGTGGTGGATCCTCCTCGGACAGGCCTGGACGAAACATTCATGAAAACGGTACTCGATGTAGAGCCGAAAAATTTTGTCTATGTTTCCTGTAATCCATCCACACTTGCGAAGGATATCCAGTTCTTAAGCAGAAAATATAAAGTGGACTGGATTCAGCCTGTGGATATGTTTCCTCAGACCGCACACGTAGAAAGTGTCGTCAGGTTTGTATTGAAAATGTAACTGTAGAAAAGACTCCATTTTAACCAGTAAACGAAGAAATGTTGGTTTGAGTAGTGTTGGAATGGGGGATATATTTTTTAACTACAAGTAAAAAAGGCAACTACCTTGTGGGTGTTGCCTTTTCTATTTCTTGTTTTGTTTGAAGTAGAACACTTTTTTTGAAATTATTGGAACCATCTTGATAGGAAAATCGTCGTATATATTGTGAGTTATTCTAATAACAAGATGGGCCATTCTTATCAAATTATATTGTTATTTTAGAGCTGCCCTTAGATTCCGGAGTGTGATGTATGTGAGTGTAAAAAAGAAATTACCATATTTATTGTTATTGTTAATCATGCCTGTACTTGGGTTAATTTACACAGTTCTAAACGAAGCCAAGAGAAAAGCTACACAAATCGCATTGCCTATCGATAACACTATTCCATTTGTCGAAGAGTTTGTCGTCCCATATATCATTTGGTATGCGTTTGTTTTAGGCTACTTAGTGTACTTTTGCTTCAAGGATACTGGTGTATATGTCAAAACACTTATAACCATTGTTATTGGTGAATTAGTCTGTTTTTTTATCTATTTCTTTTTCCAGACTACTGTTCCAAGACCAACAATTGAAGGAAGCGGAGGGTATGTAATGTTGGTAAAGTACATTTACGCTCACGACCGGCCGGTTAATTGTTTTCCTAGCATTCATGTACTAACAACTTACGCCATTATGTTGGCTAGCTTCCATATAAAAAATAAACATAGAATAAACAAGTACTTTATTCATATAATGGGGAGTCTAATTATCCTGTCCACGTTATTCATTAAACAGCATGTGATCCTGGATATGGTGGCATCCATGTTTCTTGTCGCCTTTATTTATGGGACCGTATTTGAGGTCTATCGAATACGTGTCGCAGCAAAGAGGAAGGTCAGCGTGCATTGAACCTAAATAAAATTAAGGCCTTTATTATATTCAAGTGGAAAAAGGTGCAATAATTGTTGAATGCCCTTGGAGAATACGGGATAAAGGTGGTATATTGTTGGGGGCAACAGATATTCAATCCAACCTGCAAAATAAAAAAACTGGTTACCCACAACTTACTAACAGGTTATCAACAAAAAGTATCAAAAATCCACATTTTATCAACAGGTTATTAACACTTTTGGGGCCGGTAGTATAGAATCAAAAAGGAGTATATAGATGACAAACAACGATATTCTAATCAGACTAAGATACGCACTGGACATTAAAGACAACGATTTGGTCGAGATTTTCAAGCTCGGTGATATTGATGTTACAAAAGAAGAAGTGCAAATAATGCTAACCAAACAGGTGGACAGCTACGATTATGAAACCGAGGAAGAATATGAGCAGGCACTGGAAGAGGAAGAGATTCTTCCCATTAACAATAACAAGCTAGAGTCGTTCCTGAACGGTCTAATTATTTTCAAAAGGGGCAGACAGGAGCCGAAGCCCGGTCAGTCTGCAAAGCCGCCATTTTCCAACGAGCCGGCGAACAATATTCTTTTGAAAAAGGTGAAGATTGCCCTGACGTTAACAGCGGAAGATATCATTGAAATTCTTGATGAAGCGGGCGTAACGATAACGAAGAGTGAGCTTGGTGCTTTCTTGAGAAAGAAGGGGCACAAGAACTATAAGGTATGCATGGATAAATACGCGAGGAATTTCCTGAAAGGGTTGGCGATCAAGTATCGTCACTAATACACATACTTGTAAAACAGCACTTTCCGAAAAGAGGAGAGTGCTGTTTTTTGTCGAAATGTAGAGGAAAGACCAAATACATATAAAGGGGAATCATCATGAAAATGATAAGAGTAGGCATTATTGGAACAGGTTTTGGTGCAAAAGTTCATGCCCCAGTTATGCAAAGTCATCCAGGGTTTGAGGTAGTGGCGATTGCGAGTGTTTCGCGTGGAAGACTCGATGAGACTAAAGAAGAAACAGGCATTGAAAATGTTTATGGAAACTGGGAGGAAATGCTGGAAAAAGAGGAACTAGACTTGGTTTCAGTTGCTTCCGCACCATTGCTTCATCATGACATGGTAGTTAAAGCGTTTGAAAAGGGCAGCCATGTGTTATGTGAGAAACCGATGTCCTTTGATGTAAAGGAAGCGGAGAGTATGATCCAAGCACGGGATGCAGCAGGGAGAATGGGCTGGATCAACTTCGAATATCGCTTTCTGCCAGCAAGACAAAAGATAAAAGAAATCATATCAAGTGGGAAAATCGGTAAGGTGTTACATGTTAATTTTTCCTTAAACATTGCGGGGTACGAGAGATATGCTACTAGTAAGCGTGGATGGCTCAGTCAAAAGGATCAAGCAGGAGGAATTCTTGGTGCGGTAGGATCGCATTTGATTGATTCTCTGTTATGGTGGACTGACGCTCGGGTGGAATCCATTTCTGGACAACTGACAACCCATGTGCCGGAGTTTATCGACGAAAATGGCGAAAAGGAAATCCGCACAGCCGATGATGCGTTTCAGGCTATAGGGGATTTTGTAGGGGGAGGGACATTTTCCATCGGTTCCAATATTGCAGTTCGCCATTCAGAAGGCTGGACGTTAGAGATATACGGAACAGAAGGAACCGTGAAAATGTCACAGGATAATAAGGTTCTTGTTGGAATCGGTAATGCCCCTTTGGAGGAAGTAGAGTTAGAGCCAGCATTGGAAATTCCGGAAAATATCAACCCAGTTGCCGCGGGCTACTTTAATGCTTTTTACCGCTCATTGGATCAAGTACACAAAGCCATTTCGGGAGACGATATGAACCCTCATTTGCCTGTTTTTGAGGATGGGTATTATGTACAGGGTGTGATGGATGCAATAAAGAAGTCGCATGGGGAGAGAAAAACGGTTTTAGTAGAATAAGGGTTTGATGGGGCAGTTGCTATGGTGTGCTGTCCCTTTTTTCTTTA
Organism: Bacillus sp. LL01; assembly: GCF_001037965.1. Lineage (NCBI taxonomy): Bacteria > Bacillati > Bacillota > Bacilli > Caryophanales > Bacillaceae > Bacillus > Bacillus sp. LL01. Next base: position 154,730 of record NZ_LFEL01000005.1, on the reverse strand, counting down.
AATTCCTTCTTCTAATAGACATTAGCCTCTAAAGTGGAAACCAAAAACATGAAACCTCCCTAAGAGATTTCATGTTTTCTTTCTTAATCATTCCTAATTAAATTCCTCAGCATATCAACAAAGAAAATGCTCTCATCGATATCCGTTGCAATTCTTACACATCCCGGACCTGTGCACTTTGGTACACCTGGTCTGAAATCTGCAATAGATAGCCCTTCCGAATACCCTTCTTTATATTCGACTTTCACCTGTTTTTCCGTGTAAGTGAAAAGACCAGGAATCGCCAGGCTTGCCATCACTGGAGTATTCCTCATCTTAAACATTCCCAATTATTAAAGACTGTTTTCTGTAAGCTTTGTTGTTTTTTCGTATTAATAAACCACCAGTAAATACTATACTGTCGTGCTCTTTTCCTGGTAATAAAAGAAAAGCTACATGCCTTATTTAGAGTAGAGAAGCGCTAAAAAGTCCAAATGCCAACTTTTTATCTTTGAGAAAAGAGCTGTATTAAAAAAGTACAGACAATACCAAAAGAGTGCTAGTGATAACGCTTACAAATCACCGAACCCCCACCATATAATTAAGTTGTAATCAACGAAACAAGCAAAACAAAGGGGGAGCAACACATGAAGAAGACATGGAAAGCAACGTCATTATTACTGGTTCTAATGCTTTTTACAGCAATGCTTGCAGCATGTAACAGCAGCACAGGAGGAAGCGGCAGTGTGAGTGTGGGAATCGTTTTGCCAACAAAGGATGAACCAAGATGGGTGCAGGACGAGCAACGCTTCAAGGATGCATTAAAAGATTCTGACTACACAACAGAAATCTTGTTCAGCCAAGGTTCTTCTGCCAAGGAAAAAGAAAACGTGGAAACATTGATCAACAAAGGAATCGAAGTATTAATCATCACTCCTCAGGATGGGGACGCAGCAGCTTCAGCAGTCGAAGCGGCGAAAAAAGAAGGCATAAAGGTTATCTCTTATGACCGTCTAATTACAAACACGGACGCAGTGGATTACTATGTGACGTTTGACAGTGTGGCTGTTGGTGCAGCACAAGGTCAATACCTGATTGATAATGCAAAAGGTACAGGCGTACCACTTTACTTATATGCCGGTGCAGCTTCAGACAACAACGCATTTTTGTTCTTTGAAGGGGCTTGGAAAACATTACAACCTAAAATCGCGGATGGCACATTCAAAATCGCCAATTCCAGTGAAGCCGAAGCTTTAAAAGATACAGCGGAACTTACTCGTGACCAAATGAGTAAAATCCTAGGACAGGTAACAACAAACTGGGATTCGAACGAAGCGAAAAACAAAGCTCAAACGCATCTTACTGCAGTAGGTGCAGACTTGAAAGGTGATGTAGCGGTTCTTGCTCCAAATGATGGCACAGCCCGTTCCATCGCGGATGTATTCGCATCTGACGGTGAAGTGACAAGCTACTTTGTAACAGGTCAAGATGCAGAAAAAGCGTCCATCCAATACATCATTGATGGAAAACAATCCATGACAGTTTTCAAAGACGTTCGTACACTTGTTACGGATGCAATGGGTATCGCAATTGAAATCCTGGACGGAAAAACTCCGGAGACAACAGGTTCCTACGATAACGGCGAAGTGGAAGTAAAAGCGAAGCAAACAGATGTCATCGTAGTGGACGAAGTAAATGTGAAGCAAGAACTGATCGATTCCGAATACTACGAAGCAAGCGAATTCTCCGGACTATAAATATAACTAGATTCACGCGTTGGGGATCTATAAAAACAACGGGATATTGAAGAAAACTTGTTTTTGAAGCTTATGACGGAATTATGCCGGGATTGTGACGAGTTATGAAGGGATTTTCCTTTATTATGAAGGGATTAACGTTCGTTGTGAAGGGATTGAAAGCTGATACCTACGCTGAAAGCTGCGAGGTGATTCTGTTGGCACCTTTTGTGACAGGATACCAAGCTCATCTGACGGGATTTAACATTCTTATGCCGGGATTGATGCAAACCAATTGGGATTGCAGTACTTTTTTAAAGAAAATGCTGTCTAAAGTACAGTAACGACCTTCCACCGGTTAATTGAAACCCAGAGCTTAATTTATCAGCGCAGTTTAACAGAGCTTCAATATTCAATTAATTCATCACCAAAGGTACTTCGCGAAATAGTGGTAGCAACTATCTATCACTATTTCGCCATTGTCATTGCTTTTGTTAAGGGGGTAAAAGGATGAGCAGATATATATTGGAGATGAATGATATCTCCAAGGAATTTACAGGAGTCAAGGCGCTGAGCAATGTGAACTTCAAAGTGGAAGAGGGCGAAATACACTGCTTGATCGGGGAGAATGGAGCAGGTAAATCCACGCTGATGAAGGTGCTGAGCGGAGTGTATCCTTATGGAACGTATGATGGGGACATCGTATTTGAAGGGAATGTTCAGCAATTTAACAAAATCAGTGACAGCGTAAGTACCGGCATCGCAATTATCTACCAGGAGCTTGCATTGTTTCCGGACCTGACCGTGTATGAGAATATCTTCGCAGGAAACGAAGTGAAGATAGGCGGAGTCATCGATTGGAACAGAACAATAGTGGAAGCAAAAAGGCTGCTACGAAAAGTAAAGCTCAATGTCAACCCGGACACACTCATAAAAGACTTGAGTGTCGGGAAACGGCAGCTTGTGGAAATCGCCAAGGCATTAAGTAAAGAGGTGAAGCTCCTCATACTTGATGAACCGACCGCTGCGCTCAACGAAGACGATAGCGAGAACCTTCTCGAACTTTTAAATGAACTCAAAAACCAGGGGATCACCTGCATCATGATTTCCCACAAACTTAAGGAAGTAATCAGTATTGCCGACAAAGCGACCGTCATCCGCGATGGAAAGACGATTTGTACGCTGGATGCCGCCAAAGGAGAGATCACTGAAAGTGTCATCATCAAGAACATGGTAGGACGGGAGATTGAAGACATCTATCCGAAAAGAGTGAAGAAAGCGGAAGGTGAAAAGATTCTCGAGCTCCACAACTGGTCTGCCTATGATCCGCAGCTTGGAAGACAGGTGGTAAAGAATGTCAACCTTCATGTGAAAAAAGGGGAGATCGTCGGCATCGCCGGACTAATGGGATCGGGGAGAACAGAGCTTGCTCTTAGCATATTCGGAAACGCCAAGTCCTACAAACTCGAAGGCGATCTAATGTGGAAGGACACGCTTACCACACTTAAACATACAAGTGACGCGATCAAAGCAGGAATTGCTTATGTCACAGAGGACCGCAAAGACGACGGACTATTTCTTCTGCAAGATATAAAAAGTAACATCACGGCAGCAAACCTGAAGGGAATTGCCTCCCAAGGGGTCATCAACGACAATGAGGAAATCAAGGTCTCAGAACAATACAAACAATCCCTTCATATTAAAGCTTCCTCTTTGGAGCAGCTTGTTGGCAACCTCAGTGGTGGGAACCAACAGAAGGTGTCAATCGGGAAATGGCTGTTTGTCGGACCGAAACTCCTTATCCTCGACGAACCGACCCGCGGAATCGATGTCGGGGCAAAATTTGAGATTTATACCGTAATGAACAAGCTGATTGATGAAGGTCTTAGCATTGTGATGATTTCCTCGGAGCTGGGGGAAGTGCTTGGCATGAGCGATAGAGTCTATGTCATGGCACAGGGGGAAATAAAAGGCGAGTTAGAAATAGAAGAAGCGGACCAAGAAAAAATCATGCAGCTTGCTACGCAATAGGGGGTTATTACATTGAATGTTATCCAGGAAGCCAGAACGCTGATTCATGAAAATATCCGTGACTACGGGATGTATATTGCATTATTTGCTATCATATTAACCTTTACTTTTATGACAGACGGCTTGTTCATGTCGTCACGTAACATTAGTAATCTACTGGACTCTGCTGGCTATATCGCCGTACTGGCAGTAGGGATGACGCTTGTCATCGTCATTCGCCATATTGACCTGTCCGTCGGATATGCGGCAGGATTCCTAGGGGCGATTGCGGCTATCCTCCTTACTCAAGCAGGTGTATCCGTCTGGCTGACGATTCCAATCATTCTTCTTCTCGGAATTGCAGTCGGTCTTTTCAACGGGGTGCTCATTGCCCAGATCGGGATACCATCCTTTGTTGCCACTCTTGCCGGAATGCTTATTTTCCGTGGTGCTTTGCTGCAAGTGACAGAGAAGACTGGTACTATCATCATTCAAGATGACACCTTCAACGCAATCGGAAACGGCTACATTCCATCCCTTGTGGAAGTGAACGGTTTGCACCTGCTTTCCCTTTTGGTAGGGCTGGTTGGTATTTTGCTATACATTTACAGTGAAATCTCCACTCGTAGAAACAAAATCAAGTATGATTTTGAAGTGGTATCGAAGCCAATCTTTGCACTTAAGCTGGTGCTTGTGTCCGCTATCATCGGATATATCACTTGGATTCTCGCAGGCTATAACGGGTTCTCTTGGACAGTCATCATCATTTTGTTAGTAGTCGTAGTCTACCATTTTCTCACGACTAAAACGGTGCTCGGCCGTCATATCTATGCGGTCGGAAGCAACCCGGAAGCGGCTCACTTGAGCGGAATCAATGTGAAAAAAATCACCTACATCGTGTTCGGTTCGATGGGGATGCTAGCTGCACTTTCCGGCATTCTGTTTACGGCCCGCCTTCAATCTGCAACAACGACTGCAGGTACACTTTTCGAGCTTGATGCCATCGCTGCTGCCTATGTGGGCGGAGTTTCTTCCGCTGGAGGAGTAGGGAAAGTGACAGGTGCCATTATCGGTGCAGTTGTAATGGCTTCCCTTTCCAACGGGATGAATTTGCTTGGCGTAGGCATCTCCTATCAGTACATGATCCGTGGAGGAGTACTTGCTGGTGCGGTAATCTTTGATGTTATGACCCGTAAAAAAAGATAATGGAAATATAAATAACTGGCTATCCCTGTTGATCCCCTTACTCAACAGGGATTGTACTATTTTCATTAGGTGCTATGATGAAAATAGTACACCTCAAAGGGGAGGGGGATATCACTCTTGCAGAAAACAGGAATCCTAGCATTTTGTATCATTATTATTCTACTATGTCATCTTACTTTTTTATCTGCACAAAAAGTCTTCCAATCCGATTGGCAGTTGCCTGAAGTGCTCAGTGCCAGCCAGGAAGAGCATCGTCTTGTTCTGATTACACAGGATATAGAAACCCCGTTCTGGGACAAGGTGAGTGAAGGGGCCACAAAACAAGCGGAACAGAGTGACGTGAGCCTTGAAGTTTGGGGAAGCTACGGAAAGAATCGGGAGGATTTCCTGAAAAATATAGAAATTGCGATACAGTCCAAAGTGGATGGCATCATCATTCAGGGACTTGATACAGAGGAATTTAAAGAGTTGACGAAAGTAAAGGCTGCTTTCCACGGCATTCCTATCATAACGGTGGCAAATGATGTACCGATGGGAGAAAGCATCAGGCGGACCTATGTCGGTTCCGACCAGTATGAAGCGGGGAAAATGATCGCAAGACAGATTTTGATGGATATGGGAAGAGAGGGGAATGTCGTACTCATGTATGACAAGAACCAGGAATATTACCAAAAACAGCGGATGAACGGGATTCAGGACATGTTAAAATACTACAACAATATCAAAATGATCCATGCCACAACTGATGACACGAGGGAGCAAGTCATTGCAACCACACAGGATGTAATGAACAAAGAGCCTGACCTAGATGCGTTCATTGCCATCAATGCCAATGTTGCCGGTGCGATGATTGGGGAAATCAGTAAGCGTTCCCAGGTGGAACCATATCATATCTATTCTTTTGACGATGGACCAGAATCGTTATCACTGTTAACGCAAGGAAAGTTGGATGGAGTGATCGAGCAGTCACCGGAAGCGATGGGACGCAAAAGTGTTCAGCTTATGAAGGCGTGGTTGAATGGGGAAACCGTCCCACTTGATAAGGACGGCTACCTGACCGAAATCAGGTTCTTGAAAGCGGCTGACGTCCAATGACAAGTATCCAAAAGAAGATTCTTACTCTAACCACCTTGGTATTGGTCATCATGTCGGCAATTTGGATAGCGCTTACATACTACAACCATAAAACCCATAAACAGTATAACGATATCCTACAGCGGTACTTAAGTATGAATGAAGTCACAAAGTCCAGTCAACAGCTGGTTACAGACCTCAACAACTATACCATCGATCCCACTCAGGAAAGCCTTGACCATCTAACAGAAAGCAAGGAAAAGGTCCAGCAAGCAAAATATGGCGTCCATCATTTAAGAAATACGGAAAATGATTTTGCCTTGACGAACTATATTAATCTAATTGATAGCCTGCTGGAAACAACGGACAGGTCCATCATGTTCCAGACGGAAAATGATACGGAGGCAGCATCCCAGGAATTTTCCGAGGCAACCAGAATCACCACTTATATCTCGGAAATGACCCTGACCCTGATTGACACGGAACTGAATACGTTCGACCGGTTCTACAGAGGAATCATCGAACAGTCTGGCGAAGTCATTAAGCTCGGAATCTGGATTTTACTGCTGATCACCTGTCTATTGCTACTTATCACTTACTGGTTCTCGCTTACGATTACCCGGCCGGTCTTTCAACTGACAAAAGCGGCCAATGAACTGTCCAAAGGGAATTTTGATCAGCAGGTAAGAGTGGAAACCAATGATGAAATCGCCTTTTTGGCAAGGACATTCGACCGGATGCGCATCAACATCAACAATCTGATTTCAGAAATCAAGCAGAAGGCAGCGCTTGAGCGGGAGCTTCAGGAAAGTAAGATTCTTTTGCAAGAAAGCCAGTTTAGAAGTTTGCAAAGCCAAATCAATCCTCATTTCCTGTTCAACACTCTCAATACTCTTTCCAAAAAAGCATATTTGGAAGGGTCTGAGGAAACAAGCGATCTCCTTGTAAGTGTGGCAGGAATTCTGCGCTACAACTTAAAGCGGCAGGACCGTTCTGTAACGCTTCACGATGAAATCCGAGTGTTGAAACAGTATATGGATATCCAAAAGGCACGATTTACCGACAGGCTTCAATTACATATGGACATAGATGAAACATGCCTGAATCTGAAAATTCCGGCCCTGACCCTCCAGCCGCTCATCGAGAATGCTGTCATCCATGCAGTGGAACCGAAAGAGGACGGAGGGAACATCTGGTTCCGAGTTAAAGATGCAGAGGACATGGTGATAATTGAAATCGAGGACGATGGAGCGGGAATGACTGAACAGAAGATCCAACAGATCTTAAACGAAGAATCCCCTCCACCAACGGAAGGGCATTCGACCGGTATCGGCTTCAGCAATGTCGTGAAGCGTCTGCGGCTCTTCTACGGATATGACGATGTAATAGATATAAAAGGAATTCAAGATCAAGGCACACAAATCACATTGAAGATAAAGTGCTGAACACAGAATTCACCTGGAACGGTAATCTACTGGAGTTAAATAAATTACCCAAATAATGAAAGGAGTCGAACTGGATGATTAAACTCCTCATTGTAGATGATGAACAGATTGAGCGTGAAGGCATGCAGGCTATTCTCGAAAGAAGTTTTCCCGGCCTTGTAATTAAACAGGCCAAAAACGGAAAGATGGCAGTGGAAATGGCGGACGATTTTACACCTGATTTAATTTTAATGGACATCAAGATGCCAGGTTTGAATGGGCTAGAAGCAGTTGAACAGATCAGCGCCAAGCACCCGAAGACCAAATTCATTATGGTCACGGCCTACGATACATTCGGGTATGTCAAGGCGGCCATCAAGCTCGGTGTCAAAGATTATGTGCTAAAACCGAGCAAAATCAGTGAAATCAAAGCGACAGTCGGAAAAGTCCTGGAACAGATTGAACAAGAGAAGGCGCTGCAAACTAGGAGCATGCTCCAGGAAGCGGCATTCCAAAAGACACTGACCCTTGTGGAGACGGATGTCGTCACACAGCTACTGTTCGACCACGTCCATGAGGTTCATGTGGACATGCTGGTGGAGATGCTTGATATCCCTTCGACCAACGAGATGTTTGTCATGATTGTTTTGCTACAGACGGGAAGCGAAACGAAATATTCCATGATCAAGGATAAAGTGAGGCTGACAAAAAGCGGGTGGGTAGGAGCGCTATATGGAAATCAACTGCCGATCATCGTGTTCCGTCAGCCGGATAAGACCTACAGATCCCAAGCAAGTTCACTGGCACGGGATATACTATCCATCGCCAAAAAAGGTAACGATACCGATTGGTTCATTGGTATCGGGGAGGTCTGCAGCTCCCTGGACCATGTACGCCAATCCTATCAGGACGCGCTCATGGCCGCAATGGATACGAAAGCGCCAGTCAAATTCCGTTTTTACGCAGATATCCATATTAGTGGGGATGTACACAACAGCCAGCTGAGCAAAAACCAACAAAAAGAATTCGCCGAGCAGATCCGGCTTGGCAAATGGAATGATGTTAGTGCGTATGTCATGAACCTTCTCCAATGCTATGAAAAAGAGGGAGCCAATCTTGTACACACTCAGCAACGGATGCTGGAGGTTCTCTGGATTGCCTCCAGGGTCATCAATGAAATGGGAGTGGAAACGGCAACGCCACTATATTCCATGCAAACCCAGGATTACCGCCAGCTTCGTTCGGAAACAGGGCACCTCCTCGACAGGATGAAACAATCATGTACCACGCATTTTAACCGCTTGGAGGCGGATACGATCCAGCAGATCAAACAGTATATTATGGACCACTCCCATGAGGATATTTCACTCGATGCATTAGCGCGTAAAGTAGGCTTAAGCCCTATCTATATTAGTAAAATGTTTAAGGAGAAGCAGGGCATCAACTATATTGACTTTCTCACCGAATGCCGGATGGAGAAAGCGAAAAGACTTATGAACGATGCAGAGAAAAGCATCAAGGAAATTACCTTCGAAGTTGGCTACCACGACCCGAACTACTTCAGCAAGGTATTTAAAAAGATGACCAATGTTTCACCAAAGGAATATCGCAAAACACTGCTTGGGCACAAAGCTTACTAGTTAGAGAGGATGGGGGAGATGGAGCTTGAGATTACGTAGAATACTAACGATATTTGTCTCACTTGCTCTGTTTTTTATAGCCTCCGGGTGTGAGCGAGAGGAGATGTCGAATCAGGCGGAAACACAAACGGAACAGAGTACCAATCAGCAGCCTGATACAGAGGCGGTTCCAGATGAGAAGAAAATAAAGATCGGCTTTTCCATGGACACGTTGGAGGAGGAAAGATGGCTGAGGGACCGTGATCTTTTTAAGACTGCTGTGGAAAACCTCGGAGCGGAAGTCGAAATCTTGGCAGCCAACGGGGATGACGCCCTCCAGGTGCTGCAAGCCGAAACCCTGATCAGTCAAGGGGTGGACCTACTGGTAATCGTTCCGCATAATGCAGAAGCAACGGCGACCATCGTCAAGAAGGCACACCTTGCTGGTATAAAAGTGCTCTCGTATGACAGACTGATAAAAAATGCGGATATCGATCTCTATGTTTCTTTTGACAATGAACGCGTAGGGGTACTGCAGGCAGAAGCAATAACGAAACTTGTCCCGAAAGGCAAATATGTCTACATTGGTGGTGCGGATACAGACAACAACGCCCACCTGTTCAAAAAAGGGGTATTCAACATCCTCCAGCCGTTTATAGATAAAGGTGACATCGTTATCGTTTATGATCAGTGGACCAAAAATTGGCTGCCAAGCAATGCCTATGCCAACATGCAGGAAGCGCTAAATGCCAATGGTGGGAAAATTGATGCAGTCATTGCGGCAAACGACGCGACGGCTGGTATGGCAATTGAAGCTCTCATGGAAGCTGGGCTTGCAGGGGAAATCCCCGTTGCGGGACAGGATGCAGAGCTTGCAGCCGCCCAACGTATAGTGGAAGGTACCCAGACCATGACAGTTTACAAACCGATTCCTACTCTCGCTGAAGAGGCGGCAAGGCTTGCGGTAGCTTTGGCAAAAGGTGAGTATATTGATACCGAGAGGAAGGTCAACAACGGAAAGGTGGAAGTGCCCTCCGTGTTGTTGCCTCCCATTGCCGTAAATAGGTCCAATATCGATGAAACGGTGATTGCGGATGGATTTCACTTGGAGGAGGATGTGTATAAAAGGGACGGGGAATAACGCGTATATGTGAAATATATCTCAGAGGCACTCCATCAGGAGAACCACTGAGATATATTTGCTATTCAGCATAATAGACTTTTGCTTCCAAAGCCTCGAAGCAATATAGCCGGCCACCATATGCACATCCACCATCAATCCCGATGATATTGTTTTCTCCGATGTAAACCTCTTCCTTTTTATGTAGATTCTTCGTTGGGGTATGTCCGAAGACGACGGTCTTCTCTCCTGTGTAGCCTTTATGGAATTCTTCCCTGATCCACACTAAAGTATGGGGATCTGTAACCTCTAAAGTGGTGTCAGGATGTACTCCTGCATGAACGAAGATATGTGTATCTGTCTCGTAATAAAAGGGAAGTGTTTTGAGAAACTCTAAATGTGGACGTATCTGCTCATTTATTGCTAGAGGTTCAGGCATTTCATCTGTACTGTACCAATATTTCGCATCGTCTTTTTCAATATCGTATCCATAGTTCTGCAATGTTTTGATTCCTCCATTGTAGTACCACCTTTTCAAATGGAGAGGATCTTCAGTATTATCAAATGCGTCTATCATCATTTTATCGTGATTTCCTATTAGGGTTATGGCCCCTTCTGCAGTCAGTTTGATAACCTTGTCCAAGACTGCACGTGATTTTGGTCCGCGATCCACATAATCCCCTAAAAGAAGGAGCTGGTCCTGATTTTTGTCATATTGAATGATTTCTAGGAGTCTCTCGAATTTATCTAAGTCCCCATGAATATCACTTATTGCAAGCATTCGTTTCAATTCCATCCATTCCTTTTCAGTAATTTTCATTTATTTTATCATAATTTTCGGAATACGAAACACTTTTTGCGTTTATCTATTATAATAGTTGAAAACGAAAACTCGGAGGGAAGGATGTTTACGTGAAAGCAATTCTAATCGGCATATTAGCATCCATGTTTTTCGCTGTCACTTTTATACTTAACCGGTCGATGGAGCTATCAGGAGGCAGTTGGTTGTGGAGCTCGTCCTTGCGTTTCTTTTTCATGGTGCCATTTCTGGTGGTCATAGTCTGGATGCGAGGTAATTTGAAGCAGTTGTTACACGAGATGCGGTCCAATCCCGTTCCGTGGTTTATATGGAGTTTTACAGGCTTTGTCCTTTTCTACGGACCAATCACTTTTGCGGCGGCATATGGGCCAGGTTGGCTTGTTGCAGGTACTTGGCAACTCACAATCATAGCTGGCGTCCTTTTAGGGCCTTTCTTCTATAAAATAGTGCAGGGGGAGAGAGTGCGCGAACGTATACCAATGCGCGGGCTTCTGATTTCAATGATTATCTTTGCTGGCGTCCTGCTGATACAGACCCAACAAGGCAGCGGACTCACTTTATTCATGATCCTCTATGGTATCCTTCCGGTTGCGGTCGCATCCTGTGCCTATCCACTCGGAAACCGAAAAATGATGGAGGTGTGCGGGGGAAGGCTTGATACATTTCAAAGGGTGCTTGGCATGACCTTGGCAACCATCCCGGTTTGGCTGCTCGTTGCGACAAGTGGATATATGACAGCGGGAGCACCATCACAGGAACAGGTTATCCAAACGTTTATTGTCGCCATCAGTTCCGGTGTCATTGCAACCACCCTATTCTTTGTCGCAACTGACATGGTGCGAAACAGTCAGGAAAAACTTGCCGCAGTGGAAGCGACCCAATCGACGCAGGTGTTGTTTGTATTGATTGGAGAGGTAGTGCTTTTATCAACCCCACTGCCAAATGGAATGGGAATGTTCGGCTTGATCATTATCATTGTTGGCATGCTTTTGCATAGTTTTTTTACCAAAAAAAGAGTAAAGCCAAAGCAGCTGGCTGCATGAAGAGTGACCCTCCATTTGGGGTTGCTTTTTTTTGCTGGAAGACAGTTTATCTTATACGCGGAGTTGAATAAACCCAAACCCTAGTGTCGTATGAATCCCAGAATTCGGTTGCACGCTTCAATTGGGGACTCATAGCTGTCGTATGAATCCCAGAATTCGGTTGCACGCTTCAATTGGGGACTCATAGCTATCGTATGAATCCCAGAATTCGGTTGCACGCTTCAATTGAGGACTCATAGCTGTCGTATGAATCCCAGAATTCGGTTGCACGCTTCAATTGGGGACTCATAGCTGTCGTATGAATCCCAGAATTCGGTTGCACGCTTCAATGGGGACTCATAGCTGTCGTATGAATCCCTAAAATTTTAATACAACTCTCCAATTGAGGTTTCATTGCAATCGAATCCCTCCAAAAATTCAAACACTCCCAATTGTGTTCAATAAAACCTGCATGCAATAGCAATGCCAGGCAAATTGCTTACCATTCAGACAGACGATTTAATATTTTTTTCTTATTTGCATAAAAAATTTTCTGTTTTCCAAAATAAAAACATCACGTCCCCCAACGGTTTTCAAGAGGTCTTACAATCCTTTACAAAAACTATATGACATTTGTCATACTCTACATATGACACCTGCTACTAACTTTATTTTTTTGTTTGGATATAATAAGTTTTAACAAGTCAACAACGAAGGGATTTGATAAAATGACTAAACTAAATGAAACGAAAAACCTGAAAAAACAAGTTGCTCCTTTCGAAAAATCACAAACTAAAAAGAGTATCTGGCAGTTAATCAATACGCTAGCGCCATTTTTCCTGTTATGGTATCTCACTTATATAAGCCTTTCTGTATCCTATTGGTTAGCGCTAGTACCAGCTATTTTCGCAGCCGGGTTCATGACACGAATCTTCATTATTTTTCACGATTGCACGCATCACTCCTTTTTCAAAAGCCGCAAGTGGAACCGTATAGTTGGAACCGCGATGGGTGTGTTAACGATGTTCCCGTTCGATCAATGGGGTCATGACCACTCCGTCCATCATGCAACAAGCGGAAATTTGGATAAGCGCGGTGTTGGTGACATCTGGACACTAACGGTAGAAGAGTATAAAGCGGCATCATTCAAAACCCGTTTAGGATACCGTCTATACCGGAATCCACTTGTAATGTTCGGTTTAGGACCAATCTACACATTCCTAATCAGAAACCGTTTTAACCGTAAGGAAGCAAGACAAAAAGAACGCAATAACTTATATCTGACAAACGTATTAATCGTTGCTGTAGCAGTATTGATGAGCTTAGCTATCGGCTGGCAGGCATTCCTGATCGTTCACGGTACAATCTTCATGATTGGAGGAAGTATCGGAATCTGGTTGTTCTATGTACAGCATACTTTTGAGGATTCCTATTTCGAAATGGATAAAGACTGGGAATATGTTTTAGCCGCAGTAGAAGGAAGCTCGTACTACAAGTTACCTAAAGTTCTGCAATTCCTGACAGGAAACATAGGTTACCATCATATTCACCATTTAAGCCCAAGGGTACCGAACTATGAACTGGAAAAGTGCCATCACAGCACACCACCACTTCAACATGTTCCAACGATAACGTTAGCAACAAGTTTAAAGTCTCTGAAGTTCCGTTTATGGGATGAAAAGAGCAAAAACTTTGTTACTTTCAGAGAAGCAAAGAAGATGATACGCAAAAGCGTGTCCTCGGTGGAAATGAAGCCGGAAGTATAAGAGTTGAAAGCAGTCCCTTTTCTGGGGCTGTTTTTTGTTTGAAAGTTCTCTAAAAATGTATATACATAAAGTTTAATATTAACCGATAAAAAGAATAGTATATGTAAGAAAAAACAAAATATTACAAAAAACATATAGATTTAACTATGCGTAACTTGTATAATTATGGTGATATATAGGAAAAAAGCACGAATATACATAATGTTACTACAGGAGAAAGTCACAGAAATTCATCGAGAGAAAAAAGAAGATTAGAAATTTAGGGGGATTACAATGAAGAGATTAGGTATGCTTGCTTTCTTTACAATTTTGTTTCTGGGGGTTTCGTTAGGTTTATCATCAAATGCTCATGCAGCGAGTGATGCTGATATTGAGAAGGCACTTGAAATCATTGATGCAGCAAACATTGAAATGGATTTGATTATTGAAACAGGTGTTCAAGATGCGGATGCTTTATGGGCTGTTTATCTTGAAGAATTAAGTGAAATGGAAAGTGAACTAGGATCTCTTAGTCAAGAGATAAAGGAATTGGAAGCAACTTTTTCAAACACTTCGGAGTCTGCTCAACAAGAAGTGTTAAATGGAGTGTTAGCTGATCTTCAACTAGAAAAAAGTCTACTAGAAGAAAGCATCACTCAAAGAACTGCACAATTTGATCAAGAGGTTGATGCAATCATCACCTACGTTTTTGATATAACTTTACAAATGACACAGGATACCATTGATGAAGTTGCAGAATATGGTGTTGTCGCTGAATGTTTCTGGAAATATGTAAGATTTGCTGATCGTTGGGCTTGGATTGATCCGGTTCGAGTAGTGAATTTTTAATTCAATTTGAAACGGATTATTTAAAGTTTAGTAAGAGGTGGGAAGTAAAGTGGCTTTTACGATAGGAAGGAAAGGGACAGGCATAGAACAAGTTAAATTCGACAACTTTGGTTTAAGTTTGCTTGCTAGGGGTGACGGAACTGAGGTAATAATCCAAACTCTGACTAGAAAAAATTTCTTTTATGTCTATCCAGCTGAAAACCCAAATGTAATGGAATTTTTCTATATAATTAGCGGAGAACTTATTTGTGAAGTAAATGGAGAGAAAATCAATCTAGGACCACAAGATTATTTCACAGCTACAGATTTAGAGGAACCAGTACATTTTACTGCATTAACAGATGTTTCATATTTATGGGTTATTACTGAACCGACCTTTTACCAACTAAGCGAGGGTGTTAGAGAGTTAAAGGAAGTTGTCGAAAAAGTAGAAAGTAGAGATGTGTACACCTTTAAGCATAGCGAAAGGGTTACACAATATTCTATAAAAATTGCCAAAAAACTATCTTTACCAAAAGTGAATTTAGAAAATTTATTTCTATCCGCAATTTTACATGACATAGGAAAAATTAATATTCCTTCTGAAATTCTTAATAAACCTTCTAAGTTAACAAATGAGGAGTTTGACCTTATTAAGAAACATCCTGCTGATGGAGCGAATATGGTAAAAGACCTATATTATGATGACAAAATTGCAACTATCATAGAACAACATCATGAGAGATTAAATGGAGTAGGGTATCCTAAAGGTTTAGTAGGAGAGGAAATACTTCTCGAAGCCCGAATCATCGCAGTCAGCGACACCTTCGACGCAATGACAGAAGACCGCGCATATCGTAATGCATTTACTCCAGAGTATGCAATCGATGAACTGCAGAGGCTTTCCCCAACCCAATACGATCCTGATGTAGTAAACGCCCTAATAGAAGTACTTCAAGAAGAAGGCAAACTAAAAGAAAAAAGCCCCAAAGCATAAAACCATGCTCCAGGGCTTTTTTTTTATTTCGCCTATTTTACCGATTCTTCTTCGGCAAAAATTACACTCGCTATTTTCATTGCTTGCACGGCTTTCGGAAAACCTGCGTAGCCGGAGCATTGAATAATGACTTCTTTGATTTGATGAACCGTAAGGCCGACTCGGAGGGAAGCCCTGATATGGACTTCCAATTGTTCAAAGGCGCCTTGGGTGATCAGGGAGCTTAAAGTTACAAGTTCTCTTTCTGCCAAGTTAAGCCCTTCGCGAGGGTAAAGTTCTCCATATCCGAAGCCGACAATCATTTCCCAGAAGTCGGGGGATATTTCTTTCATTTTCTTCATTCCTTCAAGTGCTTCAGCAGGAAACATCTTTTCAAGTGTTTCGATTCCTAATTCGTATCTATTTTTTTCCAATTTTATTGCCTCCCCATGGTAGGTGGAATTTCATCGGGGTCGACTATGACCTCGATGACGACCGGTGTTTTTTTCGTATCAACAATCGTTAAACCAAGCACAATGGCATTTTTTAAATCTAGTGGATTGTAGCATTTGAACGATTCAAGTCCCATGGAGTTGGCGAAGCCGGCGATATCCAAGGGGTGGTTGTAGATGGCTCCAATCGATTTTCCGTTCATTTTTTTCATGCCTTTTTCCACCATATCCAGTCTGCCATTATTCAAAACGATGAATAGGACAGGAGAATGATAGTTTAAAGCAGTGGAGATTTCGGTACCGTGCATGAACATGCAGCCGTCGCCGACAAGGCAGACAATCCTCTTGTCCGGTGCAGCAATTTTTGCACCAATTGAATAGCCGATTCCATGCCCCATTGCACCGAATATATCATCAAAAATAAAGCTGCCAGGCTGATAGATGTCAAAATGCTTGATTCCGTAAAAGGTGTGGCTGCCATCGTCCCCGAACACGATGCTGTCTTCAGGAAGCTCGTTGCGAACTACCTTTAAAGTCGATTCTGCAGACATGTATTCAGATGGTTTATTGAACGGAACATCCTTTACCTGTATAGGTAATAAAAACTGCGTGCTGTTGCTGGATTTTACTCCGGCAAGCTTTAATAAATGTTGCAGATTGGACCGGATATCGCCCATAACCGGAGTGGTTGGCACCTTGATGGTTTTCCCGATGAAGGTCGGGTCATAATCAAAGTGTACCAGGTGGTCCGGGTACATATCCGGTGTAAAACCTGCCGTGGACATGTCACTTAATTTCGAACCTATGACGATAAGCAGGTCCACTCCTGCTCGAAGATAGTCTGAGGCTTCTTTCGTCCCACCCAATCCGAACGCCCCAAGTGAAAGGGTGTGATTTGAAATGAAAGTGCCTTTGCCACCTGGCGTGGTCATGACGGGTATGTTCCAATGTTCAGCCATGAGCTGTATTTCTTTATATGCTCTGCTTGAATGAACACCTTTTCCCAAAAATAATAACGGGCGGGTGGCGTTCTCTAATTCCATTTTCACTCTATCGAGATTAGTGGAAATCATTTCGATTGGCTTTGGCAGGTCGAGTTCAAACGGTTCAACTTCTTCTAGTAAAACATCAAAAGGAATGGACAAGTGTACAGGCCCTTTTACACCGAACATTGCCTTTTCCAATGCATGTTGGAGAAATGGTTGAAGCATATCTCCTCGTTCCACTCTGGCGCTGAACTTGGTGACATGCTTGAACATCTCCACAAGGTCAGTACCAAATACGGAGGAATCCTGGCCCATCCCTTTACCGGTATCCTTCATGGAAGGGTGTCCTGTAATGATCAGTAAAGGAATATGGGAGGCTTTCGCTTGGCCGGCAGCGGTCAACAGATTCGTTCCCCCTGGTCCGGAAGTCCCGATGGCAACGCCGATTTTCCCGCTCATAAAGGAATAGCCTGCTGCTGCAAAGCCCGCTCCCGTTTCGTGCTTACTCAATACAAAATCAATGCCTTCTTTATCAGATGCGTAAATGATTGGTGAGATAGCCTTTCCGGGGATTCCGAATATATGATGGACATCCCATTTTCTAAAGTGTTTTGCTAAGATGGCGGCAGTAGTATCCATTTTCAATAGTGTTGCAGAAGTGTTCATTTGTAGCTTCTATCCCCTTATACGTATATTTTCTCTATCTCTTTTAATAGCATCGGGTGTAATTGCTCAAATTGTTTGACTGAGATTGGCTTACTAAAAAGATAGCCTTGGATGGTATCGCAATTATATTTCTTTAAAAAGTCCAGCTGTTCAATAGTCTCCACGCCTTCTGCAATGACCCGCAGGCCAAGGTTGTGGGCGAGGGTAATGATTGCTTTTACAATATTTACATCATTATTATCCTGCAACACATCCCTTACAAAGGAACGGTCGATTTTGAGATAGTCGATTGGAAAGCTTTTCAGATAGCTTAGTGAGCTGTAGCCTGTCCCAAAGTCATCAATGCTGATATAAACACCAAGACCTTTCAATTGCTGAAGTACTCTCAGTGAATAATCGAAATCCATCGCCATGGACTCGGTGATCTCCACCACCAAATATTTTGGATCAAGACCGGTACGTTCGAGTACACTTTGAACATGACTTACCAGATTTAGCTTGAAAAATTGGTGAGTGGAAAGATTAACGGCGACCTTAAATGGTGCCATGCCTGCATCTATCCATTTCTTGTTTTGCGCACAAGCCTCTTCTATCACCCACTCGCCAATATTGGTAATCAATCCGGTTTCTTCGGCAAGACCGATAAATTTATCCGGATAGATTAGGCCGAGGGTAGGGTGATTCCATCTAATCAGTGCTTCCACGCCTACTATATCCCCAGTCCTATTGCAGATCTGAGGTTGATAATAAAGAACAAACTCGTTGCGTTCCAAGGCTTTGCGAAGGTCTGTTTCCAGCTGCAATTCTTCCATGGAGTTATGCAGCATATCGGAAGCATACACAACGTATCTGTTCTTCCCTTGTGATTTGGCCTTATACATGGCATTATCGGCATAAACCATGAAATCTTCAAGTGTAATCAAATTATTTGGGTAAATAGCAACACCAATGCTTACGGTCGTGTGAAATTCATGGGAGTTGACGCTGAATGGCTCTTTGAATTGCTCTAACACATCGTCCGCCATTTTCATCACATAATTTTCTGACTCGAAGTCCCTCAAGAGGAAAATAAATTCATCTCCACCCATACGAGCAAGCGTATCTTTTTCCCCAAGACATCCGACCAACCTGTTTGTCACCTCAGCTAGTAAAAGATCGCCATTGGAATGACCGAACGTATCGTTGATAATCTTGAATCGGTCCAGGTCGAGGAATAGAATGGCCATCTTCGTCTCTCTTCCTAAACGGTTATCTTGAATAAGGGACTCGATTTCTTTCTGTATGTAACGTCTGTTCGGCAGACCCGTCAAATCATCGTGGTACGCCAAGTAGTTATATTTTTCTTCAATTAAATAGCGGTCCGTGATATCGCGGAATTGCCCAAAGGCACCAACGAGTTCATTCGCTTCATAGATTGGTTGCGCATCGAAAAGACAGACTACCGGGTCGCCATCGGCATTGTTAAATTTAATCTCAACATTTTCATATTTCTCCTGATTTTCAATGACTCTTTTAAAATACTTCCCGGTCAAGTTAGATTCAAAGATTGTTCTTCCGATAACGGATTCCCTTGAGCGATTGGAGATTTGTTGGGCAAAATCATTGAATTCAGTAGTAACACCATTTTCATCGGTAATGACAATGCCGTTTCTTGTCCTGCTCAACATGATCTGGTTCATGATATTCAGTTTTCTATTCTGTTTTCTAAGCAAAAGCTCTCGTTCTATGGAGTCCACCACTTGTGAAAGCATCGTCAAAAAGAGCGGGTTTTGAAACTGAATCGGCATCATGATACACACGCTGCCAAGCAGGTCATTGTTGTCTGTATAATGTAAGGCTGCCCCATAACAAGCAATCTGGTGAAAAGCTTTATGGTAATGGTGATCACCAATCAGACTGATGGGATGATTTTGTTGCAGGGCCAAACTGATTACGTTGGTACCAGTATCTTCTTGGGTAAAATGGCTTCCCTTTTTTATACCGAACCTCTCAATGGTCGATCTGATCATCTCGTCACCATCAATCTCCAATAAATACCCTTCCGCATCAGAGATCACCACGAGAATCGGCGTTCCCTTCAACGAGTCCAGCAATTTATTAGAGAAAAAGCTTACTACCGATAAAATCTCACTATAAGACTTTCGCTTACCTTCCAACTCTTCACTTGTCATAAATTTTTTCGGACTAGGAATCTCGTTAGGATCCATACCGCTCTCCAAGCACCTTCTTTTAGAAGTAGCAATAAAGTATGGTTCTTTTTCACTCATTTTCCAACACCTCAAATAATTAACAAATACGTATAATTTTATATTAAGTGTAATAGGGATAGATAGCAAAGAATAAATTACACAAATCGACATAAATTGTCGACTAGGTAAATAGAAATGGACGTTTTGAACTAGTTTTCTAGACCGGTTTAACTTTTATAAATCGGGTATAGGATTAGGAGGGTGAGTGCAATTCACGAAAAGACTTATGTAGGATGGATAAGAGTGGACACCACCACTTACACTTTAGGAGGAACTGATCATGACTAAACATATATTAATGGTAGTAACCACTGCAGATAAAATGAATAATGGACACGAAACTGGGCTCTGGCTTTCGGAGTTCGGTGAAGCGTATGTGGAATTTGCAAACAAAGGATACGAGATTACCGTTGCCAGTCCAAAGGGCGGAAAAGCACCTGTTGATGCCATAAGCTTGGAAGGTGGGGAAACACCTCAGGAGATTTTGGACACTGCGAAGCACTTGGAGAACACAATTAAACTCGATGAAATTGTGGATGTATCAATCTATGATGCAATCTTCTTACCGGGCGGACATGGCACGATGTTCGACTTTCCTGATAACGAGAAATTGCATCAATTAATACGTGACATCTATGAAACAGACAAACTGGTAGCAGCAGTATGCCACGGACCGGCCGGACTTGTTGGAGTGAAGCTTTCAGACGGAACACCACTTGTGGCAGGCAAAACCGTTACCGCATTCACAGATGATGAAGAAAGAGAAACAACCTTAGACAAGTACATGCCATTCTTATTGGAATCTCGTCTTCGTGAGCTTGGGGCAGAGTTCATTGCGAAAGATAACTGGGCAGACCACTTACAGGTCGATGGTAAGTTAATCACTGGTCAAAACCCTCAATCCACCACCAGTGTTGCAAGGGAAGTCGTAAAACAATTAGGGTAACTAAAGAACCCTGCAAGCGGTGAGAGTAGCCGCTTGCAGGGTTTATTTTTGCAAATTAAAAAGATGTTCTTTTAGACCTAGTGGTGGAAAGGTAACATAGGAACCGTTTCCATCAATACTTAACGCCAGTCCGCGTATGCGTCTTCTTGAACTCATTCGGGTCCGGATCAAAAAAGTCCTCATTAAAAGCAGCTACAAACTTATCATCACGATCAATATACCCAGAACCCCATGTCGGATCCATCTCGACCCACTCACCATCCAGGTTCGCCTCCACCCACGCGTGGTTGCCCGGCCATGGGAAGCCGGCCCGACCTTCTACATATCTCGCTTCCACACCGCTCGCCCGCATCAAGGCAATTGCGAGGTAGGCATAATCTTGGCAGACACCAGTCATTGAATCTAAAGTCTTCAGGGCGCTATCGTCCCATTCAAACTCATTATTTTTATATTTCTTCACATCATAGGTGACATTTTTGGCTACATAATCGTATATCGCTTTCGCTTTGTCGCGAGCGGACTCTTTCCCGGCCGTCAGCTCCTCAGAAAGCCTGATGATTTCCGGTGCATCCGACTGAACGCCCCGTGACGGCAACAAATCACGTTTATCCTCGGCAGATGCGGTCACCTCAAACTTGGCAAAACCATAAAACCTGAAAAAATCGCTGTTCTCCTCTTTGATCTCAGGCACATTCAGCGTCACTTCATATGCCCCAGGACCGAACCGCAAATAGAAAGAACCGTCAAATTCAAAGTTCTCCACAGGAATAACATCAAGCGCCTCATCCTCACCCTTTTTCGTACTTACATAAATGTGGGTAGTCTCGGGCCCGAATTCTGCTTCGGGGTCAATCCTGCCCTTCACAGAATAGGACCCATCTGCCTCATCGCCTCCAAATTTCGGATTTTCAAGTGTCACACCGCGCTCCTTATAGGCAGTGAAATACTCCAAGGGCTGCATTACCCGGTCGGACGCATTATCGATATAGAGGGTTGTTGCGAGCTGGTAGTAGTTTTCACGCGCCCTGTCCGGAACCATCACCTCAAGTTGATGAATTCCTTTTCCATAAAACAGAGGAATATCAAGGGAGAACTGTCCATTCTCCAACGTCACCATGTGCTTCCAAATCTCGGAGTCCTTTTTTAGGTGAAGCATGATTGTCTCCCCATCCGAAAGGTTCGCAGCCTTTCCGCTAAAAGAAACCAACTCGTTTTCTACTAACAGGGCTGACTCCACATTCACCTGAAGTCCGGCATTATGCCCAAAAGGAGTCAATGAGACATCACGCTTTGCATCTGGATGCACATTATGGACGATAAACTTGGCAGTGTCATAGTAATAGTTTTCACGGTCCGTGTCCGGTAGTTGAATGGTGACCTGATATTCTCCCTCTCCATTAAAAAGGGAAATCGTTTCGCTAAAAGCTCCGTCCCTAATCGGCACATAATACTCCATCTGGTTGCCGGTCGGCCCGTCTTCTTTGGAACGCACCTTGATCCATACAAAATCCGATTTAAAGTCAGCATACTTTTCAACAGAGCCGGCAATTTCCACCTGCCCATTTGCGCTGAACTCTTTATACACAGGAGCGCTGATTGTCGCATTCACCTCTTCTGCATAAGAAGTAAGCTCAAGCGGCTCCAGCTTCAACTCCTTATTTTTTTCATCCACAAGCTGTTCGTACTGATCTTTTACTTCTTGCTCTGCTTGAATATCGCGGTTAGTATCTTTACCGCTTGCATCCTTGTCGGAACAGGCAGAGAGGATTATGCAGCTGGTCAGAAATAACGCTGTGATGTGTTGTTTTTTTTTCATTGGGTCCTCCTTTTGGGACGGTTCTTCCGCTTCCAAATCAAAATAGCTCGCGCGATGTGTTGTGCTTCTATGTATTATGTACGTGGCATACTACTGATAGGTTTCTGATTCTATATTACTATTAAATTGGAAATCTTTGAATAGAGGGAGTGTTGCAATGTTGTGGTAGAATTACCCATCTGAAGATGTTATATTTGACTGTAGGTAAAATATTCCTTGGGGGGTGGAACCATGATAGAAAAACTGAAAGAAACCATTGAACAGCTATCAGAGAGTGAAGCGAAAACATGGCTTTTCCATACGATGCTTCGGTTGGAGCAATTACATAACATGAATGTACCAAAAGACGAGATGATGGAGACAATCCAAGATATACTCCAAGCCATCGACCACAAGCCACCGCAAAGAACCGATTTTGACACGTTGCATATTGCGGGCAGTGAATCTACTGCGGGATCACTGAGAGTGGGACTGGAAAGGAACCATAAGGTGATAGGATTCTGGGAAATGTTCGATATCGGTCCTTTAGGGGATACTAAAACTCGCCACGAATGGCTTCAGGATCATATTAATATTTATGAAGATTCCATAGAAGAGGAGTTTGGCAGGAAATTCAAGAGTGCGATGGAAGAGTTGTTCACTATTCCTGCACAATGTCCGGTCATCCTGTGGACAGCGAATAACGCACATGAACAGATTTTCCACAGGTACATCCTTCACCATCTGCGCGAATGTGAAAATGATATCTATTTAATCAATGCTTCAGACGCTTACCAAGAGCTTGAATCTTCACATCTAGCAGTATCCCATTCTGGTGAGCTGGAACCGGAGAAGATGAAGAACATTCTGCAGAAAAACTTGAGAGAACCCTTATCCACAGAAGCGATAAATCAATACGTAGACGAATGGCTTCATCTTACAGAAACCCCAGATCTGCTTCGTATTTGGAAAGAGGGGAAGATACAGGGCGTTCCAGTAAATTATTTTGACCAAGAATTGCTGTATTTTGCAAAAGAAGCCCAAATGGCATATGCAGAAAACGGATTTCTAAAAGCAGGACGAATTATTGGCGAAACATATGGTCAACTTGAAGGGAGACTCAATACCGCCATCTTGGAATACCGACTTCGAACCCTGGCCTATAAGGGTCATTTCGAGATGAGAGGCATCCCGAAATCCATTCGTCACTACAGTGTCAGGTGGAAGAATATACAGGAGGACATGTGATGAGAAAAATATTATCCTTCCTATTTGTGCTCATTTTAATAGCAATAGGGGCCACGGTCGTTACTGGTCAATTCAAGGAAACCTTCAGCTTTAATTTCAATACAACTCCAATAGAACTGGAAAAAAGAGTGAGCAGCAATGGAGTGGATGGCCTGGAAATCGATGTCACTTCCGCGGATATCAAGGTGGTGCCTGTTGATAGGGACGACATCTATGTAAAATTGTCGGGGGATGTCAGTGAGAAAAATAAGGATAAGTATAAGCTTAAAGTAAATGAAAGTTCCGGTAAGGTTCAAATTGAAGTGGTACAGCCAAAGTTTCAGGTCCAGATGGGTGTAAACATCACAGATTTGAAACTCGAGGTGGAAGTACCGAAGAAAAGCTATACAAATCTATCCACATATTCCACATCCGGTGATATCGAAATCACAGGTTTAGAAGTGGATAACATCAGAACAGAGTTGACCTCCGGGGATGTTTTGGTGGATGGAGTAAAGCTATCCGGTGATTACTCTTTCAAACTAACAAGTGGAGATGTGCGTATTGAAAACACAGAAGCAAGGGCCATCGTCATTGATGGAACGAGCGGGGATATTACCTTCAAAGAAGTTCTTGGTGATGTTCAAGTGGATACGACCTCAGGAGACATCACCATATGGAATGTATATGGCCACATCTACGTGGAAACCACATCCGGAGACATATCCATAGAAAATGAAAAGATTGCGGGGAATATGGAGGTTGAAGTTACGAGCGGAGATGTAAAGATTGAGTTCGACGAAACACCAACCTCTTTGAAAGTCGACTATAAAGGGCAATCCGGAAAAGGAACAGTGAACCTAGAAGACATACAATATACCGAAAAAAGTGACAAGGAAATTGTTGGGAAGATTGGGGACGGAGAATACCTTCTGAAGGTGCGCACGACTTCAGGTGATTTCAGGCTGAGGAATTGAATGGGGACGGTTCTACTGCTTCGGAAGCGATAGAACCGTCCCTAATATGGGGGCATTATGAAGAGATCGATAAGTTTACAGGCGCTTTATCGGCAATTTTTGCGGCATTGATTATAATTTTGACGATTGTGTTAAGCGTTGCCATTGGGCATCGTTCCAATGAAGAGGTTCGGAGTGAGATAGGGAACTCGTTGAAGGAGACCTCCTATATTATGGCAGGTAAATTGGATCATTATATGTGGTCTCGTTATGGAGAGGTCTCCATGTTGAGTACCTTATCAGAAATGAGACAGACGGAGGACCTGGAGAGTCAGCGGCAGATTCTCAACAGGCTGAAGGAGAAATTTCCTTCTTTTTCGTGGATTGGTATGACGGACAAGGCTGGAACGGTTCTGACTTCAACCGACGGAATCTTGGAAGGGGTCGACATTTCGGAACGTCCGGTGTATCAAGAAGCACAGGATAAGACTTTCATCGGCGATGTTCATGAGGCGGTGCTACTTGCGAATCTTCTTCCCAACCCTACTGGTGAAGTGATGAAGTTCGTGGATATCAGTACGCCCGTTTATGATGAAGAAAATACATTCATCGGTGTGCTTGCGGCCCATCTAAGCTGGGAGTGGGCAAAGGAAATTGAGGATTCTATGCTGGAGCCACTGCAAAAACGAAACAAAATGGAAATGTTCATTGTAAGTGGTTTGGATGATACTGTGTTGCTCGGACCGGAAGAAGAGCTCGGAAACATGCTACAACTGAAAAGTGTGGATGAAGCCCGTAAAGGGGAAAACGGATGGGTCCTGGAAAAGTGGCCGGATGGAAAAGAGTATCTGACCGGATATGTCCTTGCGAGTGGATACAAAGATTATCCGGGACTAGACTGGGTGGTTCTTGTGAGGCAACCGATTGAAGATGCTTATGCACCAATTAAGGAAGCCCTGAAATATATCTACACGGTTGGATTTATCTTGGCTGTTTTGCTTGCCATCCTGGGTTGGATCGTTGCCGGTAAAATTACTTCCCCACTAAAAAATATCACAGCCGCTGCAGACCAGCTGAGACGGGGGGAGTTGGTAACAATCCTTGCCCACAGAGGAATCAAGGAAATAGAAGTACTCTCGTATTCTCTGAAAAAACTGATCTCCAAGCTTACAAAAACGGAGACTGAGCTTGAGAGAATGGAAGATGTCGCCCTCCGCGACCATCTGACCGGTCTTCCGAATCGAATCGCACTTTATGATTTTATAGAGGAAACGATGAAAAAGAATCATCCATTCACAGTCCTCTATATGGACCTAGACGGTTTCAAAAAAGTGAATGACACCCTCGGGCATGAAGCGGGTGACCTTCTGTTGAAAGATGTGAGTGAGAGATTGAAGGATGCGGTACCTGCAGAAGGTCTGGTTGCCAGAATGGGTGGAGATGAATTTGTCATCGTCCTGCCGTCAACAACCGACGAGCAAAAAGAAGGAATGAGAGTGGGGGAACACGTTATCACTTCCATTAACAAGCCTTACCTCATCACTGGACAAACAGTTTTGGTCGGCTGCAGTATCGGAGGCGCGGTCTGGAAGTCCGGAACTTCCGTTGCCGGAGAGGTTAACGAAGTAATCAGGAGAGCGGATGAATCACTGTATTAGGTGAAGCGTACCGGCAAGAACAGAATCAAATTTTAAAGGAGAGGAGGAGTTCCACGAGATGCAAAGTCTTTGGAACTCCTTTTTTTGTGTGGAACTAAAGGTAAAACCAAAGGTTCAGCCAGAAAAATGATAATAACTCAAGAATCATGTATACTAAGCTAAAAGAGCCAATAACCGAAGGGGGATAACGCCCGATGAAATACTTTAAATCACAAATGAAGCAGCTCATTAAAGACAATGATGAATTGCAGCAACGCTTAAGAGAATTGATGGACGAGCACGGCCTGGAGAAAAACTTTGCCCTTAAAGCTCTCTATCATTCCGAAGTGGCAGAAGGCGGAAAATATCAGACGGATTATCAAGCGCTGGACAAAGATTGATTTGTTTGGATTTGTTTGGGGACGGTTCTCTTGCTTCAGAAGCAAGAGAACCGTCCCGGTTTAAAATAAATTGGAAAGGTGGTTGGTACCAATGAACGCGGAATCCTTTTTTCCTAAAAACATCAAAGTAGCCCTACAAAATAACCCTCCCGGCGAATGGATCCCGTCCGTTCCACCTAGCGCTATACGGCTGCATTCCGGCTACCCGGCACCTGAACTTGTCCCTTTTAAGGAACTGAAAGGTGGAGTTTCTCAACTCCTGGAAGAGGAAGAAGACCTTCCACTACATTACATAGGCAGTCCCAAAATAGATAAGCTTAAAGAATGGATACAGGTAAGACAGGAAGTGAGAGGTATGCCTGTAAAAAATGACGAGCTTTTAATCACAGCTGGTGCCTGCCAAGCAATTGATCTAATTGCCCGTATTTTCCTTGATAAAGATGCTGTTGTAGTGGTCGAGTCACCAACGTACATGGAGGCACTCGAGATTTTTCAAAACTACACAGAACAAATCATTACCGTTCCGGTTGATAAGGACGGCCTCCAAACAGATGATTTAGCGCAAATTCTTGCAAAAAGAAAACAAAAAGGGTTAACGAAACCAAGCCTTCTTTACACCATTCCAACCTTCCACAACCCAACAGGAACAACCATGACAGCCCAACGTAGGAAACAAGTTCTGAAGCTTGCCGAGGAATACGATTTCTTGGTATTGGAGGATGATGCATACGGTGAGTTAGGGTTTTCAGGCAACCCGAATACGCTAAAATCAATGGACATGAATGATCGGGTCTTATATGTTGGTTCCCTATCCAAAGTGATCGCCCCGGGTATGCGAATCGGCTGGGTCGCTGCAACAAGCAAGTTCATCAATGCCTTGTTCTGGTTCAAAAAAGACCTCGACCATCCGTTTGCTCAGGCAACCATGGCTACCTATTTGAAAGATACGGACTTTGAAGCGCGACTCCAAACCTTGACCAAAGCCTATCAGCAAAAATGTAAAGTGATGCTTGAAGCCTTGGAAGAATACCTCCCAAAAGGGGTCTCCTGGTATGTGCCAGAAGGAGGTTACTTTGTATGGGTGAAAATCTCGGGTGTGGATACAGGGGCACTTCTGTCTCAGGCACTGAAGGAAGGCGTCTCTTTTCTACCTGGTAAATACTTTTTCCTGGACCAGACAGAAGGAAGTGAATACCTGCGTCTTTCATTCAGTTTTGAGAGCGAAGAGGAAATTAAAAATGGAGTACAGAAGTTAGGCAATGCGGTAAGAAACTGGAAAATAAAATAGCTAAGAAACGTACTTTATTCTTGTGGCTTATTACACTGGCTTTCCATAGAACAACAATGCGTTATCCCAAAAACAGCTGGAAAAGGGATATGAGCATTACGCTGCTCAAAGTGTTTTAATGCTGCTTTTATTTCCTGTTTTAGCTCACTTTGATGAGGGCAGATAAAGAACGGTACTCTTGCTACTGGAGCAAAAGTACCGTTCTATTTATTCAATCTTATAATCCCGAAACTCTCTCAGCAACTGAAAGATCTGCCCACGGTGATGAGCTTCGTGTTCAACCAGATGATAAATCACCCACTCAGGTGTCACATCATATTCATCTAGTACCCGAGCCTTGCGCCAATCCTCCAAATCCATGGAGCGGAAGTGGGAAAGAAGGACCTCCCTGACTTTGCTAAGGCGGTGAAAATGATCCTCAAGACTATCACCCTCGACGTGGACCAATTTCCCGTCCGGCCAACCATCCAGCTTGAAAAGAGCGTTGATTTCTGGATCCCATTCTTCTTTTTCCATGACTTCTCCATATAGCCACCCAGCCTCAACATAGGCGATGTGGTACAAAAGGGACCCGATCGACTGTCTGTCCCCGCTTTTTTTATCCAGCTGGGTTTGACTGATTCCAGTTAATCTTTTGGTAAGGTTTGTGCGAACATCTTCCAAGCACCATAACGAGCGGCCGATTTCAGGTTCATAGCCTGGTAGGGACGTGACATGTAAAGTGGTTTTAGTGGTCAATACTAGTTCCTCCCCATCTTAAAATAAGAGTATACAGTAATATACTCCATTTCCCTCGGATTCCCTGCAAGAACTTATCTAACTACAAAAAATGTGACACTCAACAGAAAAGAAGCTAATGCAAAACCAAAAGCTACTCCATATATGGGAAAGCCATTAGTATGTCTATTCCCTAGCATTAGATTCCCCATGGAAAGAGTAACAACCAATGTGAGCAGAAGCGGGAATATATCATTTTTGCCGCTGAATCCTGCCCAGATAAGAAGGATGGTTGATAGGACCGTCAGAACTAATAAAAGAAGCTGTACTTTACTTTTCATCGCTTATCTCCTTTTAACTCTACAGTGGACAACACCGGATAGTGGTCCGATGGAAATTCTCCATCAAAACTGTCCCTGATAATGCTGGTAGACAGAATCTCCGCCCCGTTAGCACTGAATATGTAATCGATTGGACTGCCTGCTGTTCCACCTTCGTATGCATGAAACGTCAGCCTGTTTTTCATTTCATGGGCTGTAAATCCAGAATAGCAACTATCCATACATGAGACTTCCTTTAACGTGTCACTCTCCGGCACATCATTAAAATCTCCGGTTAAGATAACTGGCAGCCGCTTTTCGCTATCCTTGCTAAGTATGACATTATGGATGAGTTTCAGACCTTCTTTCCTGGCCCGCTCCCCCATATGATCGAGATGCGTATTGAAAAAACGCAGAACAGGGTCTGTATCTTCTTTAGGTATAAGCTCCATCCAAGAGCAGACTCTTGGGTAATGAGCGTCCCACCCGATACTTCCAATCTCCTTCGGGGTTTCCGAGAGCATGAACGAGCCTTTTTCCCTTATGGTAAAAGTGGACTTTTTAACAAAAACAACAATAAATTCACCGGTCTCCGTGGATGTTATCCGATTGACAGCATAAACGTCATAGCTTTCCTTAAAACTCTGTTCAAGCCACTTCAACATCGGAATTGTTGCTTCTTGCATCCCGATAACATCAGGCTCGTACTTATGAATGATCTCTGCAACCCAATGTTTTCGATCCTCCCAGTTATAAGGGTCTGATGGAACAATAACACGCAGATTAAAGGACATGATTGTGTAAGTAAGACCCATGGGCTTTACCTCCTCTTTAAACATTAATAACTATTTCGATAAAACAAAGTGGAGTTCCTGCAATAAGGGGTCGATTCTATAGATCTCCAGTAGCAATGGAGACCTTTCAATGGAATTAAAAAAGTGCCAACTTCCCTTAAAAAAGAGAATGGCACTTCGTTTCGAATATTTGTTATACGTTACCGTGCCTCTTTAGGCGGTTGGCATACATCACACTTGCGTTGGTTATTATTTTTGAATTTCGTAAAAGTTTTTTCAAAGTTGCTGCCACAAGCACACTTAAATAATAACTTCTGAGAAAAACCATGATATTCCGTCGATAGCAGTTTACTTTCCGAATTCTTCTCAACAAATTCATTGATTTTCCCAATGGTCCATCGTTTATTCATTCTCTAACACCTCCATCATTTATCACTTGGCGGAGGCTTTTCTTGGCATCCGTTCCATAAATGTAGAAATTATCTTAAGGTTCATATTATAACATGATGGCACTCCATAAAATAGATGGTAACATTTGTGCCCTGCATATGATAGACCAATTATTCTCATCTAATCTCCACGCCTTGCGCATATAGTAAAGAGTAAACTGAATGAACTGAAAAGGTGGAGAAACAGCGATGGGAAAAGAATCACACTCCAAAAAGAAACCCAACTTTCTTATATTAATGGTCGACCAGCAACGGTATCCAACTGTTTACGAAAACGAGGAACTCCGAAAATGGCAACGGGAAAACCTCCTCACACAGGAGCTCCTGAAAAAAAACGGCTTCGAATTCACCAAACATTATGTCGGAAGCACCGCCTGCTCTCCAAGCAGAACTACCCTTTACACAGGGCAATATCCATCCCTTCATGGGGTGACCCAAACAAGTGGAGCAGCGAAAACCTCTTTTGACCCAGATGTGTTTTGGCTCGATCCCAACACCGTCCCGACAATGGGAGAGTACTTCCGGGCAGCGGGATATAGAACCTTTTGGAAAGGAAAATGGCATGCTTCAGAAGAGGATATCCTCATTCCGGGAACGAAAAACGCTCTGCCTAGCTACACCTCCACAGGTAGACCTGATAGAAGAAACGTAGGAAAATATCTCGCATCCAATCGCCTTGGTGGTTACGGCTTTGACGGCTGGGTCGGACCAGAACCGCATGGCACATCGCCAAGGAATTCCGCAAGCTCGGCAGCAATCGGCCTCAGCGGAAGGGATATCATATATGCCCAGGAAACAGTGGAGCTCCTTCAGTCCTTTGAGGATGATTGCCACAGCGACTCCTCGCCATGGTTTGTCATGTGTTCACTCGTCAACCCGCATGACATCGCAATCTATGGCATCTACACAGAACTCAGTCCATTGTTCAACTTTGAAATCGATCCGACTGTCCCATTCATCCAACCGCCGCCAACTGCCGACGAATCATTAAGCACCAAACCGACCGCCCAAGTGAGCTACCGGGAAACCTACCCGAAAGCGCTTCAGCCGATAAGGGATAACGTAGCATATAGACAACTCTACTATTCCCTGCAAAAGAAAGCGGACCAGGAAATGCTAAAAGTCTTTCAAACCTTGCAGGACTCCACTTTCTATGAAAATACCATCGTCATTTTCCTGTCTGATCACGGAGAACTGCTTGGCGCGCATGGCGGCCTCTACCAGAAGTGGTACAATACCTACGAGGAATCTATCCACGTACCACTGATTATCCACAGTCCGAAGCTCTTTTCAGGAAAAGAAACGACCGACATGCTCACGAGTCATGTCGACGTGTTGCCGACAATGTTAGGACTCGCAGACATTGACGCAGAAGAAATCCAAAAACAGCTCAAATGTAACCATACAGAAGTCCACCAACTAGTTGGCCGTGACCTGGCACCACTACTTATGGGAAAAAATAAATTCTACCGTGCCAACGAACCACTCTATTTCATGAGCGATGACGACGTCACCCAAGGCCTCAACCAAGTATCTGCAACCGGAGAACCTTACCATTCCGTTATTCAACCTAACCACACCGAAGCAATCATCACCAAACTCTCTACCGGCGAGAACGGCACAAAAGAAATATGGAAACTTACCCGCTACTATGACAACCCGCAATTCTGGAGCAATCCCGGAGTGCAAAACGTCACAACAACCCAGGTATCCCAATCAACCACCGGTGAACACGTAGACTGTGCTCTATGCATCACAACAACCAAAACCAGGCCAGTTCCGGAACAATACGAACTCTACAACCTGACCAAAGACCCGTTGGAAGAAACCAATCTGGCGTATCCAGCGAACCGAACACCGGAAACCATAGCTATTCAAAAGCTACTGATAGTTGGCCTCGAGGAACAATGCAGGCAGAAGAGACTGGAGCCGTCTAGTGGGGATGTGCCGGGAATCCCGAGTTGTAAGACGAAAATGTGATATAAATTAGTAATTTATTTAGAAAAAGTAAAAAAACCAGAATGAAGGGGATTCCCATCTCATTCTGGTTTTTATGCTTACTGATTTATCTCTCCACTTTTTCCAATGCCAACTTAACACCAAACCCAATCAACACAGCACCTGTAATGGATTCGATAACAGTAGTGGTTCTTGGTTTCTTCATAAATGCACTAATCTGATTAACTAGATAGATATACAAGACGAACCAAATGGCGGTCAGGATGGCGTAGGTGAGTCCCATTAGGAGAAATGGGCCGATTGTGCTTGTTCCCGTATCCACGAATTGTGGAAGGAAGGTCAGGAAGAAAACAGCCACTTTCGGATTCAGCATGTTGGTCAGAAATCCTTGTTTGAAGTAGGACTGGTTACCATATTTGTTTGTAGCAGTGCTTTCATTTAGGTTCTCAGATTTCTTATTCCGAAGTGCCCAGATGGTTTTTACCCCAAGGTACACGAGGTATATAGCTCCGACATATTTGAAGACGGAGAAAAGGAATGCTGATTTGACAATGATGGCAGATAGGCCGACAACGGCTGCAATGGTATGGATGAGGATGGCGCAGAATGTCCCGGATATGGTTTTCAGTCCGCCAGTCCTTCCTGCTGACAAAGTATTTTTAGTTGCGATGGCGGTGTCAGGACCAGGCAAAATGATAAGAAGGATACTCATAACCACAAATAGAAAAAAGTTCTCCATGTTGAAAACCCCATTCATCAAGAAATTTATTAAGATTCATTCTAACAGAAATCAGAATAATTGGAATGTATTTTTCTGAATCCTAAAGCTATCTTTCATACTTTACTTCATGTAAGGAATATGACCGATTATTTAATCTTTGAAAACCCCAAAAAACCCCCACTTCAAGCACCCTATTCTAGGGGATAAGTGTGGGGGGCGTTCCATTCTAAATGAGTTAAAGAACTAATTAGTTCCTTCTTACATCATTTTTTTTTTGCCAAGTTACTATGATCTGTTGCTAGAGGAGGCTGTTCCATCCACTCATTTTCTATTAACAGTTTCATGCCGTCTTCAGCTAAAATTCCGACTTCGGCAATCATTTTTGCGTAATTCGCTACTAAATCCCTTCGTTGGCTTATCGACATTGCCTCGCCGTAATAACCAATAGCAGAAGAGAGTAGTGATGCTACATGAAACAACATAAGCTTATCTGAAAATGGAGGAATTGTTGAATCCGTCACTTCTGATTCAAATGTCCTAGGAATGTGTAAATTATCTTCAATTAACATAGAAGTTAATACTTTAAGGTGATCGTTGCAGAGTTTCCTAGACCTTTCCATATAATTCCTAACTTCTTTAGATTTAGCAACTTGACTGAATCCTAATTCTAGGACAGCCTTTGTCATTGTTTTCTGCAAATTAAGATAGGTACCACTTATTTCTATTGCGCTTATTGGTCTGCGTTTTCCTAACCAACCAGTTAAAAAGGTTTGTTTCTTTATAAACTCCACTTTCTGTTGATTGTTAAAACTAGGTGGTTTACTAATAATTCCTTTTTCATTAAGGACTTTAGTAGATCTATCATACAATTCCAACGTTTCAGAAATAACTCCAATAAAGTATTTCCTCTGATCTTCCCGAGTGACATTTCCTATTGCACCTGCATATCTAGTCAATCCGTGAATAGCCATGATATGAAGGTAAACTAGTATATAGGTATCGGTAAATAAAGGAGGTGCTTCTACGGTAACATCTTCATCTGTAAATCCTATTGGTATAGGATACCCTTCTGCTGTTAAAAATTCTTCAACCTTTTGAAGGTGTCCTTCCGTTAGTTCAAAGGCATATTGAATCACTTGATGAATATCTGTATCTTGAACATAATTTAGAAAATAACGAAACATACAGCGGGCTAAACTATCATTCACATATTGGGTCCAAAGGTTTGCTAGTTCTGATGCACTTATCTTAGTTTTATGGTCGCTGGTTTCCATATAAGTACCTCCCGTATTTTGTCTAAAATAGTATATCCAAATGAAGGTAAATTATATGGGGAAATGGGATATGTATCAAATGAAGAGGCTCTTTTGACCCAGCAAATAGTGCGGAAATCCATAGAGCATCCAATCATCTTATAGAAAAAAACTTTTTAATGAGCAGTCACTTTCTCAAACACCTGTAAACTGAATTCCTTCCATTTGGTATCAGGTAGGTGCTGGAAGTTTTCGACTGCCTTTTCAGCGAACGTAACTGCTTCTTCCAATCTGCCAAGCTCCATCAGGATCAGCGCCTGATAGGATTCTTTTAGATAGAAGTTGGAAAGATCTATAGGGTGGTGGATGTCAGGAATAACCACTTCTTCAATATATTGCAGTGCCTCTTCCAATCGACCGAGATAGTAAAGTGCTTTTGCTTTTTCTAGAATGAACCACGGGCTGTAATAATCCAATAAATCCCCGGAGGAGAGGCAAGCATCAATTTTAATAAGTGCCTCTGTATATTCCTGCTTTTCCGTAATCAAATCAATGATCTCGAACAGTTCACAAAAGTAAATCGAGGAAGCATGGTCCGCAAACTCTCCGTACTGCTTCAATTTTAGCAGGTAGAAATCCTTCTCTTTCTTATTCCCCTCCATCAATGCATGTGCGGCTGCCAGGCGGTATAGGTCATCAATCAGGTAGAAAATCCGTTTTTCCTTGGAATAGGCAAGCGCCTTTTCCATCGTTTCGATGGCAGCCTCCGAGTTCCCTACTGCATACAACATAATCGCTTCACTATAATCAAGGTCCAGTCTGGCCATGGGTTCAATGTAAGTATGATTTGCTTCAATTTCCTCCCGTTCAGCCATAAATGTTCTAAGCGCATCATGATAGTTGTGCTCAAAAAAAGCGATATTCGATCGGAATATTCCGATGGCAGTGCGATTGGAAGAGATATTCATCTGATCGAACATGTCAGAGGCTGTCTTCAGAAGGCTTTCCCACCCTGGTCTGTTTTCCCGTTGAAGGGCATAGCTGTAGATTTCCATCAGTCTTGCACTTTCATACCCATTGGAAAGTTTCCCGATATGGGGGTCAATCAGTTCAATAAGCTGCCTATATTTATCAGGAGACTCCTGGTTCCTGAAAGGGGTGTTAAAAATCTTTTCCGCGCGCTCCAATGTTTCCCGCAATTCCTCTGAGCTGACCTCCCCCAATAGATCTGCCATATCTACCCCAAGTTGCTGGGATATATAAGTGAGGCTTTCCATAGATGGTTTCGCCTTGTTGTTTTCAATGAGACTGAGCATACCTTTCGTCAACTCGGTCCCTGCAAGTGTTTCCAACGTCATCTTTTTATGTTTTCTCATTTTTCGTATCCGGTCTCCAAGCATTTGTACAAGCACTCCTTGGCTAATATTATTTTGTTTAATTATATTAAACTTTCTCTTGAAATGGAAGAGCTATGCGCGATATGATTAGTTTAATTAAATTAAACTTTCTCTTGAAATGGAAGAGCTATGCGTGATATGATTAGTTTAATTAAATTAAACTTTTGGAAAACGGGGTGTTTTTAATGGAAGAAAGCTATAAACTGAAAAGAGCCACATATCATCTGTACACCTTTATGATCAGTAAATTGATTTCCACATTCGGGGCGCAGGTATATGCATTTGCCATCAGCTTCTATATATTGCAGCTTACCGGATCTGCGACAAGCTTTGCGACAAACCTTCTCTGTAATATGCTCCCACGTACACTTGCTGCACCGTTTGCCGGAGCTATCACCGACCGTTATTCCAGAAAAATGATTGTCATCGTCTCACAGATTACCACTACTCTGGCGATAACAGGCCTTCTTATCTACACCCTTACATCAGGACTTTCCCTCTTAGCGATTTACATTACAACCTGTATCTTGTCTTTAACTTCCATGTTTTCGGGAATTGCATTTACGTCATCCATTACAGGGCTTATTGATCGGCCGCGAATCCAAAAGGCGATGGCCATGAATCAAATGGCAATCTCTTTTGCCGCAATAGGGAGCCCTGCAGTTGGTGGACTACTGTATGGAACCGTCCCTATTCCTGTTTTTCTTATTATGTTTATTGTTGCATCCATCCTTGCAGTCATTTTGGAATCGACCATGAATTTCCGCCTGTTTTCTGCCTTGACCACAGCCAAAGAGGAAGGGGAGAAGAAGGAATCCATGTGGCAGAGTATGAAAGCTGGTATAAGCTATTTGCGTTTTCAATCTACGATCTTGGTTATGCTCTGGATCAGCTTGCTCATCAACTTCCTATTTGGCGCTTTTGAGGTGGGGTATTCCTTTATCCTAATTGAGAATCTGAAAATGCAATCACAGCATTTCGGATTCACTCAAGGGGCTCTTTCGCTCGGTATGCTTCTGATGTCCATTTATTTTTCCGCTAGAAAAGAAGTTCGATTTCCGCTTCTCGTCTCCAAGTGGGGGATCGTGTGCATTGGTGCAGTCATGGGGGCAATTTCTCTGCCACTTATTCTCTCAATGGGATATTGGGCGGTATTCACCTATTATATGATTCTAATGTTCTGTTTTGGTTCTCTAATCATCATTATTAACACACCACTGCAAGTGATGTTTCAAAAGACCATTGATGATGAATATAAAGGTAGAGTGTTTTCTATAATTGAAACCATGTCCATGGCGCTCACCCCACTTGGTATGGTGATCTATGGCATTTTGTACGATTTATTCCCGGGCGAATGGATATTGCTCCTATCCGCAGGGATGCTCATTATTGTCACGCTTATCATGGCCAGACCTTCCGTCATCCGCAAAGTACACCCCGAAATGGAAGGGGAAAAGGCTGTGCGTGCCGTGGAAACTGGAACGGTAGCTCGTTAAAAACGGATGAAATCTTCAACGAAAGGAAGGAATCGCCAATGAAAATTACGGAGACAGATCGGCTAATACTACGTTTGTTAACTGTAGATGACGCAGCGTTCATCTTAGAACTTTTAAATGATCCGTCATGGATACAAAATATTGGGGATAAGGGTGTGAAAACCCTTGAAGATGCCCGGAAATATATATTAAGCGGACCGGTTGCGATGTATGATCGCTTTGGTTTTTGTCTGTATTTGACCGAACTGAAAGAGGAGGGAAGCCCGATTGGACTCTGCGGTATCATCAAAAGGGATGTATTGGAAGATGTAGATATAGGATTTGCCTTTCTTCCGCGTTATTGGTCAAAAGGTTTTGCGTATGAGGCGGCGTCCGCGGTTATGGAATATGGAAGAAGTGTTCTTGGTCTGAAACGGATAGTGGCGATAACAGCGCCGGATAATCACAGTTCAGCAAAAGTGCTTGGAAAATTGGGGTTGAAATTTCATCGGATGATAAAATTCCCGAATGATTATGGAGAGGTTAGGTTTTTTGAGTGAGTTTGTGACTGTATGAAGAAGGTTTTGTGAACAGAACAAGGGATACTTAATAAAGAGAATTAATCACGTTGGCTCTTTGTTATTGTTTTCCCATTGAATCCAGATAGCTGACCTGAAAGCTTTTTCTGAAAATCAATAATAAATAGACCGATTTAAAAGGGAATCCAAGGTTCGATGTATAATGTATAGAGAGAGCGTTCGACACGAGCCATCATGGAGGAGAAGTATGAAAATACCTATTTCGCAATTGGATTCCAGTAAATTGACAGACCAGCAGATGACCGACCTGCTTTTCAGTAATATAAACGACGACAACAAAAGTGGAGACTGCATTTTTGTGGCAGGTAGCAGCAAGGCGGTGGAGTACCGGTTGCCGCCAGCGGTCCAGCTTTATAAGGAAGGGAGAGCAGGTAAGATATTGTTTTCCGGTGGAGTCGTGTGGGATGATACCGGTTTGACAGAGGCTCAGAGTCTTGCCGAAAAAGCCATGGAGCTTGGGGTTCCGGCCAATGATATCCTGATTGAAAACCAGTCTCTCCACACAAAGGAAAACGTACTGGCTTCCCTGTTGGTATTGGACAGAGCCTTCTACCTGCATAAAATCAACCGCCTGCTTGTGGTGACAAGTCATT
Organism: Bacillus sp. LL01; assembly: GCF_001037965.1. Taxonomy (NCBI): domain Bacteria; kingdom Bacillati; phylum Bacillota; class Bacilli; order Caryophanales; family Bacillaceae; genus Bacillus; species Bacillus sp. LL01. The sequence continues at coordinate 116,291 of NZ_LFEL01000005.1, read as the reverse complement.
ATCATATGAGGAGGATCCATCTCACGCTCCGTACTTATATGCCGGACTGGATCGACTATTCCCTTTGTCCGATCAACGACAAGTCCACAAGGGAGGAGAACTGGTTCCTCAATCCCTATGGCAGACAAAGGGTGGAAGCTGAATCGGCCAAACTGATCGGCTACGTGAAACAGGGGGTCATCATGGATCAAGAGATAGAACTCACAGGAATTTTATAAACCATTACATCAGGAGGTACACCTTGAAAAAGAATTTATCACTACAGTTTCCATTGGACCGAAAAGATTACACTGAACTATTCGAATACATGCCATATTTCAAATCAATTTTCAAGCTTGCTACAGTAGGAAATCTCGTTGCACTGTTCCTTTTTTGTACATATAATATCATTGCTAATTTTCAAATCGCAGTGGACGGGGTGCAGTTTCTCATTCTGAACATCGTAACAGTTGTTATCGGGTTAGTGTTATACTTTGTCATTCTGTTTTTGACGAGGACGTTTTTCCGGAAAGTCATTGAAAAAAGAAGCAGGAAGCTCTACAACCTCTACTACGATACTAATCCCACCTACCAAATTGGGTATGACCCCCGCTTTGATGCATTCGTACTGGGGAAGGAAAAGAAGAAGATTCCAGCAGACCAATCTCTCACCGTCTTCTCAACAGAAAACAACTATCTGTTCTATGTAGGAAAGGGGCGGGGCCAAGAGGATAAATTCCTTCTGCCAAAAGACGGTTCCAAAGACCAGCAGTTAAAGGTAGATCGCATTATCATTATGTTGGAGGAGAAGGGAATCGAGATTAAAGAGGGCAAAGGTATCTAATATCAAAAAAATACTGCAGGACCAATGCTACAAGTAGATTGGATTTGCAGTATTTTTTTAAGAATTATAGAAAAAGCTTATCTCGCTTCAGATAAGCTTTCCATCTAGAGAAATTCTAACCCCTATAAACACTGTCACACGTATCGGCAATCGGTTCGTAATAGCAATGTTGTTTGAATTGCCCCGAAAAAGGCTGGTCATACCACGTTGGAGGACATGGAGCATATGGGTTAAAGTACCAAAGGGCGAATTTAGCCGGATGTTCCCTCCAAAAGTCCAAAGTTTTCTTTGCTAGTCTTTTTTCCACTCCTCTTGCTCTGTTGTAAAAGACATTCCCTTTTTGAACAGCCTCAAAAGAGTAATTCCCACCTTGTACCTGGTAGATGACCTGCGGAATAGTCCTTACTTCTTTGAAGTCCAGACAATCCGCTATAGCACGGTTCACGATGACGTTCCCAACGTATAGCATTCCTTGCTTTCCTTCACCCTCGGCTTCTGCTCGTATCATTCTGGCCACTAAGGCCAAGTCTGAATCTGTGTATTTTACTCTTGCCATTTTTCTCACCCCACCATATTGTATGAAAAACGCCTAAATTGTTGTCAGTATATATCATTGTGTTTATCTTTTTCCTATTGTTGGGTTATATGTGTAAGAGTGGTAGAATAATAGTGGAAAATTTTATGGTTATTGGTGCAAAAGGTGAATCCTGATGATCTGGAATAGCGAACATAGGGAGTTTGTCTAAGAAAAAGGTAGGTGAGAGCATTGAAAAGAGTAGATGTTGCGTATGTACTACTGTTCGATGTGGAAAAGGAAAGGGTCCTGATGGTGAAAAATTCCGGGGTGAATGGTTCTTATTATACATTACCAGGTGGAGCGGTAGAGCCCGGAGAAACCATTCAGGAAGCGGCTGTTCGTGAAGTGAAAGAAGAAACCGGATTGGATGTGGAGGTTTTTGGAATTCTTTCCGTTATGGAGGCATTCTTTGAGGTGAGAGGCCACCATGCTGTCTTTTTTACTTTTACAGGGGAAATTGTTGGTGGAAATATAAATATCTCCATTCCGGAAGAGATAGAGGAAGTTACCTGGATGGATATGGTGGAGGCTGAAAAGCATTTACGGCTTCCTGAGGGAGTGAAAAGTCTATTGCAAAGGACGGTCCCGTATAGCTTCAGGGGGAGTGTACGGGATATTCTATAAAAGAAATAAAAGGGGATAAGTAGATGCAAATCAGAGAAATCATGCTAGATGACGCCGAGGCTTTAACAAACCTTATAAAAGAGGTGGAAGCAACATCCGATTTTATGCTGATGGAGGTAGGAGAAAGAAAAATCACTGCTGAGCAACAAAGAGTTCACCTAGAACGTATTCAGCAGCAGAGTAACTCCACTATTTTAGTGGCTGAAATTGATGGGAGATTAGTAGGCTACCTGTTTGCTATAGGTGGGTCTGCCAAGCGTACTATACATTCTGCCTATCTAGTCATTGGAATACTGGAAGAGTATAGAGGAAAGGGAATTGGGTCGAAGTTGTTCGGCAGTGTGACAAGATGGGCTGAAGAGCGTAATCTCACTAGACTGGAACTAACGGCTGTAACAGAAAATGAGGCAGGCGTTGCCCTATATAAGAAAAACGGCTTTGAAATAGAAGGGACAAAAAGAAGGTCGCTCATCATAAATGGGGTTCCTTATGATGAGTTCTATATGTCCAAATTATTATAAAGATTAGTAACACGTGTCATAAAGGCAGAGATGGAATTGACTCTGCCTTTTATAGTTTATCTCTCCCTCATAAAAGTCCTAATCTTTCAACGTAAAGGGGAACCCATAGGTTTTACTCAATTCCATCAACTGCAGTCTTAAGCTTTGGACATTATCTCTCAGATCATAAGTCTTTGTAGTGTTATCTTTAAAATGAATTTCCAGGCTCTGTTCTTTTGTTTCGTCATCAATGATTAAATATGCCTTATCAACATCTTCCCAGCTATATTGTTGTTCCTCATTAAAGGGAGAATCAATTTTAGTTAAACCGTTAATACCGAGGACGGTAACTGGTTTGATTCCAATAAACATGATTGAAAAAGCAACAATAATACATGCGATACTAACAAGTATTTTGAGCCTGTAGTAAAAAAAGGATATAACTGCCCCAGTAATCAAAAGGATACATGCAATGGCAAAGTAAGTGTATGTCGTTCCTGGAGTTTCAACAATCCATACCATGCTGCCTCCATAGATACTTTTGTGAATATAGTATGGAAGCAACCAAATTATAACTGGTGAAAAAATAATTAAAGAAATCGCTGCTACCATAAAGTAATGACGCTTTTCGTAGTTTTTCATTCTTCACGCCCCCTTTTTATAAATTCTACGTGCCGGGGAGCATTAAGTTTCGGGAAAACCGAAAAATAATGAAGATTATAAAAATATGTAACTTTGAATAGATCTAAACGTATAACTTACTAAGTAACTGTAGGAGGGGTTTCATGGTTTGAATGGAAAAGTATTTCGAAATCCCAACACACAAACAAGGAGGAATTATAATTGATCTGGTTATTTATCATCGTACCTATAGCCATACTTATCGGAATTACAATCTTCTGGGATAAGAAAAACAAGGGGATGAATCATCCTCCAGATGTGAACAAAGGCAATAAGAATATTGAATCTGAAACAACCAGAAACCAGTTTAATCAGTATAACAACCACGGTGGAGGAAGCGATGGCGGAGGATCGAACTAGAATGATGGTCGACACGCAAGCAAACCATGAAAACATGAAAATCTTGAAGGCTTCCAAAGATACCATTGGCAGCCATTTGAAACTTGAAGTTACCCTTCCAGATGGGAGCATAATAATCCGGTTTGGGCTGGATGAAGTGGATTATATAAAAATAAGAGATATCGTTAAAAAGAATCATTTTGATAGCCTTGAAGCGGAGTATCATTATGAGTTACTGCCTTATATTGGCGTAAGCCTTGATAAGCAAAAGGGTGAACAGAAATTCATAGCGAACGTTCGATGTGTGCAGGGGCAGAAAGCTGCAAGGATAGAGTTTGAGTGCTCGGAAAGGTTTGCAGGGAATATGGAATGGTTTAAGAGGGACGTAAGGTGTTTGAGGGATTTAGAGCATCTGAAGTGGGAGAAGTTTAAAGTATGATTGACGGAAAGTTCTGCTCAGGAATTGGAATGGACAGATAAACTCAAAAAGTGGTTTGGAGTAAGATGAAGAAAGGAAATAAAATTATTATTTTCATCACTCTACTGGAGGCAGGTCACACCCCAAGTATGAAAACCCTATTTAAACAGGATTGTCTAACTGCTTACACCCCATATTATTAGCAATGATTGGTTTCCTCCAGTTTTTAGTGATGTTTAGTCCAACAGTAAGTGGGTATAAACACAATTGAAATAGGAGGTTTTTGTTTATGAAAAACAATAGAGAATCGTCTTGTTAAGTGAATTTGAAATCCGTTTATTAACCAGAGAACTATACCATGTTTTAAACCAATTAAGAAACTGTTTAGATACTGAATTAAGATTTGTATTATATGACGATATTGCATTACTATCAAAAGCAATTGATAGCCAATGGAACGAGGGGAAGTGAAATTAATGTCTGCTTTATTCACCTGGATGTAAAGTTAAAGTAAACTTTATAATTGGTATGGTGAAATGATGCACTTTTCCCTCATTCTTTTCCACACTTCCCCCGACATCCCCACTGACGTAGTATAATCACAATATTTAAATTGAGTAATTGGTCTTTCTAAAATGATATAGGCTACCACTCACTCTTCTAAAAAGAAGGAAGGCACATAAAGTTATAGTATGACGTGCACACATTCTGGAGGGAAGAATGAAGATAATTGATAAGGTAAATGGGAAAATGAATAGTCTGACAAGTGAGCTGTTGCGCAAACAAGCCAAGGATGGGTCCTGGAAATTTTGCTTTGAAGGAAGCATCATGACAGATGCCTATATGATTATCCTTATCCGAGTATTGGAAATTAAGGATGAAGAGGATTTGGTAAGAAGGCTTGTTAATCGGATAAAAACTAAACAATCGCCAAATGGAGCCTGGAAATTGTATGAGGATGAGAAGGATGGAAACCTCAGTGCCACCGTGGAAGGGTATTTCGCTTTATTATATTCAGGATATACAGAACGGAAAGAGCGCAATATGCGGAAGGCGGAGAACTTCATCAATCAGCATGGAGGGCTTTCAAGTTGTGATTGGCTGACAAGGATGATGCTCGCTCTGAACGGACAGATAGAATGGCCGGGCATTGTGAAAAGCATACCGATTGAGATCATGCTCGTGCCGAAATGGGCTCCAATCAATATCTATCATCTAGTGGGATATGCCAGAGCCCACTGGGTACCAATTATTATCAGCAGTAACCTGAATGCATCCCTTGTTACCGCACAAACTCCGAAACTGTCACATCTTCAAACAAGAGAAAGTGGTTCAGAGGATTACCGCCTGTTAGAAGAGATGAAGCTTCTAAGTCACTATGTGAATAGTGCAATGAAGAAGCTGGCTGCTTCACCAGAACTCCTTCGAAAAAGAGCCTTCACCAAGGCCGAAAATTATATCTCGGAAAGAATCGAAGAGAACGGCACCTTGTATAGTTATTTTAGTGCCAGTTTTTTTATGATTTTTGCCTTTCTGGCACTGGGATATGACAAGAACCACCCTAAAATTAAAAATGCGTTCAGGGGAATGAAATCCTATATTTGCAGTACACATTCAGACGACAAGTTTTTTGTACAGAATTCCCCTTCAACAGTCTGGGATACTGCTTTATTAACTGGAGCTTTAGTTCAAGCAGGAGTTCTTGTCCATCACGAAGCAATGATGAGTGCTGGAGAGTACCTTCTTTCCAGACAGCACCACAAGTACGGGGATTGGGCGTTGAAAAATCCTGATGCACCTCCGGGGGGCTGGGGATTCTCTGATATCAATACTCTCGTTCCGGATGTAGATGATACTACAGCAGCTTTAAGAGTTATTACACTCTTGGCACATTCGGATGAACGATATAAAAGTGCTTGGAATAAAGGGGTAGAATGGCTCCTTTCCATGCAGAATGATGATGGAGGCTGGTCGGCCTTTGAAAAGAATACGGATAACTACCTACTCTCATTTGTCCCATTTCGCTATGAGGACAGGGTATTTTTCGATCCATCGACTGCTGATCTGACAGGAAGAACCCTCTATTTTCTTGGTGAATACACCACCATTCCCCAGGATTCGGAAAAGATTCTCGAAGCAGTGAAATGGCTTAATTATCATCAAGAAAAGGATGGTTCCTGGTACGGACGCTGGGGAAACTGCTATATCTACGGGACTTGGGCCGCAGTAACCGGACTGAAGGCAGTAGGTGTTCCGAGTACAGATTCCACCATCACCCGGGCTGTAGAATGGCTGCTTTCCATCCAAAATGAAGATGGAGGATGGGGCGAGTCCTGTTTTAGTGATGTGAGGAATAAATATGTCCCACTTCATCACAGCACGCCCTCCCAAACAGCATGGGCGCTTGATGCCCTCATCTCAGTATCGGAATCGCCAACTCCACAAATCGAAAAGGGAATACGTACACTATTAGATTTAATGGAAACAAATGATTGGAGAACCGATTATCCTACAGGCGGAGCGATCCCCGGTGGCTACTATATCCATTACCATAGCTATAAGTATATATGGCCATTGCAGGCGCTTGGGCATTATCGGAATAAGTTTGATTTAAAAACTTGAATGAAATTTGTTAAATAGAAATACTTCTTTCCACTTTAAGAAAATAAAAACCCCCTGCCCTTTAAGAAGTAGGGGGTAGAATGTAGCATCAGCTTTTTTGTAGTTTTTTCACATTATCCCGGTGAAAAGAAGATTGAATATCTTCAGTTACTACACTAAAAGGATTTCCATCCAAATCAAAGAAATCGAAGCCCTTCATCCCACCGAAATCTTCTATCTCAGTCGTTATCACGCCCTTATCATTTAATTGCCGATATGTTGCATCAATATCTTCCACTATAAAATTATAATAGACATTTTTATTAGAGCCTTTAATAGTAAACTCTGTAGGTTGAGGGCTCTCCACTTGAACCAAACCAATTTGAGTTGGACTATTTGGAAGATAAAAGCCTGCTCCTTCGTCCCATTCACCGATTTTTGTCATTCCTAGGTTGGATTCATACCATTCGATAGATTTTTGTAAATTAGTAACTGGAATAAAAATACTACCCACTTTAAACATAAACTCACTCCTTGACTTGTTTTCATTTTTATAACGGATATAATAGTGAAAAAGTTACAAACTTTGTAAAAAAGTTGGAGGAGAGAAATTGGTATTCGATAATTTAGAAGCGACGATTAAGAAGCTTTATAGATATTGCCTCAAACTTTCCGGTTCATCTTGGTGGGCGGAAGACTTAGTTCAGGAAACTATATTAAAAACGTATAAACTTTCAAAGGAGAATCCTGGCCGCGATCTATCTGTTTCCTTCCTCTATACAACTGCAAAAAACCTGTTTATCGATGAACTTAGAAAAAATAAACGGGTAGAATATTTTGATGGAAAAAATGAAGTAGGTACATATGATTTTACCGAGTATGATAGTTTAATTGAAATACTTTTAGCTACACTCCCTTTAAAACAGGCTATACTTCTAACATTAAAAGATGTATTTGGCTATTCTACTAAAGAAATAGCGTCGATGCTAAGAGTAAGTAACGAATCCATTAAAACAGCACTACACCGCACAAGAAAAAAGCTAGAGGCTTCAATGTTGGAAGAATATTATGGGGATGATGTTGGTTTACCAAACAAAAAAATTATCCAAGGTATTTCAATTGCCATTAAAGAATCTGATCCCAATCGTTTATTTTATTATTATCGTATATTAGAAGCTCGTAATTATAAAATTTTTCGGACATCCAGTAAAGAAGTCTTTCACATAGTTGATCCAGATGGAAATGTTCTAGAGATTAGTAAATGAACAAATTGGTAGTGTAAACAGGGGGAAAGTAATTTGAAAAGGTTAATAGAAATAATGATTGTCATCTCTTACTTTTGTTAAGTACAGGGTGCTCCAATATTCGTAAGGCAGAAACACCTACCATTTCCATAAACGAGAATTCTGAGTATGAAACTACTTTTAATGAGTTGAACCTAGGCGTTGTAATGGATTTTGATTTTCATTTGCCTGATGCTGATAAAAGATGGGTCAATCTATGGGTGGAGAGATATAAGGATGGTAAAAAAGATCCTGAATCCTTAACTCACTTATCATATGGTAGCATTCCCTCGGACAGTGAGGAAGGAAACCTAGGGTTTGGCATGATCAATCCGAATGCAGAAGACACCATGGTTTTCCTTTACGGACCTGGTGTGAAGGTTCAACCGTCTAAAATCGATAAAGAATTCAAGACGAATATGATCAGCACATGGGATTATGCCATAGGCAAGGGAAAAGTGAAGCTGGAATTGGGAAAAACTAAGATATTAGCAGCTTATCGGGAATCGGATAGTGATACAGTGAGCACCGTTGACTTTCAGGATATGGAATCGGTAGAGAGAATGATTGAACAAGATGATACGGTACTTCTGCTAAAGATAAAGGTGGAGGGAGTAAGGGATTAATGTGGGAAAGTATCCTATGAAATTTTAGAAGATTAAGGCTAAAAGAAAGGGAGAAGAATATTGATCGAATACATTTGGTTAGACTATAAAACTCCACTTTTAAGTCAGTTACCCCAAAACTTTAAATCGGCTGCTTTTCTCCTTCATCCATTTGAAAAGATGCCCGATGGCTGGGAAGAGTGCAGGATGAAGAACAAACAGGAACGTTTCTTTCCAACAGATGAAGAATTGCTGAGTCTCGGAAACCCTGTGACGTGGGAAGAGGTAAGAAAAGCGAGCGGCTTGGGTAGCTTGGAGGAAGTGGCCATTGCTCTCCAAACATTTATAGGAGCACTGAACAAGAAATATGTAAGGGAAGATCTAAGAGAAAAGTTAACTTCCTATGTGAACAGAAATCTTTATCTTCCGATTGAAGATGTGACCTCTCTATTTCTAGTGGAAGACTTAAAGAAGGTCCTAGCTTCAAGAGGTGCAAAAAGCCTAATTTACTCCGATCCAATCTTAAATATAAACGGTACATTGGAGATAGCAACGGTTACACCAATGGCAATGAGAAAATTAGCGTACAAGGAATTAATGATCGCAGATGAAAACTACGATTTTGCTTTTATGAATAAATTTGACTCCTTTGAAACAATCTTGATGTCAAAAGAGGAGAACATAGGCAATATCATTGAAGCGGTGAATTTAGAAGCGATTATTTGTGATAGTAATACATCTATAGATTGGTATTTTGATGCATTACGCAGAAAGCCGATTTAATATAAAATCTTAGGGAATTGAATGATAGAAATCTACAAGGTGATTCTAATTATAGGATCGCCTTTTTTGTTTGCTCACACTTTATTCACATTTTTGGAGTAAAATAAGGGTTAATATTTCTGTTTAGGAGTGTTACGGATGAAAAATCCTTTTATTATAATAGCTACAATATTGGCGGTGGCCTTATTCGGCTGTACAAGCTCTGATATCTCATTGCCGAAGCCAGTGACAGATGAGTCGACCATCTATGTCACCCATCTAAAAGAGAATGCCATTACAGCCTTGGATCTTTCCACTGGTAGTCAGGAGAAAGTAAGTCTGCCCTTCAGATTTTCATCGATAGTGGAAATGAAACCAGGGATATATCTGGCTGCTGTTAAAGAAGAAGAAAGTCTTTATGAGATCAATTTAAAAGAGAATAAAGTCTCTCCGATCATGGATATAGACGTGGGCATTCTTGAAGTACTTTATGATGAGGAAAGCAGACTGCTTTATGCTGGCAATGGAAAGACAAACAAGATACAAGTGATAGATATCGAGAAAGAAGAGATTACTCAGGAGGTCAGTGTGGGGGAATATCCGTCCAAAATGTTCCAAGATGGGGAGCGGTTATTTGTGCTTGCTGCAGGAAGCGGGGAAGTATATGTGATGGATACTTCTACTAACAAAATAACAAACTCCTTTTCGGTGAATGAAAGACCGGAAGGGTTACATTTTGATGGAGAATTAGTTTGGACCGGCGGACATGGTGCTACCGGGGAAATGAATGAAAAAGTATTCGCCTACGACCCGGACACAGGAAAGGAAGTAAAAGCTGTGAAAACGGGGTTGATGCCAATCCAGATTTCACAGGTGACCGGAAATTCTTCCATCTATGTGCTCAGCCACGGAGATCACAGCCTGTCAAAAATAAATGCAGACAACTATGAGATGGAAAAGAAAATCAATGTTGGGGATAATCCAAGCTATATGATTGCCGATGGGACCAACTTGTATGTGTCAAGCCTTGATGGTGATGAGGTGTTGGTTCTGGATAAGGATAGCTTGGATGTTGTAGATGAGTATGACATCCCGAATGGTCCCTTTCTATTATTTAAAGGAGGCGATGCAGAATGAAGAACGCCTTTCAAGTATTAGTGGTGGATGATGAAGCGGATATGAGAGAAATGCTAGGGATGTATCTCCATAAGGAAAACTATCAAGTACTCCATGCTGAAAACGGGGAGGAGGCTCTGGAAATCCTCTATGACCATGAGGTGGACCTGATCATCCTTGATGTGATGATGCCGGCCATGGACGGGTTTACTGCCTGTAAAAAAATCCGTGAAAGATACATGATGCCGATCCTGATGCTGACAGCTAAAAGTGATGAATGGGACAAAGTCAAGGGGCTGAAGCTTGGAGCGGATGATTATGTGATGAAGCCCTTCAGTCCTAAGGAGCTCTTGGCAAGGGTGGAGGCATTGCTGCGCCGGTCCAATCAGGCATTCTTTGATGTGGTTTCCCATTCGGAGATAACGGTTCAGAAAAGTGCCAGACAAGTACTTGTCGGAGGAGACAGAGTGAACCTTGCAAGACGGGAATATGACCTATTATTATTTTTGATGGAACATGAAGGAAAAGTCTTTTCAAGAGAACAGCTCCATGATGTAATCTGGGGCTTGGATACTGAGAAGGGTTCGTACCGCACCGTGGATACGCATGTGAAGACCTTACGCTTCAAACTTAAAGATGCAGGGTCGAAAATAAAAACGGTATGGGGCATCGGATATAAGTTTGATGGAGAGGAAGCATGAAGCCTTTATCCATAAGAAATAAAATCTGGCTGACCATCATTTCGGTATCTGTTCTGACCATCATTCTTGTGGTGGTCGTTTCCTATTATCTATACCAGACATTGTATATTGAAAAGCAGACGGATATGTTGATGAAGCAAGGTCAAGCCTTGGAACAGGTCTATTATACGAACAGTTCAGAGGATTTTGCACAACAGTTGGATTGGTTGGAGGCAAGCTCGGAAACCTATGTCATTTTTACGGATGACCCGATGCAGCTTGCAAGTGGTGCACCTTTTGACTCTTTTGCAGAAGAGAACCTCATAACCTTTACCGAAAGGCAGAAATTGCTGAAAGGAGAGACATTGACTTTTACGAAGTTCCATACCGGATTAGGCCAGGAAATACGTGCTGTTGTCATCCCGTTAAGCATGGATGATAGACTGGAAGCCGTTATATTTCTATATATGCCACTTACGGCAATTACCGAAGCCTTTCAGCCGATCAGAAATTTCCTGCTGGTTGGGATGGTTCTTTTGATTCTGCTTCTTGCTTTTGTTGGTACTAAAATTACGAATAGGCTTGTCCGACCGATTAAGCAGATGGAAAGAGTGGCAAAAGATATTGCGCAAGGTGACTTTTCCAAGCGCTTGGAGATAAAAGGGGAGGACGAGATGGCTAGCCTTGGTAGGTCAATCAATACGATGTCATCTAATTTGGATGAGGTGGACAGAAGCATGCGTGAGTTTTTGGGCAATGTCTCCCATGAGCTGAGGACCCCGATAAGTTACCTAAAAGGATATAGTGAGGCGTTGGATGAAGGAATCATAACAACTGAAAAATACACAGAGACTGTCCGAAAAGAAACCGACAGGATGAACAGACTCGTACACGACCTTCTCGATCTTGCTCAACTGGAGGGAGACTCGTATCCGATTAACAAGGAACCGGTCATATTGGCCGAGGTTGTGAAAGAGGTGCTTGGGAGGTTCCAGTTGCAACTGAACGACAGGCATCTTGTTACCGAGCTGGACCTTGATGAAGAGGTAGTGGTTAATGGGGATAACAGGCGGTTGGACCAGGTGATTGATAATCTTGTGAGCAACGCCATAAAATATTCTCCAGACAAGCGAACTATCAGGATTTCTGTCGTGGAAGGAAAAGGCACTGCAATATTAAAAATCGAGGATAATGGGATTGGAATTCCAGAAGATGATGTTCCATACATTTTCGAAAGATTTTACCGTGTGGAAAAAGCCCGGACAAGAAAAAGCGGGGGAACTGGCCTGGGCCTATCGATCGTGCAGCAAATCGTGAACAAGCATGATGGAAACATAGAGGTGGATTCACAATTCGGAAAAGGTACATTGGTCACAGTGGAAATTCCGTTGTTTCGTTTTTAGTTCGGTTTAAATATGCGATTGATTTGAGTAACCAAGCTGGTGATTGTAGCACAGGGCGAAGACTCCGACGGGAGGTAGCGGTTAGTTGAGACCCCGCAGGCTTGTCGAGGAGGCTTAACAGACGCCCCGCGGAAAGCGAAGCCCTGTGCGGAAATCAACAGCGGCGTTTAGCGTTTACCGGCATATTATTTAATAATCCTTCATTCTTTTTTCACAAATGACCTTCAGAATAAAAGCATACCAAGAAAAACCTGAAGGAGTATGCTTATGGAAAATCCAACAAACCAAGAAAAGAGCAAAAATCAGACCAGAAATGGCCTCTACCATACAATGTGGAGATGGCACTTTTATGCTGGGATCATTTTTGCTCCTTTTTTAATCATTCTGGCATTCAGTGGTGCCGTTTACTTATTTAAGCCGCAAATTGAATCCTATATGTATAAGGACCTTTATTTTGTAGAAGAAACAAAAGAAACAAGCCTGTCTGTTAATGCACAAGCGGAAAAGGTAAGAGAGGAATATCCGAACGCTTCCATCACGGCAGTGTCGGTGTTTGATCAGGAAAATCGCAGTTCCAAGTTTGCCACTATGCAGGACGGAAAGCCTGTCAGTGTCTTTGTGGATCCCTATTCCGGAAAGGTTATGGGAGATCTGCCTGTTGAAAAGGAACTGATGACCATCTTTAAGAAAATGCACAGTGAACTGATTGTAGGAGGGACGGTTGCCAACCGTTTCGTGGAGCTTGCGGCATGCTGGGCAATCATTCTTTTATTAACAGGCTTGTATCTGTGGTTCCCGAGAAATCGTGCTTCCATATGGGGAACTGTATTACCAAGATTAAGAAGCAAAGGCCGGGTGTTCTGGCGTGACATGCATGCGGTTCCAGCATTCTGGTTGTCCATAGGTCTCCTGATCTTGATTTTGACAGGACTACCATGGTCCGGGATGATGGGCGAACAGATCAATCGATTGGCAACTGCTACAAATACTGGGTATCCGGCATTTTCCTTCAGTTTTGGAGAAAAGCCTGAATCGGTAACGGTTACCAAGGATGTTGCAGAAGATGTACCATGGGCTGCGGAAAATGTGCCGGTACCAGAATCGGTAAACAATCAATATGTACCAATAACATTAAATGAGGCTTCCGGAATTGCCGGAATGAAGAGTATCCAAAAGCCATACACCATTTCCATGCCTCAGGGAGAAAGTGGCGTATTCACCATTGCCACCTCCCACTCCAGACCGTTTGATAATGCTACACTGCATGTCGACCAGTATAGTGGAGCAGTGCTGACGGATGTCAGGTATGAGGATTATGGTTTGATGGGGAAAGCAATCACATTAGGTATAGCCCTCCATGAAGGGAAATTATTTGGCTTGGCTAATCAGTTGCTAGGGCTGTTATTGTGTGTCGGTCTAATCGGAATGATGGTAAGCTCCCTTATTATGTGGCGAAAAAGAAAACCTGACAACAGCTCGGGGGCGCCGGGACGAAATGCGGACATCAAGACAAAAAGGGCAGTTACCATCATCATGTTGCTACTAGGTCTTGTCATGCCGTTGGTCGGTATCTCCATTATTGTGGTTTTATTAATGGATAAATTGGTGTTTGTGAGAATAAAACGTTTAAAAGCCTGGTTAGGGTAAGGAAGGTGTGGTTTGTGATATGAAGAAATTAATGCTAGTTTTTGTACCGTTATTATTGCTGATGGGATGTACAAGTGTACCTGAAGAGAAAACCTCTCTGGAGATTGTGGAAGTTAAAATGGAATTTCCAGAAAGCGTGAAAGAAGATGAGGAAGTTGTAGTTAAGACCCTTGTAACGCAAGGAGAAGAGTTTGTGGAAGATGCGCAGGAAGTGCAGATTGAGATATGGAATGTGGAGGACGGGAAAGAGAACAGTGAGCTTCTTGATGCGAAACATACTGGTGACGGTGTGTACGAAGTGAAGCACTCTTTTGGTAAGAAGGGCATCTACCGTGTTCAGTCCCATGTGACGGCTCGTGATATGCATGTCATGCCTACCAAGCAATTAGTGGTCGGGGAACTTAGTCAGGAGGAGATTGACGCTATTTTGGAAAGTGAAGCGGTAGAGGAAGAGCATCATGATGATGGTGATCATGGGCATCATCATTAAGTTTTGACTTTAGAGATTTGAGACACAGCTCCATTTGGGGGGATGAGGTGAAAAACCTGTTCTCTGAATGGGGCTTTTTTAAGTTGAAAATAGGAGCTCCCAGTTAGGAGTTTGTCGGGTCCTAAACATTATACGGAAGAAAAAGGTGATGAAACTATTAAAAATGAAGGGAGGAAAGTAAAAAGAGAGGGGAATTCGTCCAGAATGAGCATATTTACTAGAGTTTGAGCTAATGTTAGGTACCCCTAGTAGGTATATGTTAAATTAATTCAGCGTCATTGAAAATAATCCGGCGTTTTTGAAGTTTATTCCGGCGAAAACCTCCATATTCGAGCGAAAATCTAATTATTCCGGCGTTTTTTGATTATAATCGGGCGCACAGGAAAAAGAAGCGAAAGAAAAAGTCCATATACCCCCTACCTATATTTTGGTTGAGCTCCGCCAGTAATATAGTTTCTTCGTTTCGATAGATTCTGTGTCGATTGTTCCCGCCTTATGCACATAATTTGTATTTTAATTCCATTCTTATAGGAATATTCTGATTTATATAGATTGAAATGATTTATTATAAAAAAGAACTCCCCTTTTTCGGTGTTGGGTGGAGTTTTACATGCTTTTTTAAAGGGAGGGATCATTTTATACTTCAATTCTATTAATCTCTTATTCTAGCAATCAATCGTTGTCGGGGCTGCATTCTTATTTGAAAAAAAATTCAAAAAATCATTGTGGTTGGGAGAGATGGAAAATGGTAAAAGCGTATCAGAAGATGTTGGTTTTCAGTTTCACGTTGATGCTTGGGATGGTATTGTCTTTGGTGGCTGCAGAAGAGGCTTCAGCCTATAACTGGACAAGAACGCTGAGTGAGGGCTCCAGTGGTTCGGATGTAAGGGAGTTGCAGATCCGTGTAGCCGGTTGGGCTGCTGATTCACCGCAACAGACAGTTGTAAGTGTGGATGGGCAGTTTGGACCGGGAACGAAAGCTGCAGTAATTCGATTTCAGCGTGCGTATGGATTATCAGCTGATGGGGTAGTCGGACCACAGACACAAGCAAAATTAAATGATTTGGAATCATCGAATGGAACAAAACACTTCAGTTACAGTGAATTCCATTCTAAAGACGGAAGCGGGTTCAACGGTGGGAACGTTTCGGCTGCGACCGTACAGGAAAACGTGCGTCGAATGATGTACAAGCTTGAAGCGGTCCGCGTAAAATTAGGGAATCGTCCTATGAATGTCAATTCCGGGTTTAGAAGCATCTCTCACAATCGCAATGTTGGTGGGGCGTCCAACAGCCAGCATACATACGGCATCGCTGTGGATATCAGCGTTTCCGGTGTAAGCAATACCACCGTTAAAAACGCTGCAAAAAGCTCCGGTTTCAGTGGGATTTATAGCGAAGGCAGCTTCACACATATGGATAGTCGGGTAGAGTACCCATATGGAACGCAGGCTTGGTGGTGGCAATAAGGACTGGTAGAAGTTAATGGAACAAGGGTGCTTATCTTGAATTGATAAGTGCCCTTTTTGTATTCCGTTGCTTTATTGGTTTGTTTATGGAGAACTCTCCATATAATAATTACGTCAAATTCAATGAATGGAAGAAGGAAAATACATCCACTATATGGAAGTATATAGTGGTGGTATGTAAGGGATTTGTAAGGAATCTAACAAATGTTTAAATGAATTAAAAGTAGCAATAAGTTTAAATATATTAGTGTTAATAGGAAAGACTCGTATGTTCTAAAAGTTGAGAAAGGGGATGAATACATGCCGTTTGCAGTTATCATTTTAGTAACGTCACTGATATTGGGTGTTGCACTTAGCCGGAAGTATCAAGAGAAAAAACTAATCATATGGGGACTTGTCACGATGCTATCGGTTGCTCCGTTCTTCACATGGATTGTAGCCATCCTTGTTGGAATAAGTGCAGGAGATGGATTCGCTGCAGTGGGGGTTATGTGGCTGATGTTTCCTGTATTGTTTCTTGTTGGAATCGGGATGTTGAGTGCTGGGATTTATAAGAAGGTGACAGGAGAAAACCTTTAGAAGGAGTGGCTGCGGATTAGCGGTAACAATTTTATTTGCAATTTGGAGAAAAAGCCGTGTGATTTGAGTCAAAAGTGCCTCTTATGAAAAGAGCCATTAATATACATTTCGGACAGTACCATAACCTATCTCAGAAAGGGTGCAATGATGAGCAATATCGACAAAAGAAATCGCCTAGATGAAACACCTTTCAGCTACCGAGTCTCTAAAGACAACACCGTTTTCCTGGATTATGAAGGTCGACAGGTGAAGATTCTGAAAGGAAAAGAAGCCAATAGATTCCTAGAGCGGATGGAAGTAGCTGAGGATGAAAAAGCCATGCAATTGGTGATGGCAAAGATAACAGGAAATTTTAAAAGAGGTAATGAGCGCAATGTAAACTCCAATAAAAATAATAAGTAGGTGCAACATGCAAATTGAAAAAATGAAATCAATGATACGTTTGTTTATTTTCATTTTCCTGGCAGTCCTGACTGTTTTGTTAATAACAGAGGGATTCCAACTCTGGACCCTTGGTACCGCTGTGGATGGAAAAGGTATTGGTGTGTATTTTCTAGGAATGGAGATTAACGACAGAGTACCAGTAGCGAAAATACCTTCCTATGCATTTGGTTTCTTTTTTGCAGGGCTGTGCACTTTGCTACTAGCCATAATTCCTTTTGCAAAATTACTATTTAACTCAGCTTCTAAAACGGCTTTACGAATTAGGCTACTACAATCGAGCCATGAATCTCGGTATTATCGGACGTTATTGGGATTATCAACTAGATGGTTTATACGGAGTGAGGTTAAAGCTGCCGTTGGATGAATAACGAAAAGGGGGACCAAATGAAAAATAGTCTAACTATCATTAGTAAGGTTTCAGTTGGTATTGGTTTTATCTTATTAGCTCTTTTTATTTTTGAGTTCGTCGGTGAATTCTCCTCCAAAATGGAAGGTGTTTATTATAGTCTGGGCATTCCGTGGCGGTATCCGATATTTACGGCCATATTGGCATTTGGAGTAGGGATGTTCCTTGATCGTGGCACCAGGAAATATGCGATGGCCGGATTTATGGGGCTTGCTGTGTTGTTCCTCAGTTTAATCACCATTTATTTAATCATATTTTTTAATTTTGCCAGTGTAGGTGGTTAATTGATAAAGTACCGGTAAATTTTTCAGAATAATATGATATAGTAATAATTGTAAATAACAAGTAATGGCATCGGGGTATCTCCGGTGCTCTTCTTTTGAGTGATTTTTGGATAAGGGTGGTAGTATGAGTTCTTGGAAATATCCCTTTCTACTGATAGCCGGAATTGGCATATCTTATTTGGGAAGTTGGATTTATTTAATAGCATTGAACATTTCTATTTTGAATATGACGGGCTCTGCAGCGGCGGTTGCAGGATTATACATCATCAGGCCGATTGCGATTCTTCTAACGAATACGTGGGCTGGAAGTGTCATTGACAGGGTGAATAAAAGGAAGCTGATGATCTGGGTGGATGTTGCGCGCGGGGGATTGGTCTTTCTCATTCCATTCATTGATTCTCTATGGGTTATCTACCTTTTGTTGTTAGTTATTAATATGGTCGGGGCTTTTTTTGGACCAAGTTCTTCTGTATACATAACGAAACTTATTCCGGTTGCAGAACGTAAAAGATTTAACTCTCTCATGAGTATGTCGAGCTCTGGTGCGTTTCTTTTGGGACCGGCCATTGCCGGATTTCTCATCATGTATGTGAGTACAGACATATGTATCATGATCAACGCAGTGACGTTTTTAGCATGTGCATTCTTCATTTTCCTTTTGCCGGACGTGGATGAGAAGACGGAAAGTGTGCGGGAACCCATCCGTTTTGCAACGCTATTGGGGGATTGGAAAGTAGTCAAAGATTTCTCCAAGAAAGCCAGATTCTTCATCACTGTCTACCTCTTGTTCCAATCCGCCATGCTGCTTGGTTTTGCACTGGATTCACAAGAGGTTACCTTCATCAAACAAGTCTTGGAGTTGTCTGATCGAGATTACGGGCTAATCGTAAGTTTAACGGGACTTGGTGCTTTGGCGGGGGCTTTTGTATCAGCTTTGGTGGCAAAAAAAGTGCCTCTGAAGATTTACTTAGGAGTCGGGATGCTTCTGACCTCCGTCGGATATGTAGCCTTTTATGCATCTTACGACTTTTTTACTGCAACGGCTTCATTTGTATTCCTCGGCTTTTTCATGGCATTTGCCAATGCAGGGTATGCGACATTTTTTCAAAATTCTGTTCCAGTCAATATCATGGGAAGATTCGCTAGTATCTCAGAGATGTTCCAAGGGATGGTGCAAATCGCTCTCACTCTTATACTAGGGTTAGCAGCTGAAATGTTCTCCTTGCAGTTTGTTTGCCTGATATTTTCCGGTGTATCTACCATTCTTGCATTGTTTTTATTAATTACCATTATAAGACCGTCGAAAGCGAGTTATTTTAGGGAAGAGGTTTCAGTTTAACTATTTTTCAGGGGGGGATACGTTGACTAATCTATATTTCGTAAGGCATGCCCATTCCATCTACACACCTGATGAATTGGGCCGGCCATTATCAGAAAAAGGAAGCAGGGACGCAAAGAGAATACTAGATTTGATCCAACCGGACACCATAGATATTGTGGTTTCCAGTCCTTATAAAAGAGCTGTCCAAACTGTCGAAGGGGTGGCGGATCACTTTAGTAAAGAAATTGAGATATTCGAGGGGTTAAAGGAGCGAACACTGACCACTGAACCTGCAGAAGACTTTAATCATGCGATTACAAAGGTATGGGAGGATTTTAGCTTCTCTTGGGAAGGCGGAGAGTCAAACATCGAAGCTCAAAACAGAGGGGTAGAAGTCATCATCCATCTGTTAGAAAAATACACAGGAAAAAATGTCGTCATCGGCTCTCATGGTAACCTCATGGTCCTCATAATGAATTATTTTGATAAACAATATGATTTTTCGTTCTGGGAGAGTCTTGATATGCCGGATATTTTCAAGGTGACTTTTGACGGTCATGAGTTGGTTGGTGTTAGTAGGGTTTGGGAAAGGTGTGAGATTGAGGATAAGAGTAAGGCATGAAATACTTCCAGAAAATAAGTAGTGTCTTCTACATGGATTGGTTAAAGGACAAATTGTTCTCTAGTTACTATATAGATATGACCGAAGAGGAGAACGAGTACGTAAATCGAATCAAGGGGCAGAATCCTTTCGGTATCATGGCTATGCTGTTTGGAGGCGTTGCTTTTGCCTTTGGTCCGATGTTCAAATGGATTCCGTTGTTCACCATCGTTTTCTGTTTGATCACTTTTGGAACATTTGATAGAGAAACAGAAGACAATCCATGGACCTTTTTTATTGGTTTTGGATTGAGTGTAATTGGTTTATCCATGTATTTTTATAATCTGCTGCATGAGGATTATCTATTTTACTGAGTGGGGAAAGTTATTGGTTTTTTGGGTGAAAGGAAACGTGTCATTAAATTAGGAGTGTGGGGATATATGTTATTACATACGGAGGTTTTTGGAGCTGGAGAACCAATTGTTTTTTTACGAGGATAGTGCTCATGATTTAAAAGAAACGCTCGACCATTTAGTGGTGGAATCTGCTCATATAGTCGGCTGTTCCATTGGTGCTTTGGTTGGGCTGTTTTTTGCTAGGCAGTTTCCGGCTAAAGTTAAAACCCTGACCCTCTCTGGGATGATGCCAGAGAAACCTGCTAATTGGTCGGAATTTCAAAGGAATATGGTTCAACAGCAATCAACTCTTTTGGAGAATAAAGAGATCAAATCCTATTTTGATCAGCTTCATGGCATGGGATGGGAGGAGTTTATTAATTTGGCGCGTCAAGAGGACTCCTATCCGTTTGAAGAAACAGCCAATTTAGGTAGGCTAGAAATGCCAACTTTGTTCATGGTAGGAGAGGAAAACGCTAATGAAACGAGTGGGGCCATAATTTACGGTGGGTTAAGTAAGCAAATACACGTATCAGTCATACCGTTTGCAGGACATCTTGTTCATTCCGAGCAACCGGAGGTCTATAATCAGATTTTGAACGGGTTTTTGGAGAAATATAGTGTGATTGGTGTAAATTAGCTAATAGAATAGGATATTTGAGAAAAATAATACCTGATTCTGGTGAGGAAATAGGAGAAGTTTTAGTGTCAGAGTGATATATCAGGAAATCTGGGAATATATCAGGAAATTTGGGAATATATCAGGAAAACTCAGCATATATCAAGAAATTCTGAGATATATCAAGAAATCTAGCATGAGGGTGTGGGAAGGCAGTGAAATATCTCGGATATCCCCTGATTAAACTAAGAGCACTTCGAATTCAAGACTTTCATTTGGTCAAGAATTGGAGCATGGATGAAGCTTTTTGTCTTGCGAATGGCTGGGAAATTGGGAGAAGTGAGGGTGAGCTGTTTTCTTGGTGGATTAATTGTGTAAATAACCAGTCCCCGGACTTCTTAAGAATAGGCATCCAATATAGATCAAGATTAATCGGTTATGCAGACCTTGCGAACATGTATGGCAATACCGCCGAGCTTGGCATAGCAATAGGTGAAAGCGGTCTATGGGGGAAAGGCGTGGGGACGGAATCTTTGAAGTTGCTGATGGGCTATGCTGCTAAAGAGCTTGACATTCAAGTGTTTGAAGCAGAGACCCACGAAGTAAACGTCCGCTCCAGAAAGATGCTGGAGAAACTAGGATTTACAGAGAGTAGTAGGATCGGCACGGAAGTTTACATGGGAGAAGAAAGTCAGCTGATCCAATTTAGGTACAACAAGGGGAATAAATAATGATACAAACAGAAAGAGTGACACCGAAACACATCATTTCAGCAGCAACAATCGTCTTGAACGACAAGAATAAAGTTCTTTTAATTAAGGGGCCACGCCGCGGCTGGGAGATGCCTGGTGGGCAAGTGGAAGAGGGAGAATCATTGAAGGATGCTGCCATCAGGGAAACGAAGGAGGAGTCCGGAATCGATATTGAAATCGTGAAATTCTGTGGCGTCTTCCAAAATGTAAATGGCTCGATATGTAACACACTGTTCTTGGCAAAAGCGATTGGTGGGACACCGACCACGTCACCGGAGAGTCTGGAAGTTGGGTTTTTCTCTGTAGAGGAAGCGTTGGAGATGGTGGTTTTCGGGAATTTCAGGGAGAGAATTGAATATTGTTTAAAGGATGAAATGCAGCCATTTTATATTGAGTTTTAACAAACATGTACTTATTGGAGCGGTTACAATTGGTGTGATCGCTCTTCTTTCATAAAATTTTGAGGTGATTCCCTTTGCAACCAATTCAACTTCACGAAATCCCAATCGAAATAATAGAACATATTAGAAACATTCAATCTATCACGTTTCCTCGTCAAGGCTGTACTTCTGATGTCGGAATCATCGAGAGCGACAAAGGCCGATATGCTCTAAAAAGGACCAAACAGCCTCAATTCAATTCATGGCTAAAGAAGGAAGTAATAGTGCTGAAAAGTTTAACCAAGGAAACATCATTGCCTGTCCCGAAAATAGAAAAATTCTTGGAGGATGGTGGTCAGTCATGGGCTTTACTTGAGTTTCTGGAAGGGGAGACGGTAAGGGCTGCCTTAACCAGAACTCACAATAAGGAGAAGAGAGAAGAACTGCTTTTTAACTTTGGAAAAATCGTTTCTGAGATTCATGCCTGCCCATGTCCGAAAGGGTTGAAAAATGAGCAACCTTGGTTGGATGACATGCTTTTTCAAGCAGAATACAATCTGGAAAACTATCAGGTTGATGGATCGCAAGAATTGCTGACATATATCAAAGCAAAACGACCGCTAGAGATAAACCCCACCCTTATCCATGGGGATCTTACGGTAGATAATGTGTTAGTACATAAAGGAGTCATTACGGGAATAATCGATTGGAGCGGTGGGGCATGCGGAGATCCAAGATACGATGTTTCATTGGCTATTAGACCCAAACGAGGCGTGTTTGAATGGGAACGGGATAAACGGATCTTCTTTGAAGGGTATAGTGGGGACATACTAAACGAAGGGGATTATAAGTATTTTATCAATCTTTATGAGTATTTTTAAAAGGGAGGGAGAGTACGATGAATCTAGGAGAACCGATAGCATCGGGAAACACAGCCAATATCTTTTTATATGAAAACAAGGTCATCAAGATATTTAAGAACCATCTGCCGGATTCCGAGTCAACTTATGAAGCTGGTAAGCAAAAGTTTGCTTATGCGAGTGGCCTACGAGTTCCCAAAATATTGGATGTCACGAAAGTGAATGGAAAACAGGCAATTATCATGGAATATGTAAAGGGGCAAACCCTTGGTGATTTGGTTTCGGAGGATATGGATCGCTTAGAGTATTATCTCGAAATCTCCGTTGATATACAGATGGCAATACATAAAGTACGTGCGGATTCATTTGAATCGATGTCTGTTAAGCTCCAACGCCAGATTAATTCTGTCCCATGTTTGGATGAACAGGTTAAGTCTTCATTATTACAGAGATTGGGGTCGATGGATTTTGATGATATGTTATGTCACGGGGACTTCCACCTTTATAATTTGATTAAATCGGATGAAGAGGTGACCATCATTGATTGGGTTGATGCCAGTGCAGGTGTGCCTCGAGCGGATGTGTGTCGGACATATCTTCTATATTCACAGGTTTCCATGGACATAGCGGATTTGTATTTAATTCTTTATTGTAAGAAAAGTGGAGTGGCCAGGGAAGAGATTTTAGAATGGGCACCAATGATTGCGGCAGCGAGGTTGTCTGAGAATGTCGCAACGGAAAGTCAGGATAAATTGATGGAAATCATCAATCAACACCAAAATAGCTGATAAAATGGAGAGAAAATATAGATAGAGGTGCATTATGATGAATCAAGCATCATTAGATTACTGGAATAATTATTGGGGAAATCAAGAAAAGCCGAAAAGAGTGACCGCTTGGCAGTTCGGAGGGAGTCCAGATTATCTGGCTCAATTAGTGATAGATGGAATAAAGACAGCCACCTGTTCTGGTCATATCTTTTATGAAGTAGAAAACGAACCACTTCCAACAACAGAGGATTATAGCGTTGTGCTAAACAGTAAAGACGAACCTGTCGCCATTATAAAAACGGTGGATATCCAGATAATGCCGATGAACGAAGTCCCTGAAGAGTTTGCGATTGCAGAAGGAGAAGGAGACCGTACTTACAGGTATTGGTGGGACGCCCATGAGAGGTTCTTTACAAAGGAACTCGGGGAGATCGGCAGTGAATTTTCAGAGGATATGTTGCTGGTTTGTGAGCGGTTTGAGTTGGTGGATGTAAGAGACTAGAGAAGTGATAAAAATAATATTGGTGGTGATTGTATGGATGTCAAATACTATTGCGATGGTGAACTAATCTATGAAACTCACACATCTGACCTCAGCGGGCTGATGATGGCCATTGAAAAATCAAACAGCATTCATTTCGAGGACGATGCTTATTCGTTTGACGCTTTTTTTCTGAATCATTATGAACAAGATGGGATCTGGTATGAGGAACTGGTTGTGTATTTGGTGAAATCGAATTAACGCAGGAGCAGACTAGTTCTCTACCCAACTGGTTACCATACGGACTAATCTAAAAAACACACGAGCTAGTAACCTCGTGTGTTTGAATCGTTCTTATTATTAGTAACGTTTCGCACCAATATATTTGTCATCCCAGTAGGAGCTCCCGACCTCACTTATTTTTACACCATCAGTTGATGATGCGTGGATGAACTCCCCATTACCGATATAAAGACCTGCATGGCTCGGTCCGTTTCCTTCCACATCAAAGAATACAATGTCGCCAACTGCTGGTGACTCTACTTTTGTTCCTTCTGCATATATTTCTTTAACCGTTCGAGGAAGGTCTTTGTTTTCTGCTTCATCAAAGATATAGTTTAAGTAACCGCTGCAGTCAAATCCTTCTTCAGGAGTCTCCCCACCCCACTGGTAAGGTGTGCCCTCATATTTCTTCGCCACTTCGACGATATTTGAATGGTTGCTTTCTACACCTAATGCTTCAAATGTTTCCTCTCCAGCAATTCCATTAACCTTTATTCCATTATCAGCCTGAAACTTCTTAACCGCATCTGTTGTGTATTCTCCATAATATGTAGTTGTTTCGCTATAACTGAAATATCCTTTTTCGTCTAATATTTGTTGTAGTTCTTGTACATCTTCATGATACATCCCAGGCTCGAGCGTCTGATCTCCAAGCTCCGCATGACCTATCACCGGATTGAACGCCAAAACACCTGCTAATGCTAATCCTGCTACTATTCGTTTCAAACCATCATCCCCTTTTCTTTTGAATCTGACCTGTCCCATACTAACAGGTGGAGATGACAGCGAGATTTAAAAGGAATTACATAGGGATAACAATTACTGGTGTGGAATTTGCTTGATTGTAATATTTACTACTATAAATTACGCGGATTCCACATCTTCCTCCTCTGCCGTCATGTTTATTTTAGACAACCTGTAAAACTTCAAAGTTACCAACAACGAACACACTCCTAGCACAAAAAAGATGACACGAATATCCATAATTTCCGCTAACATACCTGTCAAAAACCCCGCCAAAGGCAATGTCCCTAGCCCAAGCATGGAAATCAATCCATTCACTCTCCCGAAAATATGTACTGGAACAAGCTTTTGGCGCATCGTCTTGAAAAGGACATTGAACATGATGACAGGTGCACTTTGAATAGCGATGGCAAGTAATAATGTCTGCCAGTTCCAGCTGAGGGCGACTATCATGATTCCAACTGCGCTGATCATAATGTTAACCAGCATCAAACGAATTGGATTGCCTTTATCTCCCCGATAATTTACAAACATAATGGCCCCAACCTGAGCAACGGCCGCACCTGCATATACCCAGCCGACCTCCTCAGAAGAAAGGAACAATTTCTCCCGTGAAAAGTAGATAAGCATGCTGATCAGTGCCCCGTTTGCGACATTAACGATCAGCACAAGTAATGTGAAGGGACCGAGTAATGGATGGTTCTTTAAAAAGCTGGCTCCTTCTTTCAGTTGTCCCCATGAATTTGATTTTATTTTAGTACGAGTTTCCTTCACTAAAAATTTTAAGAACAGAATGGTCACAGCGATCGGTAAGAAAGAAACCGCATCCAATAGCAACACGTTATAAACACCGATGTGCGTAATCAAGATCCCAGCGAGAACACTTCCAAACAGGACAAAGGAAGTGTCAATGAATTGGTGGGTCGCATTGATTTTCATCAACTTTTCCTTTTTGAAAAGCTGTGGAACTACCGTTGAATTCACAACAGAGAAAACAGCCCCAACACAAGCAATCAGGAAACCAAGCACGTAAATATGCCATATATGCAACAGACCCAGCATGTGCAAGAAAGGGATGAGTCCCGCAAGTGTGCCCTGCAACAACGCACTACCAAAAAGCAACATTCTTCTTGGTAGGCTGTCTGCCAGTACCCCGGCAATAGGTGAGACAAAAATAAATGGCAGTGTCTGTACAAAAAACATTACTCCCATGCTTGCAGCAGACTGAGTCAATTCGTAAATGAGCCAAGGAATCGCGATAATATAGAATTTATCGCCAAGCTTTGATAGTGCGGTTCCTGAAAAATAAATAATGGCGTTCGGCTCCCGCCAGATAGATTCCTTCAACATTTTCATCTACCCCTTTTTCTGAATTATCTCTATTATCAACTTTCTAAAAAGAGGGAAAAAGGGTAAAATTAGACTAATAATGTCCCCTTTTAAGGAGGTGCAGTAATTGAATGAACGCTATTTTACATTGAGGGCCCACCTCAATCATTATCAAAGAAATCATCGATACGATGTTAAGTTGGAGGACTTGGATGGTATCTGGTTTTGTACCAGAAAAAATTCCAAGCGGATACTAAAAAAGCTGGAGGAAGCAGGGCAGCTCATGTATCAGCCTGGCAGGGGCAGAGGAAATGCTTCTCAAATTCAGTACCACACTTCATTCCAAAAAGAGATGGAAGCCCACTTGGAAGAGTGTGTAAAAGCTGGTGAATTAGATAAAATCGCCGAGATTCTTCGACTTCCGATCCCGAAGCAGTGGGTGGCGAATTCTTCCTCAGAGATACGCCAACTCCTTGGATTGAAACGTGACGGTACGGAGTCTAGGGATGTTTTACATACCTTCAGGGCAAGGGACATCACCACATTGGATCCTTTACGCGTTTCGGTCTCTTTAGAAACCCATCTTATTGAATATTTGGGAGATACGCTTGTACGCTATAACAGTGAAAAAGACTGCTTCGAATCCCATATCGCTCATCATTTCCATGCGAATGACACCAACAGAATCTGGACATTTTATTTACGAAAAGCGGTAACATTCCATCACGGTGGGTTTGTGACGAGCAGGGATGTCGCCCACACGATCAACCGGATGAAAAACAGCCAGCACTCCTACTCCTGGCTTGCAAGAAACATTTCGGAGATTGTCTGCTCCCATCCACATAAGGTGGAAATTCACCTGGCCCAACCCAATGCATTCTTCTTACGGTATCTTTCCGCTCCCCATTTTTGCATTCTACCAGAGGATACTGAGTTTGATGAATTTCAATGGATTGGTACCGGGCCATTTCGATTAAAGGAAAGAAAGGCACACAAGTTAGTGTTGATGGCGAATGATGCCTACTTCAAAGAACGGCCGCTCATAGATGAAATCCACTTTTACAGAGTGAACAAGGATGCTGCCAAAACCGTCTATCTTTCTAGTGAAGAAAAAGTGGGCGAGGTGGTACCTAGTAAGAATAGGATCAAGGATGCCGGCATACGGTTGCTTTCCTTTAACCTGGTACGGCCGACCATTGTTCAGCAACATTCGTTTCGCAAAGCTATCTACCATCTTTTTGATGTGAAGAAGATGGCTAAGGAGCTGGAGTGGGAGGTATTAGAGGCGAAAAGCTTTGAAATGGAGAAGGCCGGGCCTCATCGAAAGGATCCTAGCAAAATCCCTGACCTGTTAAAAGAATCTGGATATAAGGGAGAGACACTGAATCTGTTCCATTTTGAAAACTATCATGCCGTTATGGAAGCCGAATGGTTGGAAAAAGAGGCAGTGAATTATGGCATTTCGTTCAAGCTCCACCCTGTTTCATTTCAGGAATTTACAGAAGATGGAATTGAGCGTGACGTCGATCTGTTGATAATGGGATTATCACTGTCCTTTGATAAGCATCTGGCTTTCTCCTACGCTTTCCGCAACAAGGCGCTACTTTTCAATCGGTTGTTTGATAGAAAGATAGATAATTATATTCAAGAGCGGCTAACCGCCTTCGAGCTGGCAGAAAAGAGAGCTAGACGGGCCGAACTGATGGAAGAAATGGAGCAGTATCTACAAAAGGAACATGCCCTAATTTTTCTTTATCATCCAATTGTGACGAGAGCGTTAGACCCCATTATCCAGGACGCGGAATCCCATTCTTTTGGCCACTTGGATTATACGAAGCTTTGGGTCCGGAGTTGAACGGAATCATTGTAGAATATTACCTAGAGAGAGAGGATGTTTGTATTGTTAAAGTCCGATAGACTTCAATTACGCAAGATGGAAAGAGAGGATATCGAGTTGTACCATTCTTGGAGAAATGACATGGACATCATGGCTACAACAAGCCCATCCATGGATGTATATACTCTTGAAGAGACTAGGAGCTTTGTAGAAAATATCATCCTACAATCCTCTTCTTCCAAAAGTTATATCATCGTTGAAAAGGAAGGGAACACTTCAATAGGGGTAACATCGCTGATTAACATAGATACAAAAAACAGAAATGCTGAATGCATTATTGATATAGGGGAGAAGAAACACTGGGGAAAGGGCTACGGTTCGGAAGCCTTAAAGCTTTTACTCGACTATGCTTTCCTGGAGCTTAACCTTCACCGCGTATCATTGAGAGTGTTCTCTTTCAATGAAAAAGCCATTCACCTCTATACCAAACTTGGCTTTGAAAAAGAGGGTATAAGTCGTGAGGGCTTATATAGAAATGGCAGATGGCATGACATCGTACATATGGGGATTTTGAAGAGGGAATATGTTTTTGGGAATTGAAATGAGAAATTTACTAATTCTATTAACTCTGTCCGTTAGTCTAACATTGAGCGGATGTACCTCATCCAAAGCGAGCGTTGCTGAAGGGCTGGAACTAGTCAGTGCCGATGGGGCAATTACAGCTAACCCTTCCATCACTTCATACGATACTTCTGAGGGGGAAGAGGCAATCTTGCCTGAATATTACTTGGAATACTCCTTTTTAATAAGTAGTGAGCATTCAATAGGAAGTGAGCATGAAATGTTGAGTATAGAATTTATTCCAAGCGACGAACTTGCTTTTCTTTTGGGTGAAGATACGTTTAAAGTGAATTATAGCTCTTCTGGAATTGCTTCGTTGGGAGAAGATGAAGAAGGGGAATTTATTTTAGTGTTTGGACTTGAAAAAGAGTTCCATGAAAATAACACTGAAGGCATTCTTAATATCTTGGGAGGAACCTTGGTGTTGAAGGAAGGCCATCAAGAGATTAAGAGATTTACAATTGATTAGGTTCATACACAGGTGAAAGAAGAGTAAGTACTATGAAGTCTTAGGAAAAGCAGACAGAGACTACTATGCTCTTGTTGGTAACTTAAACTTTGATGACGAATATGAGAGGCAGCTAATAAAAAATGATAGTATTAAGCCTCTCCACAGTGTAAAATTATCTCAAATCCAAGTATTTAATCTAAAGTAACAGGGCTAACGGAAACATAATAGGAAACAGTTGATGCTTTTGTGGTATAAATTCTCGTGAAAATTTTCAGAATATTAATAACACTATAAAAGAGGTTGATGTTAGTTGACGATGGATACGAATAATATAACTGTTAAGGAACAGACCATTTTCCCTCATGCTGGTAATAAAATTATTACAGAAGATAGAGAGATAAGTATTATTGCAAGAATGGAAGAGCCACTAATCGTTGTGCTGGCCAATGTTCTAAGCGATAAAGAGTGTGATGAACTGATCCAGTTGTCAAAAGATAAAATGAAGCGCTCCAAGGTTGCCAATGGACAAGAAGTGGATGCTATCAGAACAAGCAGCAGCACGTTCTTCCAGGAAGGCGAAAATGAGCTTGTGTCTAAAATTGAAAAGAGAGTTTCACAGATTATGAATGTGTCGGTGGAGCACGGGGAAGGTCTGCAGATCCTAAATTATCAGGTTGGGCAGGAATACAAGGCACACTTTGATTTCTTCAAGTCTTCCAGTAAGCAGGTAAGTAATCCTCGGATTAGCACGCTTGTCATGTACTTGAATGATGTGGAAGAAGGCGGAGAAACCTATTTTCCTAAGCTGAAATTTTCTGTTTCTCCACAAAAGGGAATGGCCGTTTATTTCGAGTATTTCTATGATAATCAGGAATTGAACGAGTTGACACTACACGGTGGTTCACCGGTTGTGGTTGGGGATAAATGGGCCGCGACGCAGTGGATGAGAAGGAAGAAATACTAAAAAAGGACGCTAATCTCTTGGGAGATTGGCGTTATTTGCATTGAATGAATTGAGTGCAACTCGGCAGGTATTAGGAGGAATGCGAACCAAATTGTAAGTCGAAATTTGGTTGCTAGAAAATTTATTTTCGGTTACACGAGTTTTATTTTCCGAAACTTACAAAATATTTTCCGTTGCGAAAAAATACGAGCCGAATCCCCTGATTTATTTTCCATAAGAGAAAAATACGAGCCGTTCGACAAGAACTCTAAGATTCCGACAAGTCCCCTCTTGAAACTTATCCGCAAACAAAACGTCATATCTTATAAATAGAAAAGGACTGATACTCAATGGATTACATAGCACACCTAAGATCAATGGTAGGCAACGAAAAAGTAATTATGGTGGTTGCTGGAGCATTTGTTTTTGACACAGAAGGAAGGCTGCTTTTGCAACAACGTTCAGATAATGAACAGTGGGGGCTCCCAGGTGGTTTCATGGAGCTTGGTGAAAACATAAGTGATGCCGCGCGAAGAGAAGTTTATGAGGAAACGGGTATCCATTTAGAACAGCTTGAGCTTTTTGGAATCTATTCAGGGCCAGAGTACGATAAGACATTCCCAAACGGCGATCAAGCCTCATTGGTGCAAGTACTCTTTACCTGTAAGCAATATTATGGAGAACTTATAAACAGTAATGATGAGTCGCTTCGAAATGAATTTTTCCATCTTCATAGTCTACCAGAAAATATCTTTACCGAGCATAAACTATTCATTGATGACCTTCTGACAAAACAGAACCTCCCTATCATTAAATGAAGAAGAGGAGATGAAACGGGATGCCTATTTCAGAGTACTATCGTAAGCTACGTGAAAAGGTGGGAACTGATCTCCTGCTTATGCTAAGCGGTGCTGCAATTATCAGAAACGATAAGTCGGAAATACAGTGCCAATATCCGGCGAACAGTGAGTTTTTGAGTTTGCCAGCTGGTGCAAAGATGCTTTCTTTCATGCTAAAAAAGAACCTGGGGCAGTTGATATGTCAGATCCCCACTATGAATTGTGGTTGGGTGGGGATTCATACTACCTCTGGATTCACGATTCCTCAGGAACAATTATGAACAGAAAGGATACCCATGTCATATATTCTCTTTCCGAGGAAGCGGCACAAGGTGTATATAAATTATTGGATAGTATTTATGGGGGGGGATAACAATGATTAATAAATTCTACATAGCATCAAGCTTCACCAATATAGACAAGGTAAGAAAAGTAACGAGCGCGCCGTTACTTTGGAAGACCTAAAAGAAATCGGTGAGAAGGAACTTTCTGCCGTACTGGAGGCGGATTTTCTGATTGTCTTGTTGCCCGCAGGAAAAGGCAGTCATATCGAATTTGGGATTGCCCTTGGTCAAGGTATGAACATATATTTATTTTCCGAAAATGATGATGTAAATAACTTTGAAACTACCAGCACTTTCTATCATCTGGACAACGTGGAAAAGATTGTTGGAACAATCGATAAGCTTGTGGAAAGAGTGAATCTAGAAAAGGAGTGACCATATCATTGGAGCCTTCCACTACGAACGAGTATTTGGCAGGAAGAAAGAAGACTAAGACTTAACTATATTTTCCATAATTTAGACACATGTCCCAGCTGACCTACTACCTCAAATTTATTAAAATACGGATATAAAGATATATCCTAACATACGAAATGAGGAGATGGGGTTGAAGACTAACCTGAATTCTAAAAAGTTCTTATTCTATTTTTTCAGTGGATACCTATTCTTAATTTTGGCGCTCATCTTTTTTTCTTCTTCCGCAGACCTTACCGGTGGGGATAGCACCGCAGACCTCGTCCAATCATTTGAGGAAGAGATGGCGCATACGGAGAAAAAGAACAAAGAGAAAGCGGAAAAAAAGCCATTGTGGGATGTGCCGAATCATATTGCTGCCCCAATCCTGATCATGGCTTCCATACTGGATATTGTAATTATCCTTCTTTGGGCGCGTAACGAGAACAGAAAGCGTGAGGCGCAGGAAGCTGGAATTATACAAGAGAAGAGGAGATGGACAGACAGCAAGTGGTTCTGGAACATTGTGGCCATCGGGATTGTGCAACCGAAAAGTGGTAGAATAGTAGTCAACTGTCGAAATCTAGTGGCAGCATTTGTTTTGCTGACCGTATTAAAATTCGCTATTTTAGACCATCTGTAACAATGGGAGGATTCCACTATGAAAATCGCATGCATCGGTGATAGTTTAACAGAAGGCAAACCAGGAGTTTCCTTCTTCAACATCCTAAAAAAGAAATATCCACACATAAAATTTGTGAACCTTGGCAAGGCTGGGGAAACGGTAAAAAGTTTATATACGAGATTAACAAAAAACAAAATGGAGCAGGATTTCGACCTGGCCTTCCTCTGGATTGGAGTCAACGATATCTATTCAAGACTGTTAAAAGTCCAAGCACAGCCGATTACCAGAAACTCTGAAGAATTCAAAGAGTATTATGAGAGTTTGCTTCAATTGGTATCTTCATCTGCCAAAAAAGTGGTGGTCGTCACACCTGCATTGATCGGGGAGAACATCAACTCATCCAACAGGGGATTGCTGAATCTTTCCATGATTATTGAAGAGATTTCAAAAGAACATAAGGCAGTCCGGTTTATCGATATGCATACTATTTTTACGAAGCAGTTGGAAACACTTCGTACTACAGATTACCTCAGCACTGGGGTCGGAAGGCTGGTGAAGGATGTATTTTTCTATAAGAGTCCGAAACGTGTGGACCGGCTGGCAGCGGAAAGAGGTCTGCATCTGACCGTAGATGGCGTCCACTTGAACAGCAAGGGTGCGAATATTGTGTTGGAGGAATATAGTAAGATGATAGAAGGTTTCATAGCTAACAACTAGCAACATAAAGCTGAAGTCCTTTCTTCATATTTTCTGCAAACTTTTTGGGTACACTATGAGTATAGAACTCAAGAGGAGGTTATTTGCATGAAAAAAGGAAAGCTACTAGGAGTCTTTACAATGGCAGCGGCCATCACGTTATCTGGTTGTGCAGCCGGTGACGGGGATGAGGCGGCGCCAAATAATAATCAGGCCAATAATGCAGAAGAAGAATCCCACGATGGAGGCCATGGCGATCATTCAGGAATGGATATGTCCGGTTCAGGTGAGGTTCCTGAAGGCTTGAAAGAAAAGGAAAATCCGACATTTGAAGTGGGAAGCACCGCTACTATCACAGATGCCCATATGCCTGGCATGGAAGGTGCGGAAGCTACTATTGTGGGAGCATATGAGACAACAGTCTATACTATTTCCTATGACCCGACAGATGGAGGAGAACGAGTGGAAGATCATAAGTGGATTATCCATGAGGAAGTGAAAGATGCCCAAGAAGAACCATATGAAGTCGGTGATGAAGTAGAAGTGGATGCCGATCATATGGAGGGTATGCAAGGTGCTACGGCAACTATCGACTCTGCTGAACAAACCACGGTTTATATGGTGGACTTCACCCTGACAGACAGTGGAGAAGAAGTGACAAACCACAAATGGGTAACAGAAAGCGAGCTATCAAAAGAAGAATAGGAAGTAAAAAAAGCTTGTAAAAGGGTCTACTTATCGACCTTTTTCAAGCTTTTTTCTTTGCATTTCGCACCACCCAATTTCTTCCTTGGATTCTATGCTTCACTTTCCTTAATACTGATTATTCCACCTATACCCTACTCCCCAGATGGTCTCGAGGTGTTTATCTACTTCAAATTCAGACTTCCGCAACTTACTTCGAAGATTTCTTATATGCGAGTCAATGGTTCGGTTTTCTGTCTCCGCATCGAACTCCCATAAGGATACAATCAGATGCTCCCTGGAAAACACTTTATCCTGGTATAATAGAAAAGTTTCGAGTAGCGCGAATTCTTTTGGTGTAACGGGAATCTTCTCTCCGTTATATTGTACATGGAAAGAGGAAGCGTCAAGAACCAGCCCCTTGAAGCGCAAAGAATAAGTAGAGGTATCTACTACTTTTGTCCGCCTCATCACTGCTTCGATTCTTGCGATAAGTTCGTCTCCATTAAAAGGTTTTGAAACATAGTCATCAGCTCCCCCTTTAAGGCCCCTTACAATATCATCCTTATCGTTTCTAGCAGTAAGCATGATGACAGGGACATTGGAAATTTTTTTAATTTCTTTTAAGGTTTCCCAGCCATTCATTGTTGGCATCATGATATCGAGTAAAACAATGTCTACCTCTTCCTTTTCTAGAAAAGCTATTGCGTCTCTACCTGACTGAAATTGGATGCACTCAAATTGATGAGGAGTCAGGTATAGAGTTAATAGATCAAGCATTCTTTTTTCATCATCAATTAGTAGAATTCGTGTCATCTTCGCTCTCCTTCCATACAATGGTGACGGCCGTTCCAACATGTAGTTTACTTCGTATAGTCAGTTTAGCGCCGTGGGCTTCCACTAATTCATTCACGATACTCAATCCCAATCCGACACCACCTGTTAGACGAGATCGCGATTTCTCTAAGCGGTAAAAACGATCAAGAATATAGGGGATCTCTTCTTCTGGGATACCTTTTCCCCCGTCTTGGATGGTAAGAAAGCACTCTTTTCCGTTTTTATTTAGTTGAATGGTTGTGGTGGAGCCTGCTGAAGAATATTTAAGCGCATTGTCTAGCAAGTTCAAAACAATTTGTTCGAAGCGTCTAGAATCTATTTGTACTTCAAAGTTTTCAATGAGTTCAAATATCAAGTCGATTCCTGCATTATTAAAGGCAGGCCGTGCTTTTTCGTAAATCGGCAGGATTAATTTTTCCATGTCCATCACTTGTTTTTGAATGGAAAAAGAATTCTGGTCCATCTTTGCCAGTTCAAATAAATCTTCGAGCATATTTGAGACGCGGGTCGATTCCTCATGGATAATAGTGAGATATTCCAATCTGGCTGATTCCTCTAGATTCGATTTTCTTCCGAGGTCAGCATACCCCTTAATATAGGTTAACGGTGTCCGCAATTCATGAGAGATGCTCGCGAGAAATTCCTTTCTCTCCTTCTGCAAATGATTCAAGTGATTTGCTAAGGATTGAATGGATTCAGCTAATTCTCCAAGCTCGTCCTTCGTTTTTACAGGTAATTTCACCGTAAAGTCCCCACTGCTGATCTTTTGGGTAGCATTTTTCATTCTAATTAATGGCTTTGTCAGTAATTTTATGAGGAAAATATTTGTTACCAGCAAAAAGAACATGATAATAACTACCGCAATGGCAAAGTGATGATTCAATTGCTGTATGACCTTCTGTAGAGAGTCGGTACTTTTCAGCATATAAACATAACCTGTTGAATCATCTTCTAAACGAAAAGGGGATACAGTTGCAATAAATGTTTCTTGTTTCCAATCGTCTTGGACCACGCCATCTCCTGTAGGTGAAGTCTTTTGGATTATGTAATACGGCAGATTGCTTTTTTGCACAGATGAATCAATTACTGAGCCATTTTCAGCTATTATTACGACTTCCGTATCTGTATTAGTCTCCATCAACACAATATGTTGGAGTGTTTCAGGGATAAAGGAGGTCTCCAATACATCCCGATGACTGTTTCCCCTCGCCAACAAAGAATCCAATTCCTCTTTTACTAACGAATCGACGACATGTCGGTGCAACACTAGCATGGATACGGATTCAATAATGAGCAGACATATAAAAAACCATAAGCCGAGTTTAGTAGAGAATTTCATCACAGTTCTCCTGTATCTTAGAATGTATGTATTATCAGTTTACCAAGAAACTATAGAGAAAGTATGCAGATATAATTAAAAAACGCGCCAACTATATGACGCGTCTAGATAATCTATATTAGTTGCTGATCATTTCACGACAGGCTGCCGCGCAACGTCTGCATGCTTCCGAACATTTTTGACAATGATCATGAGTATGCTTCCTGCATTCCTCTGCACATGCATCGCATATTTCCGCACACAGGTTACAAATCTGCTCCATAAAAGGACTGTTGGATTGGATTGCACTTGCTGCAAGTGCACAAATATCCGAGCACTCCCTATCCAGTCGGATGCAGGCAGCCATCATATTTACGTCCTCTTCGTTCAAACAAGCATCAAAGCAAGTATTACACGCCTCCATACAAGCCAGGCATTCCTCTAAACATTTTTGGTGTTGCTCATTACTCAACATAGATAATAGCTCCTTTCGTAAAAGTAGTATCTTTATATGTTTACCCAATGCAAACATATAGAAACAGGAGAAGACCAACTCCTTAAATTCTGCACAGTATTGTAATATCTTTTTAAAAATGATTGTATATTACTGAATATTTTGAAATAATTGACAGTAGATGTTGGATGTAGGAGGGAAACATATTGAAATTGAAAAAGATAACTGAACCAAGAGTCAAAACGTTAGACGAAATCAAATTGGTTGGGTACAGAGTTTTATGTGCAGGGGAAAAGTATGCAGTTGAAATTCCACAAGCATCTAAACGGTTAGAAACGTGCTTTCACGAAATTAAAAACGTGAAAAACAGTGAGGTTCAGTATGGTGCATTTATTGTCGAAGCCAAAACCGAACAGGAAGATGGGTATTGGGTGATGGTCGAAGTAGAGGAGTTTGAAGATACCCCAGCAGAGATGGTTACTCTCGGCATTCCTTCTCAAAAGTATGCTGCCGCAAAATACAAAGGACCGAACAAAGGTATTTTTGATGCGTATGAGGAATTACATAATTGGGCTGCCGAGCAAGGGTATGGAAGGCTAACTGAAAAATGGCATGTAGAGATATTTGAGGCCTGGGATGATCCAGATAATCTGGTAGTGGAATTATTGGATACGATTGAATAAAGGGGGATTCATTGTGGGAGAAAAGTTATGGAGAGTGGGGACGACATATATTCCTATAACGGATGTAGAAAAGTCTGCTGATTGGTATGTAAGTAAGTTGGGGGCTGTATTGAACTATCAAGATCAAGACAAAGCAATCCTGAACCTTGCAGAGCAGAGCCTTTTTCTTGTAAAAGCGGCTGTTGAACAGACAGCTAATTTTATAGACGCGTCTGGTCAAGTGCGTTATTCTTTAACGTTTGAAGTGGATGGTCTAACGGCATTAGAGAGTCTCCACCATGATTTCAGTGAGAAAGGCATCAAAGTAGGAGAGGTAGAGAACCGGGGACATGCTGGGAGAAACTTCGTATTTGAAGACCTGGATGGCAATAAGTTTGACGTATGGAGTGAGCTTAGTCCGGCATTTAAGGAGAAGTATTTTACTAAGCTTTGACAATAGGGGGAAACTGAAATGATCAAGAGTCCAATTAAAAATAGAATTCAAACCGTTTTCATCCCAGTCCGAGATATAGAAAAGGCGAAAAAATGGTACTCAGAGATATTAGGGATCCAAGATGGCGAAGTTCAATTTGGTCATCTGTTTGTAGCTGAAATGGAAGGTGCAGACCTGATCCTCGATACGATGCCGAAATGGCGGGATGAAGAGGGGGAATTAGCAACCCTTAATGTGCCGGTTATTCAATTTGGTACCGATGATATACAAGCTTCTTATGAATTCATGAGAGAAAAGGGAGTGGAACTTGTAACCGAAGTGGAACATGGCCATTTCTTTGTTTTCAAAGATCCGGACGGTAATATGCTGATGGTTTCTCAGTGCTGATTTACTATACGAGTACAGTTGAAAGAAGTATAAAATATAAAGCCCCCATTAGAAAAATAAGGAGGAATTAACATGGCAAAAACAAATGAAATCAGCGATAAAAAGGAATTATCATTAGAACAACGGGAAGAATTACTTCAAGTTTTGGAAGCCCGTTTTGAGAAAAACATGAACCGCCATGAAGGTATGGATTGGAACAAAGTCCAAACAAAACTGGAAGCTAATCCTGAAAAGCTGTGGTCGCTCTATGAAATGGAACGAACAGAAGGGGAACCGGATGTTATTGGATATGATACTGAAAAGAACGAATATGTCTTCTGCGATTGTGCCGCGGAAAGTCCTAAAGGTCGCAGAAGCTTTTGTTACGACCGTGAAGCACTGGAGTCAAGAAAGAAACATAAACCTGAAAGCAGTGTTATCGATATGGCAACTGCAATGGGCATCAATCTTTTGACGGAAGAACAGTATCGGGAATTACAGAAACTAGGAAATTTTGATTTGAAAACGTCGAGTTGGGTGCAAACCCCAGCTGATATTAGAGAGCGTGGCGGAGCACTTTTTTGCGATTGTCGTTATGGTCACGTCTTCGTCTACCACAACGGAGCTGACTCCTATTATGCTGCAAGGGGCTTCAGGGGCTTGGTAAGAGTCTAAACACTGTGCACTGCCGAATTCAACTTGGATGCTGATGTTGGGCGGAAAATAAAAACAGGCGGTTGCGATACATTAATTACTCTAAATGGGAAGGCGCAGGAGATATAAATCTTCTGCGTTTTCTTTTGCAATAAGGATTGTCCTTTTGTAGATAATTTGAAATAATTGGTATATAATCCATGGATGCTCGCATGGGTCATAGCAAAATATGATTTAGCACTAGTGAATATTTGGAAACTATTTTCATTTTGAAACGTATGATAGGTAATTGTTCTAGTTCTAGAATTGACTTTTAGGTGTTTCCTATAGATTTAAGAATCGAATGAATATGGGGGAGAAATATTGCTAAAAAAAATCGGCTTTGTTTTTTCTATAATTTTTCTGATAGGACTGATAAGTGTCGGTGCACGGCACTTCTATATTAAAAGCATTTTTTTAGAGCCATATAAAGTAGTAGAAGAATTGGTTCAAGCTGCAGATCAAGATAAAAGCGAGAATGCGCACATCATCAGTGAGAAGAAATGGGAAGAGATATCAGAAGATTCGATATTCAGTGCGGTAAGAAAACCGGTTGATTGGAATGGGTTCAAGCGTTTTATCCAAGGATGTAAGGGACCAAGGTATTCTTTGGAAATGGAGAACGGGAAAGCTGCAACGCATGTCATGAAGCAACACTATGAAGATACATCTAAAAGCATCGCAGTCCTTTGTATGGAGTTTGATGTATATAATGGGCAGCAAGTAGGGTTAACGCATATGACTTTCTATATGGAAAAGATTCAGGGGGACTGGAAGGTGATTGGGAGATGGTGAAAAAATGAAATTGAAATCAATTTTGAGAAATGTCATTATTTTAGCCGCTGTGACCTTGCTTTTTGTACTATTGTTTTACCAGCAGAAAGTAATTGACGGTGACTATACTAAACTGACAATCAAGATGCCGCACGAGGGTATGGCGGTAATTCAGGAGAAAGAACGAATCAATGAGATTAATGAAATCATCAATGAAAGTCCACGAAGCTTCGGGACTGATAAGCCGTATTATAATTATGAATTGGCAAGCCTTATTTTTGAGGATGAAAATGGACAAAGTGAAGCGGTTCATTATATGCCAGAAAACGAAAATATCAAAATAAGGTTCGGGGAGATTGATACAGATTTGTCTTTTGAGCAGGAAGATTATCAGTAGTCTTAGGGAGAGGTAATAATGATTCTTAGAAAAGAAGGGTTTAGAGATTATCTTACAAAATATCCTTTAACGGTACTCATTATTGTATTGAATATAGTAGTAATGGTGTACGTGTTAGTTTCCTTGGAAGCTTGGAGCAATCATCGTGTGGTCTATGATGTTGGCGGGATGAGTATTTATCACTTGGGTGAAGGTGAACTTTGGCGGCTAGGTACCTATGCTTTTTTTCATGATGGAATCTATCACTTTCTGTTCAATATGTTTGCCATTGCTATCTTCTCTCCACCAGTGGAAGTGATATTAGGAAAAGGAAGATTTCTGATTCTCTTCATTTTTAGCATTCTATTTACTCCTTTCCCTATTTTATTAGCAACCACCGATTCAGGTGTAGGTGCTTCCGGCTTTATATTTGCCTTGTTGGGTTTCTATTTATACATAATTTTTTTCAGGAAAATATTTATTGTCGATTTGGATAAGAAGCTCATTGTGCAATTTACCATTTACTGTTGGTTGTTTACTTTCATTTTTTCTATTGTAACTTGGCAGGTAGTTTCTATTATGGGACACCTAGGTGGATGGATAGTTGGCATGATATGTGGATACCTACTAAGCAATAATTATGAAATTAAGATAGATAAGAAGGCGATGTAAGCTTCATTAAACCAGTTCGTAAAATGGACTAATCCAAAATTCATGGTCACAATTTTAAAAAATATTTCTTGCAGGAAGATTATCATTAAATTCTTCAAGAGGAGGATAACGGGATGAGAGTATTTGTGGTGGCCCTTTGTTGCCTGTTTCTATTCATCATAGGAAATTATTTTCATGAAGAGCCTAAACTCCAGGTTGAGATGATTGCCTTTAATGAATTAACAGCAGAGGAGCGAAGCAGAATTCTGGTTAGCCCAAAGGATTCTTCTGTTCAAGAGATGACAGTGGATGAAGAGCTTGCTTCGCAGCTAAATACTGTAAGAGTAGGAGCGAGTTTGTATAAAGTGATATTTAATCACACTCAAACCGATTCAAAGGGTAACTTGTTCGTGTATGTAGATATGGAAAGGGAAGAAGTTGTTGGGAAGGGAAATGTAGGAGAATAAAAAAGAAATTGAAGGATAACGACTGAATGAGATTATATTTGTTTGGTGTATTGTTGTTCTTGACGGGGTGTGAAAGTACAGCTGAAGAGGTCAAACTAGCAACAGCTGCCGAGGTGGAAAAAGAAGTCCAGGAGAAAGTGGTACTGGAGAACGGAAGTGTGGAAACATATAGCATCAACGGACAAACGTTTGAGATTATTCCTTATCATCAATCTTATCTGGATTTCATGGAAGTACTAGAAGCGACAAAAGGTGATCGGGAAGAACTGTTCTTAACGCATGTCGTCAAACCATTCAGTAAAGAAATCCATGGACATGAATATTACGGAATTGATGATGTGTTTTATGTTCCCCCGGTCAATACGGCTAAGTTGAGAGAGATGATTATTCAGCTGGATGATCAGTATCAGGAGATTAGCAGATTTATAAAAGAGGGGCTGAAAGACTCGACAGGAGTGGACCGAGATGAGGGCTGATAAGATTTTGGAGTTAAGTGGGTTTAAAGCGGAAGATTAAGCAGAAATAGAGTGCTGTTCTCAAGGCCAAAAGCAGTTGGTCAAGTGGGCAAAAGGTAATAGAGAGAGTCTCAAGGCCAAAAGCACTGCGAATTTAATTGGAATATATTAATGGGTGATATGATTTTTCAGTTTATTGTTTTTGGACTTTTAATAGTGGGAAGTATTTCTTTCACTCTATTTATAAGAAGGTTGTTGGTTAATGCGTCTTATAAAAACGAACGATTATATAATATTGAGAAGAAGTTGGATGCCATCATGAGAAAATGGAGAATGATAATCTTTCAAAATAATGATGGATCCCCTGCCAGTGTCAAACCGAATAATACCGCGCCAATTATAGTGAAATGAGCTTATTAAACATGGGGGGACATGATGAATCAGACTAAGTATCAAGAAGTATGGGACTTAGATAGCCTGTTTATGGGTGGGAGCGAATCACTCACATTCATGGAACACATGAAGCAATTAGAAGATAAAATGAACAAGTTGGAAAAGGTAACTTTTCATACACCACAGGCAATCGAAGAGTCACATGAAATTGCATCTTTGTTGGAGTTCATTGGAAACATCCGTATAGACATATCTCAAGCAACTTCCTTTATAGCATGTCTTCTAGCACAGAACTCCAAAGACCAGCATGCACATAAATTGAGGGGAAAAGCTTCTGCTATACAAACTCGTTTTGATGCCGCTTTACAGAATGTCAAAACTAAAATAGCCGATACGGAATGCGATTTGTGGGAAAAGCTGCTTGATACGAAAGAATTGAAAGAGTACACATTTATCTTAACTGAGTGGAGAAATCATTCAAATACAAAGCTTTCAGATGAAGCGGAAACTATCATTTCTCATTTATCAACTGATGGATATCATGCATGGGGCCAGTTCTATCAATCTTTCATTAGTAATATCAAAGTGAAAGTTGAAGTAGAAGGGATTCAAAAGGAACTTTCAGTAGGCCAAGCTATTAATCTACGCTCCCATCATGATGAAGCAGTGAGAAAAGAAGCTCACACTGCTTTGGAAACTAAATGGGTTGAAACGGAAGAGCACTTTGCAAAAATACTCAATCATATAGCAGGCTTTCGTCTGCAAGTCTATCAGAAACGCGGTT
This sequence comes from Bacillus sp. LL01, assembly GCF_001037965.1. Classification (NCBI taxonomy): domain Bacteria; kingdom Bacillati; phylum Bacillota; class Bacilli; order Caryophanales; family Bacillaceae; genus Bacillus; species Bacillus sp. LL01. Next base: position 73,910 of record NZ_LFEL01000005.1, on the reverse strand, counting down.
TGGAAAATGGACTAGAAGAACCTTTGATAAAAAATAGGATGAAAGCAGAGACCATTGCGGCTATGTGGTCATCCATCAATAAGGCCAAAGCGCCCTTCATCAACTACCTTAACCAAAAAGCCAGTTTACAAGGTAGTCACCAAATGAAGTCGTATAACTTTTGGGCTCCAGTAACAGATAGTTTCCAGGAGATAAAATATGAGTATGCTGTGGAATTTATAATTGAACACTTTGGAAGCTTTGGATCTGAACTTGAGCTTTTATCTAAGCGTGCATTTGATGAAGCTTGGGTTGAAGTGGAAAATCGCGGTAATAAATCTCCAGTAGCCTTTTGTGCAGGTTTTCCGTTGTCAGGTGAATCGAGAATATGTATGAACTTTGGTGGTACTATGACAAATGTTTTAACCCTTGCTCATGAACTCGGTCATGCCTATCACAACCATGCAATGGTGTCTGTTAAAGGGTTGAATAAACAATATCCGATGAGCATGGCAGAAACTGCTTCCACATTTTGTGAAATGATAGTATTGGATGCTGCCATGGAAAAGGCAAAATCAGATGAGGAGAAACTAACCTTACTTGATGAGAAGCTGAAACGCAGTGTCATGAACTTTATGAATATCCATTCCAGGTTCATTTTCGAAAAAAGATTTTATGAAGAGAGAAAACATGGGATTGTACCATCTTCACGCCTTAGCCAAATCATGAAGGAAGCAATTAGTGAGGGATATTGCGATTCCATGGATCATGCCTCCATCCATTCCTGGATATGGACACCACATTTTTATAACACTAAAGAGCCCTTCTATAACTTTCCTTATACTTTTGGTTATTTGTTTGCCTTGAGTATTTATGCAAAGGCGAAAAAATCAGGAATAGAATTTGAACGGGATTATATAAAACTGTTGCGAGATTCAGGCAGTATGTCAGTAGAAGAGCTTGTGATGAAGCATGTAGGTGAAGACATTACTTCGGAAGGTTTCTGGAATAAGGGAATAGATTTATGCGTAAAAGATGCGAAAGAATTCAACAGGTTGACTGCTAAGAGAACTAGCATAACCGACTAAAGGAGAGAGAAACGTTGGAGATAAGACTATTGAAACCAAATGATGCAGAGAATTATAGAACAATAAGGCTGGAGGCACTGAAAAACAATCCGGAAGCATTCAGTTCGAGTTATGAAGAGGAAAAAGAATACCTTTTGGAAAGCTTTGAAAACAGACTTAGTTTTCAACATGTTTTTACATTTGGGGCATTTGAAAAGATGCTATTAGTCGGTACCGTTACATTGATATGTGAAACGAAAATGAAAATCAAGCATAGAGCCAATATTGTCGCGATGTATGTGTGTGCGGGGCTTCGGGAATCAGGTATAGGGAGAGCTTTGATGGAAGAGGCGATAGGTAAGGCCAGAGAATTAGTGGAAATAGAACAGCTTCATCTAACCGTTATGGCAACCAATGAACCTGCAAAAAAATTGTATAAATCCTTAGGGTTTACGACGTATGGTGTAGACAAAAAAGGATTAAAAATAGGCGATACATACTTTGATGAGGAATTGATGGTGTTGGGACTTTCATCCTCAAAAGAAAATTAGTTTTAGGTTGCGTTTTGGGGAGAGAAAAAGGGATTAACACACGCACGGCTCACCTTTTAGAAAAAGTCATCATGGAAGGGAAGACGCATACTTTCAGCAAGATTCTCTATCCCGATTATGAGGTTCCTTGGATAAAGCCGTTAAGTGTTGATGAAAGAGAGAGAGAGTCTGGAACTACATGGAGGAGAATAGATACTCCATTCGTGAGGAGGATTACGGGCTACTCCAAAAGTTAGAGATGAGTTTTTTGTTGATATTCAAAGTAAATTTATTGATAAACAATAAAAATACTGGTATTATACTGTTGATTAATGTAAATGAGAGGGAGTTAAGAGGTATGCAAATATGAAAGATATACTACTGATTTCCGTTGTTTTCATGTTGTTACTATCAGGATGTAACAGGTATGCAAGGGCTGATATCCCTGCTGAAGGTACATTTCATCTGGCTCTTATTAATAACACAGATATAGACGTTTATGGATATGAGGTAAGCTATTTCCAAGATGGTACATTGAGAGGAGGCAGTGGTGGAGGGCAATATGCAGACAATTCAAAGATAAAAAAGGGTGATACGTTCACTTTGGACTTTAACCATGTCAATTTTCTTCCGAACAAAGAGGTGACCTTTGAAATCACCGTATATACAGGTAAACATCAAATGGAGAAGGTGACACTAAAATCGCCTGTAATCACTATGATATCTTCCTTGGAAAGTACATACTATCTTAATCTTACAGGGAATAGTGTCGGGAATTTGGCAGTGAATTAAAGGAGGGATTGTATTGATCTGATAGATTGAATTGGATAAATTGAGACTTAAAAAAAGAAATGAACAGTTAAGTACCTTACTGAACATTTCTTATTTTTAGTATTATAATTTTTTCTTTGCCAACTCAAAGTCCTTTCTTACTTTCACCAAAACCTCCGTATCTGTTAAAAGCCTCAACCCGGTCAAAGCCAATGCTTCCGCCCCAACGATAAGCGCGTGGTCACCTTGTGGGGAGCGGGCTGCCTCTTTGAACTCCTCCGTATGGCCGACCAATGTTTCCGGCCCTATTTTAATATAAGGATGGATGGTCGGAACAACCTGGCTGACGTTGCCGACATCGGTCGAGCCGATTCCTGCTTTGCCTTCCAATACGACCACTTCCCCGAGCGATTCCACAATCTCTTTATATACTGCATCAAGACTCTCATTCAGCACAATATTGTCCACTTCATTCTGGAATGCTATGACATTGACTTTGGCTCCAGTTGTAAGTGCAGCCCCTTCTGCGATAGCTTTCACTTTGCGTGTTACTTCATTCAATCTTTCCCTAGTCGCAGCTCTGATGTAGAAGCGTGCTTTTGCATATTCCGGCACGATGTTAGGTGCATCGCCGCCATGAGTGATGATGCCATGGATGCGGACATCATCTGTTACGTGCTGGCGCAAAGCATTGATGCCATTGAACAGTTGGATGACCCCATCAAGTGCGTTGATTCCTTCATATGGCGAGGCCGCTGCATGCGCGGGTTTTCCGATAAACTCGAAATCCAATGGGTCAACGGCTAATGTCGGTCCGGTAAGCCTTGTTGCATTGCCGGGATGGACCATCAAGGCTGCATCGAGGTGCTGCACGAGTCCGTGTTTGACGAAGCTGCCTTTTGCACTGCCGTTCGGTCCGCCTTCTTCAGCAGGAGTACCGAACACGGTAACTTCGCCGCCTGTTTCTTCAAGTACTTTACTAAGTGCAACGGCCGCGGCTACACTTGTTGTACCGATGATATTGTGTCCGCACGCATGCCCGATGCCAGGAAGAGCATCGTATTCTGCTAGATAACCGATGGATGGCCCTGGCTTCCCGGACTTTTTGGTTGCGATGAAGCCGGTTTCGTGCCCTGCGACATTCGTTTCTACCGCAAATCCTTCCTCTTTTAAAATGGAGGTGAGAAGGGAGGAAGCGAAGTATTCTTCGTTTCCTATCTCTGGTTTCTCGTGAATCTGATGGCTTGTGGAAAGATAGAGTGCCTGCTTTTGTTTGATATCCTCTTTGATGATGATTGCTTTTTCATCGACTTTATTAATTGTTAACGTCATGTCAATCACTCCTTATTCTTCATTAGTTTCCACACCGATTTCACTTAATGGAACAAACGTCGGGATGGTGCTGCCTTTGTATTCTTTTTCAATGAATTCTTTCACATCGTCCTCTTGATATAACTCTGCAATTTTTTGAAGATCCTCACGATCTTTGTCCTCTGTGCGAACCGCGATGATGTTGATGTATGGTGTAGCAGTATCATTTTCATGCAAAATGGAATCCTCTGTCGGGTTCAACCCTGCGTCCACTGCGATTCCATTATTGATGATGGAAGCTGCCACGTCAGGTAATACTCGAGGTGTCTGACCTGCTACGACTGGTACGATTTCCAGGTTCTTCGGGTTCTCCACAATTTTGTCCAACGAGCCGTTTCCGTCGAAGTCGTCCGGAAGTTTAATCAATCCAGCTTCTTGAAGGAGAAGGAACGCTCTCCCCATGTTGGTCGCTTCGTTTGGTACGGCAATCTTACTGCCTTCTGGGATATCCTCCACATTTTCATACTTCTCGGAGTAAAGCCCCATTGGTGCAATTACGGTTGTTGCGATGGGTGATAAGTCCAGGTCATGCTCTTTAATAAATGCATTAAAGTAAGAGATGGTCTGGAACGCATTGGCATCGAGTTCTTTTTGAGCTAATGCAAGATTTGGTTGTACATAATCGGAGAAGGTGACAATCTCAATTTCCAATCCTTCTTTTTCTGCTTTCTTGGCAACAAAGTCCCAGATTCTGTTGTCTGTGCCGCTAACTCCGATTTTGATTGTTTCGTTGTCTTTTGAGCATCCAACTGCAGTTAGTAATAGTACGGTTAAAATGGCAAGGCCGAGTAATTTTTTCATGATGTATATCTCTCCTTATCGTCTTCTAATTTTTTTTGATAAAATGTTTCCTGAACTCTGAATGACCTGCACCATGACAACCAACATGGCAACAGTGATGAACATCGTCACTTCATCAAATTGCTGGTAACCATATGTAATTGCGAGATCACCAAGGCCTCCGCCTCCAACAGCCCCAGCCATTGCAGATGCCCCAATCAGTCCGATGGTTGCGATGGTGATGGCAAGTACCAGGGAGCTTAATGCTTCAGGTAGCAGGAAACGGAATATAATCTGTTTTGGTGTAGCCCCCATTGCCTCTGCGGCTTCTAGAACCCCGGGTTCCACTTCCAACAAAGAATTCTCTACTAATCTTGCAAAATATGGTGCCGCATAACAGATTAGAGGCACGGTAGCGGCTGCAGTCCCAATGGAAGTTCCCACTATTAATCTGGTGAGCGGGATGATGGCAACCAATAATATGATGAAGGGTATCGAACGCAAAACGTTGATGACCGGATTTAAAAAATTGAATAAAACCGTGTTTTCCAGAATGTGTCCCTTTCTTGTTACAACCAACAGCACACCAAGCGGTAAGCCGATGAGGATGGAGAATAGAAGGGAAAAGCTGACCATGGATAAGGTTTCAAGTAATGCATCAATGATCTGATCGGAACTAACTCGCATGTGCATTCACCTCTTTCACTAATACTTTTTCTTGCTGGATATAAAATAAAGCTCGTTTGATTTCGGAAGGCTCTCCTTTTAATTCGACAATCAGATTGCCAAAAGGTACCCCTTGAAGTTCCGTAATGTTTCCAAAAAGAACATTCACATCAACATGGAACTTTTTCGCGACCTGGGACAGGAACGGCTGACCTGCTGATGCACCCACAAAATTGATTCGGTAGATGCCTTGATGATCATCCTTCTGACTGACGAGCTCCCGGATGGATGCCGGCAGTTTATCATTCAGCACCGAGCTGACAAAGTTCCGTGCGGTTGAGGTTTTCGGATTGGAAAATAGATCGAAAACCGAACCATGTTCAATGATTTTCCCTTTTTCAATGACGGCCACCTTATCACAGATGTCCCGGATGACTGACATCTCATGGGTGATCATGAGGATGGTGATTTTGTATTCCAGGTTTATTTTTTTCAAAAGTTGAAGAATGGAGCTCGTTGTTTGCGGATCAAGTGCAGACGTCGCTTCGTCACAAAGTAGAACGGAAGGGCGTGTGGCTAAGGCTCTAGCAATTCCAACCCGCTGTTTCTGACCGCCGGACAATTGATCCGGGTAATTTTCCTTCTTATCGCTTAGTCCTACAAAATCCAGAAGTTCCTCCACTCTTGCTTGTATGTGCGCCTTCTTTACATTGCTGATAAGTAGGGGCATTGCCACGTTCTCATAGACGGTTTTGGAGTTCAGCAGATTGAAATGTTGGAAGACCATGCCGATTTTTCGTTTGGCTTCTCTCAACTTGTGGGCTGGGAGTTTTGAGAGGTCTGCTCCACCAACTAGAACCTTACCGGATGAAGGTCTTTCCAGCAGGTTCACACATCTTAGGAGGGAACTCTTTCCCGCACCGCTGAATCCGATAACTCCGTAAATTTCGCCTTCTTCAATGCTCAAGTCGATGCCATCGAGTGCATGTACTTCCTGCTCACCACTTTTGTAGACCTTTTTAACGTTTTTGAATGTGATCATGATGTTTCCTCCCTATTTATGTAAATGAGAAAATGCAATGGTTTCTAGCTGTTGATTGGAGCAAAAAGCGTAGACTCCAGCGGGAGAGTAGCGACAATCTTGAGACCCCGCAGGGCAAGGCCCGAGGAGGCTCAAGGTCGCCCCGCGGAAAGCGAAGCATTTTGCGGAAAGCAACACGGGCGTATAAGAGAGCCCAAAATAAAAATACCCTTTTCTTGAAAAGACAAGAAAAGGGCATCGGTATGTAGATGCTCTCTCTTATCTTTCAAGCTACTGCTTGATGGAATTGGCACAGTGCTTTGATTAAAAGCCTGTTGCCGAGGTTTCAAAGGGCCAGTCCCTCCACCTCTCTGGATAAGAAAAAAGATTTATTCAATTGGAAAACTCGGGTTTGGAATACAAAAAACCTCTTCTTAACAGGTAAGAAGAGGTTAGCGTCGTCCATGCTTATGCTCTTCTTATCTTTTCAAGCTTGGTTGCTTGAAGGAGTTGGCACAGTGCTTTACATGGAAGCCTGTTGCCGAGGTTTCAAAGGGCCGTTCCCTCCACCTCTCTGGATAAGAAAATAAGTTTGTTTGTTGAATGATGCTAAGTTTATAACGGTTCTGAAAGGATGTCAACGGTTTTTTTTGGAGTATGAAAAAATTTTCCGGAAGATCTTGAGGCTTAGTGAGCTTGTCTTCAAGGGAGGATAGTTGATAACTCAGCCTATAAAACGTTTTCATATTTGGCGTGTTTTTAATCTCTGAATTATCATATTTTCACCTTTCCTTTTTGTGGGAAGGTAATGAAACTTAAAAGGCTATGTGAGAGTGCCTTCTTTTATTCCCCCTTTGCGTCCTATCCGGTTCTATTTTAAAATGGAACTAGTCAATCAAAGGAGAGTTGTTTCACTATGGGGATCAGCCGGAATCAATTCTGTCACTGTGGCAGCGGCAAAAAATATAAAAAGTGCTGTATGATGAGGTATGAAGATAAACTGCAGGAGAAGCTTTTTTATGAGCGGAAGCATGTGCTTACTACGATGGTGATAGATTTTGTGATGCGGGATTTGGACCGTCAAGATATGGAAGATCTACATGCCGGTTTTGAAAAAAAGATAGGACATTTTGTAAGCGAAAGAGATAAATCGATGATGTTTCCATTTTTTGCATTATTTATGCACCGGTTTGAAAAGAGTCTTCGCGGAGTTGAATGGTTTTATAAGGTAAAAGGTAACCAGCTGGAAACAGAATTAAAGACGATTGCAAAAATATGGACGAGTCTGAGATTTCGCCTAGTTCATGCACTTGAAAGTAAGGGTGATATCATCATATTTGAAGATTTAATAACAAAAGAAAAGTATCCCCTAGCGAATATTCCCGAGAACGTACCGGGTAATTTAGGATTGCAGATTGGGACTGTCGGGCTGTTGGAGTTGCATAATGGTAAGTATTACTTCAATGGAGTAAGGGTTTTTACAGAGCCAAACGGAGTAAATCGTGCTAAAAACAAAGTAGAATCACTTATGGTGGAATCAGAAATGACTTACGAGGAAGTGATGATGAAATATACGCCCGAAGTGTTGGAGGCTTTATTGGCTAAAGATAATCCAACTCAATTTCAAGAGAAGGATATTCCTGATTTAGAGGCCCTCGGGCTGGAGCATCTTCCGGTATATGCCAGGGATTTTCTTGCTTTTTACCAGGAAAAAACTGCAGGTAAAAAGGGGAATACAGTCCGGAAGTACCGGGAAAGCCTGCAAGACCTCAATGAAGTATTAAAAAGAAATCAAATTGTAGATTTAAAGGATGTAGATGAGAGGTTCTGGAAAAAACTTTTGGCAAAAGAATATTTTGATATGTTTGAGAGTATGTCAAAAACTCAAATCACTGATTTTATAAGCACCTTGAAATCCTTCACTCAGTGGATGAAACGAAACAGGAACCATGCACTGTGGCCGGGCTTAGGAGATTATTTGAAAGAGGAAGAAAGTCAGTTTATCCATGCAGTGCAATTACCAAATTCGTTCTACTTTTATGCTGACAGGGCTGTTGGTGTGAAATTTCGGGAACTTGGCAAATTGTTAACTGGCAAAATGGCAATAGATAGCCAAACGGTAGAAGGTCTGTTTGAGATAGTAAAACTAAATAAGCAGAGTTTCCGTCTGATGAGATTGAGACCTGTCTCTCTAAAAGAGAGTAAACGTAATCCAAAGGTCGAGGGATACACCATTACCGGAGCAGACTTGGATATGGATTATGTGGAAACTGGCCTTATCTTTTATGGGAAAATTTCAAAAGGGCGCATCAACATGTGGGAATTGCTTCAAATAGAAAGGGCCTACCCAAAAAGTGCCAAGTCTTTTGTAGTCGAATGAGGAATACGACCGGTTCAGATTACAGAGGGTAGAACCTATTAAACTATAATATATCCATAATCAGGAGCATTCATGAAAAATCAATTAATTTCTTCCCATAATATCAAAATCATGTTCTGGGTCCGCTTCTTCGGAACCATCAATTTCATTGCGCCGGTGCTGACTTTGTTCTACTACGCACGGGGACTGGAACCCTCCCATATTCTTCTCCTGCAGATATTCTGGAGCGGGGCGGTTCTACTGGGAGAGGTGCCGGGAGGAGTGGTAGCGGACAGGTTTGGTGCAAAAGCTTCCTTTCTGATAGGAGTTATCCTTAAAATCATGAGTTTAACCTTGTTGGTCTTCGCTCATGATCCATGGATGTTTTTCCTGTTCAGTGGATTAAACGGCTTTGCAGTGACCTTTTTCTCGGGTGCAGATGAAGCGCTTATCTATGAGTCTTTGAAAGAGGACAATGAGCATCATCGGATGGACCGGGCGATGGGCAAAATTCAATCGGCAGGATTCGTGTCGATGATTCTTGCTGTTATTTTTGGCGCGTATCTGGCAAGCGACCTTCAGGAGGAGCAATTTGTCTTTTTGATTGTTTTGGGAATGGTATTTCATCTAGTTGAGCTGATACTTATCTTCTTTTTAAAAAGTCCAAAGAGCAGTGGCTCCTATCGGGATAATCCATTTACCCAGGTGGCTTCGGGTATCAAAGTAATCCGAAAGGCGCCTACTCTTCTCTTGTTGTTTGTTAATTTTACACTCGTGTTCATAGCAGCTGATTCTGTCTATGAAGCTTTCAATCAGCCGATTTTCACCAATGCAGGCCTGCCGGTTGTGATGATCGGGGTCTTGTATGCACTGGCGGCAGTTGGGGGATTTGTTGCCTCCCAGTCGGTTGGATGGTTAACAGGCATTTTTTCCAGAAAGCTATTAATGGGTGTCACAGGTGGTTTGGCAGCCTTGGGATTATTCCTATCTGCTTTATTTGGCGAATCACTCTGGCTGGTCATCGGCGCCTTTTTCGTCCTGAGAATTGGTCAGGCGATACGAGGTCCAATCTACTCCCAGTTAAAAAACGATTTGATTCCATCCAATATTCGTGCCACAACTCTTTCCCTGATATCGGTGCTTGATTCTGCTTTCGACCTGTTCATTTTTGGCCTTTTGTCTATAGTCGCGGTTAAAGGCGTGAGCGGAATCCTGCTGGCAAGTAGTTTCATAGCTTTAATCGGGACACTTACGCCGTTGCAGAGGAAGGTAAAGGAAAGGGTAGAGAATGGGAATAGAACAGCCTAGCCTGGGCAAAGCGCCCCATCCTATTATATTGCATTAAATGGTCAAGGAGTTGATGGATGAATATGGATAATCTATTTAGCTATAATTCGTACTTTGAAAAGGACAACATAGAATTTTACAAATGGGAGAAGCCTAAGGAGGGGTTCATGGCTTTTCCAGAATATGATTGTAAGTTTTTAGACTTCATTGATGAAGTGTACACTTCGGGTTTGTTAATAGGAGATTATGTAAATTGTTTAGAAGGGCTATCGGACGAGTATATATCTGTTATTCCAGCTGCTTCTCTTGATGAATTACAAGCAATCCTGACGTATTATGTCCGAGGGGAAAGGTTTTGTGATGGGTTTTGGGCCACCGCGATAGATGAAAAGATTTTTTTGAAACTCCTAAAACGACTGAGAGAGGTAAGAGAATGATAGATTTTAATCTCAAACCTACAATTGCAGGCCATAAAAAATGTTTTGCGTCCTTTCAAAGTGGAGGAACTTTATATTGAAGAAAAAACAAGTGCAATTGCTGTCGGAGAATTACGGATACAGATTTGAAGCAGTTAACGTAGTAAAAAGTATGTAAGAATAGAAGGGGAGATTTAGATGTCCATAACAGAGGGTTTTATAGAAGTGACAGGTGGGAACGTGTGGTATAAGAAACATGATTCGAACACAGATAAAGCACCGGTGGTTGTATTACATGGCGGACCGGGCTCTTCGCATTATTCCTTGCAGGGCCTACGGATTCTGGCAGACGACCGTCCGGTTATTTTCTACGATCAATTGGGGTGTGGAGGATCTGACCGGCCAACTGACACCACATTATGGAACTTAGACCGCTTTGTGGAGGAACTAGGGCAAATTAAAGAGGCACTTTCTTTAAATGAATTCCACATTCTTGGCCACTCATGGGGCACTACTTTAGCTGCGGCCTATTACTTATCTAAACCGGAAGGCGTGAAGAGCATCATCTTTTCAAGCCCTTGCTTGAGTGCACCGTTGTGGACAGAGGACCAGGAAAGAAACCGGAAACAGTTACCTCTAGATGTGCAGCAGACATTAAGAGAATGTGAAGAAAAGGGCAGAACTGACTCGAAGGAATATAAGGACGCAACAAAGGTGTTCAATAAGCATTTTGTATGTAGACTTGATCCGTTTCCGGAGTTCCTGAAAAAAGGGGCAGACTATAAAAATCCGGAAGTGTACAATATCATGTGGGGACCATCCGAATTCCATGTGACTGGAAATTTAATAGATTTTGACTGTACCGCAGAATTAAAGGATATCCAAATCCCTACACTTTACACATGTGGACGGTACGATGAGGCAACTCCTGAGTCAACAGAGTACTTCAGTTCTTTACCTCCTGATGGGAAGTTTCATGTATTCGAACAGAGTGCACATATGCCTTACCTGGAAGAGCCGGAGGAGTATGTAAAAGTGATCGGGGATTTTTTGCAGTCTGCAGATTGAGAAAAAGTATAGAACATAAAAGGACGCATTCCGTTTAGATGGAATGCGTCCTTTTATTAAATCTCTGTTAAACGCCGTTGTGGATTTCCGCAAAAGGCTTCGCTTTCCGCGGGGCGACCTTGAGCCTTTTCGGGCTTTGCTCTTCATAAAGATTGCCAATAGCTATTTCACCATCAGACAGGGGATGAAAGAAATAGATCAATGGAAGGGCCATAGATTTGTACCATATTCTTTGGATTCTAATAAAATGAGATTCTTTAAGACATACTTAGGAATAGACAATTTTTTGAGAAAAGAGCCTAGAAATATAATAATTCAGTGGAGGTGAAGGTGACCTGCGATGTTTCGTAGCCTGTTCAAATCCATAGGCGATCTGGACTTTGCTACCACCCTTGAAATCTGCAATATTCAGCCATCCTTATCTAAAGCCAACTTTCTGCGATCCTTTGTACCAGGTGGCTGCTCCAGCCAATGGTGCTTTAACATAATCTCAGCTCCACTCTTGGCATATTGAGCAATTTCTAAAGATAGCCGTTCATAATTGATGGCAAGATCACTTCGTTGGCTTGCTGCAGCTGCTGTAGCATAATTGCCTGTTCCAGCGGCACTTAGTAACGACATATGAAACATCATCAACTTATCGGAAAAGGTTCTGGTGACAGAATTACTCACACTAACATCTGGTAGCCGAGGAGTCGGGATATTATTATCTAGTAGTATTTTAGTGAAAATCTCTATATGTTTGTTTGATATATCATTACCGCGCAACATATATTCCTGTACTTCCTTTAATGTAGAGGTTTGGGCGAAGCTGAGCGTGAGCTGGATACCAATTGAATTAGTCATTACATTCATATAAAGATGAGATAATTCAATTGCATTTAAAGGTCGCTTAGTTGTGAAAGGATTCAAACCACTGAGATAATCTTTTCCATCAATATATTTTGCTTCTTTGGGAACCTCTATACAAGGATGTCTTGCAAGCATACCTTTGGAAAGTGCAGTTTGATTACTGAGGTTAAACAGCTTTGTTGTTTCTGCTAACCCTTTTGTGTAATAACTGGAAATATCACTTCGTGAACTCATGGCCAGAGAACCGCTATATGCGACAAGTCCGGTCCTGGCCATATGATTTACATAAGTTAAGCAAAAAATATCAGAAAAAAGCCACGGTGCCTTCATATTTACATCCTTTTCCGAAAATCCATATGGTACCGAAAACTCCTCCCGTTCTAATAAGTCATGTAGATATTCCAAATGACTAGATGCTAATTCATAAGCGTACTGAACCACGGGTCTAATTTCCGTATCCTGAATGTATTTAATCATAAATCCCAAAATACATTTAGCCATGCTATCATTCATAAAGGATGCCCATAGTGAAGCGATTTCTGCGGATGTTAAGCGGATGGATTTCTCATTCATGCATTTTACCCCCAAAAGTGTAAAGTAGATGTTTATTCCTTTATTTTTCTTCAATGATGAAAGGATTATTCTTTTAAGATTACATTCTATAAAATAATAAATAAAAAATGCCTCAGGAATTGAGTGTTTTTTACATTTTATCTTCTAATCCTGCCGAAAGATAAATACGCCCTTAAATTTGCTCGCTTGACTCTGCACGCATCGTAGCGTACTTTTATATATATTGCAGTTATAGATGCACCGGAGGAATTGCCATGCGTGTAAAGAAAGTCTTGAATAATAATGTGTTGATTGCTGCGCACCCCGAGTACAATGAAGTCATCCTGACAGGGAAAGGAATCGGTTTCGGCAAGCGTACCGGCGAAGATATATCCGAAGAGAGCGCCGAGAAGTTCTTTGTACTGCGTGATCAGGAGGAGCAGCAACAATACAAGCAGTTACTTAATTATATAGAAGAGTCGTTCATCGGTTTGATGAATGAATGTATAGAACGGATTGAAAAGCGTTTTGAAGTCCGGCTTAATGAGCATATCCATGTCGGATTAACGGACCATCTTTATTTTGCAGTGAAAAGAATCCAGCAGGGGATGGATATTAAAAATCCGTTTCTCACTGAGACGGAGTTGGCATATCCCAAGGAATATTCGGTGGCACTGGAGCTTGTCGAGTGGCTGAATGAGCAGTTGGATATCTCCGTTCCTGTTGGAGAAGTAGGCTTCATCACCTTGCATATCCATAGCGCGTTGACCAACCGCGATTTGGCCGAGGTAAACAAGCATACGCAGCTGATTAGCAGGATGGTTGATGTGATTGAGGAGTCCCTAAAGATTTCTGTTGATCAGGGAGATGTGAACTATCTTAGATTGATCCGCCATTTTCATGCTTCGATTGAAAGGGTGCAAAAAGACGAGAACCGTCCCGAAAATCAGGAAACGCTCGCAAAAGTGTTGCAAGCCGAATATCCTGTATGCTACAATCTAGCTTGGAAATTGATAAAAATTATGCAGCAGAACTTACACAAGCCAGTTCCAGATGCAGAGGCGGTTTACCTGACTCTACATTTGCAAAGGCTTGCAAAACAATAAATATCCCAAGCACTTTTTTCACGTGTTACTGGTTATGCAGGCATGAGCGGAAGAAAGCGTAAACGAAGAAATACGGTAGAAATCCATCTACCTTTCCTTCGTGTACCTTTTCTTTTGACTCATGCCTTTTTGTTGTTTTGTGAACGAATTTCCCCTGTAGATTGCAGTGCAGGGTGTGAGACTCCGGCGGGAGGTAGCGGTAGACTTGAGACCCCGCAGCGAAGCGAGGAGGCTCAAGCACCGCCCCGCGGAAAGCGAACACCCGGAACGAAAATCAACAGGGAGTTAAGAGGAAGTTCTTCGTAAGTTCTACAAACGCATATAAAAATACCTAGGAGGAACAACAAATGTTTAAGAAATCATTTGGCTTACTGCAACGTATCGGGAAAGCCCTCATGCTGCCAGTCGCATTGCTGCCAGCAGCAGGAATCCTGCTTGCATTCGGTAACGCCATGCAAAACCCGAACCTAACAAGCCGTCTCGGCTTTCTCGAGGCAGACTCACTCGTGCTACTGGCTCAAATCATGGAACAGGCCGGAAGTATCGTCTTTTCCAACCTGCCATTACTCTTTGCAATTGGGGTAGCAATCGGACTTGCTGGAGGGGACGGGGTTGCCGGCCTTGCAGCAATGATCGGTTACTTAATTATGAATGTAACGATGAGTGTTATCAGTGGAGTTACAGCAGACCAAGTCGGTTCGGACCCTGCTCTGGCAAATGTGTTGGGAATTCCAACCCTTCAGACCGGGGTTTTCGGTGGTATCATAGCCGGGGTACTCGGAGCTTTCATGTACAATAAATTTTACAATATTGAATTGCCATCATACTTAGGATTCTTTGCCGGAAAGCGTTTCGTTCCGATTGTTACAGCGGCATCCGCACTTGTTCTTGGGGTGGTCATGAACTTCATTTGGCCGTTCGCACAAGAGGGACTGAATACCTTCTCTTATTTTATGACAGAATCAAACCGTACATTGGCAGCATTCATATTCGGTGTCATTGAGCGTGGACTGATTCCATTTGGATTGCACCACATTTTCTATTCACCGTTCTGGTTTGAATTCGGTTCTTACACGAACGCGGCAGGGGAGATCGTACGTGGTGACCAGCGTATTTTCATGGAGCAGGTGAAAGACGGTGCAGAGCTAACTGCAGGTACGTTCATGACGGGTAAATTCCCATTCATGATGTTCGGTCTTCCGGCAGCTGCGCTAGCAATCTATCACTGTGCTCGTCCTGAAAACAAGAAATATGTTGCTGGAATCATGGGTTCAGCGGCATTGACGTCATTTTTGACAGGTATTACAGAACCGCTTGAGTTCAGTTTCTTATTCGTAGCACCAGTATTGTTTGCCATCCATGCCGTGTTTGCAGGACTATCCTTCATGGTCATGCATATTTTAGATGTTAAAATTGGAATGACCTTCTCCGGTGGTGTTATTGACTACATTTTATTTGGTATCCTTCCAAATGCGACTGCATGGTGGTTAGTAATTCCTGTTGGTCTAGTATTCTCAGTTATCTACTACTTTGGATTCCGATTTGCGATTAAGAAGTTCAACCTGATGACACCAGGTCGTGAGGAGAAATCTGAGGAAGCTCAATCTGGTTCTGGTTCCGTTGATGAACTGCCATTCGGAGTATTGGAAGCACTTGGTGGAAGAGAAAACCTTACAAACCTAGACGCATGTATCACTCGTCTTCGTGTAAGTGTTAAAGATGTTGAGCAAGTGGATAAAGAGCGCTTGAAAAAATTAGGTGCAGCGGGCGTTATGCAAATCGACCGCAATATCCAAGCAATTTTCGGACCACGTTCTGAAACAATTAAAGGACAGATTCAGGATATTTTGAGTGGGAAAACGCCAGTTAAGCAAGAGGTGGCGGCAAGCTCTGATAGCGCTGCTAAGGATGCTAGCGCTATAGCTGCTTCACCTTCAGCAAAGTTTGACGTAGTAATGCCGATGACAGGTAAACTTCTACCAATTTCTGAAGTTCCTGATAAGATTTTCTCACAAAAAATGATGGGAGACGGCTTTGCCATCGAACCGACTGACGGCAAGGTGGTATCTCCTGTTGCTGGGAAGATTGTGAATCTGTTCCCGACAAAGCATGCAATCGGCATCGAAACGGCTGAAGGCCGCGAAGTGCTTGTGCATGTCGGAATCGACACGGTTAACTTAAAAGGTAAAGGTTTTGAAAGTTTAGTAGAACAAGGCGATACAGTCGAGCAAGGACAAGCGTTACTGAACGTAGACCTTCGCATTGTGTCAGAAGAAGCGACATCCATCATTACACCAATCATCTTTACGAACTTGGCTGCTGGAGAAGCGGTTGAGATCAAGGATGGCACTGTTAGAGTTGGAGAGAAGGGTCGCGTGGAGATTCGAAAGTAGTATGGAGTTGAAGAACCGTTTGGCGTGTCAGTGCGCTGGGCGGTTTTTTTCTATGTCTGGAAGTGGTGTCGGGGTGAAAACTAGTTAGCCCCCTAACTCATTTGGACACCTACTTTATATAGGATGGGGTTGGTAGGTATGGGGAAAAACTCTGTTTAAAGCTATTTCCCACAGGCCTACACTTTACGCAGTGCACTTACGGAGATACATAAACAATGCCTGCTTCTTCTAGATGTGAGACAGGCATTTTCTATTTAACTTATATGTATTCGCTTTCATTTATGTTTTTGTAAGGGTTGTCTTACAATATAAGTATAATTACCCGAAAACTAGGGGGAATACCTTGTTGTTTTTTGTCAAATTCAGTCCTTTCAGATTATTTCTAAACTAGCAATACTCTCTATAATTAGAAGAGTATGACTATTTCACAAAAAAGAAGGGACTGTTTACCTTGAAGAGAGGCTTCCAACAACTAGGAAAAAAGGTTTTGGCTGTAACAATGGCACTTTCATTGCTTGCCACACCATCCATGTTCAACTCAGCTGAGGCTGCACCTAAGGGACCAAAAGCAGGAAAGCATGATGTCGAATTGAGAGTGATGGGAACGACGGATATCCACACACACTTACATAATTATGATTACTATAAGGATGCAGAAACCGACGAATTCGGTCTAGCAAAAACGGCTACTTTAATCAAACAGGCACGTGAAGAGTCAGTAAACAGCCTGTTATTTGATAACGGAGATCTTATTCAAGGAAATCCGCTTGGCGATTACAAAGCGAAGGTAGATGTATTGCAGCCTGGAGAAGTTCATCCTGTTTTCCAAGCTATGGAACTACTTGACTATGATGCGGCTACGCTAGGAAATCACGAATTCAACTATGGTTTGGATTTCTTGGAGGAAGTGTTGGACGACGCTCCATTTCCATATGTAAGTGCTAATGTATTCAAGGATGATGGCAAGAAAAATAACAAACATTATATCCAACCATATCAGATTATCAAGAAAAAGGTAAAAGACAAAAAAGGGAAAAATCAAGTATTGCGTGTCGGTGTGACCGGTGTTGTTACTCCACAAATCACTCAATGGGATAAAGCCCATCTAGAAGGGGAAGTTGTGACGAAGGACATCGTCAAGTCTGTAGAAGCAGTCATCCCTAAAATGAAAAAAGAAGGAGCTGATATCATCATCGTTCTTGCCCACTCCGGTATTGGGGATGCTGAGTATGCGGAAATGGAAGAGAACGCAACATATGATTTGACGCATGTGGAAGGAATTGATGCGATCATTACAGGTCATAATCATTTGAACTTCCCGGGCGGCTTTATGGATCTGCCTGGCGTGGACGCTGAAAAAGGTACCATCAATGGTGTTCCGATCGTGATGCCTGGCAACTGGGGGAACAACCTAGGGATTATGGACCTGACTCTCTCAAAAGTGAAAGGTGACTGGAAAGTGAAAGACTCCCACTCTCACTTAATGCCAATCTATTCAAAAGAACATGGAAGTCTGGTAGAAGCGGATCAGGATATACTGGATGCGATTAAAGAAGCGCATGAAGGAACGGTCGAATATGTACGTACACCTGTTGGAAGAACGACAGCGGACATACACAGCTACTTTGCATTAGTTCAAGATGATCCTTCCATTCAAATCGTAACAAATGCACAGAAATGGTATATTGAAAAACAACTAGCAGGAACAGTGGATGAGGGGACACCGGTATTATCAGCAGGTGCACCGTTCAAAGCTGGTGGGAGAAACGGTTCCAGTTACTATACGTATATTCCTGAAGGGGAAATTGCCATCAAAAACGTAGCTGATCTGTATTTATATCCGAACACAGTTGCTACTGTAAAAGTGACGGGTGCTGATGTAAAAGAGTGGTTGGAAATGTCTGCGGGTCAATTCAAGCAGATCGATCCAAACAACAGCAGCGAGCAAGCATTAATAGACGGAGATTTCCCGACTTATAACTATGATGTCATTGATGGCGTCACATATGAAATTGATGTAACCGAGCCTGCGAAATATAACAAAGACGGGGTTATCGTGAACGAAGGGGCAAATCGCATTAAGAAGCTGGAGTACAATGGAGAGCCTATCGACCTAGAGCAGGAATTCATCGTCGTCACCAACAACTACCGTGCGAGCGGGAATTTCCCTGGAGTACGCAACAACACAGATGTGGAAATGTATCCAGATGAAAACCGACAGGCAATCATTGACTACATCCTAGAGCAAGGTGAAATCGACCCATCCGCAGACGGTAACTGGACATTTGCGCCAATCAACAATTCCGTCAACATGACATTCGACTCCTCACCTAACGCAGTCGACGCCCTACCGGAAAACGGAACCATCCAATACGAAGGAGCCGCTTTAAACGGCTTCGGTAAATACAAACTAACAATACCAACAGTAGAATAAGTTATATAAATGAAAAGGCCTGCCTCCACAAAAAGGAGTCAGGCCTTCATTGATTCCAAAGCGAGAACCACAATCTCATCATGATCAATTCTTTTTACATCATCCTGAAAGATAAGCCTTGTATTTAAGCGGTAGCCTATATATTCTGTGGAAGGATCGATATCTTTAGGTAGCTGATAGCAAAAAGGATATTCCTCCTTGTCGTTTGCGTCCATGCTTTTGGACATGAGGATGGTGGTAACAGCGTCTACCGTTTCAATCGTATCTCCTTGGAATTCCTTCACCAAATCGCACTCCAACCTTTTAATGTGCTGCTTCGCCCATCCGCCTTCCACATGAAAGGCACCTGTCACTTTGTCACCAGGCTTTAATTCATTGTTATCTAATACAAGATCCACATGAGGAGATCCGATATTTAAGTAGTTCATCATTTTTTTTAGCATATATCATGAACCTCCGAAAAGAGTGTTTTGAATTTTGTATATTATAAGATACGGACAGACGGTATAAAAGGTTTCAAAAAGACAAAGAAAAAGGCCCCGATTCACAATCGGAGGCCACTGAAAAAGTATATTATTTTTATGATCTAGTTTATACCGCTGTTGATTTCCACAAAAGGCTGCGCTTTCCGCGGGGCGACCTTGAGCCTCCTCGGGCTGCGCCCTGCGGGGTCTCAAGATTGTCGCTACCTCCCCGCAGGAGTCTTCGCCTTTTGCTCCAATCAACAGCTAGAAATCATTAGGACGATAAGTTATTGGGTACTTCAGTTGCCTCCACAATTGAATGAAGGCCATACATGATTCTAGAACAACCACAGTCCCAATAATGTTGCCACAATCAACCCTATTATGACCGGTACAAAACTCCGCCGCACAAGCTCCATCACAGGAACCTTAGCAAAACCGGCAACCGCCACAAGTGAGGACCAGGCAATTAACGTACCGCCACCTACCCAAATTGACCCCATCTGTCCAATGGCGGCAAGTGTTGCAACTTCCACTCCAACACTATTTCCAAGTGCACCTGAAAGTGCCCCCACAAGAGGAAGTCCCGAGAAGCCAGAGCCATCTAAACCTGTAATCATGCCGATTAACAGTATTCCAAAACCGGCAATAAACGAGCTTTCCGGAATATAGGCCTGCCCGGCAAGGATGAGGTCGAACAGGAAAGAAGGAGTCTCCTCAGCAGGTGTGCCAAAGATTTTTGCCGCAAGCTCCCCACTGCCTATAAAGAAGAACCCTGCAATGGGAATAACCGGTCCCATCGCCTTAAAGGCAAACAAGAAGCCTTTGACGATATTGTCACTGACGTTTTGAAGAGAGGAGCGGGCATTGCGGAAAAAGGAGGCGGCAATCAATAGAATGAGAGAGGCCCCTCCTATAAGCGCTGCACCAGATCCACCTTCTAGTGAAGGAAGAACATCTGAGATTTTAGCTAGAATCATATAAATGATGATGGCCAGAAAGGTTCCGGGAACAAGGATGGCGAAGAGAAAACTGTACTTGCTCCTTTCCACATTACCCATGTCTTTCGTTTCAGAAGATGCCACTGTCTGACTATCGGAGTTATTCCAACTAGCTAAATGATCATTGGAAGGACGGGAAATGAGCTTGCGTATGGACAAATAAGCAAGAGTGATTGCCACTATGCCAGTAATAATGGATAAAATAAACCCACGGTCCGCTACCGTTCCTATATCCACTGCAGCAGCGGTCCCAGTCAAAGAAGGAGCAATCTGAATGATATAGTCTGACGATAAGGCCATCCCCTGACCGGCAAGGGATATGGCGATAGCCGCCCCAATTGGTGGAAGGCCTGCTCTGATCGCAACCGGAATGAGAAGTGCCCCAACCAGCGGCACAGCTGGAGTCGGCCAGAAAAATAGGGAAATTGCATAGGTGACAAACACAAGGACCCAAAAGGAGATATGGCCATTTTTCATGACCCTCTGAAACGGTGTAATCATTTGTTCATCTGTACCGAGCGACTTTAAGGAATGAAGCAGTGCTGTCATGATGGCGATGATCAGGAAGATATTAAAAAGCTCTCCCGCTGCCACTAGACTGGCATTAAATATGGTTTGTAGTCCAAAGGTGAACGAGCCTCTGAAAATCCACCCCACTAAGAACGTCACCAAGATGGCAGGGACCACCACATTATGCCTGAACAGCATCGTAAAAATAATAATCAACGTACCCACTAAATACATCCAATGCGCAGCAGTCAATTCCATCTATACCAAACTCCCCTCCAAGGCGAACAAGCCCAAGATGTAAAATATGAAGCTATGTACAATAGCCTATGTTATTAGGTGGGCTTTGGTGTAGAGCTCGAAAAATTCTCAGAAAATGTGGAAGAGAGACTGTAAAGAAAGAAGAGGTTTAATCACCTTAAATGCGGAATAGAGTATATAGAGGTGATAAACGTTGAAGAAGCATGAATACAAAAACTATGACGGACTTGGACTGGCTGAATTGGTCCAAAAGAAGGAAGTCAAACCCATTGAGCTGTTGGAAATGGCCGTCAGTGAAATCGAAACACAAAACCCTCAGTTGAATGCGGTAATCCATACGATGTACGAAAAGGCAAGGGTTGCAGCCGTGAATGCTACATCCGGCCAGTTTGCAGGAGTTCCAATCCTTCTGAAAGATATTGGTCAGGAAGTTAAAGGTGAACCCAAAACGCTAGGGTCTAGAGCTTTAGTAAAATATAGAGCAAAGAAGGATTCAGAATATGTAAAACGGCTAAGAAATAGCGGTTTCCTCCCTTTAGGGCATACCAATGTGCCGGAGTTCGGTTTAATGGCAATAACGGAACCAGTTGTCTACGGTCCTGCCAGAAATCCATGGAAGCTGTCGCACACTCCGGGAGGCTCAAGCGGTGGGTCTGCTGCTGCGGTAGCATCAGGAATGGTCCCGATAGCAGGGGCAAATGATGGGGGAGGTTCCATCCGGATTCCAGCTGCCTACTGTGGCTTGTTCGGATTGAAGCCTACAAGGGGAAGGACCCCGGTCGGACCGCAATTTGGCCGCTTTTGGCAGGGGGCAGCGGTGGAGCATGTGTTGACTAAGACGGTACGAGATAGTGCAGCAGTCCTTGATGATTTGAAAGGAAATGAAAAAGGAGCGGCATTTTCCACTCCAATGTATGAAGGGAGTTATTTAGATAAGCTACAACATCCTTTGGAGAAGAAGTTGCGTATTGCTTATTCCACAAGATCACCAATTGGAACGGAAGTCCATCCAGATTGTGTAGAGGCAGTTAGAAAAACTTTGAAGTACCTGGAGTCATCGGGTCATACTGTAGAAGAGGTGGAAGCGCCGGTGGATGGGAAGAAAATTGCCAATAGCTATCTCTCCCTCTACTTTGGAGAAGTAAGTGCCTCGGTATCCATGCTGGAGGAGATACTTGGCAGAAAGGCTACTTTGAACGATGTGGAGCCGGCGACCTGGCTGCTTGCCTTAATCGGAAAATCCATGTCGGCGCAAGAGTTTGTCCTTAGCCTGAGGGAATGGGATATAGCAGCATATGCGATGGAGGATTTCCATGAAACATATGATCTCTATGTCACGCCAACTACCGCCTTTCCACCTCCAAGAATCGGGGACCATAAACTGAAGCCTCTTGAAAGCATAGCTCTCCAAGTCACAGGTAAACTGGGATCCGCGACACTCCTCAAGAAAATGGGGATTGTGGAACAGCTAGTGCAAGAAAGCTTGAAAAGAGTTCCGTTTACACAGCTAGCAAACCTGACTGGTCAGCCTGCCATGTCATTGCCGGTTCATGTGACTCAGGATGGTCTGCCTGTAGGTGTTCAGTTTATGGCTGCTCGCGGGAATGAAGAGATGCTTTTGCAGATGGCAAGACTTGTGGAAGAGTCGGAATTATGGGTTGGAACGGACGCGCTATTTGCAGCAACCTCCAAGTAGTATTATAAAATAGGAGAACCCGTTTCAGGAGTTGCACTGACGGGTTCTTTTTTGTTTATTATCTCATTTTCTATGAGTTTTCTATATTCATATCTTCAACCTGCATTCTTTTCTCTGATACCATTTCACATACGGAATTATACATGACCTCGACCCCTTTATCTGTTGCCTCAAATTGGAAAGCCTGTTCCTCCTGTATCCCCAAGCTTTCCGCTTCCTTAGCCACATCTATGTTCGCTCCCATGAAGATGAACTGCCAGCTGTACCTTTCCTGCTGGTGGCGGATAAGCTCTTTTACTTTCGAGTAGGTGAACTCCATGCTTGAATTTTCCATGCCGTCTGTTGTGATGACAAAGATTACATTACTAGGTCTTGCAGTCTCAGGTGTGGTGGACAATCGGCCCCCTACATCCAGAATGGTTTTTCCCACCGCATCCAATAGGGAGGTGGAGCCCCTTACATAATAGTCCTCTCTCGTTAAGGTGACGCTTTTCGCATTCACACCGTTCCATAAGATTTCCACCTCGTCATCGAACAGGACAGTGGTCACACGTGTTTCCCCATCGTGCTTGCTCTGCCTTTCCAGGAATGAGTTGAAGCCTCCAATTGTATCCCTCTCAAATCCTGACATCGACCCGCTTCTGTCCAATAGAAAAATAATCTCTGTTAAGTTTTTATTCATTTTTATCATCCTCCTTCATGCTATAATAATAGCTAATAATATCCATTATATGGTCGCTTTGAAAGCGACATTTGGAGGTGGGGAAATGCTAGATAAGGAACTATGGCTGGAACTGCAGGAATACGTTTGGCAGCATCAGATTCAAGAGGTTTTGGAGGTTAGGGAATTCATATGCTACAACGAATCTCCAATTCTTGAGGAAAAAAGTGAAGTCTTTGAGCTTGAGGAATTCATTGAAAATAATAGAAGGCCGACGTTGCAGCAGATGTTATTTGAGTATATTGACCGAAAAGGTGTAAAGGATTCGACCATCTATAAAAAGGCTGGCATGGACCGGAAGCACTTCTCTAAAATTCGTTCCAATGCTAATTACCGCCCCAAAAAGACAACGATGGTTTCCTTGGCATTCGCTTTGGAACTTGATAAAGAGGAAACAGAGGACCTGCTGGGTGTAGCGGGCTATTCTTTGTCTGGAAGCGAAACGTACGACCTCGTGGTTCGGTTCTTTTTGGAAAAACGGATACATGACCTTGATAGGGTGAACGAAGCCCTCGATAACTTGAAGTTAAAGACTTTTGGAGGAGTACAATAGAAATGAGACCACAGCTTGCCAGTCTATGAAGCTGTGCTTTTTAGTTGTGTGATACAATCATAATTATGAGTAAGAAATCCAACCCTCAAAAAGGAGAAGCAACCATGAACATAAAAGTTAACCCGAAGATCATCCAAGAGCTATGTGGTTCCATCTCCTTTAAAAGAGGGGAGGCTTTTCGTCGTGCGGACAAAATAAAGGTAGAGGAATATACGGATGAAAAATGTGAGGCTATTGTATCCACGACTGAGGATTTCCGAGTTGTAATTAAGGCGGATGGTGGTGGAGGTTTTCATGCAAGTTGCACCTGTCCAGAACTTGCTTCTGTAAAAAAAGAATGCCAGCATATCGCAGCGGTCCTTTTAACGATCCATAACAGCAAGCAATATGAGACAGCGGGGCATGCATTATCAGATGAAGTGTTCCGTCTATTCCAACCTAATACGAAGCGAACAAGTGGTCATCAGCTTCATTTTGAAAAAAGGAAAGTCCTAGATTTGACGTTTATTATCAAACCCGTATCAATAGATGATGTTAATCAGGTTCTAGGCATAGAACTTATGCTGAATCAGACGGTTGTAGGAGAGATCCGTGAGCTATTGAATGCTGTGAAGAACGGGTTATCAAGCACCCTGTTCAACCCGGCTATTCATTGTTTTAAAAAGGAAGATGATATTGTCATTCAAAGTCTGATTGACATTCTCTATGATGAAAAAGTTTATATGGAAGAAGTGGCAGTACAGCCTCACGAACTAATCATTCCTCCTTCCTCATTTAGCAAAGTTGCATCGCTTTTAAAACATGCACCAGATGTAAAACTCCTCTATGGAGGAAGTGCATACGATGGCTTTAAGGTGTTAAAAGAGCCGCTGTCACTTCATTTTTCTTTTACAGAAGAGGGGGATAAGGGATTTGTATTGAAGGTGAATGGGCTCAATAGCATGCTGGTCTTTCCAGCCTACAACTCAGTGCTCATAGCCGG
This sequence comes from Bacillus sp. LL01, assembly GCF_001037965.1. Lineage (NCBI taxonomy): Bacteria > Bacillati > Bacillota > Bacilli > Caryophanales > Bacillaceae > Bacillus > Bacillus sp. LL01. The sequence continues at coordinate 49,073 of NZ_LFEL01000005.1, read as the reverse complement.
AAAAATGATAGCCTTGGACATTGATGACTGCAGACGTCTGGGTGAATTGAAAAGAATGATGGATGCATCAAGGACAAACTACATCCCTATTGCCGCCAATCAGGTACAGATGTTTGTTGATAAAGTGGTCCCAGGCTTAAGGAAGCTCGGAAAAGTGGACCTAGATGAATCGGTTACCAAGAGGTTTGCCAAGACACCATTGGTTGCCAAGCTCTACTTGGACAGGGTGAAAAACCGTCTGCTAGCGAGTGTGGAATTTCATTATGAACAGATGGTCATCAACCCATTGGACCCAAAAGAACAACGAATGAACACGATGATTATCCGCGACAGGGATAAGGAAGAGATCATCCTTCAGTTAATGGAGGACAGTGAATTCGGAAGCACGGAAGAAGGCTATTTTCTGCACAATGAAGAGAGGGAATACGAGTTCCTTTATCACACACTTCCAAAGCTGCAACGGTTTGTGCAAGTGTACGCAACCACCGCAGTTAGAAATCGAATCTTCCGGGAGAATGCCAAGCCGCAAATCCGTGTCAGAGTGAAAAAGGAACGGACAAATTGGTTGGAATTCAAGTTTGAACTTGATGGCATCCCGGAATCCCAGATCAGAGAGCTCTTAAGCGCTATCGAGGAAAAACGAAAATATTTCCGCCTGAGAAATGGATCGCTGCTTTCATTGGAAACGAGGGAGTTTGAGGAAATTCAACGCTTTTTGGAGGCCAATCCCGTACAGAACGAGGATCTTGAAGAGGGCTTGAATGTTCCTTTGATACGCGGCTTCAAGATGATGGATTCAGTTCGAAATGACAATGTGTTTTCATTGGAAGATTCCTTCCGTCAATTCCTTGAGGAAATACGTAATCCCAGCGAAGAAAATATCATTGTACCTTCAGAACTGGATGGTGTTTTGCGAGATTATCAAAAACAAGGGTTTAGATGGATGAAAACTCTTGCCCATTATGGCTTTGGTGGAATTCTGGCAGATGATATGGGCCTTGGAAAAACCCTGCAGAGTATTGCTTATATCCAGTCGGAGCTAGAAGGTATCAGACACAAAAAGAGTCCTGTGCTGGTCGTTTGCCCTTCTTCCTTGACCTACAACTGGTTGAGCGAGTTGTTGAAATTTACACCGGGGATTAAGGCGTTGATTGTCGATGGTTCGCGAAAAGAGCGAGAGCATGCCCTTGCACAGTTAAAGGAAGTGGATGTGGTCATCACCTCGTATCCTTTGTTGCGCCGTGATATCAATACCTTTGCTTCACAAGTTTTCCATACGATATTCTTTGATGAGGCACAGGCTTTCAAGAATCCAATCACCCAGACGGCCCGTGCAGTAAAAAGATTGGAATCAGACTATAAGTTTGCCTTGACCGGTACACCTGTCGAGAACTCCTTGGAGGAGCTTTGGTCTATTTATCATGTGGTCTTTCCGGAACTGTTTATGGGATTAAAGGAATACAGCAATCTTACCCGTAAAACCATAGCACGGCGGATCCGTCCGTTTCTGCTCCGGAGGATCAAGGAGGATGTGCTGGCGGAGTTGCCAAGAAAACTGGAAAGCCTGGAGTCTGTGGAACTCTTGCCTGAGCAGAAGAAGCTGTATGCGGCCTATCTTGCCAAGCTTCGTCATGATACGTTGAAGCATTTGAACAAGGATACGTTGAGAAAAAACAAAATCCGGATACTGGCTGGATTGACAAGGCTTCGCCAAATCTGCTGCCATCCAACCCTTTTTATTGATGGCTATAAGGGGAGCTCTGCAAAGTTTGAGTTGCTTTTGCAATTGATAGAAGAATCTCAAAGGTCAGGAAGAAGGGTACTGATATTTTCCCAGTTCACAAAAATGCTGGAGCTGATTGGTAGGGAACTTGCCTATCAGGGATTGCCCTATTTTTACCTGGATGGACAGACTCCATCGGAAGAAAGGGTGTTGCGCTGCGAACGATTCAATTCGGGAGAGCGAGATTTCTTTTTGATTTCGTTGAAAGCAGGAGGGACTGGTCTTAACTTGACTGGGGCGGATACCGTCATTCTCTATGATCTTTGGTGGAATCCGGCAGTGGAAGAACAGGCAGCAGACCGCGCGCACCGGATGGGGCAGACGCAGACGGTTCAGGTGATCAAGCTAGTAGCTCGTGGTACAATTGAGGAGAAAATGAACGAATTGCAAGATAAAAAGAGACATTTGATAGAGGAAATAATAGACCCTGATGAAAAAGTGTCGACCGCATTGACGGATGAGGATATTCGGGAGATTCTTTCCATTTAGGTTAGGTTGGTGTATTTATATGGAAGAAAAGAAAAAAATGTATGAAGTAGACCTTTATAAGCCGATCCAGAAGTATTTTATCAAGGAGGGATATGAGGTTTACGGAGAAGTGAACGACTGTGATATCGCGATGGTGAAGGGGGACGCCGTGGTAGTGGTGGAGCTGAAGCTGACACTGAATGTGCAGCTCCTCATTCAGGCAACAAAACGGCAGAAGCTAACGGACCTTGTGTATATTGCAATCCCAAAGCCATCCTTCAGCAGGCGCTCAAAGCGTTGGACGGATCTGTGCCATCTGATCAAGCGACTTGAGTTGGGCTTGATTGTGGTGTCATTCAGCGGGAACCGTAAGCGCGTGGAGGTTATGTTCGACCCTGTACCGTTTGATAGGGTAAGGAGCATGCGCCAGAATAAGCGGAAGCGTGACGCGTTGATGAAGGAGATAGAAGGTCGCTCCTCCGATGTCAATCTCGGCGGCAGTAACCGCGTGAAGATCAGGACAGCCTATAAGGAAAATTGTGTCCAGATTGCGTGCTACCTGGAGAAACTCGGCCCTTTATCACCAAAGACTCTACGGGATCTTGGAACCGGTGAGAAGACCTCTTCCATTTTGACTAAGAACTATTACCGGTGGTTCGACCGGGTGAAACGCGGTACATATGTGATCAGTGAGAAGGGGAAGAAGGAGCTTTGTGATCATCCGGAGCTTGTCGAATACTTTTTGAAGAAAATGGAGTGGATATGAGGCTATTCTACACCTTTTCGGGTGGTGGGAGAGCCTTTTTTGATTTTCGGGTAGGTTGAATGGAGTTTAGGTGGATATGTCACCCCACACACAATCAGGACTTTTGCCCCTGAACAGAACAAATGTTTTCCTGTAAAATAGCTGAAATGTGATAGTGGTTTACATAGATTCGTAAAATCAGATACTCCAACAATACAAACTTAAGAGGTGAACACAACATGAATGGTACTGCACACGCAGCAATAGGGGCTGCCACTGGATTTGCCGTGGCAAACACATTGCAGACGACACCAACTACTACCCTAATCTTAGTTAGCCTGGGAACTGTATCTGGCCTTGTGCCAGACCTTGATATTGACGGGAAACTCCGTGGACGTCTTACGTTATCCCACACACTCACAAGAACAATTGCTCAAATAATAGGAACGATGATGATCCTTTACAGTTTATACGAAGGAACGTTGGAGGAAAAATTACGAGGAGCGGGAATTGGAATCCTTATGATTATTATATCTTCCTTTATCAAGCAAAGGCATATGCTGACCATCACCGGAGCAGGGGTTATTCTTGGAGGGGTGTCCCTGCAGGAAACGTGGATGATTTTATTCGGTGTCTATGTCATAGTGGCATCCTTGGTTTCCCACAGGAGTTATACTCATTCCTTCATAGGAGTACTTTTCTTTGGGTACATAGCTTTGAAGCTAGAACACTCTTTATCTATTGATGGTGTGTTCTATACATGCCTTCTTGCTTATATTAGTCATTTGATAGCTGATATAAAACTACTGCCTTTCAATAAAAGAGGAATCAAGCTGTTCCTCCCCATCTCGTCAAAGGAAATCTAGTGAAAACGCCGGTTTCTCATCTTCTTGTATGAAGGGAGGCCCGGCATTTTTTCTTTTTTCTGTCTGTATGAAAAATACTTCCCTAAAAAGTATCCACACTCGACCTTACTTTCCTCTTACTGGTATAATAAAAATAGATATTTATGCGCGTTTTCAGCATCAAAAAACAATGAAAGTGGGAGTTGCGGTGAGCTTTAAAAAGAAACAATTTGTCGGATTAGGAATTACGGTATTTTTTCTCGTATTGCTATTATCTGTAATTTTATTTATGACCAATTCCATGAAGACAAATATGCTAGAAATTGTAGAGGACAGGTATTTCAAGGTTAATAAAGCGACTGATATCAGGCAGTTGTTCTATGAAACGGACAGGCAGCTGTTGTTTGTCATCAATAGAGACGAGACAGAAAATATAGAAGCTAACCTCACTAATATAGGGGAAAACAAGGAAACTGCGCGAAACAACATTGTTGAATTGGAAGCAGTCTTAGATAGAAATGATACGAAAGTGCTATTGAGCAGAATCCAGGAAGGCTACAACTCTTACTGGAATTTGGAACAGGAGATCATTTCCGAAATAAGCCAGGGTGCAAGCAACAATGAATTGCAAAGAATCTATGCTTCTCAACAAGATACGAGGGCAGAGCTTTTGGCGAATATATCGGACTTTAAAGTATTGCAGGAGAATTTGATGGATGGAACGTTGGAAGAAGCCAACCAAACCTATCAAACTCTTGTTGTCATTATGATAGCAGCCGTTATTTTATCACTAATAGTCATTGTCATAACGACTCTATGGGTGATAAGAAGTACCAATATGCGCCTTGATGAAGTGAAGAATGGTATAAAGGGCATTAATTACGATGACCTTTCCGACCTTCCGAGGTTAAGTACAGATATAAAAGATGAAATAGGAGAAATTTCCACTGCCTTTAATACGATGGCCTCATCCATTGAAACCTATCACGTGAAGGAAAAGCAGTTTACTGAGGAGATTGGCAGACAGAATTGGGTACAAACGAACTCTGCTGATATAATCAACCTCTACCATCGCAATGTATCCACCGATTCACTGGCTGAAAAGTTCATTGCCACGCTGACTCCTTTAATGGATGCAAAGCTTGGGGCTTTCTATCTGCTAGATGGAGAAGGGAAAGGGGCGACTTTCAAAAAGGTTGCCACCTATGCAGATGGAGCGGAAGATGTTGGAGGAGAAGCGTATAAGCTCCGTGAAGGCCTTGTTGGACAATGTGCGTGGGATAAGAAAGCGATTCTTCTAGAAGAAGTGTCAGAAAACTATTCCGTTGTAACCACGGGATTAGGACATATCAAACCAAAGAGCATTATCATTGCTCCTGTGATCATTAAAGATGAAGTCATTGCTGTCATTGAAATGGCGACACTGACAGAATTCACAAAAACGCATCGACAACTCTTGAATAAAGTATTGGAGACGCTTGGTATTGCAATTACGAACATTCTGGGAAGAATGGAAGTGGAGCGTCTACTATTAGAATCTCAAGCGCAAACGGAAGAGTTGCAGTCTCAATCAGAGGAACTGCAGGCCCAATCGGAAGAACTTCAAACTCAATCAGAAGAACTGCGCATGATCAACGAACAGCTTGAGGAGCGCTCGCGTGATGCGGAGCAGAAATCAGCCGATCTTCAGAAAGCGAAGACCGAACTTGAGGAAAAGGCGAAGCAGCTTCAACTTAGCTCCAAGTACAAATCGGAATTCCTTGCGAATATGTCCCATGAATTGAGAACACCGCTTAACAGTATTCTACTACTATCGGAAATGCTGGCTGAAGATCCAGAAGACCAATTAACTAATGAACAAAGGGAGTTCTCCCGTGTAATTAATTCTTCTGGTCAGGATCTGCTGAATTTAATCAATGATATTTTGGATCTTTCGAAAGTGGAAGTGAAAAAGCTGGAAGTGATGTTTGGGGAAGTGAATGTAGAGGAGTTCATCAACCGTTTGGAACTTCAATTCACCCATATCGCCAAGCATAAGAAACTGGATTATGAGATTGTTCGCGGCAGTCAGCTGCCTGATGTATTTTTCACAGATGAACAGCGTCTCCAGCAAATAGTAAAGAACCTGTTATCTAATGCCTTCAAGTTTACGGAAAAAGGAAAAGTTTCTGTAAAGATTGAACAGGCTGCAAAAAGAGACCTTCTAAAAGCCAATGTGTCTATAAAAGCAGAAGGCTGGTTAAAAATATCAGTGGAAGATACTGGAATAGGTATCTCCAGAGACAAGCAATCCTTGATCTTTGAAGCCTTCCATCAAGGAGATGGGGCGACAATGAGAAAGTATGGTGGAACTGGCCTAGGGCTTTCCATCTCCAAGGAATTCTCGAATCTGTTGGGTGGAAGTGTGTTTGTAGAAAGTGAAGAAGGTGAAGGCAGTGTGTTCACTTTACTGATACCTAGTCTGCCGGAAGGGATGCCTCAACTGAAAGAAGTCGAGGCAGCTTGGCAAGAAGTTGCATCAACTTCAGAGACAGATTTGATTGAGGAAGAAAACATGGTTCTGAACATGGCGGAGAAGAAAGAAGCGGTCCAGCCTGAATTTGTAGAAGAAATTGACATCTCCAATATATTAAAAGGGAAGACAGTTGTGGTAGTTGATGATGACCACCGAAATGTCTACGCCCTTAACAATGCACTGAACAAAGAGGATATGAACATTTTAACTGCAGAGAACGGGTTACAGTGTTTGGATATCCTCCATGAAAACGAGCATGTCGATATTATTCTTATGGATATAATGATGCCTGTCATGGATGGATACAAAGCTATTAAAACGATAAGAAACCTTGAAAAGCATAAAGACGTTCCAATCATTGCCCTAACAGCAAAAGCGATGAAAGGTGATCGTGAGAAATGTCTTGAGGTGGGAGCTTCTGATTATATCAGCAAACCACTTAAATTGGATCAACTTTTATCCGCAATGCGCGTTTGGGTGGCGAAAAATTAGGATATAGACAAAAGGGACGGTTACGGAACGTTTGACGCGAGTAGCCGTTCCTTTTTGTAAGATTTGAGATTTTGGAGGCAAGATGACCAGTGGACAAGCAAGACTTGGAATTAGATTTATTCTTAACAGCAGTTTATCGGCTTTCGGGGTTTGATTTTCGGAAATATATGAAGTCTTCCATAATGAGAAGAGTGGAGAATAGATTAAGGCTCGAAGGATTGAAAAATATCAGTCAGCTGACAGAACAAGTTATTCATCATGAAGTCTTTTTGAAAAAGATACTAGATGACTTTTCCATCAATGTTACGGAAATGTTCCGTGATCCTTCCTTTTTCTTGTCTTTTCGTGAAAAAGTAATTCCCCTTTTGAGGGAAGAGCCGGAAATTCGAGTGTGGCACGCTGGTTGCTCTTCTGGAGAGGAAGCCTATTCAATGGCCATTCTTTTAGAAGAAGAGGGATTGGCCCATAAGTCAAAAATCTATGCAACAGATATGAACGAGAAGATTCTGGAGAAAGCAGAGAGTGGAATTATTCCTCTTTCCAAAATGAAAACCTACACGAAGAATTATATGCAAGCCGGCGGGAAAACAGCCTTTTCGGAGTATTATCATTCCGATCATCAGTTTGCTTATATCAATGAAGAATTGTTAAGTAGAATTGTGTTTGCACAGCATAATCTGGTGACAGACCGTTCCTTTAATGAATTTCATATCATTGTTTGTCGAAATGTATTAATCTATTTCAACCTGGAATTGCAACATAACGTGATTGAATTATTTCAGGAGAGTCTCGGAGTTAAGGGGTTTCTTGGCCTTGGCAGTAAGGAGGCGTTGCGTCTTGATGCACATCCGGGATTTGAGGAATTTGATTTATATGATAAGATTTATCGAAAAAAAGCGGAAAGCTAGGGATTTATCCTGGCTCTCCGCTTTTTCTAGTTGTCATCATCTTGCTTGTATGAGGACGACGCACATATCATCTGAAGCTTCCTTTTGCATATCCTCTGGTAACACGAGATGAATAGGTTCAGGGATGGTTGGGAGATCCCAGAGTTTGGATGCAGACTTGATGAATAGGGGATATTGGTTCATCCCCACCTTCTCCATCGTTTCCACGACTCCGTCGGTATAAAGCATGATCTGAACAGAATCCTCATAGGAAATGGTTGTTTTCTTTATATCCACCTTTTCGAAAAATCCAAGTGCACAAGTTCGGTTGGAAAGCTCCACAACCTCTCCTTCATCCACAAGTGCAAAACCTGCAGGATGACCTGCATTGACGTATTCCAATGTCTTCTCTTCGGTATCTATAACGAGGTAGATGGCAGTGAAATAATATGGAATCTGCTGGTTTCGTAGATTCAACGCATGCATCCAACGGTTTAATTCGCTTATGACAAATTCTGGATCTGAACACCCTCTGATCGAGTCGCGCAGAACCGAAGAAATAAACATGCATACCAAGGAAGCCGAGATACCGTGTCCCATCATATCCAACAGGATGACAGCATACCTCGATTTATCAATTTTATACCAATAATACATATCACCTGCGAGCTTGTATGCAGGTATGTAGGATGCTTTCACAGTGAATCGTTCATCAAAGATCGGTTCGCTCAGAAGGCTGTTCTGGACTTGCTGGGAAAGGTCCAACTGGCTTCTTATTTTTTCCGCCTGCTTCTTATTCTTGTCCTTTTCCTGTTTCAGACGAAGGACAACACGTATGCGAGCAAGCAGTTCAGTTTTATTGATTGGCTTCATCACATAATCCAAGCCACCTGCATCCAGTGCTTCCGCCACTTTATTGGAATCCTCCAGTGCTGTTACAAATATGACAGGTATATCTTTCAGGTGTGGAATAGTCTGAAGCGTACGGCACGCTTCAATCCCATCTATTTCTGGCATCATAATATCCATCAATATAATATCGACGGGCATTCTAGGTGATGAGGGATTATCCGCATTTAAGTATTCAAACAAATCTCTTGCGGAAGTGAAGGATAAATAATCTTTATAACCTGCCCTTTTCAAGATGTTTTCTATGACAAACAAATTGACCTGATTATCATCCACGATTAAAATGCCCATTTCTATTTTTCTCCTCTATGTATATGAAATAGTAAACAATCTTATTGTTAATACCCTATTTAAAAGGGGATAAAACCTAATTTACTGGTTTTTTTAAAAAATATTTATATATAAAATTGTACCTAATAGTGGGGATTTATGCTAATGAAAACTCTTTGTATTTAAAATGGTACAAGCCTCATGTTTTGACGTTAGGAATTAAGGGTATTTTGCTTGTTATGAAGATTAATAATTTCATTGAAGAGGTGATTGCATGGAGACAGCAGTTCGTTCGACGAAGGGAAAGTTGCTGACAAAAGAAGAGATGACAAATCCTGAAATAGTACCTGAATGGGTGATAAATGAATATACGAACTTCCGGCGCGTGGTAACGGATAAGACCTTTCCATGCTACTTTGGAATGAGTGCTGAGAAAAAAGGGGAGCTGCGTTATTCTTATATAACACATGAGAATTGGACCCATCTACCTGATACTTTGCGTGAGTTTAATGCATTGTTTGACGAAGGGAAACCACTAGTTCGTCACGGCCTGTTTCTGTTTGTGGAACCTGAACCGGAGGAAAGGCAAATTCCATACTATCGCGAGTATTTCTGGGACATTCTGCAATTTTTACACATGAAAGATGATAAACCTTGGCCACAGGATTATCCGACAGACCCAGATCACCATTTATGGGCATTCTCCTTTTCAGATGAGCCTTATTTCGTATTCGGGAATGCCCCTGCTTATAAGCAAAGGAAAACAAGGGATCTTGGCAACAGCCTCATTCTAGGCTTCCAACCACGACGCATTTTTGAAGGACTTGAGGGGACATCAAAGGGAGGCGTTATGTCCCGTGAAAAAGTAAGGGAACGAGTGGAAAAATGGGATCAGCTTCCTACCCATCCGAACATAAGCCATTATGGGGATCCTAATCATCGAGAATGGAAACAGTATTTCATTGGAGATGATGTAAAACCGATTGAGGGTAAATGTCCGTTTTCATTTATGAGAAAATAATAGTGAAATTTATTGAGCCTGACTCCATGCTGAACATGCATAGTGGTCAGGTTTTTTTTCGAAAAGTAAGAAAGTATAAAATCCGGTTGATTTCCGTTCCAGGCGCTTCGCTTTCCAGTGGGCGGTCCGGGAGCCTCCTCGGCAAGCCTGCGGGGTCTCCCCTGTCCCTTCCTCCCACAGGAGTCTTCGCGCCTTCCACTCCAATCAACAGGGTGGTTTCAGTCACCGAAAGGATAACCAAAAACTATCTTAATGATATGACTGATTTCTAGCTGTGGATTGGAGCAAATAGCGTAGACTCCTACGGGGGAGTAGCGACAATCTTGAGACCCCGCAACGGAGTGAGGAGGCTCAAGGTCGCCCCGTGGAAAGCGGAGCTATTTGCGGAAAGGAACAGCGGCGGTTAACCAAACAACTAATGATTTTTAGCTTAAAAAGGACCAGGCGGTTTTTCCTGGTTTTTCTTATGGAAACCGGGTAGGGTTAAGGGGAATGATGAGTGAGGGGGGGATAACCCTCCATAGGGAAAATTGCTAACTTCATAGGAAACAAGTTTCATATTATTTTTAATTTTCTGGTATGATAGTAGTAGAAAAACTAACTGCGAAAATACCATGTTGAAGGTGGCTGGCAAAATGGAGGCTTCTGAGAAACTCACGCAATACTTAGAAGAGAATCATGAGCAATTTATTCAGAATTGGAGAAGTAAAAGCGTTATTTCCGAAAATGACATGTACAAAGAAGAAGTGATTCGAAACGGCTGGCAAATGTACCAGCTGGTCAAAAAAGCGATCAAAGAGCCGCTGACCGAAGAAGAAATCGCTTTCCTTGCAAACAAAACAGCACATGAACGGGTGCAGGCGAATGTCAATATTAGTGAATTTGTATATAACGTGAATACCGGTAGAAGTGAAGTCGTTAAGTGGGTATGGAATTCGGGAATATCTAGTAAGGAGCTACAGCCTTTCATAGATCAGATTAATGCACTTTTTGACAAGTTTTCCTATCTGGCAGTCCGAAAGTACACGCAAATTAAAGAGCAGGAGCTAGAAGAAAAGGAATTATACATAAATCAGACTCATAAGGAACGTCTCACGATATTAGGGCAAATGAGCTCAAGCTTTGTCCATGAATTCCGAAATCCTTTAACGTCTGTAATCGGTTTTACGAGACTTTTGCAGAATGAGCTTCCGGATCATCCGTATCTGGAGATCATGCGACATGAACTGGATCAGCTTAATTACCGGATATCACAATTTCTGCATGTTTCCAGAAAGGAATTGATTGAGAGTAAGAGAGAAGAAGTGAATCTGTCTTTCCTGTTGCAGGAGCTGGTGGAGTTCTTATATCCTAGCTTACTGGATGGGGATGTCGTTATCCACCTGGACATTGCACCTTCTATCAATCTGATTGCAAATAAGGATGAACTGAGGCAGGTCTGTTTGAATCTTATTATCAATTCCATAGATGCACTACAGCAAATGGAAGATAAAGCAAGAACAATAGAGGTTGTTTGTGTGGAAAAGGGGAATGTTACAGAGCTTTCGATAACCAATAACGGACCAAAAATTAAGGAAGAATCGATTCATGCCATTTTTGAGCCGTTTTTCACAACGAAAGATTTGGGGACCGGAATCGGCTTGTATATTTGCAAAAAGCTGATTGAAAAGCATGATGGTGAAATCTTTTGTAAATCTGATGAAAAGAGCACAAGTTTTATAATCAGAATGCCTATAAAACCAATAGAACAAGCGAAATCCTCTTAAGCTGATGAGCTGGGGATTTTTTTAGTTGACAATCGTTCAATTATATTATATCTTATAAACAATACTTTAACACCTAAAAGCGTTTAAGCGTTTAAGTGTGTTAGCGGAATTAATTTGTCTAGCAGAGTGGAGCTTAGTAAATAAATAGGTTGATAGCTTTGTATGAAGTAGTCGTCGCTTTTGCAGCAGGAAGAGACTGGGTGGTTGGTGAAAATCCAGGCAGAGCGTAGGGTGAAGTACAGTACATATCTTTATGCTATCTTTTTAGATGAGTGGGCAAAATTTCAATTTTGCCAATTAGGGTGGTACCGCGGAGCTTCTTCGTCCCTTGATTTAGGGATGAAGAGGCTTTTTTGGTGCAAATTATTAACAAAAAAGCACAATTAACTTTTGGAGGGAACATCATGGAGCAGCGAATGCAAAATGAAAAAATACACATCAGCGGAATTGCGGCTCTAGGCTTGGTTATCAGCATTATCGCTATTATCTCAATTTCATTATTTATTTTTAAAGCAGAACCTCATATTCCAATCTTTGCGAGTATCGTAATATTAATAACATTTTCACTTGCAAAAAGGCAATCGTGGGATTTTATTGAAACGGGTTTGAAAAACGGTCTGAAAGAAGGACTTACTCCAATCTTACTATTTATTTTAATTGGTATTTTGATTGGGGTCTGGATGCTGTCTGGGACAATTCCGACTTTCATCTATTACGGAGGGCAGCTTATCTCAGCCCAGTTATTCCTCCCGAGCGTATTTATCATCACAGCGGTTATCGGGATTAGTATAGGAAGCTCATTTACCACTACCGCAACAGTTGGAGTGGCTTTTATTGCTCTAGGGACAGGGATGGGCTTCAATCCGGCGATTGTGGCAGGAGCAATTATTTCGGGGGCGCTCTTGGGTGATAAGATGTCACCACTTTCGGATACAACCAATATAGCATCGGCAGTCTGTAAAGTGGACCTGTTTGAACATATCCGCCATATGCTATGGACAACCATCCCGGCAGCTATAATCTGCCTTGTTGTATTCAGTTTTATGAGCAATGGAGCCAATAGCGGATCATCTGTTGGGGAATTTGCTGATTTGCCAGCAGTGTTGAAAGCGGAAGGCTTGGTGAGCATCTGGGCCTTGCTACCTGCCGTTGTCATGTTCGTTGTGGCGTTGAAGCGTGTACCGGCAATCTTTGTCATGATGGTCGGAATTATTACGGGAGCTGTGATGGCCTTTATCCTTCAACCCGGAATAAACGTAGCACAGCTGATGGATGTCATGCAAAACGGCTACATCGGGGAAACAGGAGATGAAGCGATGGACAGCATTTTGTCTAAAGGTGGCATTCAAAGCATGATGTGGTCGGTGTCCCTTGTCTTATTGACGTTAAGCATGGGAGGATTGATTCAGCAGCTACGTGTGATGGAACGACTGCTTGAAATGGTACAGAAATTCATATCTACTACAGGGAAGCTTATTTTGGCGACTGTCGTCACTGCTATAGGGGTAAATGTGACAGTTGGGGAGCAGTACATGTCCATCATCTTAACAGGACAGGCTTTTGAAAAGGAATATGAAAAACAGGGTATCGCCTCCAAAAACTTGGCTAGGGTGTTGGAGGACGCAGGTACGGTCATCAATCCATTGATTCCATATGGGGTGAGTGGTGTATTCATGGCAGGGGTGCTTGGTGTGCCGGTATTGGATTACTTGCCGTTCGCCTTGTTCTGCTTGGTCAGCCCGTTACTGAGTCTTTTCTATGGATTTACAGGGATTAGTATCAAGAAGAGAGAGCGAGTAGAAGGATAAATTTGAATAGTGGAAGTGGAGAAAAAAGAGCTTGAAGCGCCTTAATGTTTTCAAGCTCTTTCACATTAGTACTGCAAACGGTCCATATCCGCAAACAGTGGCTTATTTTTATTATAAAGCTCCCGGTAGATGTGGTAGTATTCTTCGTACCTTACTACATTCCGAACAGTTGGCAGTATCTCCTGCCTGATCGGAATATACTGTTTTATATCCTCTATGGACTTCACTTCTCCAAGAGCATAGAGTCCAAGCCATGCTGCACCCCAAGCAGATGTTTGATGACTCTCCGGAAGAATGACTGTTTTGCGGAAAATATCTGCCGTCATCTGCACCCATAAAGGCGATCGTGAATAAACACCACTGACCATCAGTTTTCCTGTAGGACCTGCCGTTTCATTGAGGGCCTCATGAATTTCATACATATTGAAAATGACACTTTCCATGACACTTCGAATCATATCCGCACTCGTATGTGACAGAGTAAGTCCCATCCAGCCTCCCTTTGCTTTGGCATTCCATTTAGGGGCACGTTCCCCGTTTAGATAAGGTAGGAAAAAGAGGCCGTTTGCACCTGCACCTGAAGTGGAGGCTAATGCTTCCAGGTCGGTAACTTCTATTGTTTCTTTTTTGGTCAGTGATGAGAACTGCCTGGCAAGCCAGTGCATCAGGACAACCCCATTATTGGTGGCACCACCTACAATATGGGTTTCTTTTGTGAATGCGTATTGAAAGGTACGTTGCTCATAGTCTGTCTTTTTTTCGGTGGTGAATCTGCGGATTGCCCCGCTTGTACCTATAGTTAAAGCTGTTTCACCCTCGCCGATAGCTCCTACGCCTATGTTGGCGAGCACCCCATCGCTCGACCCGATAATGATAGGCGTTGACGTATGTAACACCAATTCTTTGGCAATATGTTCTGCCAATGGACCAACCTCTTCCGTACAGGGAACTACACTTGAGAGCTGTGTTGCATTAATCCCCGCAATGGCAAGAGCATCCTCCTCCCATTGCAAGGTATGGATATTGAAAAGGCCGGTTGCAGAGGCAATGGAATAATCCACTTGCCAAGACCCGCACCATTTGTATAAAATAAACTCCTTGATAGAAACAAAACGGGTTGCTTCATAATACTGCGTGTACTGGTTTTCTTTCATCCAGACGAGTTTCACAAAAAGGGACATCGGATGGATAGGTGTGCCGGTTTGTTCATAAATATCCCGCCCATAGGAATCCTTCATGATGGCTGCTTGTGGGTAGCTTCTTCCATCTGCCCAAATAATCATCGGTGAAATTGGTTCGTTGTGATCGTTGATACATATGATACTATGCATGGCAGAGGAGAGGCTAAGTCCGATTATGTCTTTTGCAGCTATGTTTTTTTGGCTGATCGAAGTGGCCACTGCCAAGCGTGCGGCTTTTTCAACCTCCAAAGGATTCTGTTCGGAGTAGTTTGGTTTCGGATGATAGGTGGAGTAGTAACATTCGAACTCTGAAACCACTTGACCTTGTTTATTGAAAAGAATGGACTTGGTTGTGGTGGTACCGATGTCCAATCCGATTATATATTTGCTCATAAATAGCACACTTCGCTTTCTGATTTATATCTCTATTTTAATCGTTGAGGGGAAAGAATATCAATTGACAACGAAAAAATGTGGAAAAAGTCGGAATTATTGCAATATAGGTGCAAAGTAATGTAATTGTCTGTAAATTCTGATTCGAAAGTCATGGTTATTTTAGGTTATCAACAGGTGTTCACCTTGATATATGGGATATACACACATTTATCCACATTATCAACAGGGTGAAGAAGTTCTATCCACATAATATTATTCACAATCAAATTTTATATTTATATTGATATAACGGCGTGCGGACAAGTTATCCACAATATCCACAATGTTGTGAACAACTATTGCTAACATAAATAAATATTGCGAACAATTTGTGAACTCTATTGTAGATAATGGAAAAAGGTTGTATAGTAAGGGTAGAAAGTAAGTGAAATACTTCACAAACTTTCTGGGGGAAAGCTAGCCGGCTAAAACCAATATTTTTTTAATAGTTATTGTGAAAAACTTCACAAACTTATTCGTTAGGAGGAAAAGATCATGAAATGGTTACGTGGACCGAAAATGGCAATCCTTTGGACAGTGTTAAGAATTTGGTTAGGTGTACAATGGCTGAAGGCCGGCTTACCGAAAATAGGAGCTTTTGATGCAGAAGGATTTTTACATGGAGCAATTGCGAAAGCGGAAGGCGCAAACCCTGCAGTCCAAGGTTGGTACGCAGGATTTCTTGAGAATGTAGCTCTTCCAAACGTAGGTTTAATTAACATTCTCATCCCTTGGGGCGAAGTACTGGTAGGAATTGCACTCATTCTTGGCTTAGCAACACTGCCCGCTCTTGTTGGGGCAGCATTTATGAATTTGAACTTCCTGTTGGCCGGAACAGTCAGCACAAACCCGGTACTATATACAGTAGCCATATTGCTGATTGCAGCAGGTGCGGCAGCGACCTTCTATGGGCTGGATCGCTTTGCAATCAGATGGATTAAAGATAGATGGAATGGGCGAAAGATGAGGGGTGCAGGCGGCAACGATGGTGAAACAGTAGACCGTGGACATGCAGCGGCTCATTGAATGGTCTGACTAAAAGTGACGTGTATTGGCTACACGTCACTTTTTTGAAAGGTAAGAAAGTATAAAATTCGGTTGATTTCCGTTCCAGGCGCTTCGCTTTCCACTACAATCAACAAGGTAATTTCATTCACCGAAAGGATGACTAAAAACTTTCTTAAAAGACGACTGGTTTCTAGCTGTGGATAGGAGCAAATAGCTTAGACTCCCACGGGGGAGTAGCGACAATCTTGAGACCCCGCAACGGAGTGAGGAGGCTCAAGGTCGCCCCGTGGAAAGCGGAGCTATTTGCGGAAAGGAACAGCGGGGGTTAACCAAACAACTAATGATTTTTAGCTTAAAAAGGACCAGGCGGTTTTTCCTGGTTTTTCTTAATGAAGTCAATTTGATTAAACAACTTGTTGAAAAAAAGGGGATTATTGGTTGGAGATAGAATAGAGTATTAATAAAGGGGACGAAGATAATGTTCTTTTGTGGAGTAGTCACTCTTGTTGTCGTATCATTTTTAGTGTTCGGTTATTTGTTAGATAGAAAAACGGATCGTTATAAATCCATGTCTGATATGAAAGTGAAGGAAGGCATTGAATCAATTAAGGATGAGGCACAAAGACAAGGGCCAGCTAACATTACTAAGCACTTGGGACCGTGATTCAATGAGGGCATTTATCCACTAGAGATAAGTGCTTTTTTGTTTCATTATCAAAGGCTGTTTTCGTAAAATTTGTTGCTTTTTCGTATTTATAAACCAACCGTTATATTCCTTACTATCGTGCTCTTTTCTTGGCTATACGGGATAGACTGTATGCCTATTTAAGAGTCGATATGCTATAAAAAGTCCAATTGCCGACTTTTTACTGGTAATAGCAACAATCTTTAAGAAAAGAGTTTTATGAAAAGCCGGGCAAGATTAGTTTAATAAAACCCGGCAGTATGGGGAACTATCTAAAGGTATCTTTCTTGCTGTTCCGTTTAATTCCAGCTGCAGATGCGCGAGCTTGTGCCTCTAGGATTTCATTATCAGCATGCTGCTCGTTCGCGAATTCTGCATCTTGTGCAGCTTTTTTCATGTTCTTAGGTACCTGTGGAAGTGATGCTTTGTTTTTACCACGAGAGTGTTGTCCGCGTGAACGACCCATTCGAAACCCTCCTAAGAATATGCGATAGACATAAGGTACAAGCAGTTGGTTCCTTTATGTCTTCTTGAATAGGTTAACCTGTTAGGGAATTTGTAATGTGAGGTAGTTGTTGGAGAGGATGATGAGAGGGGGGATTTGAAATTTTTATTAGGGAGGGTGAATTTTGCCTTTCGTCCGATTAATTTGAAAATTGCCCGAATCCAGGCAGGAATCGCCCGATAGATGAAATCGGCTCGAAAACAGAAGTACCTTCCCCTTAGCGCAAGGGGAGGGTACTGGAACTATCAAGCATATTCCTAATTGGGATTATTTGCGTCTTTCCGTATATCCTCCAACTCGATCAGCCATCTTAAACTCACGAGAATAGGTAACTTCCTGCGTTTTGCTCAATGTTGTCTTCATCTTTTCACGACGCTTTTTATCCATCTGAATTCCCTCCTTAGTATATGTCACTACCAACAGTCTTTGCTATAAGGTGGGAAAATATACTAAAAAGGGGTCTGACCCTCACCACGTTAATGCGTTACCATCCGCCGAGGTGCTTGACCTTACCAGACTACCGCGCCACCACACAAAACTACAAAAAACGCCTGCCCCACAAAGGGGGCAGGCGCAATTTCTTATGCTTCTTTCAGCTGATGTTCTTCGTGTAGAACTTCGTGGCCGGTACGCAGTTTGTATAGTGTATATTGGTCTTTAGAAATTTCGTATAGGTTATAGATATCTTCTCCGGCATTGATTTCATCAAGCAGGCTTTTGCGTGTCTCATTGGCCAGAACCACATAAGGCAGTTTTTCTGCCGCTTTGGTGGAGCGGACGTTCACTTTGCGGATACGCATGAAGATGGATTGGATATCGAGTTCATAGAATAGTTCCTCGAAGAATTGGTCCTTGGCAGGCTGGTTGTAGCCTTTGCCATGGAATGGTTTGCCGATCCAAGTGCCTAGGAAGCCTGCTCCGTCTTGCACGTCGAAAAGATTGATTGTTCCAATTGGAGTGCCCCACTCATCAAGAATGGTACGTGAAATCAATTCTCCGCGCTCTTCCGATTCGATGGTCTGCTTTGTAAGGAAAAGAAACTCATCGTAGGAATACGCTTTATGACGCACAAAAGGGAAGACTTCGGGGTGCACCATTAACTCATAAAGAGTTTGAGATTCCTGGAAATCACGTTTTTTGAGCATGTCTAACCCTCCAATTGAGGGCAGAACTGTCACGTTCACGTGAAGACTGGCCCACCCTCGAAATTTTTTAAATTACAAAAAATTTCGGGGTGGGAATCGAACCCACTAGAACCAGTTTAACTGGTGGCGCACCATTTGCCTTCCCTAACATTTTAAACACAAATTGTTAGTTGATTTAATTTTGTTTACCTACGTATCATACTCGATTTTATTTAAAAAAGAAACAACTTTTTTGTTAATTTTTTTGGTAAATTATTTCACCCTCAACCATTGTCATGACAGGCTTTGCGAGGAATTGAAAGGGGTGATGAGACCATAGTACCAAGTCTGCATCTTTCCCTGTTTCGATACTCCCGACACGGTCTGAAATATTTAGATTTTTGGCTGCAATCATCGTGATTCCCTCTAGTGCTTTTTGTTCATCCAAACCTTCCCGAACTGCCAAGGCTGCACACACATTCAAGTACTGAACAGGGGTGTATGGATGGTCAGTTGTAATGGACACCTCGACGCCAGCATCGGTCAATGCCTGATAGGTTTTCCAGTTCTTGTTTTTCAGCTCGATTTTCGACTTTCTGGTCATGGTAGGGCCGACACATACTCTCAGGTTGCGATCTTTCAATTCATTGGCGATCAAATGTCCTTCAGTACAATGTTCGATTGTGAACCTCAAATTGAATTCCTCTGCAAACCTAAGTGCAGAAATGATGTCATCCGCCCTGTGAGCATGAATACGTACTGGTATCTTATGTTCGAGCGCCATGACAATTGGTTTAACTCTAAGATTATCGGGATTGTCATAATGCTTTGCCTGATAAAAAGCTTCGCGAAGCATTCCCATAATTCCCATTCGCGTAATGGAATCTTTGTTTCCTTGACTATGAATGCGCTTCGGATTTTCCCCGAATGCGATTTTTAATCCAGCTGTCTCCTGTACGATCATTTTGGAGATATTCACACCATGGGTTTTGATAACTGATGTGGTTCCACCAATAACATTGGCACTGCCAGGCATGATGTGGACTGTGGTCACACCGTATTGAATGGCGTCCTGAAACCCTTGGTCAAAGGGATGAACTCCATCCAAAGCACGTATATGTGGGGTGAGTGGCTCCACTGTTTCATTGGCATCATTGCCAGCCCAGCCTGTTCCTTCATCATATAATCCGAGATGTGTGTGAACATCGATGAATCCAGGAAACAAATTCCTTTCGTTACACTCTACCACTTTCCCGCTTTCGGGAACCGCCAATCCTTTGCCTACCAGTTTTATTTTGCCATTCTCCGTGATTACATCAGCGTTATGGATTGGTGCTGATGTGATGGGGTAGACTGTCGCATTTTTGAACATCACTATACCCATAGAAGACTCCTAATTTTCTGTCATTACTTTGATTGTAATATGTCGGACAGAGCGTCATCAAGATGAGAATAAAAGAATTTATAGCCGTTTTTCTCTAATTTTTCAGGGAGCACCCTTTGACCTTCAAGAACAAGCACACTCATTTCCCCGAGAGCTGCTTTCAAAGCAAACCCAGGTGTAGGGAACCAGTGTGGTCGGCCCATGACCTTGCCAAGTGTTTTACCGAAGTCTTTCATTTGTTTAGGATCAGGAGCAGTAACATTCACCGGACCAATTAAGGATTTATTTTCAATGCTGAACGAAATGGCACCAATGACATCTTTAATATGCACCCATGACATCCATTGTTCCCCAGATCCGATTTTCCCGCCGGCAAACATCTTGTAAGGCAACATCATCCTTGGAAGTGCCCCTTCTTCTTTATCCAAAACAATCCCGAACCTGGTGAAAACAGTTCGAATGCCTTCCGCCTTGGCGTGCTCGGCTTCCTTTTCCCATGCATAAACCGTTGATGCCAGAAAATCCGAGCCAGGTGTTGTATCTTCTTCGGTGAATATCTGGGTGTCTGATGTCCCGTAATAGCCAACTGCACTTGCATTGACCAGCACTTCCGGTTTATTTTTCATGGAAGCCATAATTCTGTTGATTTCCTTTGTCGAGGAAATGCGGCTTTCGACAATCTTTCTTTTCTGTTCTTCTGTCCAGCGTCCGCTATTGATGGATTCACCTGCAAGGTTTACAATTGCATCCACTCCATCCAGGCTGGCTTCCGGTGTAGTAGAATCTTTCAACCATTCTACATAGGTAACATGATCCTTTTCCTTTTTATTCGAACTGTTTCGCGTTAAAATAAAGATGGAATGTCCTTTATCAATCAAATGGTCTGTCAGTGCTTGGCCTACAAGCCCCGTACCGCCTGCAATGGCAATTTTCATCTATATCACCCTCTCTATAGAATATCTTACCTACTTATATTAGTTCTTTTCCCTAAATATCCTTTATTTAATACGAACCAATGTGCTAAGAAATGGAGTGAAAGCAGAAATGAGAAAAATAACGAAAATATCCGTACAGCAAAAAAATAAAGAGCGCTTCAACATTTTTTTGGATGAAGAATATGCATTTGCAGTGTTTGAGGGCACTTTATTAAAATTCCAGCTTGTTAAAGGCAAGGAATTAGACGAACTGGATATAGAAGAAATCGTGTTTAGTGACCAGATCAATAAAGCCTATAATACCGCTGTCCATTATCTTTCGTTCAGAATGAGAACCGCAAAAGAAATAGAGGATTATTTGAAGGAGAAAGAATATGAACCATTTGTCATTAAAGAGATCGTGGTGAAGCTGAGGGAGCAGGGATACTTGAATGACAGTGAATTTGCTATTGCTTTTGTGAGAACGCAGGTGAACACTACATTGAAAGGGCGCGGTGTAATTAAGAGGGAGCTATTAGAGAAAGGTGTGGACAAGGGGGTTATGGAAGAAGCGGTCGAGTCGGAGTTCGGTACTGAAAAGGAGCTTGAACATGCAGTCAAGCTAGTTCACAAGTATGCACCGAAATATAAGAAGGATTCCTTTAAAATAATGATTCAAAAAGTGGAACAGGCATTGATGAGAAAGGGATACTCATTTTCGGTCATTAAGGTGGCAATCGAGGAGGCGGAACTGGAGGTCGATACTTCAGAAGAATGGGAAGCAGTTGTAAAGCAAGCGGAGAAGTATCACCGGAAGTACGCTAAATTGGATCATTATGAGTATAAGATGAAAATGAAGGGTGCCCTTTACCGTAAAGGCTTTTCAATGGATCTAATTGATCGCTGGCTGGAGGAGAATGAGTGAAGGTAGCCTTGTTTTTATTGGCAGGGTAAAAGCAAAGAGGTAGAACTTTGTGGTTAAGAGGTAGAAGTGAGTTCGGGAAATGTAGACGAAAACCTGGGAAATGTAGAAGCGCGCCTGTAAACGGTAGAAGATAAAGATCGAAAGGTAGAATGGCCGAATTTCGGATGATGGCAAGCGGAGAATCGAAAGCTTAATTAAAATGGAACGCCGTTTGGGTAATCGCGGCCCCAAACGGCGTTCGTGTTTCACCTATGCAAAGTTCCCCACTTAAACCTGTACCTCGAGCTCTCCATCCTGGCTGATAATAATCTCAGCCACCTCACGCGGAGATCTCAATCTTGATTTATCTTTAATATGATCGGTTTCATCCCAGAATGGAGTATCCATGCCGCCCATGTATGTGGCTGTAACGAATACTTTGCCTTCGAGTTCCTTTTGCAGGCTTTCCGTAAAACCTCGAACCGCGAACTTGCTTGCAACATAGACACTCTCATTTATTTTGCCTTTTTGCCCCGCAGTAGAAATGATGTTCATGATTTTAGCACTTTTCTTTTTCAACAAATGAGGAAGCAGTTCTTTTGTCAAATAGATAGTACCTAATAAGTTGGTTTGGATGGCTATCTCGATTTCCTCATAGGCCAGCTCTGTCAGCGACCCGAAGCAGCCTGCCCCTGCATTGTTCAATAAAAAAGTAACCTCATGTTCTGCTGTTATTCCTGCTACGGTTTGCTTGACTTCCTCTAGATTACTGACATCCATTTGGTATGTGAATGCTTTACCGCCGGTCGATTGAATTTCTTCTTTTACAGCCTCTAATGGTCCAAACCTTCTACCTGTCAAAATGATTGTGTTACCTTTTTTTGCGTAAGCGAGGGCCAATTCCTTTCCAAGGCCGGTCCCCGCACCTGTAATCAGTATCGTTTGCATTTGTATCACTCTTTTCATAATAGCTTTGGATTGAATTGAAATCGTGCTATTCTTATTTTATATAGATTTTTTAGGGGGAACGCAAGTGGAACAAGATAAGCGCTATAGTCAAATGACCTCATATGAGTTGCATCAGGAAATCGCAACATTAAAAGAAAAGGCGCGTAAGGCGGAACAGCTGGGGATAGTAAATGAATTTGCAGTACTCGAACGCAAGATAACGATGGCCAAAGCATATATGCTGAATCCGGATGATTATAAACCGGGAGACGTTTTGGAGATCGAAGGCGACCCAGGTGTACATTTCAAAATAACCTATATGAATGGTGTTTTCGCTTGGGGACACAGAATTCATGGGGATAATGTCAGCAAGGAAGAGGAAGGTCTGCCGATTTCGATGCTGTTGAAAGAAGAAAGCAAAGAGGTGTGACTCCTCTTTGCTTTTTTTGTTGGTCCGTAAAATTAAAGCTATTACCGGAACCTATGTTGATAGTAGCAAAAGGTGTGTGACTCCTGCGGGAGGAAGGGACATGGGAGACCCCGCAAGGCGAAGCCTGAGGAGGCTCCCGGACCGCCCGCGGAAAGCGAACACCTGCAGCGGAAATCAACAGTCGATAAAATAGCCCCTTAGTCTAAGATCTTTTTCTCGTCTGCACTTCTAAGATCTGGATGTTCTGAGCTTGTTGCGTTTCACCGTTTACTTGGCGGAACGAGTGTTTAGAATGAGCATTCGGCTGCGGAAATGGATGGTCATTTAACGTAAAAGGATTACTGCGTGATGGCTTGTGATTTTGTTTTGCCATGATAACAACCTCCTATTAGTTAGGTGTAAGCCAAGTTTAAAATGTATCTTCTTCTCTAGCGCCAGAAGCTCGCATGCGCTCCTGTGGATGTGTGTTGATGGTCCCGTTTGCGCGTTTCGAAGCATACTCCGACTTTGCACGACCTTCCCCTTCAAACTTGTTGTCATTGGGGTTTGGAAAGTTTCTCGCTTTGTTCCTCATGCGACTCGCCTCCTCGGTAAATAGGTGCCGGTTCGTCAGTGCTGTTATGTTACACTCACGAAGGAATTCAACACCTATCTTTAATATTGGATTTTAGGTACGATTATATGTAATGATAAGAAAAGTGAAATAAACCCAAAACCTAAAGAGGTGTTTTTTATGGAGCAATATTTTGAACGCTTGACTGATCGATTACTTGAAAAGAATCCGGCGTTGACATATGACAAGGCAAGAACCTGGGTGGAATTTTTGTGGGAAGATTTTGAAAGTTCCTATGCAAAGGCAGGGTATAAATATAAGGGGAAGGAATTGACCGAGCGGATGGTAAGCCAGATCATTGACCGTCACGGAGATAGCCTTCATGAATTCTTTTCAAATAACCCTAAATATAAGCATCTTTTAAATGCTGATCAAGATTTGACACATTAAGAAAACCGCTCGCCCATTTGTGGGCGGGCGGTTTTAATCTAGATTTGGAATAATATCCAGTTTTGTCCGCAATTTTTCCTCACTAAAAATCCACCCGGTGTAAGAGCTAATGATATTCAGATCGTGATCTAACTGCACAATTGCAACGAATGGGTAGTAATCTTTACTCCGGTAGCGCAGATCGATAAACCGGACTTCATAATGGTCATCATATTCTTCCATTTCCCAACGGTACACGGGGGAGAAGGATAGGAATGCCGAAACATTGTCGTCGAATTTTGCCGATTCAATAATGGCATTCTCCGGTAACGGAACTTTGTCAAAGGTGTCGTGAATGAAAATTTGATATTTCACGGCTCTTGCCACATAGAAATTCTCTTTCGTTGTAATGGCTAAATGCCATTGATTCCAGTATAAAGTCGGTGATATCAATGTCTGTTTCACTTCAGGTATGATTTCCCGTACTTGCTGCAATACTTTCTGTTGCATTCGGTAACGCAAGACATAATAAGCTATCAAGATGCCGTAAATGGCCAAGAAGGTGAAGCCTGGGTGGAATCCAGCTCCCCATAGAACAAGTCCCACGATATGAAACCCGAATATGACAGGATCAAATGTATTGATAATCCCAAGAGCGACCCATCTTTTTGTAAAAGGACGGAGCGCTTGTGTCCCATAAGCGTTGAAAATGTCGACAAAAACATGAAGGATTACGGCAATGAATGTCCAAATCCATAAGTAAAGAAAGTTAGCTTCCGGTATAAAAAGATATATGGCAGGAGCTATCAAAAGCGGCCATAAGCACACTGCCGGAATGGAATGTGTAATTCCTCTATGGTTTCGTATATAGGTCGCGTTGTTTTTGAATTTCAAAACAGTATCCATGTCTGGAGCTTGTGAACCGATCAGAGCTCCGATCATGATGGCAGTTGCGGTTTCGGGACTGCTTGCAACGTAAGGGTCTATTGTAGCCATGGAACCGAGAGCGATTCCCATCACAACGTGTGTGCCTGTATCCAATGGTCGGCCTCCTTTCCGGTCAGTACTTATCATTATTTCGTTTTCACATACTTTGTTCTGAATCGTTTAATTCGGAAAAAGCCTATTTTTATATTTTGATGCAAAAGGGGTGTTTTCAAACATGATAACAAAACAGTTGCATATTTTCATTCAATATCCTATAAAGGAAACAGTGACCTTGCAATATGAAGAAACGATGCAAAGGGTCTTAAGGGTAATGAGAGACATGGGTGCTAATGAGTTCAAATGGGCCAGGGAAGGCGATGAAAAAGGGGCGGCCTATTACCGCGAATCTTTTCTGCTACCGACTGAATCCCATTATTTTGCGATGAAAGCCCTTCGATGTTCTGAAGAGAATCATGTTTTTCATGAACTGTCTCAATATATTGATACAGAGGCCGGTGCTGTGCAATATGTCGGCCTGAAAATTACTAGCTGATTAACTGGAGGTTTATTTTGAATAAAGAGCGTAAGCACCACGAAAGACTTGATGATTTTGATATATATGGTTTTCAGCACGATTTAATTACTTGGTTTGAACGGGAGCAGCGAGATTTGCCCTGGAGAAAGGATCAGGACCCCTATAAAGTCTGGGTTTCCGAAATCATGCTCCAGCAGACGAAAGTGGACACGGTCATCCCTTATTTCAATTCCTTTATTGAGCAGTTCCCAAACATACAAAGTTTGGCGGAAGCGGAGGAGGACAGGGTCTTGAAGGCTTGGGAGGGGCTTGGCTATTACTCTCGTGCACGGAATCTGCAGAGTGCGGTAAGGGAAGTCCATGAGAGCTATGAAGGTATTGTCCCGAATTCGCCGAAAGAGATTTCTACTTTAAAAGGGGTAGGTCCGTACACGACAGGAGCTATTTTGAGTATCGCTTATGGTGTTCCGGAACCTGCTGTGGACGGGAATGTCATGAGGGTATTGTCTAGAATACTGATGATTGAGGACGATATTGCCAAACCGAAAACCCGGAAGATATTTGAAGAGGTCATTCGTGATTTGATTTCAAAAGAAAACCCTTCATTCTTTAATCAAGGACTGATGGAGCTTGGGGCGATGGTCTGCACACCAACCTCTCCGTCCTGTCTGTTGTGCCCTGTGAGGGAGCATTGCCGAGCTTTTGCCGAAGGGGTACAAACGCAGCTGCCTGTTAAAACGAAAAAGAAATCAACAAAGCAGGTTGCGCTTGTTGCGGGAATCCTGATGGACAGTGATGGCAGATTCCTGATTCACCGCAGGGCAGGTAAAGGCTTGTTGGCTAACCTATGGGAATTCCCCAACTTTGTAAAGGTGGACGAATTGGGAACAGCAAAGCAACAGCTGCATCAGTTGGTGAAGACAGAATATGGGATGGATGTAGCGGTTGGAGAGTATTTATGTGATATCAAGCATGTCTTCTCCCATTTGGTGTGGGATGTGAGTGTTTATGTCGGTAAATGGAGCGGGGAGATTCCACCGGATAGTGGATTGAATGCCGTAACGATGGAGGAAATGAAGAAG
This sequence comes from Bacillus sp. LL01, assembly GCF_001037965.1. Taxonomy (NCBI): domain Bacteria; kingdom Bacillati; phylum Bacillota; class Bacilli; order Caryophanales; family Bacillaceae; genus Bacillus; species Bacillus sp. LL01. Next base: position 22,520 of record NZ_LFEL01000005.1, on the reverse strand, counting down.
TATGCGTTTCCGGTATCTCATCAGAATATGTGGAAGGAATTTATGAAAATTAATCAATAGTAGAAGGATCAGCCATGTGGTTGATCCTTTTTGTGGTGTCAATCGTAACTGATTCGAGTTCCGTGTGTCCAGTCAGCATCGTGGCGTTTAAATCCTCCGCGTGCCTCGATTTCCAGGACAATTTCCCTGTGAATGCTTTGGCCCTCTGCATTTAAGTAAGGCACCATCTGTTGCAGGGAATGATGAAAGTAAGCGAGCTCACTGTCTTTCCATTCTTTTTTGGAATGCATGGATAGTTCGGTCATGTCACGTCCGACATACATAGCTTCCTGCCTCCTTCATGGCAAAGTATATGGGGTTATTGTTTGATGAATCAATAAGGCTTATACTGAAAGATATTATATATAGTTTCCATACATAAAGGAGTAGAGATTATGACAAACAAAGTGGCATTAGTAACGGGAAGCAGCCGTGGAATCGGTAAGAAAATAGCGTTGGAATTGGCAAAAGAGGGCTATAACATTGTCATCAACTATAATCGCAGCAAGACAGCGGCACAGGAAACGGCTACGGAGATCGAGTCACATGGTGTGAAAGTTTTGACAGTGAAAGCGAATGTCGGCCAACCAGAGAAGATTAAAGAAATGTTTGTGAAAATTGATGAAGAGTTCGGGCGTCTTGATTTATTGGTAAGTAACGCGGCATCCGGGGTATTGCGTCATGTGATGGAACTTGAAGAGTCTCATTGGGATTGGACGATGAACATCAATTCCAAGGCGTTGCTTTTCTTGGCTCAGGAGGCAGCAAAACGAATGGAGAAGGTTGGCGGAGGGAAAATCGTCAGCATGAGCTCCTTAGGTTCCATCCGCTATTTGAAAAACTACACCACTGTCGGCGTATCAAAAGCTGCCATTGAGGCATTGACTCGTTACCTGGCTGTTGAGTTGGCTGATAAGAATATCGTCGTAAATGCGGTATCTGGTGGAGCAGTGGATACGGACGCATTGAAACATTTCCCAAATAGAGAAGAATTACTTGAGGATGCGAAGAGCAATACGCCTGCTGGACGAATGGTGGAACCAGATGACCTGGTGAATACAGTTATGTTCCTATTATCTGATCAATCGAGTATGATTCGTGGGCAAACAATTATTGTGGATGGAGGAAGATCTTTACTCGTCTAAAATATACAGAAAATATTTTTTTAACTTTTTGTCATAGTTTACCCTCGAAATGGTTATCTTAAATTTCGTGGAGGTGATAAACAATGGCAAACAACAACCAACAAAACCAAGCTAACAAAACAGCTTCTGGTACAAGCGTTCAACACGTGAAACAACAAAATGCTCAGCAAAACCAACAACAATTCGGTGCTGAATTTGCGAGTGAAACAAACGCTCAACAGGTGAGACAACAAAACGCTCAATCTGCAGCTAAAAAGAACCAACAAAACCAACAACAATAATAAAGAAATAACAAGAAGCACTCCTTATCACACCGATGGGGAGTGCTTCTTCGTTGTGGAGGGGGAAATTCCTGCGGGGGTCTGACCCCCGATTTAAAATATTTTTCGGTCGACAAAACTTCCCTTTGGTCTACATATGTAGTCAAAGGGTTTGGGGGTAGGGGGAAGAATGTTATGTAGTAGAGGGGTATTGTATTTGGTAAGGAGGAGAATTTTATGGAGGATAGGTTTGATATGGCGGTGGCTGAGCAATTGAAGACGATGGATAGGCTTTTATTGCTGCAAGGTGAGATTGAACAAAGCCAGAAAGTGGAGGAACAGTTGCAGCAGCTGAAGGAAGAAGCGGAAAAGCTCGAAAAATTAAAAGAGGATATAGCCAAAATGAAAGAGGATTTGGCGGAAATACAATCGGTTTTCGAAACGCAAACGGAAGAGGCAATTCGATCCTACCACTTACAAGGGTCTGTGTAATCGGAAATATTTTTACGTTCAGAGCGTTATAACTTTAACGGTGGAGCTATCTTCTTTTCATAAAGATGGCTCTTTTGTTTTAAATTTTCACTTGAAACGTTATAATAGTAGAAAATGGTTTGCTTTTAACTGAGAAGTGCGGGCATAAAAAAGAAAGAAGGGGAGAGGAATGGGTTGTCCCAAAGAAGGTGAAACAATACAAATACATAGCTATAAGCACAATGGTCTTATCCATAGAGTCTGGGATGAGACGACAGTGCTTAAGGGGACGCAAAACCTTGTTATTGGTGGAAACGACAAAACCATTGTGACAGAATCGGACGGAAGAACCTGGATCACAAGGGAACCGGCTATTTGTTATTTTCATGGGAAGCATTGGTTCAACATTATCGGTATGATCAGAGAAGATGGGGTGTACTACTATTGCAATATCAGCTCCCCTTTTATCGCGGATGATGAAGCGTTGAAATACATAGATTATGACCTTGATATAAAGGTATTTCCTGATATGACGTTTATTTTGTTGGATGAGGATGAATACGAGAAGCATCGTAAAGAGATGAACTATCCTGAAGTCATCGATAAAATTCTTAAGAGCAATGTTCAAACGTTGATTTCGTGGATCAGGCAGCGGAAAGGCCCGTTTGCCCCAGACTTTATCGATTTGTGGTATGAGCGTTACCTCACGTATAGAGGGTAATTTTTGCAAAAGGTACCTGGTTAGTTGATATGCCAGGCCTTTTTTGTTTTATGGACAGTTAAAACATTCTTAAATATTGAGTGTTTTCTAGCTGTTGATTGGAGCACGGGGCGTAGACTCCTGAGGGAGATATCGGTAGCTTGAGCCCCCGCAACGAAGTGAGGAGGCTCAAGCACCGCCCCTAGGAAAGCGAAGCCCAGTGCGGAAATCAACAGCGGCGTTTATATGATTACATACATGTTTTAATACGGAAAGCGGAAGCTAACAAGAAAGAGAAGTTAGCAGACATCAATGGGAGGAAGTCAATTGGATAGTATAAAGAGGTACATGCAATTTGTGAAGCCTTATCGGTGGCAGATTGTCGGTACCATCCTTATTGGGATGCTGAAATTCGGTTTGCCATTATTAATTCCTTTATTATTAAAATACGTTGTGGATGATATATTGCTGATGGACGGTCGGTCAGCAGAAGAGAAAACGAATGAGTTGCTTCTTATCATGGGAGCTATCTTTGTGACTTTTTTAGTGTTAAGACCGCCGATTGAGTATTACAGACAATACTTCGCACAATGGACAGGCAGTAAAATTCTTTATGACCTGCGGGATAAGCTGTTTGACCATATTCAACGCTTGAGTTTGAGGTTTTACTCCAACAATCGGGCAGGAGAAGTTATTTCAAGGGTCATCCATGATGTGGAACAGACGAAGCACTTTGTCATCACGGGCTTGATGAACTTTTGGCTGGACCTTGCGACCATTTTAATCGTGATCATTATCATGTTCCAGGTGGATATCACTTTGACACTTGTGTCCATCATGTTGTTCCCGTTTTATGGATTTTCGATCAAATATTTTTACAGTCGGTTACGCCATCTGACAAGAGTGCGTTCTCAGGCATTGGCCGAAGTGCAGGGCCATCTGCATGAGCGTGTTCAGGGGATGCCTGTCATTCAAAGTATGGCAATTGAGGACTATGAGCAGGAGCAGTTCAAGAAACAGAACACCAACTTTTTGCATAAAGCACTGGATCATACAAGCTGGAATGCAAAAACTTTTGCAGTAGTGAACACAATTACGGATATTGCCCCGCTACTTGTTATCGGGTATGCAGGGTATCAAGTAATTAATCAAGGGCTGACGGTCGGAGAAATGGTCATGTTTATTGCATATATCGACCGCCTATACAATCCGTTGCGCAGGCTGATCAACTCTTCAACAACATTGACTCAGTCCATTGCATCAATGGACCGTGTGTTTGAATTCGTGGATGAAAAGTATGATATTACGGATAAGCCTAATGCCATGGAATGTAAAACGGCACGCGGGGAAGTCAGCTTTGAAAATGTCTCCTTTAAGTACGAGGAGAATGAAGATTACGTATTGAAGAATTTGTCGCTGCAAGTCCGCGAGGGGGAAACCATTGCACTTGTCGGAATGAGTGGTGGAGGAAAATCCACTCTGGTCAGCTTGTTGCCAAGATTTTATGACGTTACTGACGGTAAAATAAAGCTGGATGGAGTGGACATACGTGATGTAACGGTCCAATCGTTGCGGAAGCAGATCGGAATCGTCCTTCAAGACAGCATTCTGTTTAGTGATACCGTTCGCGAAAATATTGCTCTTGGGAAACCTGATGCAACGATGGAAGAAATTATCGAAGCTGCCAAAGCAGCAAATGCGCATGATTTTATCTCGAGCTTGTCTGAAGGCTATGAAACGAAGGTGGGAGAGCGCGGTGTGAAGCTTTCAGGTGGCCAAAAGCAGCGTGTTGCCATCGCTCGCGTGTTCCTGAAAAATCCGCCGATCCTTGTGATGGATGAAGCAACATCCGCACTGGATCTCGAAAGTGAGCATCTGATTCAGGAGTCGCTAGAACGCTTGGCGGCCAATAGGACAACCTTTGTTGTTGCCCATCGCCTTTCTACAATCACCCATGCAAGCAGAATCGTCTTGCTTGAGCACGGGAAGATTGTTGAGGTCGGGTCTCATGAAGAGTTAATGAGGAAAAAAGGACATTACTATAATCTATTTACGATTCAAGAGATAAGTTAATTAAGTATCTTTAGTGAGCCAACCTTTGGCGTAGGTAAGTTACTGCTGAAGGTTGGTTTTTTGTGTGGGGAAAATGTTTAAAATTTATGAATTGTACGGTTCAGAGGTGAGCTTCTACCCTATACGGTCTACTGTTCTACCTTTCAGTGGCCAGCTACTACATTTCCTGGATTGCTTTCTACATTTCCCAAACTAGCTTCTACATTTCCCAAACCAACTTCGACCTTTCCGCTATTATGTCACCTCAAAAAATCACTTGTCATCTTAGAACCCAATCAAAAAACACCTCCCCGCAAAACTTCAGCAGGAAAGTGCTTCATATTACTTTTATTCTTCTTCATTTTCTCCAATTTCAAACTCATTATCATCTACATGATATTTCTGGAAGCTGTCAATCAATTTGTCCAAGTGTTCTAATTGGTCACTGTAATCAATGATCTTGGAGACGAGAGGGAACAGATGGTACCAGACTTCGACGTCGCCTTCGTATTCACCCCAGTTTTCTTTGTGAATCATGAACTTATCAATGAATTGCTGCTTGTTAAAGCGTTCTTCTTCATACATTTCCGATGTGTTGTGCTGTTTTATTTTACCAACGAATTTCAGTAGGATCTGTTCGTGCAAGTTTACCAGGTGATCCAGTTCTGCTTTGATATAATGCTGATATTCGACAGGCATATGGTGCAGTTCGTTTTCCAGTCGGTGTAGCGTCTTCAATGTGTATAATGCCCGGTTACTCGTCAGAATCAGTTGTCTGAATATAACGAGTTTGCGTGCTTTGGAACTTGATTTCTTCAGAGTAGGGAAGTAGGTTCGCTCTTCTTGATATAGCATGAACAGTTGCTCAAGCTTCAGCACTCGTTGGCGGAGCATTTCAATATCCGTTTTCAGAAGGTGATGCTCTGTACCATGACGCATGTTGATGCGGATCCATTTCAAAATGTCCTCTGTCGTTAATTTCACCTTATAGTAAAGTCTTGTTTCGTATTTAGGCGGTAAAAAGATCAGATTTACTAGAAAGGCACATAAAATACCAATCATGACGGTCGAAAAACGTACGAGGGCAAATTCAAGAAAATTTTCCCCAGGGCTTTCCATAATCGCGATAACAGTCACAAGTGCTAGAGGAATCGTGTTTTCAATCTTAAGCTTCAGGTTGATTCCAATGACAAAGATTGCTGTCAGACCGATGATGAATGGGTCATGGCCAAAGAGTAAGGAAAAGATGATGGCTAAAATTGCTCCGATCAGGTTTGCCTGCACATGTTCAATAATGGATTGATATGATTTATAAATGGATGGTTGGATAGCAAAGATCGCTGCGATTCCTGCAAAGAAGGGAGTGGGAACATTGAGCCACTGGGCCACAAAAAGGGCAAGGGTTATCGCGATACCGGTCTTAACTATACGGGCACCAAGTTTCATTTTTAATAAAATTCCTTTCCTGTGTTTCCGTTTTATATAGCCTACTTACTGGTGAGCTAAACACATATGAATTATATGTTGCGCTGTAAGTATCTTAAACACCTAATGTACTATACAACGTTTCGAAACTTCGTGCAATAAGTTAATGAATAAATTTACAAAAAATGGGCTGTTGGTTTGGTTGATATAATAGCCCTATTTCTTATTATCCATTGCCTTCCATTAATTTATCCTACAAAAATAGCACCCCATTGACGGGTGCTATTTTGTTTTCCTATTAGGCTGGTTTTCATAAAAGAGCCTTCTATTATTACTCAGTTGAAACAGCTGGGTCTGCCTGTTCTTTGACAGGGTTGACCTGTAGGAAGTATGCTGACGGGTTATCGAGCATCTGCTTGATTTCCGCGGCTTCTTCCAATTGATGCTGGTCCTTTAGGGACTGATGATAGATGGATAGTAGTTCTACCACATCTTTTGTTCCTGCAGCATTAAGAGGTTCGATGTTCACTTTCGCACCTTTTGCGATACGGCGTTGTAGTGCTTCTTTCGTCAAGCCCATTTCCGGCTGGTGACGGAGGTAAACTGCACCGCCTGTCATCCCTGCGCAGATCCATGGGCCAGGGTCACCAAGTACGAGCCCGCGTCCGTTTGTCATGTATTCAAATGCGAAGCCCTTGATGTTGGCGTTGACTCCAAGGTTCCCGTGCTCAACTGCTGGAATAGGAGTGGTTACTTTTCCACCTATGATCATGTCAGCACCTGATAGACGGATACCTGCGCGGGCGTCGGCATTACCTTGGACGACAAGTGCACCTTTCTGGGCACCATAGCCAAAGCCTTTTCCGACAGAGCCGTTATAGAACTTGCCGTCTTTCCCTTTATATTTAAAGACGAAGATGCTTCCACCGAATGCAGTTTTTCCGATGCCATCCTGTGCGCCACCCTCTACTTTGATGTTGATACCAGTTGAGTTGTAGGCACCAAGACCGTTACCAGGAATGGAGCCTTTGTTATATCGAAGCTCCACATCCGGCAATTCCAGATATGAGCCATCCAAACGTCCACGTACTCGGTGGCAGGAAACACGGCTACCAAGGACACGTTGCTCGGCTGTCACCGCATCGAATTGACGGGATTCATGCAGATCGCTTTCTTGGTAATCAAGATATTCTGCACCTGCTGCAACAAGAAGCTTTTCTTTTTCCATGCTTGCAGCTACTTCTTTTTGTGCAAGCTGTGGCACGTCTAACGTATGAAGCAGGTTGGAAAGATCCAGCGATTCCAAACCACGCGTCTGTTCAAGAAGGTCGGAGCGGCCAACGATATCCTGCAGATTCTCAAAACCTAGGGAAGCGGTCAATGCTTTCAGTTCTTCACCAAAAGCGGTGAAAAGGTTCATCAATCCTTGAACTGCAAGATCCGATTGTCTTGGAACAAAGCGGCGCAATCCGTGATCCTTCGCTTGTGCTTCGGATTCGATTTGCGTTGCGATTCCAACGTGACATGTATCCAAGTGACAGCCGCGGCATGTCGTACAACCAATGGCGATCATGGAAAGTGTTCCAAATCCAATACGGTTCGCACCTAAGAGCATGACCTTCATGCAGTCGAGTGCGCTCTTAATTCCGCCGTCCGCCCAGACTTCCACTTTGTTGCGGAGGCCGGATTCTATTAACGCGTTATGCGCAGCTTTTACACCAATTTCCACTGGCAAACCTACATATTGAAGGGCATGTATTCTCGCTGCCCCTGTACCGCCGTCAAAACCACTGATCGTGATGATGTCGGCACCAGCCTTTGCGATTCCGACTGCAATCGTTCCGATATTTGGAACAACCGGTACTTTTACGGCAACTTTCGCCTGATCGTTGGCTGTTTTCAGCTCGGCAATCATCTGAGCCAAGTCTTCGATGGAGTAGATATCATGGTTATTGGATGGAGAGATTAAATCCGATCCAATCGTTGCATTACGTGCTTCAGCGATTTTGGCAGTTACTTTTGATCCTGGCAAGTGTCCACCTTCACCAGGCTTTGCACCTTGCCCGATCTTGATTTCCAACAGGTTGGAAGAGTTCAGTAGCTCAGCATTCACTCCAAAACGTCCGGAGGCAACCTGCTGTCCGCGCGTTTTTGGGTATTTTCCAAGCATATCCTTGATCTCGCCACCCTCACCGTTAAGGCTGACCATGTTCAGCTTATCCGCAGCTTCGGCATAGGCTCTGAACGCAATCTCGTTCTGGGAACCAAAGGACATAGAAGCGATGACGAATGGAAGGTTGTGCGCGCCTACTCCGATATTCACTTTTTCTTTGGTAGTCTGTTTGTCAGATACCTTCAAATCGGTCAAGTGACGGATGGTAATAGGATTTTTTGTTTCCTGTTCATTCAGTTTCTCGCGATAATCATCGTACGTTCCGTTCTTCGCAACATCTCCAATTGCTTTCCAGATACGTGGGAAGAGATGAAACGACTTGCCTGGACGTGCTTTTTCATCTTCAAAGTCAATTGCACGATCAGCAGCATCCTCTTTTAATTTTGCAAAATTGAATCCGAGCTTATCGGAACCAAGGAAGTTGACGATTCCAAGGGCATCTTCTAATTCTTTATGAAGGCCGATTGCAGAGAACAGGCGTCCATATCCTCTTAGTTCATGAATTCCGATAGTGGAAATTACTTTCTCCATTCCTTTAGTCAACGCACCAAACAGGTTCACAACAGGTTTGGTTATGTCATCGCTAACCGTGCCGAACAAAAGGTATGGACTGATGGCATTTGCTCCAAGACCGATTGCGACCATCACATCATGCAGAGAACGGATGGCACCGGAACGAAGCAACAGTGCACATTTACGGCGATACTGGTGCTGAACCAGTTCTTCATTGATGGCTGCTGTCACAAGATGCGGGTCTAACCAAAGTTGACCATCCTTATGTGCTTGGGCATCATCAATAATCAGTAATGTTTTACCGTCTTTTACCGCGTCCACCGCTTCCATTTTTAAACGGTCCAATGCAGTGGGGATCTTTTCATCCGTACCACAAGTGGCATTTAGGTAATATGTCAGCCCTTGTGTGTGGAACTGGTTTACGACTTGGTCATATGATGGTTGCCCCAATTCTGCGGCACAGTCCATGCCAACCTGACCTTCCACTAATAATGGAGTAAGAAGTTCAATTGTGTACCCGTTAGGTATCTCCTCTTCACTTTGCAAAGCAGGACGAGCTCCAATAACTGTTCTTGTGGAAAAGTGCTCTGTCTCACGGTCACGGTCAATCGCAGGGTTCGTAACAACCGCAACGCTTTCTTTTATAAAATCAGCGATATTGCTGCGACCTGGATTCATGGCAGCAAGTGGAACGTCATGACCAAGGGAGCGAATTGGTTCAGCACCTTTTTCCGCCATTTGTTCAATCATTTGAATATGCTCACGGTCCCACCCAAATGCGGCATAATGTCCGTTATGGACTTTCGCAAGCGGAGCGGTAGATACATAGCTCTCAAGCTTCGGTGCATTTAGACGCTCAGCGAAGCCTCTGACCGCGAACTTTTCGTTCATGCGCTGGTAGACTTCCTCTTGATAAGCATGATAGTCATATACTTTGATCGTGTCGCCATCCCATTTCATCCCGACTTTTTCACCAGGGGAGAAAGGTTTCGGCTCTGCCATGTATTCCGTTGTCGGAATGATTCCAGGCTCTGATGAAAAATAATAAGATGTTTCCGTCTCAAGCATCCAAAGTGGACGCAAGCCAAGGGCATCCAAGCTGAACACCGCTTCATCCTTATTTCGGGAGATGATACCCGCTGGACCTTGTGCAAAGTGCCCCCACGTTTCACGGACATATGTGTAAAGGTCCTGTAAGTGAGCAGGATAGCTCTTGATTTCATTGATAATTGGAGGGAACACGATATCAAGCGCTTCAAAGAGCGTGAAACCGTCTCGTGAAATCAATGTATCGATTGTTCTGTTCAAGTCTTGTGAATCACTTCCACCGTTCGTCAGTGGCACACCGATCATGGTCGCCTCATCACGAAGCTTTGCAATCGTGTTGATTTCTCCGTTATGCCCTAGGACGCTAAATGGCTGCACACGAAAAAAGTTCGAGAGTGTATTAGTAGAGTAGCGGTTATGGCCAAGAGTCATCGTAGATGCAACTAGCGGGTTAGCCAGGTCATGATAGAATTTCGGCAAAATATCCCCGGCACCCATCACTTTATAGACTGCATGGTAGTTGGAAAGTGATGCTACATGTACGTCATCATTCTTTTCAATTTCAATGGCAGCATGGAACAATTGCGCCTGTGTACAGTCCTGATCTTCGGAAACAAGGGCAATCTGCCAGAAGACAGGGTCCTGGATGATGGCAATTGGTCCTAATGCTTCAGAAGAAGTGACCGTGTCAGAAGCGAAAACAAGCTTAAGAGACTCTTTTTCTAAAATACTTGTAATCTCCTTTTTCACTTGGTCCACGTCAACGTGATGATTGATGAAAAAGTGGCCGACTACGAAATCTTCGCGATCTACCAGGGAAGCGTCCTGATCAACTTTCTCAAGTTTTTTCTTCCATAGCGCAAGAGGGATGTCGATATGGATACCAACACCATCTCCTTCACCGTTAATGAAACCTGCACGGTGATTCATTTTGACAAGTGCATCTATACAGTCATCGATATTTTTCTTTGTTGGGATTTTTTTCTTTTCGATAGCGGATACAATACCACATGCATCATGTTCTGCGTTGTGAAAATCTTTAAATGTACTTGGACTCCAATTTTTCATATGGATTGGCTGTTAACTAGGGATATAAGAGGGGACCCTAACTAGCCATTCACCTCCTGTGGTTTGATAGTTTAATAAGAAAAACGCGTGCAGTTAATTTGTAGTAGCTGTACGCTCTGCGTGAGGTTTGCCATACGGTTTTCTTATAAATAGGTAAAAAGTGAGGAAAAATAAATAAGGGAATTTTCAGACTTTAAATTATATATTAACATTTCAAACAATAAAAATCAATTTTTTATGCAAAAAAATGAAGAAGTCATACAAGTAAGGGTAGATAGAAAACGTTTATTTGTAAGCGTTTTCAATGCAAGTCATAGAAAAAGACAGCGTATGGGTGTACACGCTGTCTTGTATATTTATGCATTCGCCAATTCTTTGAATGCGTGCTCTACTGCATCCAGAGTAACTTTTACGTCTTCTTCCGTATGCTCGGTTGTTACAAACCATGCTTCATATTTAGAAGGGGCAAGGTTAATTCCTTGATTCAGCATCAGTTTGAAAAATTTTGCGAACTGCTCGCCGTCGGTGTTTTCCGCCTGTTCGTAGTTGACCACCGTTTCGTCTGTAAAATAGATGGTAAGTGCTCCTTTAAGGCGGTTGATGGTAATGGTGATTCCGTACTTTTCTGCTCTTTCGAGAATACCTTCTTCAAGCAAGCGTCCAATATGGTCGAGGTGTTCGTAGACTCCTTCTTTTTGGAGGACTTCCAAGCATGCGATCCCCGAAAGGATGGATGCCGGGTTACCAGCCATGGTTCCTGCCTGATAAGCAGGTCCGAGCGGTGCCACTTTTTCCATGATTTCCGCACGGCCGCCATATGCACCAATCGGAAGTCCGCCACCGATGATTTTCCCAAGAGCAGTCAGGTCAGGTGTAATTCCCAACATATCCTGTGCGCCACCGTACATAAAGCGGAATGCCGTGATTACCTCATCGTAAATCACCAGTGCTCCAGCTTCATGACTGATGTCGTTCACTGCTTGAAGGAATCCGGGCATCGGTTCCACAATTCCGAAGTTACCTACGATCGGCTCCACAAGAACACCTGCAATCTGCTCGCCCCATTTTTCCATTGCTTCACGGAACGGTTCGATGTCGTTAAAAGGAACGGTGATCACTTCATTGGCAATACTCTTCGGTACGCCGGCGGAATCCGGGATTCCCAATGTTGCGGGACCAGATCCTGCTGCAACGAGTACAAGATCGGAATGGCCGTGATAGCAACCTGCAAACTTGATAATTTTGTCGCGACCTGTGTAGGCTCGCGCTACACGGATGGTTGTCATGACCGCTTCCGTACCTGAGTTGACAAAGCGCACCTTGTCCATCCCAGGCATCGCTTCTTTTAGCATTTTCGCAAACTTCACCTCGTGGGGAGTAGGAGTTCCGTATAGGACCCCGTTTTGGGCCGCTTTTGTAATGGCTTCTGTAATATGCGGGTGGGCATGACCTGTGATGATTGGTCCGTATGCTGCCAGGTAGTCTATGTACTTATTGCCGTCTATATCCCAGAAGTATGCTCCTTCCGCTCGTTCCATTACTACAGGCGCTCCGCCACCAACTGCTTTATACGAACGTGACGGGCTGTTTACACCGCCGACTATATGTTGTAGTGCTTCTTCGTGTATTTGTTCGGATTTTGTGAAATTCATTTTGCTTGAATCCTCCTCTTGATTTGGGTAGACCAAATGATATGTTATTTTATCATGAATGCGTGGGTGATGTAATGGAAAACAGAATTCCCAAACCTTCCCGTTTGAGTGTTCCCCTTCCTTTGTAATAAACTAGTCTCTATGAGCTTTTTTTACAAGGCTCTTTTCTCAAAGATTGTTGCTATTCACAAGTAAAAAGTCGGCAATTGGACTTTTTACCAAGAAAAGTTGGCTATTGGACTTTTTACCAAGAAAAATCGGCTATTGGACTTTTTACCAAGAAAAATCGGCCTTTGGATTTTTTACCAAGAAAAATCGGCCTTTGGATTTTTCACAGCTTATCTACTCTAAAATTGGCATGTAGGTTATTCTGTACGCCGGGAAAAGAGCACGACAGTAAGGAATATAAAGGTTGATTAAAAAATACGAAATAGCAACAAAGTTTACGAAAATAGCCTTTTATAAAGAGGTAATTTTCATATAAAAGAAAGGAAGAAAAATAGATGCATAACGTAATAGAAGTAGATTCACTTCGCAAAGAGTTTAAAGCATATTCTAGTCGTTCTGGTTTGAAGGGAGCGTTCCGAGACCTTTTTACAAGAAACTATAAAATAGTGCCAGCCGTCCATGATGTTTCTTTTAACATCAAGCAAGGGGAGATGGTTGGGTATATCGGGGAGAATGGTGCTGGAAAATCGACCACCATTAAAATGTTGACGGGGATCCTCACCCCGACATCCGGTACGGTACGTGTAAACGGGATGAACCCCCACAAAGAAAGAGAGGAGTTTGTCCGTTCCATTGGTGTCGTGTTCGGTCAGCGCTCCCAGCTTTGGTGGGACATAGCGGTTCAGGAATCATTCCGACTTCTAAAAAAGGTGTACAAGGTGTCGGACGAGGATTATAACGAGCATATGGAACATGTCATCCAAACTCTCGATATCGGCCACCTGTTGGACAAGCCGGTCCGAAAGCTCTCGCTTGGTCAACGTATGCGTTGTGAACTGGCAGCGGCGCTCATTCACAATCCGCCACTGCTATTCCTGGACGAACCGACAATCGGTCTGGATGTTCTCGTGAAGCTGAGAATCAGGCAGTTCCTAAAGGAAATAAACGAAAAGTATAAAACGACCATCCTGTTGACCACGCATGACATGGCGGATATTGAAGCACTTTGTGAGAGGGTTGTCATGCTCGATGAGGGGAAAATCATCTATGATGGATCACTACAAAAGCTACGCAACAACTGGGGAGAAGGGAAGCAGATCCGTTTTCAATTTGCCCAAAATGTAATGGAAGAACAACTCGCACAACTTACTCCCGACCTAGAAGTCCTCTGGAAAAACGAAGGGAAGGAAACAATCTGGAGTGCGGTTGTACCAAAAGAAGAGGATGAAATCTCTGAACTGATAGGAAGGGTTGTCGGTAAGTTCGCCATCACGGATCTCACCATCCAGGAGATTTCCACAGAGGAAATTATCCGCAACATTTACGAAAAGGGAATGGCTGCCACGCAACCACAATCCGAAACGGAGCCGGTGTTGACCCATGGATAAATATATTGAAATGATACGGATTCGCTTTTTGATGATGCTTGCGTATCGAACCAATTACTATTCAGGGATTCTGATATACAGCATCAATATCGGTGCCTACTATTTCCTTTGGCAGGCTATCTATAGTGGAAAAGAGGATATCCAAGGCATCTCCACCATCCAGATGACAACATATGTCGCAGTTGCCTGGATGGCTCGGGCATTTTATTTTAATAATATTGACCGCGAAATCGCTCAGGAGATAAAAGAAGGAAAGGTTGCAGTTGAGTTAATCAGGCCTTATAACTACCTTGGCATGAAGACCATGCAAGGACTGGGAGAGGGAATTTTCCGTCTCGCGTTCTTCTCGATTCCCGGGATGGTAATCGTGGCGCTTGTTTTTCCGCTGGAGTTCTCGGCAAACCTTACCACTTGGGGGCTATTCGGCATCTCCATCATTTTCAGCTTTATCGTGAATACACAGATAAATCTGCTGACTGGTATTATGACGTTCTTTCTATTTAATAATGACGGCCTGATTCGGGCCAAGCGTGTGGTCATTGATTTGTTCTCGGGATTACTACTTCCAATAAGCTTTTATCCGTTATGGGCACAAGACATCATGAGTTTTCTGCCTTTTCAGGCGATCAGCTATATTCCCAGCATGATTTTCACAGAGGGTATTACAGGTAACGCGGTATTTCAAGCATTGCTCCTGCAGGTGGTTTGGGTATTCATCTTGATCATCCCTATTCAATTGCTATGGAATCTGGCAAAAAAACAACTAGTCGTGCAAGGAGGGTGAGGAATGTTTTATATCTCGATGTTTTTTCAATACATGGGCCAATATATGAAAACGCGGTTCCAATACAGGGCTGACCTAGTCGTGGAAATCCTCTCCGACTTGCTGTTCCAGGCGGTCAACCTGGTGTTCATCCTGGTTGTTTTTGGTCATACGCAGTTCTTGAGCGGTTGGAGCAGGGAAGAGATCATCTTCATCTATGGCTTCTTTTTGGTGCCATATGCACTGTTTTCCGCGTTTTTCAATATTTGGGATTTTAATGAACGGTACATTGTAAAAGGGGAGATGGACCGCATCCTGACAAGACCGATCCACAGCCTGTTCCAAGTAGTGCTTGAGCGGATGGAGTTGGAGTCGTTATTCGGTGTCGTGACAGGTGTTGCCATCATGATATATGCCGGAAGTTCGCTAGGGTTAAGCTTTGCTTGGTACGATTACATTCTTCTGGTTGTATTTGTTCTAGGAGGAGCACTCGTCTATGCGGGGATCTTCGTTCTGCTTGCAAGCATCGGCTTCTGGTCAGATGCCAGAACGTCAATTATGCCAATGATGTATAATATTGGGAACTACGGCAGGTATCCGGTGGACATCTACAACAGTGTCATTCGATTTGTTTTAACGTGGATTCTTCCATTCGCCTTTGTCGGCGTTTATCCTTCTGCCTATTTTCTCGGAAGATCTGAGTGGTATGGATACGCCTTTATGACTCCGTTCATCGGAGTGGCGTTCTTTGTTCTAGCCGTGTTTGTCTGGAACGTCGGTGTGACAAAATATAGAGGTGCAGGGAATTAACAATTAAAAAGTGGATTGGAGCGGAAGGCACTCGACTCCGGCGGGAGGTAGCGGTAGGTTGAGACCCTGAAGCGTTGTGAGGAGGCTCAAGCACCGCCCCGCGGAAAGCGAGTGACTGCAGCGAGAAGGAACGGTAAAACTCTTTATAGATACAAAAAAAGCATACCTATTCTTCTACTGCGTATATTGTACTAATGGCATGTCCGCGTATTGGAGGAATAGGATGCTTTATTTATTTATTGTCATATTCATTTTCATTGCTATCTTCATCAGTTTCTCGCATGTATTCTCTTCAGAAAGCAGAAGCATTCCCTATGTATCAAAAGAGACACTATTGTTGTTACTGCTTATATACTCCACGCTTTTACTTTCCTTTGGACTTTTATATACAGTTTTGCATATTGAAGGACACCCTGTTTTGTTGGAGAGGGGAGAGCTGATCAGTGGAAGTTATTTTTCCATCTTCTTTCGCTCGGTCTATTTCAGTGCCATTACTATTCTGACGGTTGGTTACGGTGATATAACACCTATAGGGATAGGCAGGGCCATCGCCATGACGGAGGCGTTGATCGGTTTTGTCATGCCGGCAGCATTTGTAGTCAGGGTGGTACTGCATATGGACGGGCGTGAGAGGTGAACTTTTAATTCCCCTCGTTTAAAAACCGGTTTGATAATTCGGATACCGGCTCCGGGCAATTATCATCAGTGTTTACTGCAGTCTCTATGGACTTCTGGTGGACGCTGATTTTCTTATTGTGCTCTGTTACTGCGCCTTCACGTGATACTTCTTCCTTTTCCATGACACTTTCCTCCATTCATTCGAATCTCTCATTAGTTTAGGTCATTTGACAAAGTATATGTATGACATCTCATTTCTTGATAATTCCACATTCTTTCGATAGGCTTAGATAAACACTCTATTACAAGGAGGAAAAAGAAATGACAATTGAAGTTGGCAAAAAGGCACCTGATTTTTCACTGCTTTCCAATACCGGGGAAACGGTTACACTTTCAAGTTATCGCGGCAAAAATGTAGTTCTTTATTTTTATCCGAAAGATATGACCCCTGGGTGTACAACACAGGCCTGCGATTTTCGTGATATGCATGAGGATTTCTCAAACCTCGACACAGTAATTCTTGGTGTCAGTCCGGACCCTCAATCTAAGCACGAAAAGTTCATTGAAAAGCACGGTTTGCCGTTTCTGCTTTTAGTAGATGAGAATCATGAAGTGGCTGAGCTTTATGATGTATGGAAGTTGAAGAAGAATTTCGGTAAGGAATACATGGGAATTGAGCGATCCACCTTTCTTATCGATAAAGAGGGAGAAATGGTGAAAGAGTGGAGAAAAGTGAAGGTGAAGGGCCATGTGGAAGCGGCCTTGAGCTTTGTAAAAGAAAATCTGCAGTAGAAAAGCCCATTTCATTGAAAATAAGTCAAATGTCTAACTCCAAAAGAGGCATACTTGAGTATTTTATAAGTGTAGGGCATACCTCCTCAAAAGTTGACGTGATTAGAGTGCGAGCATAAAGCTTGCACTCCTTTTTATGTTGCACACCTGAAAGTTCAATATTTATATTAATGCTCAAAAAGAAGGTTTTATGGATAAAGTAAGAGAGGATGTATAATAAGACAAGTAGCGTTATTTTAGTAAGGCTCTTTTCTCAAAGATTGTTGCTAATTGCTAGTAAAAAGTCGGCATTAGGACTTTTTACCGTTTATCTACTTTAAATAACGCATGCCATTTATATTGGACAACTAGGAAAAGAGCACGACAGCAACGATTATAACGTTTGTAGTAAAATTTCGAAAAAGCAACAAAGTTTACGAAAACAGCCTTTAGTATAGAATACATAGTATTAATATTATTTCAAAAATTGGTTATTTTTCGCATATTCCTATAACCCTTCCATTGGAAAGGGTTTTTTATTATACTGGTAAAGGATTTTTTGCTATTATTTTTTGAAAATTTGATAGATTGAGAAAGGGGATTTCTTTATGGAAGCAACTCAAAAGAAACGTGGCTTTGTTATGCGTGCTCTGGACAGTATTGAGCGTGTAGGAAACAAGCTGCCACATCCGGTAACTCTATTCGCGATATTCGCGTTATTAGTTATTGTCGCTTCTGGAATTTTTTCCAGTTTGGGCGTCCAGGTAGACGATCCATTGAATGAAGGAGAAGTACTGCAAGTTAAAAACCTATTCAGTTCAGAAGGGATTGCCTACATCTTTGGAAGTGCTGTAACCAACTTTACAGGCTTTGCTCCACTTGGAACAGTGCTTGTAACAATGATTGGTATCGGTATCGCTGAAAGGTCCGGTCTTATCAGTGCGGCTCTTCGGGGTATGGTTACATCCGTACCGAAACAGTTAATGACAGCTGCTTTGGTATTCGGTGGTATCATGTCATCCATGGCTGCTGATGCAGGTTATGTTGTTCTTACACCACTCGGTGCGGTCCTTTTCGCAGGGCTTGGCCGACATCCGCTTGCAGGTCTAGCGGCAGCATTTGCTGGTGTATCAGCAGGATTCAGTGCAAACCTATTGCTGACTTCTCTAGATCCACTATTGGGGTCACTAACACAAGAAGCTGCAGCAACTGTTAACCCTGAATACGCTGCAGGTATGAACTATATGATGAATTACTACTTCATGTTCGCTTCAGTATTCGTACTTACTATTGTTGGTACATTTGTAACGGATAAGATTGTAGAACCTCGTCTTGGTGAGTACAAAGGTGCCTACAAAGGGGACGTTAACTTCCTTAAGCCTGAGGAGAAAAAAGGTTTATGGGCAGCATTGTTTGCATTTATTGCAACAATTGCAGTATTGGCTTTACTTGTTGTTCCTTCTTGGGGACCACTGCGTGGAGATGGTACATTCCTTGAAGCGCCATTCTTCCATACGCTTGTACCAGTAATTCTGATTATGTTCTTCATTCCAGGACTTGTCTATGGGATGATCACGAAATCAATTAAAAATGATAAAGATATAGCAAACCAGATGTCTGACACAATGGCAACGATGGGTGCGTACATTGTCCTTGCCTTTGTTGCAGGTCAATTTGTCGCTTATTTCAATGAAACAAACCTGGGACTTGTTCTTGCTGTAAATGGTGCAGAACTGATTCAAGGTATCGGATTTGACAGTTCCAACCGTTTCATGAGTATCGTATTGATACTAGTGTTTATGATTGTTGCTGGATTCATAAACCTGTTTATCGGAAGTGCATCAGCTAAATGGGCGATCATGGCCCCTGTATTCGTTCCAATGATGATGGGTCTCGGTTACTCACCGGAACTGACTCAATTGGCATACCGTCTTGCAGATTCCACAACAAACGTCATCTCACCACTAATGCCATACTTCGCAATCGTAATTGCGTTTGCACAAAAGTATGATAAGAAAGTGGGAATCGGTACACTTATCTCAACGATGATACCGTACTCTGTATTCTTCTCCATCGTATGGGTAATCATGTTGGTCGTATGGATTTTGACAGGTCTGCCTATCGGACCTAATGCGCCGATTGATTATGTTGGATAAAAAAATGAAAACACCTGCTGTCCTTGATGGACTTGCAGGTGTTTTTTTGCTATAAGGGGAATAGAGTGAAAATAACTGAAGTTAAGGGGATGGGGATATGAAAATTTACACGAAAACAGGCGACAAAGGACAAACTTCTCTCGTTTACGGACAAAGAGTGGATAAAAATCATGTGCGTGTTGAAGCATATGGTACATGTGATGAAGCAAACTCGATGATTGGGCTGGCAGTAGCATTTCTTAACGATGAAAAATTCCCACGTAAAGAAGAATTGCTCAAATCCTTCTCCAACATTCAAACAATCCTCTTTCACGTCGGAGCGGAACTTGCCACTCCGACAGGGAAAGAAGTGAAATGGAAGCTGAATGAAAATCATGTAAAAAGCTTAGAGGACGAAATGGATGAGCTAGACGCAACGCTTACACCTTTGAAGAATTTCATTTTACCTGGGGGAACGAAAGCTGGAGCGACATTGCACAGTGCACGAACAATTGTCCGAAGAGCGGAAAGATCTGCTGTGGGTCTGAGTGATGAGCTTTCGCCGAACGTCCTGGCTTATTTGAACCGCCTTTCCGATTATCTGTTTGTTGTAGCAAGGTATGTGAACAGCCAATTAAAAAGGGAAGAACCGGTTTTGAAGCCAGAGGTTTAAAATTCGCATTACTTCATATAGATAATAGTAGAAAAGAGCTTAGTAATAATATTGACAAAAATATCGATATCACGGTACACTAATTATAAATATTATAAAGTAATAATCTTTATGAAAAGTGAGGTGCATGACTGTGGCAAACGAACAATTAAAAGAAGCGCTTGAAACGCTAAAACAAACTGGAGTTCGCATAACTCCACAGCGTCATGCGATTTTAGAGTATCTTATTCAATCAATGTCCCACCCGACAGCTGACGATATATACAAAGCACTTGAAGGAAAGTTCCCGAACATGAGTGTCGCGACCGTGTACAACAACCTGAGAGTTTTCCGTGAAGTAGGACTTGTGAAAGAATTGACCTACGGAGACAACTCCAGCCGTTTTGATTACGTGACAACCGACCATTACCATCTGATCTGTGATGAATGCGGCAAAATTGTCGACTTCCATTATCCTGGTCTTGATGAAGTGGAAGCGTTGGCTGCCCATGTTACCGGATTCAAAATTGCTCGCCATCGCATGGAAATCTACGGGGTTTGCCCGGAATGTGACAAAGGTGCGCATTAACGAAAGCTTGCACCTAATAGAACTCGTGGAAACCAAATATAAAAAAGCTGATAGGATCAAATCCTATCAGCTTTCTTTTTTGAATTATAGTCTTCATTGAACTCTTTCCCCTCAAGAGAAGGATCCATCGTTAGCGGTTCATTGCAATACATACACATGTCGACGCGCCCGAGAACTTTGGTATGCTTCCCGCAGTTGGGGCAAACTACCTGCACTGCCTTGGTCGAAAGCATTCCGATCCAAAAGTAAACGACAGTGGAACCAACAATGCATAAAAGACCCAACAACATGAACAAAGTCATGACGAGCATATTTCCTTGAAAGAAAATACCTATATACATAACGAAGAAACCTATAAATACCAGACTGAGTGCAAAGGTTCTGATTTTATTTATTTTACTGGAATATTTACGAGCCATAGCCACTACCTCCTAAAACATTATAATAGCACATTTTTATAGAAAATGAAGAAATCAAAGCACAGATCTTACAAGAAGTAAGTTGACGGAATGTTCTGGATTAAAATTGAAAAAAGGTTTTTAAAAGAAAGTGTCGAATAATAAAAGTGTCGAATAATAGGGGAAACCCTTTTAAATATGGAGGTCTCTAAGATGGAAGATTTACTTCGTCCTATCTATCAAGAACGTGCAAGTCAATCCAATACGCAAGGAATCTTAATGATAGAAAAGAAAAACCCTGTAAGCCCCAATACAGATAAGTTTGATGTAATTCTCTTTATGGTTGTAAAAGAGCTTGATGAATCTCTTTACGTGAAACATTATGAACTACTGCAAAAAAAGGCTGCCCTTTATATCGCAAGCGAGCAACAATTGGAAGAGTGGATTACACTTGGAACAAACCGAAGAGTGATTGACTGGATCATAAACGGTAAAGTCCTGTTTGACCGGAATGAGTTCATCTATTCTCTGAGAAGTAAGCTCCTCGACTTCCCTTTAGAAGACCGAAAGCTGAAAATAGGACTGGAATTTGCTAAATTGATAAGAAGATACCTAGAAGGGAAAGACTTCTTTGATTCTAAACATTACATTGATGCCTATAACCACATCGTCCACTCCCTTCATCACCTAGCGAGGTTGGCTGTAATTGACCATGGCTTCCATCCTGAAATCACGGTGTGGAACCAAGTGAAGAAAATAGAACCGGAAATCTACAAGTTATATGAAGAACTTATTCAAGGGGATGAACCAATCGATAAAAGATTGGAGCTTCTGTTCCTCGCAAATGAATTTATGATCTATTCCAGAACACGTACAGGTGCAAAACATCTGTTGGAAGTATTGGAAGAAAAAGAAGAGGCCTGGTCCTACAATGAAATGCTTCACCATCCAAAATTGCGAAAGTATTCCGTAGATCTGAGTGTCCTTGTGGAATATCTGGTCGAAAAGGGATTCTTGCAGGTGGAGAAAAAAGAAACCAAAGGCAATGGGGTATATCACCGTCTATATCAAGTTGTTCCTGATAAATAAATAGAAGTGGTTGCATTTGCCGAGGCTCCTGCAGAGAGGTATTCTCTTAGGGAGCTTCACCATTTAAAATCATTCGAAAAATTATTTCGAAAAAGTTTAAAAGATATATTGACGGTCGATAATATTACATGGTATATTATTATTCGTCGCCGCAAGAGAAAAGCTTGCTAGCGACAACGAGAAAAAAAGAAACTCAAAAAACATGTTGACTTAAACTTACGAAACATGTTATATTAGTAAAGTCGCTTCTGAGCGATTAGCAGATTGAAATGATCTTTGAAAACTAAACAAAACAACAGCGTCAAACGTTAATCCTACGAGATTAACAAATGAACGAAAAGTAAGACAAGCTAGCAAATTTTGAGCAAAAGCTCAAACTCTTTATTGGAGAGTTTGATCCTGGCTCAGGACGAACGCTGGCGGCGTGCCTAATACATGCAAGTCGAGCGGACTTCTTAAAAGCTTGCTTTTAAGAAGTCAGCGGCGGACGGGTGAGTAACACGTGGGCAACCTGCCTGTGAGACTGGGATAACTTCGGGAAACCGGAGCTAATACCGGATAATATAAGGAACCTCCTGGTTCTTTATTGAAAGA
>NZ_LFEL01000049.1:0-9533 GCF_001037965.1 Bacillus sp. LL01 | reverse complement strand
GCCAAGACCAATAGGGGCGTAATACATAATGATCCCAACTAACCTCCGCATGACTGCAGCCCCGCTCTTTAGAAACTGAGCAAAGATCCGCCCTTCCTGACCAGCAAGATTCGTTGCAAATCCTACGAGTACACTCATAATAATAAGAGCAAGCATGCTTGTCCTAGAGAAAATCTCTACAAAATCAGGCACGGTGATTGCTTTTACGATCTGTTCACCAAGACTGATCGATTCATCAATATTTTCTAGTGTTTCAAGCTGGATTTGTACCCCTTGTGCTGGTGRAGTAATGGTAACGGCCGCAATCATCACAATAGAAGCAATGATGCCCGTCACAATAAAAACGACCATCATCCATGTCATGATCGTCCCTAGACGCTTTAAATTAGACATGTTCGCAATAACGGCACTAATCGAGAAAAAGACAAGCGGGACCACAATGGTGAACATTAGATTTAAGAAGATATCCCCCAATGGTTTTAATACTTCTGCTTGTTCACCTAGTACAATACCTAAAATACTACCTATTATAATGGCTGCAATTAAAAATAATGGAACCGATACGCTTTCAGTGTCAACAGCTCCTTTCCTCATATATCCTAAGTCATTTCTTTCCAAATGAATAGATACATAAGTCGTCACTTGAAAAAAATATCCTTATTTTGTTACCATTTTCCTTTAAGAGACGTTTCATTAGTAGAGAATAGGAGTGATGTGACGTGAAGATTATAAAGCTAGCTGCTCTAGCGGCTCTTGTTAGTGCTCTTATCTTTAGTGGAATATTGGTGCTAGCAAGTGAGGACGATGCCATGGAAGAATCAAATTCAATAGGTCATACAGAAGATGAAGGTACCTCTCAGTACATGAAATACGAAGGAGAAATTGATTCAATTGAAGAGGTTGATGGAGTCACACGACTGATCRTAAAAAATAAAGAGGAAGACTCAGAGATGATCCTCCCTTTAACGGAGGAAGACCTCATTTTACTAAACACAGATACAGTTGATATCAAGTACGAGGACCTACATGTGGGACAACAACTTGCTGCGTATTACCACAAAGAGAAACCGGTTACGATGATCTATCCTCCCACTATTCCACCTGATATTTTGGTTATAAATGGCCTCAATGATATGGGAGAGATAAAGGTTTCAACATTTGATGAACAGCTTATTAGTCTTGATAACGAGCTAGCGTTAACGATTGACCATGAAACATTGATCGTTAATCAAGAAGGAGAGCTACTAGATGCTTCAACTCTTTCAGGTCGTGAGCTAGTCGTATTCTACACCTCGACCACAAAAAGCATCCCAGCTCAAACAACCCCTTATAAAATTATAGTATTAGACTTTTAAGAGTGAAAAAGGAGCCATAAGCAACTATGCCTGGCTCCTACTTTTTTTGATTAGCGACCATTCGGCCTCATGAATAAGACTACCTCCTTACCAAATACTAATGAAGACCATAATCGTTAGGAGTGAGTCAGAACATGAAAGCTGTAACCTATCAAGGAAACCACCATGTTGAAGTAAAAGAAGTTCCAGACGCTAAGCTTGAAAAGAAAGATGATGTGATAGTTAGGATAACCTCTACGGCCATTTGCGGGTCTGACCTTCATTTGTATCAAGGAAACATGCCTCTTCCCAAAGGTTATATAATTGGTCATGAACCGATGGGAATCGTAGAAGAAGTTGGGCCTGAGGTAGAAAGGGTTAAAAAAGGAGATCGTGTAGTGATACCGTTTAATGTATCATGCGGGGAATGTACTTACTGTCAACACGATTTAACGAGTCAATGTGATAATTCTAACCCTCATTATGATTCTGGTGGCTATTTTGGTTACACTGAAAAATTTGGGAACCATCCAGGAGGACAAGCTGAATACTTAAAGGTGCCTTTTGGTAATTACACCCCCTTTGTTATTCCTGAATCATGCGAACTAGAGGATGAATCATTACTATTTTTAAGTGATGTTCTCCCCACTGCCTATTGGAGCGTTGTCCACGCAGGCGTTAAAAAAGGAGATACTGTTATCGTCTTAGGCTGTGGTCCAGTTGGGCTAATGACTCAAAAGTTTGCTTGGATGCATGGAGCAAAGAGAGTAATTGCAGTTGATTACCTAGATTACCGATTACGACGAGCTAAAGCAATGAACCAAGTCGAAGTCTTTGATTTCGCAGCTTTTGAAGACATGGGTGAATATTTAAAAGAAATTACTCATGGTGGAGCTGATGTAGTCATCGATTGCGTTGGAATGGATGGGAAGAAATCACCCTTAGAATTTCTTGAACAGAAATTAAAACTACAAGGGGGCACCCTCGGCCCTATTCAAATAGCAACAAAAGCAGTTCGAAAAGCGGGAACGGTTCAAATCACTGGAGTGTATGGAAACCTCTATAACTCTTTTCCTCTTGGCGCCTTTTTCGCTCGGAACATTACACTTAAAATGGGGCAGGCACCTGTTATCCCTTTTATGCCTATATTGCTAGACAAAATTWACAATAACGAGTTTGATCCAAAAGAAATTATTACGCATTCCCTCCCCCTTCAAGATGCAAATAAAGGGTATGAGTTGTTTAATAATCATGAAGATGATTGCATAAAAGTCGTGTTAAAACCGTAAATACAAGCAAAAAACGCTCTCCGATTAGGAAGAGCGTTTTGCTGTTGTCTTATTTGTTTGAAGATCAACAGGGATCACCGCATCACAGATTTCTTTTTCTAACTCTGCACGGTAGTATGAAAATTCTTTTTCCGTCCAAGCAAGTTCATTTTTCATATATGAAAAGATCTGTTCCTTCCACGTACGTACCCATTCAATATCAAAGAATAGCGCTCCTGTCCTACGGATGAAGAAATCACTAGGCTTTACCGTCATCTCTTCATGGATAGCATAATTGATTTTTGCATAGACATAACGACTAAGGTTCGTACTTTTTTCCATATCGAACGCTTTCGCATAATGGAACAGTTTATCAACATTTGATCCATACATCGCTGCTAACTTTCGCCCTTCTTCTTTCGTTAGACCGTGTTGGGGCGCTTCTTCTGCTTTTGTTTCGATGAATGTCTCTAGTCCCTTCGATCCACCAACATCGCCACCTGAGATCGGAAAATTCTTGGTTTGACAATCATTGAACACTTTATATTGGTCTTCTTTAAAACGTTTTGCGATTAAATTAACCACCGATTCCGCCATTTTACGGTACCCTGTTAACTTACCACCAGCCATTGTTAAAAGGCCACTTTCTCCTTCCCAAATCTCATCTTTTCTTGAGATTTCAGAAGGATCTTTTCCTTTTTCATAAATAAGCGGACGGACACCGGCCCAGCTTGACTCAACATCATCTTCAGTTACTGATACGTCAGGGAACATATAGTGAATGGCATTTAGAATGTATTCACGATCCTCTGAAGTCATTTTCGGATGAGCAAGGTCTTGATCAAAGAAGGTATCAGTTGTTCCAACATATGTCTTCCCATCGCGTGGAATAGCAAACACCATACGTTTATCTGGTGTATCAAAATAAATGGCCTGACGTAGTGGGAAGACGGATTGATCGATGACCAGGTGAACCCCTTTTGTTAAACGTAATTGTTTATTTGTTTTCGAGTAATCTTTTTCAATCAGTTGATCGACCCAAGGCCCAACAGCATTAATCACTTTACGAGCGTGAAGATGATACGTTTTTTTTGTCAGGCAATCACCTGCAACAATGCCAGAAACCTTTTTATTTTCATCATATAAAAATTCTTCTGCTTTCGTGTAATTGATAATATCAGCACCATGCTCTGATGCTGCTTTGATCACTTCAATTGTTAACCTAGCATCATCTGTACGATACTCAACATAGTACCCACCGCCTGTTAAACCATCTTTTTTAACAAGTGGTTCTCTCTCAGACGTTTCATTAGCCGATAACATTTTACGACGCTCAGATTTTTTGACACCTGCTAGCATGTCATACACAAACAGCCCAAGAGWTGCACTTCTTTTACCGAATGTTCCGCCCTTATGCATCGGTAACATCATCCACTCTGGTGTGGTTACATGTGGCCCGTTCTCATAAACAATTGCTCGCTCTTTCCCTACTTCTGCCACCATACCAACTTGAAATTGCTTTAAATAACGTAATCCACCGTGAACAAGCTTTGTTGAACGACTCGATGTACCTGCTGCAAAGTCTTGCATATCCACAAGCGCCACTTTCATTCCACGAAGCGTCGCATCAAGGGCAATTCCGGCCCCTGTAATTCCGCCACCAATGACTAAGACATCATACTTTTCGTTCATCATCTTGCTTAACTGCTCTTCTCTTGAACTCGCTGAAAAATGAGTATTCATCATAAAACCTCCATTATTTTTATATACAAAAAAGACACGAAGAAACGACAACAAGCATAATAACAGGTTCATTATTACGCAAATTGGTTCTCCGTGTCTCCTACCGTCTATTAACTTATTTTTATCTTAACATAGATTATGCTGCATGGATAGATTAAGCTCTTAGTAAAACGAGACTGGGACATATCTAAGGGATTTAACTCAGGATACGAACGAAGCGCTAAATGAGCGGATGAAATATACGTAGACCTCCGCGGAATGAAAAGCAGGGGTGAGACCACACAGTAGCACGAGAAGGCTCAYCAGCTTCCCGCAGAAAGCGAAGTATATTTCAGGAGCGGTATAAATAGACCGCATCAGTAATGTTCGATTTTCCTTAAGTTAAAATACTTTTGTCCCAGCCTCTTTCATTATTATGAAAAGGCTTCTAAGCCAAATACAAAATGTACTATAAGGAAAACGACAATCATTAAAACGATACCCACAACTAACCCCGTCATTGGTTCCTTTAATTCATTATTCACCGTTTTCAWCTCCTTTTTGTTAGTAACTATGTGAATAACTCAAAGAGAGAATAATGTACTTTGRAATTTAATGGTCATAAGAAACGTTTTAACTTTAAGTAAAGGAATATAAGAAGTTAGAAAGCTTCTTTCATTAGACGAATACCGATTCAGGTTAGGAAAAAGGGATGATATTGAGCCAAATTCGATAAATTCGACAGCTGGAGAATAAGTTAAACCGCCTACATTCTCTAAGCCGTCTAACTCAGCGGTGATATAGGATGGGAAATGATCATTTTGACTGTTTAAGTGTAAGTGACTAAAAGAAGTAGCAATAAAAGAAAGCAATAAACAGCAAACAATAAATAACTTTAGCACCATCATTCCCTCCTTCTTCAACACTGTGGATAAATTGTGGATTTTTTACTATATAGTAGTTTTCACGAACTGGCTATTGATTATGTATAGAGTCTTAAAGATTGAAAAAGACCACGGAAATAATTATATGAAAAATTACTTTTAAAACAAAATTTCGAGAAAGCATTTTTCTCTTTGTAACAAAACAACCCGATCACCTGGTGCAGTGATCGGGTTGACGATATAAGTATGGTGGAGACGGTGGGAATCGAACCCACGTCCAGAAACAACGACACTTATGCTTCTACGAGTGTAGTTACTGAATTAGCATTTCGCCAATTCTTCTGCCCAGTAACAGGCGTCCGA
Source organism: Bacillus sp. LL01 (assembly GCF_001037965.1). Lineage (NCBI taxonomy): Bacteria > Bacillati > Bacillota > Bacilli > Caryophanales > Bacillaceae > Bacillus > Bacillus sp. LL01. The sequence continues at coordinate 3,962 of NZ_LFEL01000049.1, read as the reverse complement.
ACGGCTAGTCTGATCAATCTCTTCCTTCGCTCACAGACGGAGAGCAACCGGCGTAGCCCACTTAGAGTGAGTTCCAGTACCTACCACATGGGCGATGGAGGGTGGAACCGCAGAGTGCTATTAGGCAGCTACTGCGAAGTTGTTGTTTTCTTTGCCAGTTATAGGCTTTGGCGTTTTAACGAGGCCGACCCCCTCGACTCGCAACATAAGCACGACCTATCCCTGTCGAATCCTAAACGTCCCCATGTTATAAAACTATGTGGAAGTACCTCGTATTACCGAAGGCATCCTTTGTGAATCATAAGCCCAGAACATTTGTGCTCTGGACTTCTTATTATAGCAGTTCTTACTTTTTCTTGCAACTGGAAGTGTTACCCTCTCATCCGATCCTTTAAGGCACGTTCCACTTCACGTTTTGCATCTTTACGTCTCAATGTTTCACGCTTATCAAAATTCTTCTTACCTTTAGCAAGTCCAATTAAGATCTTCGCATAGCCATTTTTAATATACACTTTAAGCGGAACAAGCGAATAACCTTGCTGCTTCGTTAAACCAATAAGTTGATTGATTTGCTTTTTATGAAGCAATAGCTTACGTGCACGTTCTGGTTCATGGTTATAACGATTCCCTTGTTCGTACTCACTAATGTGCGCATTATGAAGATACATCTCTCCATTTTTAATGCGAGCAAATGAATCTTTTAAGTTCATTCTGCCTGCACGCATCGACTTTATTTCTGTACCTTGTAAAACCATGCCTGCTTCATACGTTTCTTCAATAAAATAATCATGTCTTGCTTTTTTGTTTTGGGCAATTACTTTTCCTTGTGTTCCAGCCATTGTCMGACACCTCGTGCTTTCCTTCGTTCTTCCATCTTAGCAAAAAGGAGAGGAATGCGTCAATTAGAAGAGTGTACCCTATTCAACAAGAAAGCTGTCCACCTAAGCAGACAGCCTATAATCGTATTACCGCTTCTTCTTACGACCTTTATTACGTTTCACGCTTGGTGCATTTTCATAAAAAGCTTTCTTCTTTTTCTTTTTACGAGAGCCTTCGCCACTTCCACCCTCACTTAAATTTATGCCTTGACCTTGACTGTTGCCTTTTTTACTACTTCCACCACGTCTGCGGTCAAATTCTCCTCCGCCTTGACCAGCACGCTTCTTACGCTTGCCGCCTTCGATTACTTTCGGACGACTTCTGTGTTCACGAGGCTGTCGCGGCTTCATACCAACGACCTCAAAGTCAATCGAAGCTTCATCTACATTAACGTTGACAACGCGGACTTCGATTTCATCGCCAATACGGAATACTTGAGCGGTACGTTCACCGATCATCGCATATTGCTTCTCATCATAATGATAGTAATCATCCGTTAAGTAGCTTACATGCACAAGTCCTTCGATCGTATTTTCTAGCTCGACAAACAATCCGAAGTTGGTTACACCACTAATCATCCCTTGGAAGGTTTCACCAATCTTATCTTCCATGTACTGAGCTTTCTTCACGCTATCCGTATCACGCTCAGCTTCAACCGCACGACGCTCCATTTCAGACGAATGACGAGTTAAATCTGGTAACTTTTCACGCCAATGATCTTGTGTTTGTGAATCTACATTTCCTTTGATTAAGTAGGTGCGAATTAACCTGTGAACAAGTAAATCCGGATAACGACGGATTGGTGATGTGAAATGTGTGTAAAACTCTGTTGATAACCCAAAGTGTCCTAAACTATTCGGATCATACTTTGCCTGCTGCATCGAGCGTAGCATAACCGTACTAATAACGGTTTCTTCAGGCTCTCCACGTACTTCTTCAAGCAACTTTTGCAGAGCACGAGGATGCACAGTATTGGCATTTCCGCGCACAACATAACCAAAGTTCGTTATAAACTCTAAGAATTTTGTCAGCTTATCAGCATCCGGATCCTCATGAATACGATACACAAACGGTAGCTTCAACCAGTGGAAGTGCTCCGCAATCGTTTCATTGGCCGCTAACATAAACTCCTCAATTAAGCGCTCAGCTACTGATCGTGTACGAAGCACAATATCATTCGCTTTACCTTCATCATCAACCAGAACTTTTGCTTCTTTAAAATCAAAGTCAATTGCACCACGTTCGAAACGCTTATTCCGTAAAATCGACGCAAGTTTCTCCATATCTTGAAAATGAGGCACGAGTGATTCATAACGAGCTTTTACTTCTTCGTCCTCATCGACTAAAATCTTATTCACATCTGTATAAGTCATGCGCTCAGTCGTTTTAATCACACTTTGGAAAATATCATGCTTAACAACTTGACCATCCGGTGTAATTTCCATTTCACAAGATAATGTTAAACGGTCCACTTGTGGATTCAAACTACAGATCCCGTTTGAAAGGCGGTGCGGAATCATCGGAATGACTCGGTCGACTAAATAGACACTTGTCGCACGATCTGCCGCTTCTTTATCAATCGGAGAGCCTTCTGTCACATAATGACTGACATCTGCAATATGGACACCTAGAAGGTAGTTTCCGTTGTTTAGTTTCTTCACATGAACAGCATCATCAAGGTCCTTCGCATCGGCACCGTCAATGGTAACAATCACTTCATCTCGTAAATCACGACGGCCTTCGATATCATTCGGATCAATTTCATCACTAATTGAATTAGCATGTTGAAGTACTTCATCTGTAAATTCAAGCGGAATACCATGCTTGTAAATAATCGAGAGAATATCCATACCCGGGTCATTTTTATGACCGAGAATTTTCGTTACTTCTCCTTCTGCACTCATTCTGCCCTCAGGGTACTTTGTAATCGAGACGACTACTTTATGTCCATCTACAGCCCCTTTTTTTGCTGTACTTGGAATTAAAATATCATTTGGAATACGCTTATCGTCCGCTACAACCATTCCATACGATTCATGGTCTAGATACGTGCCGACGACATCTTTTACACCACGCTCAAGAATTCGAACGACTTTTCCTTCAGGTCTAGCCCCTTTAGAGTGTTGATGCAAGCGCACTAAAACGGTATCTCCATTCATCGCACTTTCAAGGTCCGCATGAGAAACGTAGACATCTTTCTCCCCTTCAACTTCAGGAATAATAAATGCAAATCCTTTCGCATGACCTTGCACACGGCCTCTAACGAGATTCATTTTCTCCGGAACACCATAACGATCACTTCTCGTACGTACGACAAGTCCTCGAGTTTCCATTTCATTTAATGACTTCACCAGTTCTTTAAAATTTTCACTACCTTGAACTTGTAAAACCTCTTCAAGTTCAGCTACAGAAACGGGCTTTTCGGCTTCGTTGCGAAAGTAGGTAAGTAGTTGCTGGATTTGTTCTTCATTCATAGTAAAATCTCCTTTCGTTTCAAACAGCCTCGCCTGTTCTGTTCTATACAGTCCAGTCTAATCCTTCTAAAAATTGAAGAATATCTGCATGAAGCTGTWCTTTCTCTTTGTCTAATGTAATAACATGGCCTGATTCCTCATACCATTTTAATGATTTTTCATCTGATTCAACCTGATCGTGAATAATGTTAGCACTTTCAATATCAATCATATGATCTTTCCTTGCTTGAACAACAAAGGTAGGTGAGTAAACATGATCAAGGTGATGATGGACTTCTGTAATGAGCTCACGTAAAGCACTAAGTGTGTCCATCGGTTGAAAATGTTCCATCTCTTGATTAATCTCATCCGAGGTCTTTTGTTCCCGCTTTTTATATTCACGCGCATAAGCGAGCACACCTTTATACATCGCGTCTTCTGTTTTAGGGCGAACTGGAGCACACATTGGCACAATTCCCTTTACAGGTAAAGTGTACCCGATTTTCAAAGAGAATACCCCACCTAGAGAGAGTCCACATACTGCTATTTCATCATGGCCTTTCTCTTTTAAATAATTGTAGCCAGCTTGGACATCATCCCACCAATCACTTGGACCTGTTTGAACAAGTT
>NZ_LFEL01000048.1:0-9565 GCF_001037965.1 Bacillus sp. LL01 | reverse complement strand
TTACTTAACTTCCACGTCAGGAACTAGTGGGAAACCAAAAAGTGTCATGATTGAGCATGCGGGATGTATATCGTATGTACGATCTTTTGCAGATGAGTTTAATATCACGGAAGATACGACAGTACTCCAGCATACAGCCTATAACTTTGACACCATCGTTGAAGAAGTATATCCAGTGCATATTAGAGGCGGAAAAGTAGTTCTATATAATGAAGAAAAAATTTACGATATAAACAAAGCTTGTGATTATATGGACAAGCATGAAGTGAGTTTAATCAGTTGCTCTACCTTGTTATTGAAGGAATTTAATCAAGGCAGGATGCCTAAAACAGTAAACATGTATCTAAATGGCGGGGATACGCTCAAATATAGCTATATTAACAATCTATTAAAACACGCGAACGTCGGAAATACCTTTGGTTCAACGGAACAAACAGTATGCGCCGCATTCTATCAAGTACCTAAGAATAGGACAGGCACTATACCAGCAGGCAAGCCTATAGTGGGCCGGAATGTGTATATTTGCCAAGGAGACCAAATCTGCGGCATCGGGATTCCCGGAGAATTATGCATCACAGGCTCTGGCGTCAGTCGTGGCTACTTAAACAGTGAAGAGCTTACAAGGAAAAAGTTTGTCAATAATCCCTTTGGCGAAGGGAAGATGTATAAAAGTGGAGATTTGGTGAGATGGCTGCCAGACGGAAATATCGAATTTCTAGGCAGGATCGACCACCAAGTGAAAATACGGGGATTCAGGGTAGAATTACAAGAAATAGAGGAAGTTTTCAACAAACAGGCAGGAGTGAAAGAAACCGTAGTCCTCGCCAAAGAACAAGGTGAAGGGGTTCAAGCCCTTTTCGCTTATGTAGTGATGGAAGAAAAAGAAGCGCTAGATCTAGCAACCATAAAAGAGGGTGCTAGAAAAGAATTACCGGAGTACATGATACCATCCTATATGATGGCAATAGATGAGATCCCTTTAACTGTAAATGGAAAAACAGATAAAAAGGCGTTGCCGGATATTGAATTTGAAAGACAAGATGACTATATTGCCCCAAGTAATCCGATTGAAGTAGCTCTTTGTAAGATATTTGAAGAAGTCTTGGGCATAAAAAAGGTTGGGATCAAGGACAATTTCTTTGAATTAGGTGGTGATTCTATAAAAGCTATAAGGTTTACTACACTTTGTAGAAATCAGAATTATGACCTATCAATTAAAGAATTTATGAAAAAAGGGACTGTTATTGAGTTAGCAAAAGCTTTGATGGATAAAAAACAAGAAAAAGACAATGAGCATGAGACATTTACTAAAGTTCCAATGAACCCTCTTTTAAATGAATACCTCACAAGTGCATTTAAATATGAAAGTAATCTATGCCACAGTAAGATTGTAGAAGTTAAAGAATATGATGAAACTCTTAAGACTGTATTAGAGGGAATGATCATAACACATCCTATGCTGAGAGTGAAATATACAGATAATGAATTGGAAATAATCGATTATCTTCCATATGAAATTCCAACATATGATTTGACTAGTTATGAAGAAGGAAGTGGGCTTACATACCAATTAAGAGATATTTGTGTACAGCTGCAAGAATCTATAATAACTATGCAAGGACTTTTATTTGAGCTTGTTTTCATAAGAACTAAAACAAAGAATTTTATCTTATTATGCGGACATAAATTAGTTGTGGATTCATGGTCATTAAATTTATTATCGCAGGAAATAAATAGGAATTATGAACTGCTAAATAATGGTGAGTACAAATTAACATTTAAAGAGGATATATATTATTTAAAAAACATAAAGGCATTAGGTGGAAATGACCCTTCATTGCAATTAGATTATTGGTCACAGATTTCTAATGAAATAGAAAAAGGTAAAATAAAACCAGATACAAATTTAGGGAATCGTGGTTTTACTAGCATAGAATTTGCTATTTCTGAAAAAGAAACAACAGCTTTACTTGACCTATCTGAAAGTGTACTAGGGATGGATATTAATGAAGTCTTAATGGCTAATTTTGCTATTGCAGCTAATAAGCTTACAAATCAAGAAAAGGTGTCAGTAACTTTCATAGATATAGACAGAAACAGGGACAAAGGGATTGGATCCTATGAGTATAGATATCCAATAGTATTACCTTCTAATGGGGCAAATCTAGTAGAAACACTATGTGATGTCAAAAAGAACTTGAATTACATTCCAAACAATGGTGAAAGATATGGATGGTTGTCTTTAAACCACCGTTTTTACCCTCAACCAAATGTTTTGTTTCATGGGCTAGATAAAATTGAAGATGATTATCTGAATAGAGGGATGGTAGGAGAAAGAGATTTACATGATCATATAGCAATTTATTCTCTCTATAAAGATAATAAAATAAGTTTCTATATGGAATATAACGAGTCTAAGTTTTCAAAAGGTATGATGGATAAAATATCTGAATACTATTTGAGATCCTTAATTAGTATTTCAGAAGAAGTTACAAAATATGAAAAGAAAAACATGTTCCTTTTAAATGAAGGAATGGTAGATGCTAAACTCCTTTATAAAGATTTCTTTGAAGACATGTATTCTTATGGGAAATCAATAGCTAAAGAAAACATTGTTGGAGAATATGACCCCCTTTTATCTCAACAAGTATTTCTAGACGATACCATTGGTGGGGGCTCCAGCGGTCGATTTATAATAGAAGGAGAATATGCAATTTGCGAAGTTGAAAGGGCAATTCTACGGATTATATCTGAACAGTCTGTCTTGAGGACACAATATATAAAGAAAAAAAATGTATTAATTGAAAATGAATTGTCAATGGATCACAAGATTCCTGTAATAGATATTAGTAGTGATAGTAATCAAAAAGAGACTCAACTATATTCTATTGTCGAAAAATTCGGATTAGACACAAAGAATTTGTTAGAAGGGCCGTTACTAAACAAGATTGGTGTAATAAAGGCAGCTAAAGACAAGTATGTAATTTACATTTTTATTCATCATGCATTATGGGATATGACTTCCTCATCAATATTTGAACGTAGAATAAATCAACTATTAAAAGAACCGGATTTACTTCAAAGAAGAAAAGAAATATATCTATACTCACAGGTAATAAAGAATGCAATAAACGAAGAAAAATCGAAGGATATACAATTCAATGAATTCATTGAAGCAACTCAAAATATGAATTTTTTATATGAGAACAAAAGCAGGATGACAGTATTTAAAAAGAAGTACGATGAAGACATTGTAAATAATACGGTGATGAGTAATCAATTATTAGCGACACTTCAATTACTTGAAACGATCATACTCCAAGAAGAAATGATGAGTTCAGTAAACAAAATACCGGTTATTATTTTACATCATGGTAGAGATGTTACCAATAGGAGGACGCTGGGACTATTTCAAGAAGCAAAATTATTTACCATTGATTTAAATGATAGATACAGATATGAGAGAGTAAGGGACATACTTGCTGATTCACCAGAATTAAGTTTAGGAATAAAAGATTTAAATCAAGTACAAAAGGACTGGCTAAAGGATAATGTAAACAAAATACCAAGCTTAAATGCTGTGACTAGTTATGGTGATGATTCAGGAATTATGGCAGAAAGAACCTTAGATATAAATAATAGGAAGATAGTCGATTTGTCTACAGACAATAATCTTCCGATAAATGTAAGGTGTCAATTTACAGATGGTGGTGTAGTACTAGTAGCAACTGGCTTTGAAAATAGAAAAAGCCAGGTTTTGGATGCAATGGATAAAATAATTCTTGAAGGATATAGGATTGTAGAGTGTATATGAGATGAGGTGTAAAATGATTGGATTGTCGGAAAAGCAAAAACAAATAATAGATATTGAAAGTATATTTGAAAATACTAGTATCAATACCTTGGGAGTTGTCGCAGACTTTAAGTCTAACTATTCGTATAAAGAAATAAGTGAAGGATTAAATCATGTCATCAAAGATTTAGATGCATTTCAGATAAGGTATATGGAAGAAGATAATATCTTGCATCAAAAGTTTGATAAATTTCACTATGAAGATATACCTCAAATAGTTATATCATCTTGGAAAGAATACGAAGAGTTTAAAGCAACACATATGCGTAAGTGTTATTTCAATAAAGGAGAAAAACTGTACGATATCTATATACTTCATAAACCAAATGGTAAAAGGGCTTTCGCGCTTTTTATGCATCATTCTATATCTGATGCATGGTCTTTAGTAGAGATCTTTTCTAGAAAACTACGTCAATATATGCTTAATATTGAGGTTGAAGATGATTCTGATGCATCTTTTGAAGAATATGTTAAAAAGGATCTAGAAGAAGGGAACTCTAAAAGAAAGCGAAAAAGTAAAGAATATTGGGATGAAATTTTAGAAAATTATGACGGTGTTAATCAATATCCTAAGGTTTCATCCATTGAAGAATTGGAAAGTAAAAGAGCGTCTTTTACATTAGATGCAGAAGAAACAAGATCTATTGTAATTGGCGCGCAAAACTGTGGGATTTCCTTACCCGTTTTATTTCTTAGTTCCTTAGTTTTACTCAAATCCTATGAAAATCAAACTAAAGCTGTTTCTGTAGGTGTAGCCATACTAGGAAGAAAGAAAAGGGAAAGAAAAATATTTGGAGAATTTGTTCATTTATTACCACTATTAGTTGATATTAATAGGGATATGAGTGCCAAAGAGTTTCTATTGAATATTCAACAAAAACAAACAAGTATCCTTAAACACTCAGCGTATTCCTATAGCGAGATTAATGATTATATGAACAGACAATTGAAGAGAGATTCAAATCTGTTAGAAATTGGATACTCTTATCAGAATGCGAATTATGATTCTGAACTTACCTCTGTATTAGACAATATAGAATGGTTAAATAGTAGTCATCAATATAACCCTTTAACCGTTCATGTAAGTGATCGGTTAAAGGAGAATACCTTATATCTAGATTATGATTATAGGATTTCTTTATTTGATGAAAAGGATATTAAAAGAATGAATGATAGGTTAGTTTATATAGCTCATCAATTAATTGATGCCTATAGCAAATCAATATCCGTTTTGGAAATTGATGTACTCCCACCTATGGAACAGCATAAGATCTTATTAGAGTTTAATAAAATGCCTGAAATTATTTCGAAAGATGAAACAATGGTTTCGGTATTTGAAAAACAGGTTTGCAAATATCCAAATAATATAGCCATTGCCTATCAAAATAAAAAGCTTACTTATAAAGAGTTAAATCATAAAGCCAATCAGATTGCATTTACTTTGAGAAGCAATGGCATAAAATCCAATGATTTAGTAGCGATTGTTGGAAATAAAGGTATAGAAATCATTGCTGGTATACTAGGGGTTCTAAAATCGGGGGCTGCTTATATTCCAATTGACTCAAAATATCCGATGTCTAGGATAGAATACATGCTAGAAGATAGCAAACCTAAGCTAGTCCTATGCAGTGAAAAGATTAAATATACAGAAATAAAACAAATAAATTTAAATACTGAATATATATATTCGAAGGTAATAGATAATATTGATTATAAGGTTACACCCACTGATTTAGCTTATATCATTTATACATCAGGTACTACAGGACAACCCAAGGGAGTAATGATTGAACATCATAATGTTGTCAATCTTTCCAAACACCATAGCAAACATTATGAAATAGATTATAAAGATAATATCTTGCAATTTGCAAACCTTTCATTTGATGCCGCGGTTTGGGAAATTACCATGGCATTATTTCAAGGGGGAACTTTAGTACTGACAGATGAAGAAATTATAGAAGACCCACATATATTTAGCGTTTATGTTAGGGATATGGGCGTTACAGTGGTAACTTTACCTCCTCAATATTTCTTATTAACAGAATTAGACAAAGTACGCTTAGTTATAACTGCTGGTTCTGAGTCTAGCCCGCGTGTATTAAAACACGTAAGAAAAGGAATAGATTATGTAAATGCATATGGTCCTACCGAATCTACAGTCTGTGCTACTGATAACTTGATTTCATCAGGACAAAGAGCAAATTATAAATCAGTGCCTATTGGAAGACCTACATTTAATACACAGATATATATTTTGCAGGGAATGAATCTTTGTGGTATTCGTATGCCAGGTGAACTTTGCATAGCAGGAGGAGGCGTTGGAAGGGGTTATTTAAATAGAGTTGAGTTAACAGAAGAAAAGTTCATAGACAATCCTTTTGGAGATGGAAAACTTTATAGAACTGGAGATTTAGCCCAATGGCTCCCAGATGGAAACATTGAATACATCGGTCGAGTTGATGATCAAGTGAAAATCAGGAGTTATAGGATTGAATTAGGTGAGATAGAATCTTGTTTTAGAAATGAAGATAATATTAAAGATGTAGCTATTGTAGCTAAGGAATATGACAGCAAAGAAAAGAAAATTCATGCTTTTATGGTTTTTAGAACAGATATGTTAGAAGCTGATTTAAATAAGTTTAAAAACAATATAAGACAAATGCTCCCTGAATATATGGTTCCTAGTTTTTGGCATATCCTAGAAGATATACCTAAGACCAGAAATGGAAAGGTCGACACTAAAGTCTTATTGTCTTTGGAAAACAAGGAAGTAAAAGAATATATTGAACCGACAACATCTATGGAGGAAAAACTTTGTAGTATTTATATACAGTTGTTAAATAGAGATAGAATTGGGATAACAGATAACTTTTTTGAATTAGGCGGACACAGCATTCTTGCCATGGAACTTGTCAATTTAATTAAACAAGAAACCGGAAAGGATGTAAAAATTTCAGATATATTCAAACATCCAGTTGTAGAAGATTTAGCTTACTTTATGAATTCTCTTGAGGGTAAGAATTTCGATTCTATACCTCTTGTTGAAAAAAAACCTAATTACCCAATGATATCTTCGGCAAAAAGAATGTATATATTGCAAGAGGTAAATCCAGAATCATTATCATATAATATGCCTTTTGGAATAGAAGTTAAAGGAAACTTTGATACGAAACTTTTTTCAAAGGTATTTCAAGATTTGATAGAACGCCACGAGGTCTTTAGAACTAGTTTTCATCTAAATGAGGATGAGTTTATACAAAAAATATCTCAAACGGTGGACGCTAATATAAAAATTTGGAATACGGGAATATCTAAAGAAAAGGTTATGCAAGAATTTGTAAAGCCTTTTGAGTTAAATAAAAGCCCATTAGTCAGACTAGGTTTGGTTAAATTATCCGAAAATCATGGGTATGTACTTTTTGATACCCATCATATTGTGTCAGATGCAGTTAGTATTAATATATTTTTAGAAGAGTTTATAGCTTTATGTAATGGCGAAGAGTTAGAAAGACAGGAAATTCAATATAAAGATTATAGTCAATGGTTTATTTCGAGGGATTTGCAATCTCAAAAAGCATATTGGCACGAAATCTATAAAACCAAACCTGAAGCTTTATATTTACCTTATGATGCTCCAAGACCAAAGAATAAAACTTTTAACGGTGATCGAATTAAGATTGACTTGCAAGAACAATTCACTACAAAAATAAGAAATTTTGCAAAAGAGAATCACTTGACGGATTATATGATTCTACTTGGAGGCCTGATGATTACCCTTCATAAATATAGCCATCAAGAAGATATCGTAATCGGAAGCCCAATGTTTGGAAGGACTCACAAGGATATAGAAAAGACGTTAGGAATGTTTGTAAATACGCTATCTATGAGAGGATATCCAAATCCTGAAAAAACGATTAAAGAATTTCTTGATGAGATAAAGGAACATTGCATGGGCGCATATGAAAACCAAGAATATCCTTTTGAAGAATTAGTAGATGCAGTAGCTAGTAAAAGAGATACGAGTAGAAATCCATTATTTGATGTATCTTTTACACTACAAAATGCTACAGAATTTAAATTAGAGTTCGATAATATGAAAATTGAAGAAGTTTTCCATGGTGAACCTTTAGCAAAGTTTGATCTCGATATAGAAATGTCGCTTGAAGAAGGGGAATATAAACTAAATTGTATATATAATACAGATATATTCAAGCGTGAAAATATTGAAATTATGATGAATCGGTATATAAAATTACTTTCATTAATAACAGCCGATATGGAACAAAAAATTGAGGAATTAGATTTACTTATCAATAATGAAATAAACAAGATAAATAACGTATTCAATGATTTGGAAAGAAATTATGATGAAGTCAATATAAAGGAAATATTTGAAGAAATAGCTGATAAACTCCCAAATAAAACGGCATTAGTATTTGAAGATAAAGAGATGACCTACGGGGAATTGAATAAAAAGTCTAATGAATTGGCTCATAAATTGATTGAAGTAGGGGTTAAGAAAGAAGAACCAGTTGTCATCTTGGGAGAACGATCTTTAGAATTAGTGATTGGTATAGTTGGTGTTTTGAAGGCAGGGGCAAGCTATGTTCCGATCGATCACACCTACCCGAAAGAGCGCATAGATTTTATAGTAGAAGATGTAGGTGCGAAAACGGTTTTGCTTGGAGATTTTGATTATGATTTTAAGCAAGACTTAACAAGGATTAACTTGAACGATCCTAAAAGTTATCAATATGATAGCATCAATCCAACCATATCTTTAACAGGTAATCACCTGGCTTATGTCATGTACACCTCTGGAACAAGCGGAAAACCAAAAGGAAGTCTCATAGAGCATAAAAGTATCATTCGATTGGTAAAAGATACAAACTTCCTTTCATTCCATGAAGATATCAGAATCCTGCAAACGGGATCCGTCGCCTTTGATGCATCCACATTTGAATTCTTTGGCAGTTTATTAAATGGCGGAACTTTATATTTAGAAACTCAAGATACGTTAACAGATGTAAACAAACTATCAAACTCAATAAAAGAAAACAAGATAAATACGCTGTGGATGACATCAAGCCTCTTTAATCAAATGCTAGATATGAAAGCCGACATGTTTGAAAACTTAGATAATCTACTAGTAGGTGGAGAAAAACTATCTGTTAATCATATAAGAAAGATTAAAACACTATATCCTGAAATAAAAATCATCAACGGATATGGTCCAACAGAGAATACCACCTTTACAACGACATATGAGATACCAAATGATTTCGATACCATTCCTATAGGAAAACCGATAAGCGGGACACAAGTTTATATCATGAACGGGGACAAGCTCTGCGGCATCGGGATTCCCGGAGAATTATGCATCACAGGCTCTGGCGTCAGTCGTGGCTACTTAAACAGTGAAGAGCTTACAAGGAAAAAGTTTGTCGAGAATCCCTTTGGCGAAGGGAAGATGTATAAAAGTGGAGATTTGGTGAGATGGCTGCCAGACGGAAATATCGAATTTCTAGGCAGGATCGACCACCAAGTGAAAATACGGGGATTCAGGGTGGAATTACAAGAAATAGAGGAAGTTTTCAACAAACAGGCAGGAGTAAAAGAAACCGTAGTCCTCGCAAAAGAACTGGACGAAGGAGTTCAAGCCCTTTTCGCTTATGTGGTGATGAAAGAAAACGAAGCGCTAGATCTAGC
>NZ_LFEL01000047.1:0-9579 GCF_001037965.1 Bacillus sp. LL01 | reverse complement strand
TGGTGAAGGTGAAGCTACCTTCTCAGGATTCAGTGATGCGATGCAAACCCTACTGAGCTTGCAGGACTCAGGAACACTCACCTTTCATGGACTCACTGAAGCAGTCGAGCAAGAGTATCTAGGATTATCGAAAGAAAGTGTACTCCCTCACTATTTCACTTTTGGATTACCAACAGCAATTGTCAATGATGCGATCTTCACAAAACTCTCTAATGATATTGATCCAGAAATTCAACTTGAATCCTCGATCTATGTTGGATTTGCATTAGAGGATAGGGAAATCGCCGAAGTAGCGGATGAATTATTTTACAGCATGCCATTTAGTGAAGACTATGGCAACAGCTCTCAATACTCAGAAGTGCGCCAACAAAAAATGAACATGGGACTTATCATGTTCATCGTCGGATTCCTTGGACTTACCTTTTTAATTACCTCAGGCTGTATTCTCTATTTTAAACAAGTGGAAGAAGGCGACGAGGAACAACCAAATTATAAGATCCTGCGCAAACTAGGCTTTACCGAAAAAGACCTGCTAAAAGGTATACTAGGAAAACAGCTCTTTAATTTCGGTATCCCTCTCATCGTGGGACTGGTTCACAGCTACTTTGCCGTCAAATCAGGCTGGTTCTTTTTCGGCACCGAGCTATGGACCCCTATGGTTATCGTTATGGGATTATATGCAGCACTCTACTCGATTTTCGGGATATTATCTGTTCTTCATTATAAGAAAGTTATTAAGATGTCATTGTAATAAGGAAAGCTCCAGGAGGTTAGGTCCTGGAGCTTTTGTTGAGTTATTTAAAGAAGTTTAAAAATCAGCCAGCGCTGAAATTACCGATTAAAATCTCCTTACCACACATCCTTTACATAACGCCCTTCTTGTTGAAGAGCATCTAACCACTTTTGAGCGTTTGTATCTGATTCATTTTTAATAGTGACATAATTGCTTTTTAATGTTTGTTCTACGTCCGGTGCCATCCTACTTCCTTCCCCACAAATATAGAGCTAGCCTCCTTCTTCCTTGTATTTTAAATGGGACACTTCTACTGTTCCTGCATTCCATCAAGATTCTTTGACTCAAATTGATCAAGCAATTCTCGTACTTCATCTGTTGATTCTGTGTTCATTAGTTCGTTTCTTAATTGACTAGCCCCTCTAAATCCTTTGACGTATATCTTAAAAAAGCGATGAAGAGCCTTGAACGGACGCAGCTCTAAATGTGAGTATTTATCATAAAGATCTAGATGCAACCTTAAGAGATTTAGCAATTCCTTGCTGCTATGATCTTTTGGCTCCATTTCAAAGGCAAATGGATTATGAAAAATACCACGCCCAATCATCACACCATCAACACCATATTGCTCAACAAGCTTCAAGCCAGTTTGACGGTCAGGGATATCTCCATTAATCGTCAACAGTGTTTGTGGTGCCACCTCGTCACGCAGCTTTTTAATCTCTGGGATCWACTCCCAATGAGCATCCACTTTACTCATTTCATTTCTTGTACGCAGATGAATAGAAAGGTTCACAATATCTTGCTTAAATATGTGAGTCAGCCAGTCCCGCCATTCGTTTACCTCCGCGAAACCAATCCTTGTCTTTACACTTACAGGCAGTCCACCAGCTTTTGCTGCTTGGATTAATTCGGCTGCCACTTCAGGACGGCGAATCAGGCCGCTTCCCTTCCCGTTCTGTACCACATTAGGTACGGGGCAGCCCATATTAATATCCAGACCTTTAAAGCCGAGTTCCGCCATCCCAATACTCATTTGACGAAAGTATTCAGGCTTGTCCCCCCATATATGTGCGACAATCGGCTGCTCATCCTCTGTGAAAGTCAAACGCCCACGGACACTTTTCATCCCATCCGGGTGACAATAGCTCTCACTGTTTGTAAACTCTGTAAAAAACACATTAGGTCTAGCCGCTTCACTTACTACATGACGAAAAACAACATCCGTCACCTCTTCCATTGGTGCCAGTATAAAGAATGGACGCGGTAAATCAGCCCAAAAGTTATCTTTCATCGTGTTTAAATCCTTATTTATATTTAAATCCATTTTATCTTCACATCCATAAATATATATATTCAAATCTTCTCATGATGGAATTTTAGACCAACCCATTATCCCAAGATTGAAAAGTAGAATGTTCCAGTTTCTTTTAAATTTATACCATGATTAGGTATGTTTTATCAAATTGAAAATTATGTTTATGTTAAGTTCGTTGGTCTACTATGTTAAAATAACCCCTCATCCTCGGATTTTGGTATCGTAGTTTTCTATCTCAAAAAATATAATACCGTTTTTTTACTGTCTCTTCTCCCCTCAACCAAAGAACACCCTCGTCTGAACAAGGTCTTGGATCGAGCCATCCATGGCACTTCTCGTATACCCTAGTAGTTCACCTCTATTTGTTGTTGGCTGCCGGTCAAATCGTATACTATCTCGAAAACGGCTATAGGAGGGAGCTCCGTACTCTGCGGTTGTAAAGGTTTCATTTGTGACAACGACCTCATTATCATCAACAACCTGATAAAGTACATTGGCTTCAAATGCCCTCGCATATCCAGCTATCACTTGATTATCACGAATCATGGACCCAAAAAAGGCTGTGTTACGACTATATTTTTTGACATTGGGAGTGGAATGATAAGCCTCATTCCTGGAAAAAGAACATCTGGCGACAAAGTTGGATGACGGTTATTCACTTGTATAATTATTGACAAAGCAACCCCAGTTCTTTCTGATATCGACCTAAGAGAGTCTCTTGACTCTACTTCATAAATAACTGCAGGAAGTTCAATTTGTTGATAAGTAAAAATGAAGTTTGGGTTCCAAAAAAAAAAGCCCAAATTCGGACTCTCCAAAGTGGTATTTAATTAATTTTTAAATTCGATCAATGCGACATTTTCTATATCGGGTATCACATAAATCTTAAAGGGGTGAACCAAATTAAATATTTTTCAATAGGTGCTTCTTCTTAAGATTCTTTGAGCTCTTCATTTTAGAATCAACCCGAATCTTTATTCCGAGGGAACATAAAGCACACTTCAATATTCAACTAAAATCCATTAGACCTGTTGATACCAAGCTATTTTAACTCCATCACCGCTACCGTCTCCACGTGCGTACTATGGGGGAACATATCCACCGGCTGCACTTCCTTCGTCTTATATCCGCCGTCTTCTAGCAATCGCAGGTCGCGTGCTAGAGTTGCTGGATTACAGGAGACATAGACGACGCGCTTTGGCTTCATGTTTAAGATCGTTTCAAGAAGCCTTTCATCACAGCCTTTACGCGGTGGATCGACGACGATGACATCTGGTCGGATACCTTGTGCGTACCACCATGGCATAACGTTTTCTGCTTCCCCTACTGCAAAGTCGACATTAGTGAAGMCGTTGATTTCAGCATTTTTCTTTGCATCTGAAATCGCTTCTGGCACTATTTCAACGCCGTATACATGCTTTGCTTTTTGAGCGAGGAACAGAGAGATCGTTCCAATGCCGCAATAGGCGTCGACGACCGTTTCGTTTCCTTTTAAATCGGCGTATTCTAATGCTTTATCATACAGCACTTTCGTTTGGTCTGGGTTGACTTGGTAAAATGAGCGAGCTGATATCGCAAAGCGGATGTCCCCTATGGAATCATAAATGTATTCGTCTCCCCATAAGACAATCGTTTGATCACCGAAGATGACATTTGTGCGTTTCGGGTTGACATTTTGTACAATTGACTTCACTTTAGGAGTCGCTTGTTGGATATCTTCTATGATGTTCTTCTTATTTGGCAGCTCCTTGCCTCTTGTTACGAGGACGACCATGATATCTCCTGATTGTTTCCCGTAGCGGGCGACAACGTGACGAAGGGTACCTCGATGCTTGTCCTCATCATAGCCACGAATGCCATATTTCTTGGCAATTTCTTTGACAATGCTTACAACTTCATCGTTTTCTTGGTGCTGAATTAAGCACTCATTCATGTCAATAATGCGATGGCTGCGCTCTTGATAGAAGCCTGCGATCAGTCCCCCTTCCTCTTCTCCTACAGGCACTTGCGCTTTATTGCGGTAGCGCCACGGATCGTTCATACCAAGGGTTGCATGTACAGGAATATCCTTAATCTGACCGATTCTCTCAAGTACGTCTTTCACTTGCTTTTGTTTGTACGTTAGTTGCGCCTCATAGCTCATATGCTGCAGCTGACAGCCTCCGCACTGGTGGTAGATTGGACAGGGTGGTTCAGCGCGATGTTGGCTTTCTTCAATCGTCTCCATGACACGCGCGAAGCCGTATCCTTTTTTCACTTTGACGACCTTCGCTTTAATCTTCTCACCAGGTAAAGCTTTTGGGATAAACAAAGCGTAGCCATCCACTTTCGCTACGCCTGCTCCGTCGTGGGTTAAATCTTCTATTTGTACTTCTATGATTTCATTTTTTTCAATTGGTGCTGGTTGTTTACTCATGTTATAGCCATCCTTTTCACTTTTGTTTCTGTAGTGATTGTAGCATGGTTTGTAGGGATTACGAAACGGAACTTCACTGCGGAGATGAATCTCCATATTCTTGAAGAGTTTGTACGAAATAATTTGATTTGTGTTCGAATTAATGGGAAGGTTGTAACGAATAATTCTTACTCTGAGCGAAATCGTGCTGTTTGCATTCGAATTATCTACATAACGTCGCTCAACATCCTTCCCAAACATAAAAAAGCTGCAGAATAGCTGCAGCATTCAAATTTACGCACGCTTCTTCCGATCTTTCGGTGTAAGCATTTGAAAATGTTGATAAAGGTTAACGAATTCAGCTGGTAATGCACCGCCGTGTTCCCCGTCTAAATTTAGTTGCATATCACTTTCAACATGCACTTTAATCCGATTTGCTTGGACATACATCACTTTTGGATGAGTGAGATGCTCCCCTCGYATGGCGAGGGTTGTTAGATGTAAGAACTCTGGGAATGAGATCTTTTTAACGACGATAAAATCAAACATTCCATCTTGTAGGGATGCTTTTGGTGCAAGGCGCTCGAAACCACCAACGGAATTTGTATTTGAGACTAAGAACATCATGATTTCACCTTCAAATAGCTTGCCGTCGTATTCGATCTTTACATGAGTTGGCGCGACTTGAGGTAATTTCTCTAGCCCTTTAATGTAATAAGCAAGCTGTCCAACCATTGTCTTCATCTTACTTGGCACTTCATACGTAAGCTCCGTTAACGTACCTCCTGCAGCGATGTTAATAAAGTATTTATCGTTCACTCGTCCAATATCGATCGGTTCAGTATGTCCGTCACATAAGATATCACATGCTTTTTCAATTTCTTTTGGAATGTGTAACGCACGAGCAAAATCATTGGTTGTCCCCGCTGGAATCAATCCAAGCATTGGACGCTTGTCAAGTTCTGCAAGACCGTTTACGACTTCAAATATCGTTCCGTCACCACCAGCCGCTATAACAAGGTCAGCTCCACGCTCTGCAGCGAGCTTGGCAGCTTTTTTGGCACACCCTTCACCTGTTGTAGCATGTGCAGATGTTTCATATCCTGCTTTTTCAAGCCGTTCTAGAACATATGCAAGATTTTTACGAATCTGTTCACGTCCAGACGTTGGATTGTAGATAAGACGTGCTTTTTTCATTGCGATCCCCTACTTTAATTAAATTGAGTAAAAACCACTTATTGTCAGTTATTTATGAGTGTATTGTAACCTACTTAGAGAGAAAAGGACAATGAATATTGCTTATCTAAAGTGTATGTGAATATAAGTCGTACATGCCTTAGCTCTTTCACTTAAATCTCCCGCCATCATCTCTTCTTCAAAAAATACACCCATCCCACAATAATCAAAAGTCCAACTAAAAGATAACCGTAAATCACTTGATTCACTTCCTCTCATCATGAAAAAACGAGTGGTTAACCTACAAGGTTCTCCACTCGTTTTTGATCCCCTACGTAGGAGAGTACATATTAACGTTTTTTAATTTCTTCTAATAAAATCTTGTTTACCATTTGCGGGTTGGCTTTCCCTCTAGAAGCTTTCATAATTTGACCAACAAGGAAGCCAATCGCACGGTCTTTACCGCTTTTGAAATCATCAATTGATTGCTCGTTGTTATCAAGCACTTCTGAAACCATTTTAAGAAGTTCGCCTTCATCGGAAATTTGAACAAGCCCTTTATCTTTAACGATTTGCTCAGGGTCTCCGCCTTTTTCGATCAGATCCTTAAATACTTTCTTGGCAATTTTAGATGAGATCGTCCCTTTTTCAATTAGTTGAATCATTTTGGCAAGGCCCTCTGGCGTTAGTGCTACATCATCAAGCTCTTTTTGCTCAGCATTTAGATACTCATTTACAGAACCCATCAGCCAGTTCGATGCAAGCTTCGCATCCCCACCTTGTTCAACCGTAGCTTCAAAAAAATCAGCCATTTCTTTTGTAATTGTGAGGACTGTTGCATCATATTCTGGTAGTCCTAACTCTTCCACGTAGCGTTTCTTTCTCGTATCAGGAAGCTCTGGGATTTCAGCACGGATTCTATCTTTCCACTCATCATCAATATAGAGTGGGATCAAGTCTGGCTCTGGGAAGTAACGATAATCATCCGACCCTTCTTTTACACGCATTAGAAGCGTCTTGCCGGTCGCTTCGTCAAAGCGACGAGTTTCTTGTTCGATTACTCCACCTGCAAGCAGAACTTGCTCTTGGCGTTTCACTTCATATTCTAGACCTTTACGTACGAAGTTGAATGAGTTTAAGTTTTTAAGCTCAGCTTTAGTACCGAATTTCTCTTGTCCTACTGGGCGAAGAGAAATATTAGCATCACAACGTAGTGAGCCTTCTTCCATCTTACAATCAGATACATTTGTATATTGAATAATCGATTTAAGCTTCTCTAGATACGCATACGCTTCTTCCGGTGTGCGAATGTCGGGCTCAGATACGATCTCAATTAATGGTGTACCTTGGCGGTTGTAGTCACAAAGGGAATAGCTGCCTGAGTGAGTCAGTTTACCAGCGTCTTCTTCTAAGTGAAGACGAGTGATTCCGATTCGTTTTGTTTTTCCGCCTACTTCGATATCGATATAGCCGTGTTCACCAATTGGCTTATCAAATTGGGAAATTTGATAGGCTTTCGGATTATCTGGGTAGAAGTAGTTTTTACGATCAAATTTTGTATCAGTTGCAACTTCACAGTTAAGAGCCATCGCAGCTTTCATCRCATATTCTACTGCGCGTTTATTTAATACGGGTAACACACCCGGATAACCTAGGTCAATAACACTTGTATTGGCATTTGGTTCTGAACCGAAGTGGTTCGGACTTGATGAGAATATTTTTGAATCTGTTTTTAACTCGACATGTACTTCAAGGCCAATAATCGTTTCAAAATTCATCTGTCTATTTCACCCCTTACAATGTTGGTTTTTTTGTATGATAGTCCGTTGCTTGTTCAAACACATGCGCCACACGATAAATCGTACTCTCATCAAAATGCTTCCCAATAATTTGCATACCTAATGGTAATCCGTCTTGGAATCCACAAGGGACAGAGATTCCTGGTACGCCAGCCAAGTTAACTGGGATCGTGAGAATATCATTTGCATACATCGTTARTGGATCATCTGTTTTCTCACCAATTTTAAAGGCAGGAGTTGGTGTTGTAGGCCCAATAATAACATCATAGTTTTCAAATATTTTCTCGAAGTCTTGTTTGATTAATGTACGAACTTGTTGTGCTTTTTTGTAGTAAGCATCATAATAACCCGAGCTTAAAGCAAATGTTCCAAGCATAATACGACGTTTCACCTCGTTACCGAAGCCTTCCGCTCGAGTTTGCTTGTACATATCGATTAAGTTATCTGCATTATCCGTACGGAAACCGTAGCGCACCCCGTCAAATCGAGAAAGGTTAGCAGATGCTTCTGATGATGATAGTAAGTAGTACGTCGCTAGGGCATATTTAGAGTGAGGCAGCGACACTTCCTCCCACGTTGCACCTTGGGCTTCAAGTACTTTTAAAGAATCAAGAACAGACTGCTTAACGTTCTCATCAACACCTTCTCCTAAATACTCCTTAGGCACAGCAATTTTAAGCCCTTTAATATCGCCTGTAAGAGCTGATAAAAAGTCCGGTACATCAACCGGTGCAGACGTGCCATCCATCGGGYCAACACCAGAGATAGCTTGCAGTAAGTATGCATTGTCTTCAACATTACGAGTAACAGGACCAATTTGATCAAGAGAAGAGGCAAAAGCAACTAATCCAAAACGTGATACTCGACCATATGTAGGCTTTAAACCAACTACTCCGCAATAAGCTGCTGGTTGGCGGATCGACCCACCCGTATCTSAACCAAGCGTAAATGGCACTTCACCTGCTGCTACAGCTGCTGCAGAACCACCACTCGATCCACCAGGTACATAGTCAAGATTCCATGGGTTTTTCGTTTCTTTATATGCAGAGTTTTCAGTTGATGATCCCATCGCAAACTCGTCCATGTTCAGTTTGCCGATTGTCACAGATTGTGCATCTCTCAACTTATGAACAACGGTAGCGTCATAGATTGGATCAAAGTTTTCTAATATACGGCTTGAGCAAGTTGTGCGTAAGTCCTTTGTAACGATATTATCTTTTACCCCAATTGGCATACCAAATAATAAACCGCGAGATGCATCTGTTCCTAGAGCTTCATSTAACTCAGTAGCATAAGAACGTGCTTTTTCCTCGTCTAATGATAAAAAGGCCCCTACCTTGTCATCCACTTTGGCAATACGTTTGTAGGACTCATTAACAAGCTCTGAAACTTTCACTTCTTTATTGTGAAGCATCGTATGTAAATCTTTCATTTTGTGGTCAAATAACGACATGAAGCTTGTCCTCCCTGTTAATCCAAGATAGACGGCACTCGAATATGGCCATCTTCATGATCTGGTGCGTTTTTAAGTACTTCTTTGATTGGTAAACCTTCCGCTGGTTTATCTTCGCGCAGAACATTTTTCATATCAAGGACATGAGAAGTTGGCTCCACTCCTGTTGTATCTAGCTCATTTAACTGCTCAGCAAATGTGATGATTGCATCTAGCTGCCCTTGGAACATTTCGGCTTCTTCATCTGTAATAGCAAGTCTTGCTAAGTTAGCAACATGCTTAACTTCATCCGTTGAGATTCGTGACATCTCAATCACCTCCAGTAGTTTTACGTGCATGTAGACAATATTCATTATGATACCAAATTACGCTCTTATAGGCAACAAAGCCCAATAGTATCAATACTTCTTTATCACTTTAAAGGAACCCACCAAATTATATTCACATAATAAAAAAGAAGGCTGATCCCACGTTCAAATCAGCCTTCTATCATTTCTTTATTTTAATTCTTGATCAACTTGTTCAAATTGAGCTTTAATGTCTGCAGATGGTTCTTTATCGAGGATACTAAATACCATCGCTGCAATCCACGCTAAAATGAAACCTGGAATGATTTCATATAAACCTAAGATTGGGAACTGATCAGCACTTAAACCAAACCAGCGATCAAGCTCAGCCCACACAATAACAGTGACACCACCGACA
>NZ_LFEL01000046.1:0-9658 GCF_001037965.1 Bacillus sp. LL01 | reverse complement strand
ACCTATAGCAACCGTAATGACAAACCCACGTGCCCACCGTCTAGCAAGCAAACGGTAGTGTTCATCATTTCTTTTTATCCCTATCCACTCAGCAAGAGCAATTAATAGTGGTATACCCACCCCAATCGTCGCAAAAATAACGTGATAACCTAAAGTCAGTCCCGTCAAAATACGACTATATAAGACCGGATCGTATTCAAACATCCTATTCCCTCCCCAATTAAAACGAACATTTATCTGCGTGTTTGCTCAATCATTCACATACTTCATTATCTTTTTTAAAAGGTATATGATTACACATTACCATAATGACAAAGGTCGAAACCTATCTTTTTATGACAACTATGTGAAATTAATCACAATATCAAATCTATGAGAAAAAGACCAATTATTTCTAGTCTTTTTCTCATCTTCTATGAAGCTTTTTCAAGTTCTTTCTTAGAACTCTTTTCTAGAAAATAGGCGGCAGGAATCGATAAAGCTGTGATGAGACCCACTACAATAAACCCTTCATTAATCGCTTTAAGACTTGCCTCTTCAATCGAGATCGCACCAACCAGTTGGCCCCGTCTCACCTCATAATATATAGAAATAAAAACAATCCCTAACGCTGAACTCATTTGGCGCATCACATTATTCATGGCTGAGCCCCTTGAAATCAATCGATCCGGTATTGCATTCATGCCAGTTGTGGTCGCTGGCATAGTACTAAAACCAGTTCCAACCCCTCTAATGGCCATCATAGTAAAGATAAACAGAAGCGACGTTTCTAAAGTAAGAAATCCTAAAGCAAATGTTCCAATTGAAAGGATAAGAAGTCCTGTTGTCACGATGCCACCTGCGCCTTTTCGATCCAAGATTCTCCCACCTATCGTCATAAATAAACCCGTTAATAAAGCAGAAGGGAGGAAGATAAGTCCCGTCATAATCGCACTTAGACCATACACTTGTTGAATCAACAATGGAATTAAAAAGATCCCTGCGAATAAACTAATCGAAGTTGTACCAGCTATAATGACACTATATGTATAGGCTGGTACACGGAATAGAGATAAATCAAGTAAAGGCTGATCGACGCGCTTTTCAATTTCAATAAATGAAATGAGTAGAATCACACCCGAGAATACGAGTCCAATATTAAGAGGCATCAATAAGTGAGCAAGTTCTGACATTCTACCTAAAGCGAGAAGTATGGCCCCCACTCCTGCTGTTACAGTTACAAACCCCCATAAATCAAAATGAACCTTTTTATTAGAAGCAGTCATTGGCAGATATTTAAAGGCAAACCATAAGCCAAGTAAGCCAATCGGAACGTTGCACCAAAACAAGTAATGCCAACTTGTGGTCTCAAGCAGAATGCCACCAACCGTTGGTCCAATCGTAGGAGCCATCATTGCCGCGATTYCCCATACTCCTGTAGCCATTCCTCGCTCATTTCTTGGGAAGGCCTCAAAGATAAGGGCCATTGAAAGTGGCATCATAATGCCTCCACCAMTCCCTTGGAGACCACGAAAGATGATTAACGATGAAAGATTCCAAGAAAAAGAACCGAGGACGGAACCTAATACAAAAATAGCAAGCCCGATACAATACAGCTTTTTTTTACCGAATCGATCACCTAGATATCCCGTTACAGGAACAGTCATTCCCATTGTTACCATGAAGATAGTAATGACCCACCCAGTACTTACTGCATCTGAATCAAATACTTCCATCAATTTAGGAATCGCCGGGTTTAACATACTATTATTTAAAATCATGGTGAATGAACCAAGAAGTACGGCTATTACCACCATCCACTTGCTAGATAGTTTCCCCATAATATACACACCATTTCGTCTATCGAAAGATTTTCTTTTATCATAGCATGAATGATCGATTGATAAATCAAAAAAGCCCCACAGATACTACTTTTTTAAAGTCACATCCGTTGAGCTTTTCGCCACGTTCTTATATATGTTGATTTTGGCGTTGTTTTAAAGATTGATAAACTCGTTCAATTTCTTGTAATGTTAACTCAAATAATTGACGACCTTGAACTTTATATACACCAAAAGCGATTATTTTTTCAATTAAATTATCCTTTAATTGTTCTGTAGTACTTGTTGCCCTATTCATGATTTTCCTCCTTTCTCCACTTGTTTAGTTCCCAATTAAACGTTTGATTAAACAAATTCAATCAGCAATTGTTATGTAAAATTATCGCAAGTCTACAAAAAAAGCTGTTAAGCGAAAAACGCTTAACAGCTTGACCTACTTCTTATGTTGATTTTTTTCCTCTTCTTCCATTAAACGCTGAGCTCGTAATACCTTACGATACGTTATCCTTGATACCCAGATGCTAAATTCATATAAGAATAACAAAGGCAAAGTAACCATCAAATGACTTAATAGCTCAGGAGGTGTAATAAAGCCGGCGATGACTAGTAATAAAAAGTAAGCCAATTTTCGCACGCTCGATAAGAAAGATGGAGTGATCAGACCTAATCTAGTTAAAAACATGACCACTACTGGTAATTGAAACAACAATCCAAAAGGTAACGTAATTTGGAATAAGAAAGAAAAGTACTCATTAATTCCATACTGCTCTGTTATATTCAATCTCTCTGCTAAATCACTCATAAACTGAATGATAAACGGAAATAAAATGAAATAAGAAAAAGCAATTCCCGTTAGAAATAAAATAAAAGCAATAGGAATATAAGCTAGAGTCGCTTTTTGTTCATTCTCATGTAAACCAGGACGAATGAACGCCCATAATTGATACAAGATTACAGGGAAAATGATAATCAGAGCACTTGCAAAGGCAAATGTCATAAATATTCTTATAGAATCTGTCATCTTAAAAGCATTCATCGGTAAGTCTTGCGCAGTTGGTGCATTTTGTAAATACGTAATTAACGGTGTGGCTAAAAAGAAACCGGCAATGAGCGCAATCAGAAAGAATACAACGACGATCATAATCCGACGTCGCAACTCTCCAATATGGTCCATTACCGACATATCACGTGCTTCCATTTATAAACCCTTCCTGCTTAAGCTTGATCTTTAGTTGTTTTCTTTTTATCGTCCTCTTCGTCAGCCAAGCCTTTTGTGGCGTTTTTAAATTCACGCAATGTATTTCCTGCTGCCTTCCCAAGCTCTGGCAGCTTCTTTGGTCCAAAAATCAACAATGCGACAAGTCCAATAATAACAATACTTCCTGCACCTAAACCCATAGGTAGCACCTCCTTGTCCAATCTACTCTTATTATAACGGATAATGCTTCAAAAAATAAACCAATGCCTGTAATTCTACGGATAAATCTATATGATGAACTCTAACTGAATCTGGAACTGATAACCTTGCTGGAGTRAAGTTCAAAATCCCTTTAATACCTGCATCTACAAGTCGATCAGCAATCTTTTGCGCTGCTTGAGAAGGCACTGTGAGGATGGCTACAGTTACTTCTGGATCTAAAATGTTCTCTAAATCGTCAAGATTGTAAATTTGTACTCCGCCTACTTCCGTGCCAATTTTTGAATCATCGACATCAAAAGCCATCTCGATTTGGGTATTGTTATTTTTTGAGAAGTTGTAATGGAGAAAAGCAGTCCCCAAGTTTCCCACCCCAACTAATATCACTTTTGTTAATTCATTCTGGTCCAGTGTTTCTCTAAAGAAAGAAAGTAAATAATTGACATTGTAGCCATACCCTTTCTTACCAAGAGCTCCGAAATACGAAAAGTCTCTACGAATCGTTGCTGAATCTACTTTCACTGCTTCACTTAGTTCAGTTGATGAAACACGCTGCTTGCCTGATGCATGTAGGTTCTCTAAAAAGCGGTAATAGAGTGGCAATCGTTTTGCTGTTGCTTGAGGAATTTTTGCTTGTTCTGGTTTCAATTAAAATCCCCTCCTCTCCTAGCGTCTCTGTTTAAACGATCTATGGTCCATAAGCACTGTATGAGTAGTTCTAATAAGTCATTCTTTTTCAAAATAAGACAAACATTAGTCTCATTGTACACCATTTACACTATAATGTAATCGTTTTACCTACTCGTCAATAAGTTGTTGATTAATCCTATATACGTTACACTTAACGAAGAAAACTACTGATATGTAAGGATTGAGGGATACCCCATGATTTTATTACAATGTGTAAACCTTTCAAAATCATTCGGTGCAGAACCGATTTTATCAAACATTAAACTAGAAGTACAAACTGGCGACCGTGTAGCACTAGTAGGCAGAAACGGAGCCGGAAAATCAACTCTCTTAAAGACAATTGCAGGTCAGCTCTCGTTCGATAGTGGGGATATTATCCGTCCTAAAGATGTTGAGATGGGTTATCTCGCCCAGGATACAGGCCTGGAATCCGGCCTTTCTATTTGGGAAGAGATGCTCACCGTCTTTACCCCTCTTATGAAAATGGAAAAAAGACTTAGAGAAATGGAACAGAAAATGTCGGACCCAGATCTATTAAACAACGATACAAATTACAATAAATTATTAGCAGAATATGATCAGTTGCAGTTGGATTTTAAGGATAAGGGTGGCTATCAATACGAAGCCGATATTAGAAGTGTTCTTTCAGGGCTTCATTTTGATTCATTCGATTATAATACACATATCTCAACACTAAGTGGGGGGCAAAAAACAAGGCTTGCTTTAGRGAAGCTCCTATTAACGAGACCAGACTTACTTATTTTAGATGAACCTACAAATCATCTCGATATTGAAACGCTAACATGGCTTGAGCAATATCTTCAAGGTTATCCAGGTGCCATCCTTATTGTTTCTCATGACCGTTATTTTCWTGATAAGATTGTGACACAAGTTGTTGAAATTTCACGTGCACATTCTAGAAAATATGTTGGTAATTACACTCACTATTTAGAAGAAAAAGCAAAGCGCTATGAGCTTGAGAAAAAGCAATATGAAAAACAGCAAGGTGAAGTCGCTAAATTAGAAGATTTCGTTCAGCGCAATATTGCTCGTGCGTCTACTACTAAAAGGGCGCAAAGTCGTCGTAAGCAACTTGAAAAAATGAATAGACTTGACCGACCTGAAGGAGATGAAAAATCGGCTTCTTTCTCTTTTCAAATTGAACGACAAAGCGGAAATGAAGTTTTACGCATTGACAATTTAGAAGTACAGTACGGCGAAGAGGCTATTTTCTCTAATCTTAAACTTGATTTGAATCGGGAGGAAAGTGTCGCCTTGATCGGTCCAAACGGCGCTGGTAAATCAACCATTTTAAAAGCCATTTCGAAACAAATTCCTTATACAAATGGGACAATTCGATTTGGAAGCAACGTTGTGGTTGGCTATTATGACCAAGAACAAGCAAAGTTAAAATCGAATAAATTAGTCCTTCACGAATTATGGGATGACCATACATTGCTACCTGAAAAAGAAATCAGAACCGTTCTTGGTAACTTTCTCTTTTCTGGCGATGATGTTTTAAAGCCTGTATCAGCTTTAAGTGGAGGAGAGAAAGCTCGTCTTGCTTTAGCAAAATTAATGATGCAAAAAGCAAATTTACTGATACTAGATGAGCCAACAAACCATTTAGACCTTGATGCAAAAGAAGTGCTTGAAGCAGCTTTAATCAACTATCCTGGTACTCTTCTTTTCGTTTCACATGATCGCTATTTCCTAAATCGCCTTGCTACAAGAGTATGTGAATTAGACAATGGACAAGTAACTGAWTATTTAGGTGACTATGATTATTACCTAGAGAAAAAAGAAGAAAATCGTCAGAGGCTTTTGTTAAAAGAAAAAGAAGAACAAGTACATTCACCTTCACAAGCTTCTGACCCTACTCAAGGAAAAACGGACAAACAATCATTTGCACTTGATAAAGAAGCAAAACGTCAAGAGCGTCAACGCTTACGTCGTATTGAAGAAATCGAGACAAAGATTGAAGATCTCGAAACAAACCTTGCGACACAAGAGGAAGCACTATGTGATCCTGAGATTTACTCAGACCATGAACAAGCCCAATCGATTCAACAAGAAATAGATCACCACAAACGTTCAATTGAGCAGTTAATGGCAGAATGGGAAGAATTGCAATCAGAATAAGAAATCATAAAAAAGATCAAAGGCATTCATTTAGTGAATGCCTTTGATCTTTTAATTTTTTTTTCTGATCTCTTCTTCTTCATCTTGTGGTCTAGACTTACGATCAAGATTCCATTTGATAAACGCGTAGACAACAAAAATCCATAATACAGGATGAGTGATGCTTAAACCAACTTGAGATTCTCCACCAAAGTAGGTGAAAAGAGCAATTAAACCAATCACATAAAAAATAAAAAACAAATCATGCTCCCATATTGGTATTCCTTGTCTTCTTCTTTTATCACSTGGGATCATTACTTCAGCTGCCACAGCAAAACCAAAACCTACTAATAGTAAGAAAAAGGTTCCCCTACCTCCTAAACCACCGTTAACCAAATGCGGAAAGTAGTCCAGTAATAATCCAACCGCTAAGACGACGAGCACCCCTATACGTAGCATTCGTGCTCGTTTAATTTTTTTCTCCAATCTCATGCTCCCCTTTTTGCTTATGTTCCAACAACCAATAATAATGAATAGATACGACACAAAACATCGACGTTGCCGCAGCGACAACTCCAGAATCATTTAATAAAAGCAGAGCAATTGATGCAGTCACTCCCGTTTGGAGGATTAATGCATGGATCTGACACTTTTTTAATAATATCTTTCTAAAAAGCATGACCATCACAACTACATAACTGGTCACAAATAATTGTGTCCAATTCGAATGCATGAAGATCTTCCAATTCATCGTCAACTTCCGCTCCATTGTATTAAAAATGTAGGTGAAATCACCTTCAAGTAAACGATTAAACCCTTCCCCAATATGTKTTTTGTTTCCAGTTAATTGTAGCATATATAAAAAGAAAAACAGCAATAAGACTGAAATCACTCCGAGTAAAATCACGCGTACAAAAGAAAGCCTCAAATTCAATAGCCGGTAGAGGAAAAATGAGTAGGCGATTCCCGCAGATATGGTAGCCCCAGCATTGGTACCAAACTCACTGTACCCTAACAGTATAAGTTGGATAAGCATAACGAAACTAACAGATAAAACAATCCAACTTTTTTTCAAAGAATTTACACTGCTTAAAAATGCTAATCCAGCAATAATATATACTCCAGCATACTCATTTCCAATCCCATAATATCTTGCCCCAATAATAGGATCATAGCCAAGATAAGAGCGCTGCATGAAAGGTGTGCCTAGTACTAAATCTAAGGAAATGAAAAAAAATAACAATCCTCCTATAATCGAAATTGAATAGGTTCTCATACGATTGACTAAGTATCCACAAGCTAGTGAAGTGATTAAAACAAAAAGAACAAATCCAGCAACCCCAGTGTGGATAAGTAGTTTTGCCCCTATCAAAAAATGTAAGGGCGAGCAAAGTGCAGATAGAATAATGACTTTTAATGCATTGCGCCCAAGAAATTGAGGACTTTTAAAAATCATTAACCCTCCTGCTGTTATTAACAACAATACAAGGGTCGTGATATATGTAGAAAGCACGTTTGCGCGTGTTTTGTATATAAATGTTAATTCGTCTACATGATCAAAGACAACTGCCTTATCAAGCTGTTCCTGTTCATTAATGATGATGTTATTACCGGGTAACTTAGATGGTACATCTAACCCAAAGTGAGAAAGGATTGATGGCACAATATCAATATTGCTCAGAAGAAATGATTGATTTGTCGTAACTGAATGGATATACCCACCTTWATCTTTGTGCCAAATATAAAAAGGGGCTAACTGTTGCTTATTATCATAGGCTTCTTTATTCATCATTGGCGAGAGTAGCCATATCTCTCCGTTATCTTTCTTCACAAGCCGTGCGATAAATGCTTCTAAGCGTTTTAATTGGTGCATTCTCTCTTTTTTAAAATGACTTTGATCCATCCACACTCTTTGTTCATACAAACGATAAAGATCTCCCCATTCAATGACAAGTAATCCATCTTTGTTGATGAACTGTTGATAAAGTAGTTCAGAGTCCATCTGCATCCCAAAAGCTGATTTTTGATTACTCTCAACCGATGATGCAATCGCACCATCTATTATTCCTTTTGAATCAATAGCTAGTAGCGACCCATATCTAACCTTCTGCTGGTTTGTATCACTGTGACCTAGTACAAACCTATCAATATTCGCCTCGTTTAATAAGTCCCCGAGGCTCCCTATTTGTGCTTGATGTGTTGACTGTTGATTTTTATTCACTAAACGGTGAAATAGTGGATGCACCAATCCATAAGAAGCAGAAACCCCATTTAACTGCATAAATAATTGATTAGCAGTTACATTTTGGTCGACCATTTCATCTATTTCATAACTGTTCCATTCTTGGATACCGACCGCTCTCCCACCACTTCCCAAACTTACCATATTATTCAAATAGGAGTACGGGCCATCTGGTTTAACGTTCACGGCACCTAAGGCGGCATTTTGCCAAAGCTGTTGATTCTCTCCATGCTCCCACAGTAGTTCAGCGTCATCAAAAGAAAGACTTGGTACAAGAATTATGGTTAACTTAGGGTCTGTGTGCGCTGATACTGGGATATGAACAAGGAGAACGATAACTAGTAATAACCAACTTACTCTCTTCCACATAACAATCAGCCTTTTCGTCTAATTTTCTGACATATCCACACTATCCACAGGTTTATACACAGGCAAAACCCCTATTAATAAAGGGTTTAAGTGTAAATCCACATTAATACACAAGTTACCCACAAGTGAAGTTAATAACAGCTTGACCCTTAATACAACGTATCTTTTTTAAAGTTATCCCCTTTATCCACATATTTGTTAGTAAATCCTGTGGATAAAAATAGATATCGCTTACAAACAGAAAAAACCACTTAATGGTAGCATTTGCTTCAGTAAGTGGTTTTAAACCTTAAATTTAAAAGCTATTGGTTCTCTAAATCAAGCCCAGGATTTCCGTTCAAATCATATGCTGCAAACTTCTTTTGCTTAAACTTTATACTGGCGGCTGCTCCAATCATTGCAGCATTATCTGTGCATAAGTTTAATGGAGGAATTAATAATTCAACCTCAGATGGTTCAAACACTCGCTGCAGTTCAGATCTAAGCCCTTTATTAGCAGCAACTCCCCCTGCTAACAGCACTTGGGCAACCCCATACTGTTCTTGGGCTTTTTTTGTTTTGGTTACTAGGACCTCTATAACACTCGCTTGAAAGCTAGCAGCAAGATCTTCAGGTATAACTTCCTCACCACGCTGTTTCTTATTATGCAAGTGATTAATAACGGAAGATTTAAGACCGCTAAAGCTAAAATCAAAACTATCTTGCTCTAACCAAGCTCGAGGTAAATCATAGGTTGGCTTTCCTTCATGTGCCAGCTTATCAATATGAGGTCCCCCAGGATAAGGTAAACCTAATGTCCGAGCTACTTTATCGTAAGCTTCTCCGACTGCATCGTCCCTTGTTTCACCGATAATTTCAAATGAACCGTCTTTCTCCATATAAACAAGCTCCGTATGTCCCCCTGATACGACCAATGTAAGAAGAGGAAATTGTAATTTGTCGACAAGTTGATTTGCATAAATATGGCCTGCTATATGATGCACTCCAATTAAAGGGAGG
>NZ_LFEL01000045.1:0-9685 GCF_001037965.1 Bacillus sp. LL01 | reverse complement strand
TATTGATTTCACTCGCCACATTAAGTGCTGGTATTGTGATTACGATTCCTTTACTATTCTTAATGATCGGTGTCACCATTCTGATGGCGCTGACCACGTATGTAAGGTGGATGTCTCCAGCTTATGTGATGGGACTTGCCCTGTTAGCGATTGCATTTGCTCCTTTTGTTGGTGACCTTCCTTATTTAGCAGAAGGTGTGGCAGCTGTTGGTGAGTTTCCTCTCTATCAATTTGCCCTTATTTTAGCGTTACTAGTTATTGGAGAAGGAATTCTCATTTATCGCAATGGTGATGTTTATACATCACCGGGGGTTGAAAGAAGTAAACGAGGAAAGTGGGTTGGGTTCCAAGAGGCAAAACGGATGTGGATTGTGCCTGTTTTCTTCCTTGTACCGGAAGGCATTATTCCAAGCTTTGAATTCTGGCCTGTATTCACCTTAGGAGAAACAAGCTTTCAACCGATTATATTTCCGGTATTAATCGGCTTTCAGCAACGGGTACGCTCAAGTCTACCTAGCGCACCGATCAAGATGATGGGAATGCGTGTTGTCGGAGTCGGGTTGCTTTTAGCGGTGCTAGCTGTTGTGAGCTATTGGTATCCGTTTGTAGCTGTTCTTATGGCGTCGATTGCGATTATCTCACGTGAATTATTATGGATGGTCGCTAAATCACGAGATGAATCTCAGCCAGCCTTTTATAATTCAAAGCAAAAAGGGTGCGTCATTTTGGGAATTATCCCAGGAAGTCCTGCTACTAAGATGAAGCTTGAAGTCGGAGAGACGATTGTCAAAGTAAACGGGCAAACGGTTCATGATGAAAAAAGCTTCTATGAAGCACTCCAACTTAATGCAGCTGCTTTTTGTAAAATAGATGTGCTCGATCATGCAGGGGAAGTTCGATTTGCACAAGGAGCCCTCTATGATGGGCAACATCATCAACTCGGTGTATTATTAGTTAAGCATGATTATCAATTACAAGATTCAGTTATATAGGTTTTAGTCCGTGTAAAGGAGACTTACTAAGAGCATGTCAGAGWTTTTATTAGCGTTGATCACTCCATTTTTACTAATCGTTATCACAACAAGAGTAACCTTTAGTTTAATTGGAGCAAGTGTTGTGACGTGGATGGTCATCCTCTCCGTTATGAGTGTTTATGACAAGCCATGGTGGTTGCTGCTGCTGGCGATTCCTTCTTTTCTAGTTGGAGTATGGGTAGCAAAAAAAGTACTAATCAAACGTCCAGGAATGTAGAGAAAGAGTCGATGCGATCGACTCTTTTTTGTTTTGAGAGGGGTGTGTGGTGGGGTGGTAGCTGCGCTGATGCTGAAAACAGCGGTGGCGGCGAGCGGGTTGGCCGTTCGCACATATAAGGGCCTCAATGCCTGCGTTCGCACATAAAACCAAAATAGCGCACGTAAATAGGCGCATTTAGCACATATCAGCCGAAAAGCGCTCATATCCAGAAAATAGCGCACATAAGCACCCCATTTTCGCACATACGAGGTCTCTCGCACATAAGCACAGCTCTCCGCACATATAAGGAGCTCCCCGCCTGCGTTCGCACATAAAACCAAAATAGCGCACGTAAATAGGCGCATTTAGCACATATCAGCCGAAAAGCGCTCATATCCAGAATATAGCGCACATAAGCACCCCATTTTCGCACATACAACCTCTCTTGCACATAAGCACAGCATCGCCCCACCTCCTACCCTGCAACAAACTAACAAAAATGGGGACGTACGTTCTTATTATTTGCTTTTAGCCTAGCTGATTGTGATATACTAGAAGCAAAGAGATCATAGGTTCGTTAGGAGGTTTTTTGGTGGATCAGACGTTTGAACTTAACTCGCCTTATAAGCCAGATGGCGATCAACCCGCTGCTATCAAAGAGATTGTAGCAGGGATAAAAGAAGGTAAGAAACATCAGACATTGCTTGGCGCGACCGGTACAGGTAAGACGTTTACCATGTCGAATGTCATACAAGAAATAAACAAACCCACACTCATTATTGCCCATAATAAAACTCTTGCAGGTCAGCTCTATAGTGAGTTTAAAGAGTTCTTCCCGAATAATGCTGTTGAGTATTTTGTCAGCTACTATGATTATTACCAACCAGAAGCCTACGTCCCTAGTTCCGATACGWATATTGAAAAAGATGCAAGTATAAATGAAGAAATAGATAAACTTAGACACTCGGCTACTAGTTCGCTATTTGAGAGAAGTGACGTCATTATTATTGCCAGTGTCTCTTGTATTTACGGCTTAGGTTCGCCTGAGGAATACCGTGACTTAGTTGTCTCCCTTCGTACGGGTATGGAATTGGACCGCAACGGTCTTCTTCGTAATCTCGTCGATATTCAGTATGATCGAAATGATGTCAACTTCACACGTKGTACATTCCGAGTGCGTGGAGATGTTGTTGAGATTTTTCCTGCATCTCGTGACGAGCAGTGTATTCGTGTCGAATTTTTTGGTGACGAAATTGACCGAATTACAGAAGTAGATGCGCTAACAGGTGAGATCAAAGGTGAACGCAATCATGTCGCCATCTTCCCGGCATCCCACTTCGTTACCCGTGAAGCGAAATTGAAAAAAGCAATTGCTAATATTGAGATAGAGCTTGAGGAACAGCTGAAACACATGCATGAAGAAGGAAAGCTTTTAGAAGCGCAACGTCTTGAGCAGCGCACACGATATGACTTAGAAATGATGGCTGAAATGGGTTTTTGCTCAGGGATTGAGAACTACTCCCGCCATCTTACATTACGTGGAGCGGGTGCAACCCCGTACACGCTGATTGATTTCTTCCCGGAAGACTTTTTATTAATTGTCGATGAGTCTCATGTTACACTTCCGCAAGTTCGGGGAATGTATAACGGTGACAGGGCTAGAAAAGAAGTTCTCGTTAATCACGGCTTCCGTTTGCCATCAGCACTCGATAACCGTCCTTTGAAATTTGAGGAGTTTGAAGAGAAAATTGGTCAAAGGGTGTACGTTTCAGCGACGCCTGGTCCGTATGAGCTTGAACATACGCCGGAAATGGTGGAACAAATCATCCGTCCGACAGGTTTACTTGACCCTACAATTGATATTCGTCCGATTGAAGGACAAATTGACGATTTAATTGGCGAGATCAATGATCGAGCCGAGAAAAATGAACGTGTATTAGTGACGACGTTGACGAAGAAAATGTCAGAGGATTTAACGGATTATTTAAAAGAGCTTGGTATTAAAGTTCGTTACTTGCATTCAGAAGTGAAAACACTTGAACGGATTGAAATTATTCGTCAATTGAGGATGGGAACGTTCGATGTACTTATTGGAATTAACTTATTACGAGAAGGTCTCGATATTCCTGAAGTGTCACTTGTAACCATTTTAGATGCCGATAAAGAAGGCTTCTTGCGCTCAGAGCGATCGCTTATTCAAACAATGGGACGTGCTGCTCGTAATTCAAATGGTCATGTCATTATGTACGCCGATAAGGTAACAAAATCCATGCAAGTTGCGATAGATGAAACGACAAGACGCCGCAGCATTCAAGAGGAATACAATAAAAAGCATGGCATTACACCTAAGACGATTCAAAAGAAAATCCCAGATGTGATCCAAGCGACAGTTGTAACGGATGAAGAAGGCGAAACAACGGCTTTACCGAAAACGAAATTAAGCAAGAAAGATAAAGAAGCTATGATTGAGCGAATGGAAAAAGAAATGAAGGATGCGGCTCGCGAATTGAACTTTGAGCGTGCTGCTGAGCTTCGTGATTTATTATTAGAGCTAAAAGCGGAAGGGTGAACAGGATGGCATTAGAAGAAATCGTCGTTAAAGGAGCACGGTCACATAACTTAAAAAACATCGATGTGACCATTCCACGCGACAAGCTCGTCGTATTAACGGGCTTATCTGGTTCAGGGAAGTCATCACTTGCCTTTGATACCATCTACGCGGAAGGGCAAAGACGTTATGTAGAATCACTTTCTGCCTACGCTCGCCAATTTTTAGGTCAAATGGATAAACCCGATGTTGATGCAATCGAGGGGCTTTCTCCCGCTATTTCAATTGATCAAAAAACAACAAGCCGTAACCCCCGTTCTACTGTGGGAACGGTAACAGAGATTCATGACTATTTACGTCTTCTTTATGCGCGTATAGGAAGACCTGTTTGTCCAAAGCATGGCATTGAAATATCCTCGCAAACGATTCAGCAAATGGTCGATCGTTTGCTTGAGTATCCAGAGCGTACAAAAATGCAGATCCTTGCTCCACTCGTATCTGGACGTAAAGGGACTCATGCGAAAGTGCTTGAAGATATTAAGAAACAAGGCTATGTACGTGTTCGTGTAAATGGAGAAATGAGAGAAGTAGCTGATGAAATTGAGCTTGAGAAAAATAAAAAGCATAGTATTGAAGTCGTGATTGACCGARTTGTGATTAAAGAGGGGATCCACTCTCGTTTAGCCGATTCGTTAGAAACAGCGCTTCAGCTTGCTGATGGTCGCGCATTAGTAGATGTCATTGGCGAAGAAGAATTGTTGTTTAGTCAACATCATGCGTGTCCTGAATGTGGATTCTCGATTTCTGAGCTTGAACCAAGAATGTTTTCATTTAATAGTCCATATGGTGCGTGTCCAAGCTGTGATGGTTTAGGCTCAAAGCTTGAAGTGGATCTTGATCTAGTCGTACCGGATCGAACTCGGTCATTGCGAGATCATGCGATTGCGGCTTGGGAACCTACTAGCTCACAATATTATCCGCAGCTTCTTGCTTCTGTAAGTGCTCATTATGGAATTGATCTTGATCAGCCAGTTGAACAAATTCCAGAAGCACTGTTTGATAAAATTCTTTATGGGAGTGGACGAGAGAAAATTTACTTCCGTTATGAAAATGAATTTGGACAAGTAAGGGAAAACGAGATTGTCTTTGAAGGCGTCGCTAAGAATATTTCGCGTCGTTATCATGAGACGAGCTCTGATTACATCCGTSAGCAAATGGAAGGGTATATGACGCATAAGCATTGCCCGAGCTGTAAGGGATATCGTTTGAAGAAAGAAGCTCTTGCGGTGAAGATCAATGATAGACATATTGGAGAAATCTCTGCTCTTTCTGTAAAAGATGCGAAGCTGTTTTTTGAGGATCTAGAGTTGACGGAAAAGGAATATGCGATTGCGCGTCTTATTTTAAAAGAGATTAATGATCGTCTTGGCTTCTTGATGAATGTCGGCCTTGATTATTTATCATTATCTCGGGCAGCGGGTACACTATCTGGTGGCGAAKCGCAACGGATTCGTCTTGCTACTCAAATTGGTTCGTCGTTAATGGGTGTGCTCTATATTTTAGATGAGCCTTCGATTGGTCTCCATCAACGCGATAATGATCGGCTGATTGAAACGCTTGAGCATATGCGCAATCTTGGTAACACCTTAATTGTGGTCGAACATGATGAAGATACGATGTTGGCTGCTGATTATATTATTGATATTGGGCCAGGGGCTGGAGTCCATGGTGGTGAAATTATTGCTGAAGGAACTCCAAAAGAGATTATGGAAAACAAAGAATCTCTCACGGGGCAATACCTTTCAGGGCAAAAGTTTATTCCACTCCCAGCGGAGAGAAGAGAGTCGGATGGCCGTTCCTTCACCGTGAAAAAAGCGAATGAGAATAACCTAAAAATGTTTCAGTCACGTTCCCATTAGGATTATTTATGGCCGTAACAGGTGTATCTGGTTCCGGTAAAAGTACGCTGATTAATGAGATTGTTTATAAATCTCTTGCTCAGAAGTTGCACCGTGCCAAAGACAAACCTGGTATGCATAAAGAAATTGCTGGAATTGATGAGATTGATAAAGTGATTGATATTGATCAATCGCCAATCGGTCGTACTCCGCGCTCGAATCCAGCGACCTATACGGGAGTATTTGATGATATTCGTGATGTATTTGCGATGACGAATGAAGCCAAGGTACGTGGCTATAAAAAAGGACGTTTCAGCTTCAATGTCAAAGGTGGACGTTGTGAGGCGTGCCGTGGTGACGGGATTATCAAAATCGAGATGCATTTCTTGCCGGATGTGTATGTTCCTTGTGAAGTGTGTGAGGGGAAACGCTATAACCGTGAAACGCTCGAGATTCAATACAAAGGGAAGACAATTTCTGATGTTCTYGAGATGACGGTGGAAGAGAGTGTGGAATTCTTTGCAAACATTCCAAAG
The DNA here is from genome assembly GCF_001037965.1 of Bacillus sp. LL01. Lineage (NCBI taxonomy): Bacteria > Bacillati > Bacillota > Bacilli > Caryophanales > Bacillaceae > Bacillus > Bacillus sp. LL01. Next base: position 3,470 of record NZ_LFEL01000045.1, on the reverse strand, counting down.
ATCAAACGGAAAGTACAAACGCTTGTCGATGTCGGTCTAGGCTATATTCGACTTGGCCAGCCCGCTACTACATTATCAGGCGGGGAAGCACAGCGAGTGAAGCTTGCTTCGCAACTACACAAGCGGGCAACTGGAAGAACACTTTATATTCTCGATGAACCGACAACTGGCCTTCATGTTGATGATATTGATCGATTGTTAAAAGTGTTGCAGCGCCTAGTTGATAATGGAGAGACAGTACTTGTGATTGAGCATAACTTAGATGTCATTAAAACAGTCGATCATATAATTGATCTTGGTCCTGAAGGTGGCGATAAAGGTGGTCAGATTGTAGCGGAAGGAACACCTGAACAAGTCGCGGAAACGAAAGCATCCTATACAGGACACTATTTGAAACCCATTTTAGAGCGAGATCGCAAACGAATGGAAACGCAGATTAAAGAAAAAGAATTWCAAAAAAGCTAAAAAGAATGAAACATCTTTACCTTGTCATCCGTAATACAATAGAAGATCACAACCAAAGAGGTACGTGCAAATGTGTGCGTACCTTTTCTAAAAGATAATCGGTTTACGCTTTGATACTTAAAGGAGGCTTTTAAGATGGAAGAACGTAAAATGATATTAAAAATGATTGAAGATGGCAAGATTACCGCTGAAGAAGGGATTAAACTTCTAGAGGCAATGGATACAAAAAAAGAAACAACGAGCCAACAGCAAGAGCCAAGCTCTCTCTCCACAGAAGTGAATTGGGATGAGGGAGAAGAGTACAAGAAGCGTAATCGACCGTCTGGTTCATCGGCTGAAAAACGTTTTGCAAGCTTTATTGATACGGCTTTCCAAAAAATTAAAGACTTTGACCTAGACTTTAACTTTGGTTCTTCTGTTGTCGTTGATCATATTTTTCAACATCGTGATCTTACGCCAACGAACGTCGACGTTTCACTTGAAAATGGCTCGATCACGTTTGTGCCATGGGAAGAGTCAGACATTCGGATCGAGTGTCAGGCGCGTGTGTATCGCGTAAAGGATGCAGAAGAAGCTCGCCGTGTCTTCTTACAGGAAGCAACATTCCGGGTCAATGATCAGAAGCTCCTTTTCCATACGAAAGTAAAGTCAATGAAGGTGCAAGCGACGGTATATGTGCCTAAAACGACCTTTAATCACTTAAAGCTCTATACGTTTAATGGAGCGATTAAAGGGGAACAGATTAATGTCGACACATTAGATGTGAACACATTAAACGGACCGATTTCATTTCAATCGATTAAAGCTAAAAAGATTATGGCTGAAACCGTGAATGGAGCGATTGATTTGAAGCATCAAGAAGCAGATCTTGTTGATGTGAAAACGGTCAATGGTAGCATTACGTTATCTGGTAAAGCCCAAGATGTCGATGCAGAAACGGTGAACGGCGGCATTACGTATGAGTTAGAATCGCTAAATGAATCCGGGTATGCCGATTTAAAAGCAACGACTGGAAGCATCCATCTCCATGTCCCACAAGAGATGCGTGTAGAAGGAAAGTTGAAAACGAATATGGGCGGATTTACAGTTGATCTAGCCAATCATGAAATTTTAGATGAGAAAAAAGAGTTCGCTCAAAAAAGCACAAGCTTTGTAGGGAATCAGCAAGCTTCACCTCGTGTGAAAGTGAATGCCATTACCTATACGGGCTCCATTTTAGTAAAAGATCGTTAAGACGACTTACTAATGAATGCAACACGATTCTACTAATTGAGGTGATCATCAATGAAGAAACTAGTTCGTACTCAACATGATCGTAAGTTAGCAGGTATTTGTGGAGGGATCGCCAAGTATTTTGGAGTGGATTCAACCATTGTACGAATAGCCACTGTGATTTTATTCTTTATCACAACAGGTTTCCCTGTCTTAATCGCATACTTCATTGCTGTCTTCCTCATTCCAAATGAAGAGGATGTGCAATAGAAATGAGATGGATTGTTGGATTAGTTATAAATGCAGCCATCTTACTGTTAATAGCGTATGTATTTGACGGTTTTGAACTATCCGGTATTGGGGCTGCTCTTATTGCCAGCTTGTTATTAACGATTGTAAWTGCCATTGTGAAACCCATTTTGGTTGTGTTAACACTGCCGATTACGATTTTAACACTAGGTTTATTCTTATTTGTAGTCAGTGCCATAACCTTATTGCTAACGGCAGCTCTTATGGGAGACGCGTTTGTGATTAATGGATTTGGAATGGCTTTACTGGCATCGATTTTAATTGCTTTGATTCAAACGTTCGTTGTAAAGCCACTTCGTAAATAAGGATAGGTAGAGGTCTAGTCGATCGGACTAGGCCTTTTCCTTGTGTTAAATTAGATGAGCCTAGCTAAAAATGCTCTTCATTTGTCAACATTCGAACCCTTTAAGCATCAGAGTTGTTCGTCTTGCTAATCAAAACATGCTAAAATGAAAACTAGAGTTTTAAAGAAGTAGATAAATTCGTGTATTSATATAAGGTGGGAAAACAATGGCTAAAGTGACGGCAAATGATTTACTAGAGAATTTTCAGCTGGAATTACTGGCGGGCGAAGAAGGCATCTATCGTCCGATTACGACAAGTGATATTTCAAGACCAGGGATGGAGATGGCTGGTTTCTTTACCTACTATCCTGCAAAGCGTCTGCAATTGCTCGGTCGTACCGAGTTAACGTTTTTTGAGCAGTTGACTCTAGAAGTGAAAGAAGAAAGAATGCTGAAATTATGTACATATGACACTCCAGGGATTATCATTTCGCGTGATAATGAGGCACCTCCTGAGCTATTAGCTGCGGCTGAAAAAAATGGTGTCCCTCTCATGCGCTCGAAACAGACGACCACTCGTTTAAGTAGTAAACTGACGAACTATTTAGAGAGTGAAATGTCTCCTATGACGGCTGTCCATGGAGTACTTGTCGATATTTACGGAATTGGTGTATTAATCACTGGAAACAGTGGCGTTGGGAAAAGTGAAACAGCGCTTGATTTAGTGCGTCGTGGTCACCGTTTGGTGGCAGATGATTCGGTGGAGATTCGTCAAGAAAATGAGAACACATTAGTCGGACGTTCACCAGAGTTAATTCAACATTTATTAGAGATTCGCGGACTAGGGATTATCAATGTGATGACGCTATTTGGTGCGGGAGCTGTTCGTCCATTTAAACGTATTGCGTTATGTATCCATTTGGAGCTATGGGATCAAAAGAAAGCATATGATCGTCTTGGCTTAGAAGAGGAAACGATGAAGATTATTGACTCTGAGATTCAAAAACTTACAGTGCCAGTGCGTCCTGGTCGAAACTTAGCCGTAATTATTGAAGTGGCAGCGATGAATTTCCGACTGAAGCGTTTAGGGTATAACGCTGCTGAAGAATTTTCAGAGCGTTTAACAGATGTGATTGAAGAAGGAGATCGTGACGAATTTCATTAAATGTTAGCCATAGAGATAGAGAGGAAGTGTAGAAG
>NZ_LFEL01000044.1:0-9713 GCF_001037965.1 Bacillus sp. LL01 | reverse complement strand
CTGGGGATGAGCTTTAAATCCTAATCGTGTAAATAATAAATCAGAATTAGCATGTCCACCTTTTCCATAAAGCCTGATTTCTTCTTTTCTAATCCAGATTACTGCCMAATGTCCATGAGTGGTGATAGATTGTWATTGGTTGTTTGCCCACCATTCTAGCGACCGTACTTCACGGATAATTTCATCAACATACTCACTTCTATCGATGATGTTAGCAATCTCTATTAAATAATTCTCCCATTGAGTCTGAAAAGGGAGTGTATGGACATTAGTATGATGTGTCCATAAAACCGATAGCTTCTCTTCATCACGTAAAGGGGTTTTAATAATTAGATCCGGGCTTAAAGAGACCACTTCTTTGGGAGAGCAGCCATCTTCAGCATTAATAATTAAACTTCCAACCATCTCATTTTTGTAATAACTCGGCAGTCCGCTTGAATGAAATAGTGAGGGATATCCCATGGAGAGAATAGGTTGAACCCCTAAAGCTAGTAAATGATCTTGTAGAAACAATTGACTAACTACTGCTACTCTTTTTTTTATTCTTTTTAAGAAAGTAGTCGGTGATACTCCCGTTCTTTTCTTAAAAAGCTTACTAAAATAAAATTCATCTTGTAGGCCTACTTGAAGAGCTATCTCTCTTAATGTCACGGTTTGCTGTTGAATCATGAGCTGCTTTGCTTTGTTTATCCTCTCATTATTCAAAAAATCTTTAGGCGAATACCCCGTTTTTTTTCGAAATGCTCTAGAAAATGAAGCCGGAGTCATTCTCGCTTTTTCAGCAAGATCGGCTACTGTAGGAGCATCCACTAGTTGCTGACTTAGTTGAGACGCAATTTCAACCATTTCTTCCTTTATTATTTGATTCTCTTCTGTAAGTTGAGCTAATAGATTCCACCATGCCGATTGTTTTTGACAATAATGAGAGAACGTCCTACGGCAATCCCTTTCTAAAAGAGGTGCCCATAGTGGAACTAATTTTGCAGTTCGCTTATTAGTAGCTACTTCAGGAAATTTTTCATCCTCACTTAAACCTTCACTAGATCCCACTGCGCTATATACAATACTTCTTGTCACAGCATATGCCTTAAACAGGTGTGTCTTCAACCACCGTGCTTCTCCTTCTTGTATGGTTTGATTCCTCGAATTTTGTTCATATTTAATTTGACCAGTCACTACATAGATTAAAAGACTTTGATCACTTCCGAGTTTTATATCTATATCTCCTCCTTCTTCTAGCTTGTGAGAAGAAGCGGATATGAAAGTAGAAGAAAAGAGTTTAGTTTTATTCATTTTTATTAACTCCTCCAAATTTTAATTGACAATATTACCAAAATAATAGTAGATTTATATTCGATCATACCGAAAATGATAATCATTTTCACTACTTTTTTTGAAAAAGGTGGATACTACTATGCCTTCATTAGTAAAAATGTCTAGAGAGCAAGCTATGAATTCACGCCCATTAATATGGTTGCTAATTGGTTTAATTGGAGTAGCAATTAGTATTACTATCTCCATAGGATTAGGGGCTGTGTGGATCCCCCCCTCGGTTATTATTGAGTCCTTTACTTCTTTCAACCCAGAACTACTTGAACATCACCTTATTTTTKAAGTAAGGATTCCAAGAGCTTTAACAGCTGCCTTAGTAGGAGCTGCACTAGCCATTGCCGGTACTCTTATGCAAGGAGTAACCCGCAACCCTCTTGCTGATCCTTCTATTATTGGGATCACACAAGGGTCTGGACTTGCTATTGCCATTGCTCTATCCTTCTTTTCTAGTATTTCCTATTGGGGATTATTAGGATGGTCGTTTATTGGTGCTGCCCTTGGCGCTGTTTTAGTATTGTTATTTACAATCATCTCCAGGGAACAGCTATCCCCTGTAACACTTACTTTAGCCGGGGCTGCTCTAAGTATGTTATTTAGTGCATTATCAACTGGATTAGCTCTGTATTTTCAGGTTGCCCAAGATTTAAGTTTTTGGTTTGCTGGAGGACTATCTGGCTCTAAGTGGGTGCATGTATACATACTGTTTCCTATCACGATCACGGGATTGTTAATCGCTCTAATGATGAGCCGTTCTTTAACGACTTTAACAATGGGAGATGATATAACTACTGGGCTGGGACATTCCCTCCACCGCGTACGTTGGTTTAGTATCACTGCTGTAGTACTTTTATCTGGAGCTGCTGTGGCTATTGCCGGAGCCATAGGGTTTATCGGCTTGGTAGTTCCTCACATTGTACGTTCCTTAGTAGGAATAGATTATCGCTACATTCTACCAACAAGCGCTGTAATTGGTGCTTTCCTCCTTATCATTGCGGATATCGGTGCTCGGATGATTAATCCTCCATTTGAAACGCCAGTAGGGGCAATCACTGCTATTATTGGAGTGCCATTTTTTCTTTACTTAGCTCGCATGAAAAGGAGGAATGTTTAATGGAATGGATCGCAGCCTTTAAAGAATCAAAAAAACCATTCTTGGTGATTCTGTTGTTCATTTTAGGTACTTTTATTTTCAGTCTACAGACCGGCGTTTTACCTATTAGTATTAGCGAGATTGGAACAACATTGCGAGGAGAAGGAACTCCTCAACATGAACTTATCCTTTTTCAATTAAGATTACCTCGTATGATAATAGCCCTTTTAATTGGAGCAGGACTTGCCGTTTCAGGGGCAATCCTGCAGGGCCTTTCTCGCAATTCATTAGCCGATCCAGGCATCCTGGGAATTAACGCGGGGGCAGGACTTGCCGTTGTATTATGTATTTTCTTATTTAAAGGCAACGAAGCTCTAGGAATTTTCCAATCTCCTTTTATGTTACCGTTATTTGCCTTTTACGGGGCACTAACGGTTGCAATGCTGATTTATACATTTTCATGGAAAGATGGCGTCGACCCTGGGAGATTGCTGTTAATAGGRATTGGTTTTAATGCTCTATGCGGAGCTTTGCTCATAATTGTGCAGCTGAAAATGGATCCTAGAGATTTTCAGGAAGCAACCATTTGGTTAACAGGGAGTATTTGGGGTACACAGTGGCGTTACGTATATGCCCTACTTCCCTGGATTGTGGTATTGCTACCGTTTGCTTTTTTCAAAGCAAAAACATTAAACTTATTACAGATAAGTGATCCAATTCCTTACTCATTAGGTATGAATGTTGAATTCGAAAGAAGGCTGTTACTTAGTCTGGCTGCGGCATTGGCAGGAGCTTGTGTAGCTGTCGGAGGAGGTATTTCGTTTTTAGGTTTATTAGCCCCGCATCTAGCTAGACGCTTAACAGGGCCAAATTATTACAGTCTTTTGCCTGCTTCTGCTCTAATCGGGATGCTGATTCTTCTTTTAGCAGATATGATCGGAAAAAACATCCTTGCTCCGGCAGATATTCCAGTAGGTATTGTCATATCGATTATCGGCGCCCCTTACCTTATATACATGTTGCTCAATCGCAGAGGTTCTGGCTTTAAAACATAATAAAGACCCATCCAAAAGGATGGGCTTTTGTTATTTAGTAAGTGCTCTGTATTCTTTTTGTCCAATGACATGGTAGACATCTTGACTTCCTTCAATTATAAACTCTGGCTTTGGTTTACCTCGATTTTCTCGGTGTCCAGCAAGATGTACTTCACTCGTTTCCCATGCTTTCCACGCTTCTTCAGATTCCCAACGAATGAGGACGAGTATCTCTACATTCCCCCTTCGCTTTTTCTTTTGTAAAACGGTTAAATCAAGAAATCCAAGCTGCTCCTCAATGATCCCAGGGGTAGAAAACTTGTCAACCACTTTTCCGGCAAACCCTTCCTCTACTACAAGTGTTTTAATTTGTGCAAACATGAATTATTACCTCCTTCATATGTATAAAATCATTATAATTGATATAGATTATCATTTTCAATTAAAAAAATAGAAAAAGCGCCTTTAAACCTGGCGCTTTCTAAACTTCTCCTATTAGTCCTATATCAGGTAAAATACCTGCCTGCCCCGAAACCCAGTTAGCTGGGACGTCTTGCCCCGTTTCTTGATTGTACGTCAAACCTTGTAGCAATCTTAAAATTTCAAAAGCATTCCTGCCAACTTCCGGAGGATAAACGAACTTAGCTTTGATCACACCTTGTGGATCAATGATAACAGTTCCTCTCATAGCAGCTCCCGCAGTAGGATTTAAAACTCGATAAGCTCTACTAATCACTTGGTTTCGATCACTCACAAGAGGGTACTGAACTCTTGCTGCATTCGGTGAAACTTTTGTAAAAACCTTATGAGCATAAACACTATCCGTACTAATTCCTAAAACTTCAGCTCCTAGTGCTTGAAACTCAGGATAAAGAGCAGCGACCGCTGCCAACTCAGTCGGTCATACAAATGTGAAATCACTTGAGTAAAATAACAGTACGGTCCATTTCCCTCGGTAATCAACAAGATTAACCTTATTAATTGAATCTGTTATAGCATGGTAAGCCTCTGCTGAGAAAAGTGGTGCTACATCATTGGTCTGTGCACAAAAAGGAACTTCGCAACGATCAACATCATTAACAGTAAACTCTGCTTCTTGTGGTTGTCTCATCCTCTCACCTCCGTTCATTTTATTACTGTATGATAATTCCCACGCGTTATGTCACTTTCCTCGTGCTGAACCAATAAAAAAAGCTCCTTTTCTAAGAAGCTTTTTTCAAATAGTGATCTACCTTTTCCCAAACAATAAGCTTTTCTAAGAAGATGGAAATCACGACGCCCATGATTAAGCCGTTTGATAAGATTGGTTGAAGTAGTATAGGAAAATCACTGAAGGCTTGAGGAGAAATCGTCATTAAACTCACTCCAATTAATAAAGGACCAGCAAGCCTGAAGATGGTGTTAGATGTAAATATTTCTCCTTTTAAACTATTAAATGCCGTACCAAACAGCTGTAAATAGGCAACGAAAAGAACGGCACTCCCCACTGAGATTGGCAAAGTAATTAAAAAGGCTGTAACTGTTGGAATCAACCCTACTAACGATAATAAGCCCCCAGCAATTAAAAAGGGTTCTTTTTTATAAATCTGAGTACTTTGCAAAAAGCCAATTGACGATGTAAAAGGTGTATATGGTACAAGGCCAAAGCCCGAGACAATAATCGAAAAGAAACCAGTCCAAAAAAATGAGCGCTTATATTGGTTCTGGTTAGGTACCTCTTTGAAGAGTTCCGCAGCTGCTTGAATCGAAGCAACAGTATTTGTTAAATTTAATATACCTGCAAAGAAAGCAACAGCTATAATCCCATACTCTAAATTCGGTGTACCAAGTGGAAACAACGCAACGGAAAATCCTTGTGTAACTACAGACTCTGCTTCATTAGGAAATAACCATACATAACAGATCCATCCCACTACTATTCCAATCAGAATCGAGAAATTGCTTATTGTTTTAGAGCCCTTAATTTTCAACACACTTACAAATATCACAAGCACTAATGAAAGGATACTAACTGGAATATTAATCTTTCCTTGTTCTGTAATACCAAGCATCCCTTGAAAGAATACAAAAATTAATTGAAATGTGAGTAGAAATAAATAAACACTCATCACCATAGGCGTAAAGATCTGTTGTACATATTGAATTAAGTTCAAAAGCACGAGTAATATGGTTACCAAGCCAGCCAACAGAATGCCAGTTGCAAGGCCCCCACCTATTTGCGAATAACTCATTCCCATCGCTGAAGCTGATAACCCTAAATTCAGCATAACACCCCATAACAGCCCTGAGTGCCCTTCCATTAAAGGGTAGCGATGTCCAAATAAACCTTGAATCACACAAGCTAAGCCTGTAAAAATAAGCGAACCACTGAGCATAAGCTTTACCGTATCAGGTGGCACTTCGAAAGCTACCGCTATAGAAAGGGGGACAACAATGGTATTGGCRAAGATAAAAAACAACCACTGTACAGATGAGGTTAATGTAAAAGCTGAAGTCCAATTTTTCATGTGATCACCCTACTTGTTTGTTATCTTTTAAGGATAACTTTATACAGTCGAAAAAAGAAAGTCTTTTATTTTCAATTAAAGGGATGAACTGACAGCAATTCGCTCTCTTCGTTTCATTTGAGAAAAATAAGGGTAACGATTAGAAAGATAGCATGAAATCTTAAGGGATGTTGGTATACTATATAAAGTGCTTATAAAGGAGGCGTTTATATGTTAAATGAGAAATTACTTGATGCTTTAAATGAACAAATGAACTATGAATTTTATGCCGCCCATACTTAYATGGCAATGGCAGCTTATTGCTCATCAGAAAGTATTGATGGCTTTGCTAATTTCTTTTTAGTTCAAGCTGAAGAAGAGCGGTTTCACGCGATGAAATTTTATAATTTCATTAACGCTTTAGGAGAGAGGGCRACCATTACTGGATTCGAAACCCCTAACAATCAATTCAATTCAATTTTGGATGTATTTGAAAAAGCTTTAACCCAAGAAAAAGAAGTAACCAAACGAATTTATCAATTATCTGACTTAGCTTGGGATACAAGAGAGCACGCTACGATTAACTTTTTAAAATGGTTTATTGAGGAACAAGTAGAAGAAGAAGATATGTTTGATAGTATTATTCACAAGTTAAAACGGATTGACGATGATAGTAACACGTTCTTCATGATGGATGATGAATTCTCAAAACGATCGTTTACTCCTGATGAGTAAGAATAAATAACCCCCACAGAATATATTCTGTGGGGGTTGCTTTTAATCTAATCGTTTGACATCTCAACTGTCATTTGTTTAATAATCTGCTCTTGTCCTTCTACAGGAGCATCTCCCCTTACCGTGTCCACTGTAACAATCTTATCGACAACATCCATTCCTTTAATGACTTTACCAAAAGATGCATATTCGCCATCTAAAGAAGGCGTATCGGCCACCATAATAAAGAATTGGGAGCCGCCTGAGTTGGGATCTTGAGATCGTGCCATTGAAATCACTCCACGATCATGCTTTAAATTATTTTCAAATCCGTTACTACTAAATTCACCTTCAATCGAGTATCCAGGACCTCCTGTACCATTCCCGTCAGGATCTCCTCCTTGGATCATAAACCCAGGAATTACCCGATGAAAAGTCAATCCATCATAAAATCCTTCTTCAACAAGCGATACAAAATTTCCAACGGTCTTTGGAGCGACATCAGGATAAAGCTCAATTAAAACTTCTCCACCATTCTCCATTTCCATTGTCACAATAGGAGAATCCGCATCACTTGCAACTTCATCGCTACCTTGTTCGTCTGCTTCATTCATCTCTTCATCACTAGATTGTCCGCATGCAACGAGCATCATCAATGCGATCATTAAAAGACACCAACGTAACACCATCTTTTTCATCAATTAAAACCTTCTTTCCTTCATAATCCTATTTATTATACTACAGCTTGATCATTCTCTACATAATCATATTTCCACCAAACTTACTCTWCAGCACCTGTAACATCATACAGTTCAATGTCAATTTCAGTTGGCTCTTCTAACGCGAGCTTTGCTAACTCGCCTCCAAGATAAGGTCCAGCTGTTAAACCAGATGCGCCAAGTCCATTAGCAACAAAGACCCCATCCCAATTAGGAAGTGGCCCGATAATTGGCAAGAAATTAGGGGCAACCGGCCTAAACCCTACTCTTGTTTCAAGAACCGTACAATCTGCTAAGCCTGGAGCTATGCTTAAAGCTTTATCAAAAACCTCATACATGCCACCTAGAGTAGGTCGCCTATCATAGCCTTTCTCATCTTCGTGTGTAGCACCTATTACAATCCGACCATCTTCAAGTGAGAGTATATACTGATTATTAGGCGGCATGACAACCGGCCAAGTAAATGTATCTACATTTGGTAATTCAAGATGAACGATTTGAGCTTTTTGAGGTTCGATCTTAAAAGTAACACCAAGTGGCTGAAATAACTCTTTTGCCCAAGCACCTGCGGTAACGATTACCTGATCAGCATACATGGATTCAGCCCCGAGCTTTGCCCCACGTACTTGATTACCCTCATGAATTAAATGAGCTTCTCCTTCAAGATAGGTTGCTCCATACTTCTTTGCAGCATTAATTAAGGCTTCCCTTAAAGCTCGTCCATTCACCCTAGCAGCACCACTTACATGCACAGCTCCGTAGCCGTCGGCAAGCACAGGTAGTAGCTCTTTTGCTTCTATTGGGGATAAGCGAGTAATCTCTCCAATTTCAGGAGCATCCTCTAATCGAGCTCTAGCTCTTTCTTCCATTTTTATAAGTTTACTTTCATCCGTATGAAGACTAATCGCACCAACCTTCGCATATCCCGTTTCTGTTTCGCCCAATTCCTTTAATTCATTAATTAATTCCGGGTAATACCTCGCTCCATTTTTAGCAAGCTGATACCAAGCTTTATTGCGACGTTGTGTTAACCATGGACAAACAATGCCGGCTGCCGCATCGGTCGCTTGACCTTTATCTCCGCGATCGATGAGCGTGACCGTTGCACCTGCTTTGGCTAAATGATAAGCCGTAGACGCTCCAAGAATTCCAGCCCCAACAATAATATATGTACTCATTCTCCACACCTTTTCTAAATCAGTTTATAGTAGTAGTGTACAAGAACATTCCAGACTCTACAATCAACTCAAGAGCCTACTTAGTTTTCCGATCTAAATAGGCTCTCTTCATCCATTAAATTGGTGGAGAAAATTGAGTATCTTCATAGAAATTTGCTAGTGGTTTTTTAACATCTATCGGGAAGACTAATTTTCATAAACTCCAAGTCATCAAGCATTAATTCTTACTATTGTACCATTGGGAACGATTGATCCCAATTCCTCGACGTCTTGATTGTACATACGAATACACCCTCTAGATACTGCCTGACCAATTGAAGCTGGATCGTTTGTACCGTGTATTCCATAACTTTTCTTAGACAAAGATAACCATAGAGTACCAAACGGGCCTCCTGGGTTCGGTTGGCGATTAACAATAATAAAGTTTCCAACAGGTGTATCAAATAGCATACGCCCAACAGCAATCGGATAAACCTTACGTATTTGACCGTTTTCATACAAAGTTAATGTTCGACTTCCTATTGACACTTCAATCATAAAAGGAATCTGGTTAGGATCTGGTATGCCTGGAATGATAATAGGCTGACCAACAAAGATTAAATTTGGATTTTGGATGTTATTAGCTTTTACAATAGTGACATATGGAGTGCGGTAATCTTCAGATATGGAAAATAACGTCTCACCTGGTTTAACAATATGCTGATACATAAAAAAACCTCCTACTCATAAAGGTATTGTTTTATCATATGAGCAGGAGGTAGCTATTTAGTTCATCGATACAAAATATTACGCTTTCTATTTTGATAAAAGCAACCCTTAATAAGAGACTCCTTTAACTTCTTATCGTAATGGAACTATGTTACAGTTAAGAAAAGGAGGTTTTTCTATGCAGCCAACTGAATGGATATTAAACCATAATCAAGAACAAATAATCCTACAAGCCAATAAACTTACTCTTTTTCAACAGTGTAAAATTATTGAATGCGTGGGGTCTGATAACCTTCACTATTTGCTATTTTTTCATAAAGACGACTTCTTAACGGTGCAGCCATTAGTTGAATTTGACCAAGCTTCATTCTTAGGGCACCTAGAGCAAAAAGGATCATGTATTCATGCACCTAGCCCCCTCTTCTCACTGCTGCTCCCTGCTGCTATCTCCA
>NZ_LFEL01000043.1:0-9768 GCF_001037965.1 Bacillus sp. LL01 | reverse complement strand
ATCTTCTGGATTAGTAACTCTAGAACCACAGATCACATCCAATAGTGTACGGTCTGACTCTTCATCATATAATGGTTTATCTAGTGAAACATACGAGTTAAGCGGAATATGCTTTTGCCTCGTTGCCGTTTTTATTGCGGTAATAATCTGACGAGTAATACATAATTCAGCAAACGCTTTAAATGATGCTAGCTTGTCCCCTCTAAAATCGCGGACTGCCTTGTAAAGTCCAATCATACCTTCTTGAACAATGTCCTCATGATCTGCACCAATTAAAAAATAAGATCTAGCTTTAGCACGCACAAAATTTTTATATTTGTTGATCAAAAACTCTAGCGCACCGCTATCCCCCATACGCACTTGTTCCACTAACACATCATCATTAACTTGATCATAACTGAGCTTCTTTACCGTTTCTTGAAGGTCCATGTGCACGACAATCCCCCCGACCTTGGATGTTGTCCAAATTATACAATAATTATATRGCACAGTTTTCCAGCGGGTCAACCACTCATCGTTCGCCTCGACGCCATCTTTCAAAAATTTCAATCATTTCTTCGTTTAAAGGTAAGTTTGTCGAATTTCGCTTCTTTCGAGTTAATTCGACACTCTTTTCAATCCCTTTACCTGCAACTTCAACTTCAATTAATAATTCTCTAGCCGACTTTCTTAAAGCTCCGCTTCCAAAAATAAGGGATTGCTCTGTAAAGTCCGAAGTAGCTACATGAATCCTCGTATCAATTTGTTTAAGCTCGAGAACCAGACGTTCAATCCGCTCATCTGCTGTTTCATTTTCTTTTGTATATATAACATCGACGCGATAATTATGATAATGCTTACCTATACCAGCCACCATATGAGCATCAAATATCACTTTCACTTCATAGCCTGTAAAAGCCTGATACTCAGCCATATATTCAACAAGACGGTCACGTGCCAGAGYAAGATCGCGATCTTTCAAAACGCGTAGCTCCGGCCATGCTCCAATCATGTTGTAACCATCAACAAGAAGAATATCTTTCATTTACTTATTTCCTAGTGGATGACGTTTTCGATGTACTTCATACATCAGAAGACTTGCGGCCACGGATGCATTAAGAGAAGTAACTTGTCCTACCATCGGAATATGAATGAGGAAGTCACATTTTTCTTTAATTAAACGACTGATCCCTTTTCCTTCACTACCAATAACAAGACCAATCGGCATATCAAAAGAAGCCTGACGGTAATCATCGCTTCCTTTTGCATCTGTACCAGCAAACCATASCCCTCTCTTTTTCAAATCATCCATCGTGCGTGCGATATTGGTTACACGCACTACTGGAATATACTCAATTGCCCCCGTTGAAGCTTTGGCAACAGTTTGTGTAAGGCCTACTGCACGGCGCTTAGGAATAATAATGCCATGTGCACCGACTGCATCAGCTGTACGCATAATTGAACCTAGGTTATGAGGATCCTCAACCTCATCTAGAATGAGGARAAATGGCTCCTCATTTCGTTTGTTGGCTAGTGCAAATAAGTCATCTAATTCAGCATACTCATAAGCAGCTATAGAAGCTACTACACCTTGGTGATTAGAGCTATCTACTAATTGTTCAAGCTTCTTTTTAGGCGCATTTTGAACAAGAACGCCTTGTTCTTTAGCAAGCTGTATCACCTTTGTCATTTGTCCTTTTTGAGATCCCTCTGCAATCCAAATTTTATTAATAGTATGTCCTGCGCGAAGAGCCTCGATAACGGGGTTTTTACCAACAATAAATTCCTGATTCACTCTCTCACGCCTCCTTTCCGTTCTTATCATCTAATATTGAAAAGACTTTTTCCATCAATTGATCTAATCTTTCTTTGCGATTGTGCAAATAAAGATAACCAAGTACCGCTTCGAAACCGGTTGAGTAGCGATAAGTGTTAGCATCGGTATTTTTCGGAATAGACCCAGACTTTGCATTGCGGCCGCGCTTTAGCACGGCCTCTTCTTCTTCACTAAAATAACCTTCGTCTAGTAATACATAGACCACTTTTGCTTGCGCTTTTGCAGAAACGTAGCGTGTCGCCTCCACATGCAGCCGGTGAGGCCTGACTTTACCTTGTGCAATCAAATAGTAGCGAACATACATATCTAATACCGAATCACCCATATAGGCTAGCGCCAATGCATTGAGCTGCATTAAATCTGTGTTGGGTTCAATTAATTTCATTCTAGCCTCGCTTCCAGCGTACACCTTGTGCAGTATCTTCTAGTAGGATACCTTGCTCTTTTAATTGATCGCGAATCTCATCTGCACGCTTAAAGTCTCGAGATTTACGCGCTTCGTTTCTCTGCTCAATTAAAGCTTCGATTTCCCCATCTAGTAATTCAACTTGGTCACGAAGTTCTATTGCTAATACGCCTGCAAGCTCATCAAATAGGTCAATAAAGGCTTGTAATACCTGCTTAGACGTTTGTTCCTCACGTAAATACCGATTTGCTTCTTTGGCTAAATCGAATAGAACCGAAATTCCATTTGCACTATTAAAGTCATCATCCATCTCTTTAATAAAGGTTTCTTTCACCTGCGAGATTTTTGCAAGCCATTGCTCTTTTTCACCATAATCAGCCGATTCAGCTAATCGATGTTCTAAGCTTGAAACTGCCGTTCTTAGACGTTCTAAACCATTTTTAGCTCCTTCTAGTAGTTCATCACTAAAATTGATTGGACTACGATAATGAGCAGTTAGCATAAAGAAGCGAACGACTTCTGCAGAATGTTGTCGAATAATATCATGTGCCAAAACAAAATTTCCGAGTGATTTCGACATTTTTTCGTTATTTATGTTAATAAAACCGTTGTGCATCCAGTAATTAGCCATTGTTTTTCCTGTTAATGCTTCTGATTGCGCAATTTCATTTTCATGATGTGGAAACGATAAATCTTTTCCGCCCGCATGAATATCGATTGTATCACCTAAATATTTCTTTACCATAGCTGAACATTCAATATGCCAACCAGGACGACCATGACCCCATGGACTTTCCCAAGAAACCTCACCTTCTTTTGCCGCCTTCCAAAGAACGAAATCTAGTGGATCTTCTTTTCTTTCATCCACTTCAATTCTAGCCCCAGAACGAAGGTCATCAATGGCTTGAGACGATAATTTCCCGTAGCCTTCAAACTTTTTTGTGCGAAAATAAACATCTCCACCAGATTCATAGGCATATTCTTTTTCAATTAATTTAGCAACAAAATCGATAATTTCAGGAATCGTTTCTGTTACTCGCGGGTGCTTATCAGCTTTTTTTACACCAAGAGCACATGTATCATTGTGGTACTCTTCAATAAAACGATTAGCAACGGCGAAGACATCTTCACCAAGTTCATGTGCTGCACGAATAATTTTATCATCTACATCTGTAAAGTTAGAAATAAACTCTACCTCATAACCGCGATACTCAAGGTAACGCCTCACCATATCATAAACAATTGGTGGTCTTGCATTCCCAATATGAATGTAATTGTAAACGGTTGGTCCWCATACGTACATCTTAACTTTGCCTTCTTCAATCGGTACAAACGTCTCTTTCTTCTTTGTTAAACTGTTATATAGCTGAACCGCCATATGATCGACTCCTTAAACCTGATTAAATTCTTTTTTATCTTTTCTGGTGAGCTAATTCTTTGCGAAGCTCTTTTATTTCGTCTTCTAACTCTTTTAATTTATCAGCAATTGGGTCAGGTAAGAGATGATGATCAAGGTCATCTGACACTTTCACTCCATTTTGAATGACAATCTTTCCTGGAATCCCTACTACTGTAGAATTTGGTGGCACCGGCTTTAATACAACTGATCCTGCCCCTATACGAGCATTTTCTCCAATTAAAAATGATCCTAATACTTTTGCTCCTGAGGCAATTAACACTCCGTCTGCAACCGTCGGATGTCGCTTTCCTTTTTCTTTCCCTGTTCCTCCTAATGTTACGCCTTGATAAATCGTAACATTGTCACCGATCTCACACGTCTCTCCTATGACCACACCCGTTCCATGATCAATAAATAAGCGTTGACCAATAATGGCACCAGGATGAATTTCAATGCCAGTAAAAAAGCGACTAATTTGTGATTGGAGCCTCGCTAAAAAATATAGCTTCTTTTTCCACATCCAATGTGCCAAACGGTGAGACCATATAGCATGAACACCTGAATAGGTGAAAATAACCTCTAGGCGACTTCTTGCAGCAGGGTCTTGACTAAATACAACATCGACATCGTTCATTAGCGTACGTATGATCTTTCTCATCGCTTCTCCTCCCCTTTTGAAACTACATTTTAAACCACTAAAAAACGCCTCTGTGCAGGATATGCACAGAGGCGCTAGGCGCGGTTCCACTCTGTTTAAGTGAAGAGTGTTTCCTTCACTATCTCTATAGCCATTAACGACGCCACTCGCTTTTTTCTACTGTGCAATGCAGTTCAAAAAAAGACTCAAGGGTGCATTTTCAGAAGAACTTGCTTAAACCACTTGCAGCCAATGGTGGTTCTCTCTAAAAAGCAATGCACTTCTTACTTTTCCCTCTCAACACGATTAACAATATGAATTTATAATAAGCTTTCWAGACGTGCAGTTACTACAGCCTTACCAAGCAGTTCAATGGAGTCCGGAAGATCTCGACCATGTGTTTGCCCCGTTGTGGCAACACGAATTGGCATAAATAACTTTTTACCTTTTTGACCTGTTGCTTTTTGAGTTGCTTTAATTGCGCTCTTTATGTCGGCAGCTTCAAATGTTTCTAATTGCTTTAGCTCACTTAAAAATTGGTTAAGCACTTCAGGTACTTGTTCTTCATCAAGTACTTCTTGCGCTTCTTCATTATAATCAATTTCCGTCTTAAAGAACAACTCCGTTAACTCAACAATTTCTGCACCATATTGAAGTTGTTCTTGGTATAAGCCAATTAAACGCTTAGCCCATTGAAGACGCTCTTCGTTCAGGTCYTCTGGAAGTCTTTCTGCTTTTTTAAGATGCGGAAGCGCTAAGTCAACTACTTCATCAAGATCTGCATCTTTTATATATTGATTATTCATCCAAGAAAGCTTCTCAGTATCAAATACAGCTGGTGCTTTTGAGACTCTCTCAAGCGAGAATTGCTCACCAAGCTCTTGCATAGAGAAAATCTCTTCTTCTCCAACTGGTGACCAACCAAGTAGAGCTAAGAAATTCACAATTGCTTCTGGCATATAACCAAGCTCTCTATATTGCTCAACAAACTGAATAATAGACTCATCACGTTTGCTCATCTTTTGACGATCCGGATTTAAAATTAAAGATGCATGAGCAAAACGAGGAACATCCCACCCAAATGCTTGATAAAKCATCACTTGGCGTGGCGTATWTGAAAGATGCTCCTCCCCGCGAATAACATGAGAGATTTTCATTAAGTGATCATCAACTGTCACCGCAAAGTTATACATTGGTACTCCATCTTTTCTTGCAATAACAAAGTCACCAATTCCATCAGATTCAAATGTTACTTGACCACGAACGGCGTCATCAATCACGATTTCTTTTCCTTCAGGTACACGGAAACGCACGACTGGCTTAAGCCCTTTTTCCTCATAGGCTTTTCGCTCTTCTTCTGTTAAGTTACGGTCACGGCCACTGTACTTTGGTAACTCACCTCGAGCTGACTGAGCCTCGCGCTYTSCTTCAAGTTCGCTTTCCGTCATGTAACAGTAGTACGCCTTACCTTCGTCTAGTAATTGTTGAATATAATCTTTGTAAAGCTCAATACGCTCCATACAGCTGTACGGGCCATAATCCCCACCAACATCAATACTCTCATCCCATTCAATTCCTAGCCACTTTAAACTATTTAATAGCTTATCCTTAGCTGTTTCAACGTTACGAGCTTGATCTGTATCTTCAATACGAAGAATAAATTTTCCACCTTGGCTTTTTGCATAAAGATAATTAAATAAAGCCGAACGGGCACCACCAATATGTAAATGCCCCGTCGGACTTGGAGCAAAACGAACTCTCACTTCACTTCCCATTAATTGCACCTTCCATTTCTAAAATAGTATGCTTTTTATTGTAGCATTGTTCCTAATTTACTGCGTCACTCTTTTTTCAYTTCAAGAAGTTTTTGTTAAAAGAACAGTAGCTAATGAAGCGAGTCCTTCACCACGCCCAGTAAACCCGAGTTTCTCCGTTGTCGTAGCTTTTACATTCACTTGACTTAATTCAGCTTCTAAAAGTTCTGCAATTCGTTCCCTCATATCGTTAATATGAGGAGCCATCTTTGGCTTTTCGGCAATAATTGTGCAGTCGATATTGCCTAATTGATAGCCCTTTTCCTTCACTATCTTCCATACATGAGTTAATAACTTGGCCGAATCCGCATCTTTAAATTCTGGATCTGTATCAGGAAAATGCTTTCCAATATCACCTTCTGCGATCGCACCAAGTACCGCATCTGCAATCGTATGAAGAAGAACATCCGCATCAGAATGTCCAAGTAAGCCTTTTTCATAAGGAATCGTAATCCCGCCAATAATAAGTGGTCTACCTTCAACTAATTGATGTACATCATAGCCTTGTCCTATTCGAATCATGCCTATACCTTCTCCTTTTGTGTTAAGATCGCTTCTGCAAAGAGTAAATCCTCTGGCGTCGTCAGCTTAATATTCGTGTAATCTCCCTGAACAATTGATATGGGCTTACCAAGCCATTCAATTAAACTGGCATCATCAGTACCAAGTTTATTTTCCGCTTCTGCTTTTTCATGCGCTTCCTTTAAGAGCTCTATATCAAAAGCTTGTGGCGTTTGAATAGACCATAGCTCTTCACGCTTCATTGTCTCTAGTACTTTAAAATCCTTCACCCGTTTAACTGTGTCTTTCACTGGGACGGCAACAGTTGCAGCACCGCTGTTAGCAGCATCGTTTACGAGTAGGTGAATGATCTCTTGATTAATAAAAGGCCTTGCTCCATCATGAACAAGTACAATACCCTCTCCATCTATAGCATCAATCCCACACTTCACGCTTTGTTGACGCTCAAGTCCCCCGTTTACAATCATAATTTGTTTCTTATCGCTAAGGAAAGAACATAGCTCACCCATTTCTTTCCGCTCCTCTTTATTAACAACAAGAATGATTCGGTCACACCATGGGTCAGAAACAAATGCTTTTAGGGTATGCACAATAATTGGCTCATTGCGCAAATGAATAAATTGTTTGTTCTTACCTGCTTGCATCCTTTTACCTTGTCCTGCAGCAGGGATCACCACACTATAGTTCATTGTTTTTCTCCTCAGCTATGCCTTTTTTAAGACATCCTTTCTTCTATATGTAATGCAATTTATTTTATCATGATTCAGCTTATTTTCGCATATGATTTGGCAGAATATCCGCGCACTTCATATGTTTTATAGGACGATAAAAAGTAAAAGCACCTTCCATCTTCATTACATAGAGGTAGGCGCTTTTAAATGACTTCTTATAATGCTTTTTCTAATAATTTTGGTTTAGCGAATATCATTCGACCAGCGCTTGTCTGAAGAACACTTGTTACGACAACATCAAGATTTTTCCCGATATGATCGCGTCCACCTTCTACGACAATCATCGTACCATCATCTAGATAAGCAACTCCTTGGTGATGTTCTTTCCCGTCTTTAATTACCTGTACATTCAGCTCTTCGCCCGGAAGAACAACAGGCTTTACTGCATTAGCTAAATCATTAATGTTTAGGACCGACACTCCTTGTAGCTCACATACTTTATTTAAATTAAAGTCATTTGTGACTACCATTCCAGAAGATATTTTAGCCAGTTTTACAAGCTTACTATCAACTTCTTGAATTTCTTCAAAGTCGCCTTCATAGATCTCTACATTAATCGGTAATTCTTTTTGAATTTTATTAAGGATGTCTAATCCACGACGACCTCGGTTACGCTTAAGTACATCTGAAGAATCCGCAATATGTTGAAGTTCCTCTAAGACAAACTCAGGTATAACTAATGTCCCTTCTAGGAATCCCGTTTTACAAATATCTGCAATACGACCATCAATAATCACACTAGTATCAAGAATCTTTAGCTGATTGCCTTGCTTTAATTCAGCTTCTTCATCTTCTTTTTTCTTCCCTAAGTTTCGCGTCATGGTGAATAGATTAATTAATTCATCACGTTTCTTAAAACCGATTTGAAATCCAAAGTAACCTAAGAAGATGGTAACAAAGATAGGAACGATTGTACTTAAGACTGGAATTTGAATAACATTGAGAGGAATACCAATTAAATACGCAACAATTAGTCCAATAATCAATCCCATTGATCCAAATAAAACGTCAGTCACGGGGGCTTTTACAATGGCTTCTTCCACTAACTTCATTAAGTTTACAATATAATCAGCTAACCAAAATGTTGTAACAAATAAAACACCAGCACCGATAACAGCACCTGCATAAGGACTCATTAACCACGTTGGGATATCACCAAAATTAATAAGTTGAATCAGTTCCGGAACAAATAAAAACCCAAGGGTCCCCCCCATTAAAATAAAAAACAATTGCACAATCCACTTCAGCATTCAGCTTCACCTCCTTCAATTATTATAGACAAGTTTCCATAATTGAAACCTAGCAAACTTGATTTCACATAAAATTCCAAGATCACCTACTACTTCAAACGTATCAAACCAAAAACTTTCTGTCAATTCAGAAAACTTATTATTATACATAAAAGTCCTGGAAGTTTCAACCTTCTTCTCTTTAAATGTGACGGTCCACAAATAGCTGCTCTTGAATTCGTTGAAGCCCACCTTTAATCATTTTAGCTCTGGCTTCTCCAATCCCTTCTACTTCATCAAGTTCCTCAATACTGGCAAACATAATACTAGATAAATTTCCATATTTCTCGATTAGATTATTTATAATAAGTGGCGGGAGTCTTGGTATTCGATGAAGAATTCTATACCCTCTAGGTGAGACAGCTTGTTCTTGGACATTAATGTTCTTCCCATAACCAAGCACTTTTACGATCTCATGTTCATCTAATAAGTCCTCTTTTTGAGACTTCGTTAACTCACGCAGAGTATCAAATTCATCTTGTTTTTTGTCTTTGACATAATCTTTCAGTAAATAAATCGCTTCTTTTTCGATATTTGAAACCAATTCATTTAACTGCATCGTAATAAGCCTTCCCTCATCACCAAGCTCATTCACATAATTTAAAATTTCACGTTTAATTCTAAGCACCATCTGAACACGATGAATGACTTGAGTTACTTCATGAAACGTTACTAATTGTTCAAACTCAAGAGCCCCTAAATTGGTGATGCCTTGATCTAAGACGACTTTATATTTTTCCAGCGTTTGAATTGCTTGATTGGCCTTTGTTAAGATCACTCCAATATCTTTAAGTGAATAGCGATGCTCTCCCTGATAAAGAGTGATAACATTTCGACGTTGCGAGATTGAGATGACCAAGTTGCCAGTTTGCTTAGCAACACGCTCTGCCGTACGGTGACGAATTCCCGTCTCAATCGATTCAATGCCGTTATTTGGTACTAGCTGCGTATTTGCGTATAAAATACGTTGGCCATCCTCGCTCAAAATAATGGCACCATCCATCTTAGCTAGTTCATATAAATACGCAGGCGAGAAATTACAATTAATAAAAAATCCCCCGTCTACAATATTCATCATCTCATTATTATAGCCAAGTACGATTAATCCTCCTGTTTTCGCTCGAAGTACWTTATCTATACCTGCTCGGAGTGGG
>NZ_LFEL01000042.1:0-9777 GCF_001037965.1 Bacillus sp. LL01 | reverse complement strand
AGATCCTTTATTTGGAACACCTTTATGTATTCCGCATGGTAGAGGGAGATGTATTGTCAAACAGGAGGTTGATTCGTTTGGTCCTTACAAAGCTCTTAGCTGATGAAATTAGTGCCCTTGAATCGACTCGATTGACGGTTAATTTAAAACAAACTCAACCTTTATCGTGTGCTGTTCATCAGTTATTTGATGAGGAATTTCTTTTTCAATATTTAGAAGATGTACGAAAAGAAGTGAATGCTCCTGACTTACTAGTCGCTGCTTCGATGTTTTCTAAACGTTACAGTCTCATCATCACTTTACCAACCCTTTTAATGTTAACGGTTTACAATAAGCGTTTAGCATGGAGCAAAGATGATTTGCAGCTTTCGGATTCAGCTTCTGAACAATGGTGGCTACCTTCTATTCATATCGCTCAACTAAACTATGAAGAAATAAAGAAGGGTGAGGAAGGTTCAAGACAAATTGAGACGTTATTTACTCAGTTATTTGCTGAACATCTTACTCCTTTATGGCAACTTCTTCATAAGCAAACAGGTATTCCAACTGCTACTCTATGGGAGAATACATTTGCGTATATAAAGTGGTTCTATCACACTGTTCTGCCTGAAAAAGCAGATCTGACTCGTGTGCAAGAAGATTTTCAATGGATAGGGCAAGCGAGCGGAGACTTGTTCGGATTGAGAAAGAATCCTTTTGCGCCCTTTTATCAAGAGCAGAAACAAGAGGAAAGGCTAACCTGCTGTTTTGCTTATAAATGTTCTGCAGACAAGGTAATGTGTACGTCTTGTCCAAAAATGAAGTAAGGCATCCAAAGAAAATTGGATGTCTTATTTTTTGTAAAAAGTAGGAAACCTTACGTTTWAAATCGAATAAGAGAAAKAAAAGTCCGACTAAACCGAGGGAGAGCTTTTGATGAGAATAAATCATTATTTCAATTTAAGCGAAGACATGGCTTTAAAATTAATAGAGTTACAGCAGCAAGCCTATCAAGTGGAAGCGGCTCTCATAAACTATCCGAAACTACCTCCTCTAGCAGAAACAACCAAAGACCTGTTAGTCGATTCTCTAAAATGGTATGTTGCTACAAACGACCATGATGTAATGGGGGCTGTAGCAATTGATATTAAGCCAAGTTATTGGGAGCTAAATAAAGTGATTGTCTCCCCAAATTTTTTTAGGAAAGGGATTGGCAGAAGACTCATACAAGAAGTAAAAGAGAGAGCTCAGGCACCTATTTTTGTAACGACGGCTAGTCACAATCTTCCTGCTGTAAACTTATACAAAAGTGAAGGGTTTCAACCTTTTAAAAATGAACGGACCACCGAAGGGTTAGTGCTTGAGACCTTTATCTATAAGAAAAGCTGAGGAGTGTAGCCCTCAGCTTTTTAATCAGGATTCTCGTTTTAATTTTGGGATTTCTAAATACGTACCAGCACGCCAGAACCACTCAAACGGTCCCATTTTAAAGTGTGTAATCCACCATTTACTAAACAGAATTTGTATCAAGAAGAACACCATCGCAAGGATAGCTCCTACAAAATAACCAAGGCTGTTAAAAAGTCCAAATCCGTATCCAAAGAAAAGGGTCGTGAAAACGATCGACTGCATCAAGTAGTTCGTAAGTGACAAACGACCTACCATAGCAAAAGGCTGTAACCATTTTCTCGCAGTAGGGTTCGTGGCAAGTAAGGCAATGCTCGTTGCATAGAACATCGCAACAAGGGGTCCCCCAATCGTCATATGGAGCATCTCATATTGATAGGAATCTCCGATAAATGCATGAGGGATTTTAGCCGGAAACCCTACAAGAAGAGTAATCAACCAAACCTTTTTCAATAGTGGACGGTGAGTATCAATGTTAAGAAGCCATTTCTTTCTTGCGACAAAAGCACCCAATAAGAACATACCAATGACGGCAATCATCGCACTTAGGATAACAAGAATTTGACCGTATCCTCCTAGACCAAACATATCCTCCGTTAACCTGAAATGAACAACCTCAGCATAACTTCCTGAGGTGAGCACTTCTTTTTCAATGACTGAGTAGGCAGCTAATGAATCTTCAACAACAAGGGTAGATTCATCTTCTGGCATGCCAATGCTAGTGGTCATTAACAAAAGAAGGATTAATGACCAAACCAAAAGCCCCTTCTCCTTTAGACGTAAGAAGAAGTAGAGGAGCATACCTCCAAGCGCATAGGTCAATAAGATATCTCCATCCCAAATAAAAAGATAATGCAAAAATCCAACGGCTAGTAAAATACCCATTCTTCTGAAATAGACAGTACCAAAGCGAAGCTCACGTTGTTCGAGTCTTTCTTTGAGTAGAGCCATACCATAACCAAATAAGAAAGAAAATAATGTATAAAAGCTAGCTGTTGCCAAAAATAAGATGGCACTCTCAGTAATCCGGTCAATCGTACCGAGTGGGTAATAATCATGTAGACTAGGAATCAAAAATAGACCGTATTGGAAATGAAGACTATTAGCTAATAGAATTCCTAGCAATGCGATGCCACGCATCATATCAAGAGAKGCAATTCGTTCGTTATCTTGGATCGAAGTTGCTCGTTTGGTCATGAGGTTTTCTCCTTTTCTAATAAGCTGAAGTTGAAGCGAATAGTTTCATTGTAAAATATTTCTAATGAGCGAACAAGGGGTTCGTTCATTAAATTACTGAGCCTTCTTCTTTTAATGATCAGCCCTTTTCATGTAAACTAATAAATAAATACTAGTAAAGGGTTGATGATGATGCAAAATGATTCAATACGGTTACTTCAAAGCCATCGCTCTATCCGATCATTTACAAATGAAAAGGTGAGCCAAGAGCAAATCGAAAATATTGTAGAATCAGGTAGATGGGCACCAACCTCTCATCATGTTCAAGCGTATAGTATCGTTGTGATTCAAGACCAAAAGAAAAAAGACAAGCTAGCAGAGTTAGTCGGAAATCAAGCATATGTTGCACAATGTCCTGTCTTCTTTGTCATTTGTGCAGATTTTAGTCGCTTGAAAAAAGCAAGTGAACTTCATCAGAAAAGTTTTGAAGTTGGTGGAATTGAGCAAGTTCTTGTTGGTGCTGTGGACGCGGCGCTTGTTGCTGAAAATATGTTAGTGGCTGCAAGGTCCTATGAACTCGGTGGAGTGATGATTGGCGGCATTCGTAACCTGCCAGATGAAGTAAGTGAGTTACTTTCTCTACCAGATTATACGTTCCCGGTGATGGGGTTATGTGTAGGACAGCCTAATCAAGATCCTACTCAAAAGCCAAGATTACCTGAAGCAGCTTCTGTGCATTATGAAACGTACAACAATGAGCAAATTGATGCAGCCCTAGAAGAGTATGATCAAGAAATGAAACGTTACTACACAGATCGAACAAGCGGAAAACGTGAGACTACATGGAGTGAAATGATGTCAGGGCATTTTTCAACACCAAAGCGAGCTCATCTAGATACATTTTTAAAGAAGCAAGGATTTTTATATTCTAGCAACAAAGATTGACAAATCGTTAACAATTCTGTAAACTCTCATTCATAAAGAGTAATTACATAATGTGTAGCGCTTTCATAGGGCGTTAGACAAAAATGAATAATCATCACTTATCAAGAGAGACCGAGGGAACAGGCCCGACGACGTCCAGCAACCGCCATTTGGAAAGGTGCTCCTTCCTGCAGAATCTTGTATTCTGAGAGATAAGCGAATTGTCTTATTCGGACAAGAGCCTTTTTCAGAATTTGAAAAGGGCTCTTTTTTTATTGCAAGATAGAATGATAGAGGTGAGAGAGATGAAAACGTTTGAACAATCTGAGGCAATGAAACGATTGCCCAGTCAATTTTTCGCGAAGCTAGTGAAAAAAGTAAGTGAAAYTAGTAGTAAGCATGATGATGTGATTAATCTAGGACAAGGCAATCCGGACCAGCCAACACCTACTCACATTGTTGATAAATTAAAAGAAGCGGCCGAAAATCCTGTTCATCATAAATATGCACCATTTGCGGGTCACTCCTTTTTAAAGGAAGCGGTTGCCGACTATTATTACAGAGAGTACGGGGTAGAAATCGATCCTGAGAATGAAGTTGCTGTACTCGGCGGGGCCAAAACAGGGCTTATTGAATTAAGCCAGTGCTTGTTGAATCCAGAAGATCTGGCTCTTGTTCCTGATCCAGGTTATCCAGATTATTGGTCAGGCGTAGAGTTAAGTGGGGCAAGCATGCATATGATGCCTTTATTAGAAGAATTGGGCTTCCACCCTGATTTCTCAAAGCTTAGCGAGGATACATTAAAGAAAGCAAAATTGATGTTCTTGAATTATCCAAATAACCCAACAGGAGCTGTTGCGACGCCGACGCTCTTTCAAGATGCCATTGAAATTGGACAAAGACATGATATTTGTATTGTTCACGATTTTGCCTATGGCGCCATTGGTTTTGATGGAGTAAAGCCTCTTAGTTTCTTGCAGTTAAAAGGGGCAAAAGATGTCGGTGTAGAGGTAATGACTTTATCTAAGTCTTACAATATGGCAGGGTGGCGTGTGGGCTTTGTTGTTGGAAACAAAAGCGTCGTTCGCGCGATTGAACAGCTACAAGATCATCTTTTCTGCAGTATATTTGGTGGGATTCAAGAGGCGGCAGCTCATGCATTGCTTTCTGATCAACAATGTGTGACTGATCTTGTTGCTACCTATGAATCACGTCGWAAGGCATTAGTAGATGCAGCACACAAAGCAGGTTGGGAAGTGGAAGCACCACGTGGGTCTTTCTTTGCTTGGTTCCCTGTCCCAAAAAACCATACATCTGAAGAATTTGCGGACATTTTATTAAATGAAGCAAGGGTCGTTGTAGCACCTGGTATTGGATTTGGAGAGTACGGAGAAGGTTTCGTACGGATCGGATTGCTGGCGGATGAAGCGACATTAACTGAAGCGATGGAGCGAATCGGTGCTCTTCATCTGTTCTCTAAATAAAAGGTTATAAGACAAACAATCTCTCTCATACATGATATAGAGTTACTTGATGTGAATAGGAGGGGTTGTTTTGTTTACTCGCTATAATCGCTTAGCTATTGAACTACCAAAACCTAAAGCTCCTGATGCCAATGCAGCAGCCGCTGTGCAAGAACTACTTGGTGGGAAATTTGGAGAAATGTCGACGTTGAATAATTACTTGTTTCAGTCGTTTAACTTCAGGAATAAGAAAAAGTTAAAGCCTTTTTTTGATTTAGTGGCAAGTATTACAGCAGAAGAATTGGGCCATGTAGAGCTTGTTTCCAATACGATTAACTTGATGATTGAAGGGACTACTTTCCCAGGGGATCCCAATATTGCCCCAATGAGAGCTGCTACGGATAAGCGAAACACAGCTCACTTTATTCAAACCGCTCAGACGTCCTACCCGATGGATTCGATGGGCGGTTCCTGGCGAGGAGACTATGTGTTTAATAGTGGGAACTTAATTCTTGATCTCTTGCATAACTTCTTCTTAGAATGCGGAGCAAGAACCCATAAGATGCGGGTGTATGAAATGACGAGTAACCCGGTTGCTCGTGAAATGATTGGTTATCTCCTTGTCCGCGGAGGAGTACATGTTGTTGCTTATGCTAAGGCGATCGAGATTGCAACAGGTGTTGATGTGACAAAGATGCTTCCAATTCCAAATTTAGATAATGCGGCATTCGAAACTACCCGTAAATTTGAAGCTGAAGGGGTTCATCGTAAATTATATACATGGAGTGCAACTGATTACCGAGATATTGATAAGATCTGGAAAGGAGATCACCCTCTACAAGGAGGTCAGTTAGAAGTGATAGTTGGTGCACCTGCTGGAGCCCCGATGCCTGATTTAGAAGAGATTCCGGAAGAATTTGCACCTGGTATTTCACAAGAAGACTTTGATGAAATTGTTAAACGTTTGCAACGGTCTGCAGGGATTTAATCTAACGGGTGCACAGTTTAAAGGAAACTGTGCGCTTTATTCATTGAACGGAACAAAGCGCTTTCAATTTTTAGAATCTTTCTATAAAATACAACTTGGAGAGGAGTGTTAGTGTGAAAAAGATAAAATTAGGTGTAATCCCAGGAGATGGGGTTGGAGTAGAAATTATGCCATATGCCACCCAAGTGTTAAATGCAATTGCCCAAGTGCATGGTGGCTTGAAATTTGAGCATACATGGTATCCGTGGAGCTGTGAATATTATTTAGAGTACGGTGAGATGATGCCAAAAGATGGACTTGATCAACTCAGTCAGCATGATGCCATCTTTTTAGGAGCAGTTGGAAATCCAAATCTTGTAGCTGACCATACATCGTTATGGGGACTCTTAATTAATATTCGTCGAGGATTTAAGCAAACGTTAAATATACGTCATGCCAAGCAATTAAGAGGTATTACTCCGATGGTCATCAATCCTAACGGGTTTGATCTAATTGTTGTGCGCGAAAATAGTGAAGGCGAATATAGTGAAGTGGGAGGACGTATTCACTCAGGTGAGGATGAAGTGGTCGTTCAAAATGCTGTATTTACTAGAAAGGCAACTGAGCGCGCGATGCACTATGCCTTTGAGTTAGCAAAAACGAGAAAAGGACATGTCACAAGTGCGACGAAATCRAATGGAATTGTCTTTTCGATGCCATTTTGGGATGAAGTGTTTGATCAAGTTGGACAAGATTATCTAGATGTGGAAAAGCGCTCTGCTCATATTGATGCTTTAGCTGCTTTTTTAGTATCGAAGCCTAGTGAGTTTGATGTCATCGTAGCAAGTAATTTATTTGGCGATATATTAACAGACATTAGCGCAGCTGTGATGGGAAGTATTGGGATTGGACCTGCTGCCAATTTGAATGTTGATGGGAGCTATCCTTCAATGTTTGAACCTGTTCATGGATCGGCACCTGACATTGTAGGGAAGGGGATTGCCAATCCAATCGGTCAAATTTGGACAGGTAAAATGATGTTASACCATTTTGGAGAAACGGAACTTGCGACACAGCTACTGAACATTGTGGAGGATGTCACAGAAGCTGGGATTAAAACACCTGATGTAGGTGGTAAGGCCACGACAAGTGAAGTGACAGATGAAATAGTATCAAGAATTAAGCAACTTACATAAGGGTAGGAGGGTTAGAGATGAGCGAAGTAAAGAATATTTTTTGTATTGGACGAAATTATGCAAAACATGCAGTGGAATTAGGAAWTGAAGTACCTGATTCTCCTATTTTATTTTCAAAGCCTACACACTCATTGGCCTATGCAAAAGGCGATATGATTGCATTTCCTGTTGATAAAGGGGAGATTCATCATGAGCTTGAGATTGTATTACATATCGATCAACAGGTGAAAAAGGGAGATCTTGTTGAGGATGTAGTTAGCGCTATGTCGCTGGGGATTGATTTTACCTTACGTGATGTTCAGAGTGAATTGAAGAAAAAAGGACAACCGTGGGAACGAGCAAAAGGATTTCCGAATGCTGCGATTACAACTGATCCATTTCCATTTCCGGGAGTTGAGGAATGTRGAGAGTTTACATTTTCTCTAGTGAAAAATGGTGAAACGGTACAAGATGGAACCATAAAAGACATGATGTTTGATTTTCAAGCGATCATCACGGAATGTCAGGATGTATTTGGCTTAGGTGCAGGGGATCTCATCTATACGGGWACCCCTGAAGGAGTAGGGCCGATTCAAGATGGTGACCATTTTGAGTTCTATTGGGGAGAAGAGTGCAAAGGAAGGTTTACCGTTGAAATGAAATAAGAAAGGAGCCATTTTTGATGGGCTCCTTTCTTTTCTATTCTTTAGTGTTTTTCTTTATAAACATCGCCACTTTATACTCGAATTCGGTTTTATTGATTGTAGCAGCATTTTCACCAAAGTAAAAGCTCAGTAGTTTTCGTGCTTCTTCTACCGAATCAAAAGAAAAGGAAGTATGAATGATTTGATACTCAAAACCTTTGTTGACCCAATAATTCACATTACTTGCGATTGGATTTTTAGAAAGGGAGCAAAATTCATCCTCACCGTAATTATCTACAATGACTAGTAGCCCGTCCCCTTTCACGATCCGCTTCATTTCATCTAGACCCTTCTCAAGGTCTGCAACACCCTCAAAGAAAAAGGCCCAAGTAGAGTAAGCAGCATCAAATGTACTTGTGTGAAAGGGAACGTCTTGTGCTGTGCCTTTTGACCAGATGATCGCTTTAGTCGAATCAATCATTAATGGGTCAGGCTCGATAGCGACAATGGTGCGATGATTTGAGTGTAGCTGCTCTGCTGTGAAACCATTCCCAGCACCAATATCTAAAACCATTCCACTTGGTAACAGATGATCTAGAGCTTCTATTACTTTACCCTGCCTATCCATGCATCTTCGTTCAATTTCGAACAGGTCTGGATGTTCTCCTCCGTAAAAAGGAATGATATCTGAGTGTTTCATCGGTTTACCTCCTTAAAGTTAATACATGCTAATAAGGGACATAGGCCTTGCCATGTCATTTATTGAAAATAACTACGCTCTTTTTATTATCTCATTATTCGGTCTTTTATTTTAAGCTTTTTTTAAGAACTTCATAAGACTCATTTAAAGATTGGGTGTCATAATGCGGATAGAAGTGTTAAAGGGGGACATCAAGGTGACAAAAAAACAACCAGTTGCTCAAATTAGAAATGTGAAAAAGAAGATTGGTAAAAAAGAAATTATTCACGGGATTTCATTGGATGTTTATCCTGGTGAGGTGTTTGGCTTTCTTGGACCGAACGGAGCAGGAAAGACGACAATGATTCGGATGCTTGTCGGCCTAATGAAAAAATCAGAAGGAGAAATCCTTATTCAAGGATTTGATATTGAAAAGGAGTTTGAAGAGGCGATCAGGCACATCGGAGGCATTATTGAAAACCCTGAAATGTATAAATACTTAACTGGGTATGATAATTTGGTTCATTATGCAAGAATGCATCCCGATAAAATTTCAGAAGAGAGAGTGAAGGAAGTCGTCACATTAGTAGGATTAGAAGAACGAATTAATGAAAAGGTGCAAGGGTATTCACTTGGAATGCGTCAACGGTTAGGAGTGGCGCAAGCTCTGCTCCATTCACCTTCCTTGTTAATATTAGACGAACCGACTAACGGATTAGATCCAGCGGGTATTAGAGAAATTCGCCAATATATTAGACATATTGCTCATACAGAAGGCCTGGCGGTATTTGTATCTAGTCATCTTTTATCGGAAATGCAGCTAATGTGTGACCGAATCGGAATCATTAAAGAGGGGAGCCTTGTTAGTGTCGAGACGGTTGATGATTTCGTTAATTCTAAGTCCAATGCTGTTTTTCGATTTGAAGTTGATCGAGCAGAGGAAGTCTATCAATATATGAGGGTATTTATTAAAGAGTACGATTTTAAGCTTATTAATGACAAGCTAGAAGTTACYTGTGAGAGGGTGGAAATACCATTATTAATAGAAACAATTGTTAAAGCAGGATTTCTAATTTATAGTGTGTCAAATCATGAGACAACACTAGAAGAGAAATTTTTAGAAATGACGGAGGGGAATTAGATGAGTCAGTTGTTTCGCTTAATTAAGAATGAACACATAAAAATCTATAAACGTCTTGGTACATGGATAATGGTGGGCCTTCTATTAGGGGTCGTTTTATTAGTTGGAATGATGACTAGATTTGTCTTTGCAACAGATGATAGTGAGGAGTGGAGAACGCAGCTTATTACTGAAAATCAACAGTTTGAAGAATCGATGAATGATCACCCAGCCATGATGGCG
>NZ_LFEL01000041.1:0-9865 GCF_001037965.1 Bacillus sp. LL01 | reverse complement strand
GACGGGGTGAAGGAAAAACCATCTTTTACTTCAAGTATTTTATGTCCCGTCAATATCATTTAAATTTAATAAATTGAAGTTGTCATATCCTATTTATCCCTCCGTATAGCGAGTAACTTCCTCAAAAAGAGAGATGAATCTCACTAGCATAGCCAACAATGACCAGATGATTAATTTCAATATTTTCATGCAACTTAGTAAAACATCCCTAACTAAATTTTTAGAAAATAAAAATTATATTGACTTATTAAAAAACTATAATATATAATATGACGTAATATAACGTTATATGACGTTATAAAAAATGGAGGTGTAGTTATGAAACAAGAACAGGGTTTATCAGTTAAAGAGGGGCAAGTGCAAATGAAGGTAGAACACGTAAAACAGATAAAAGAGGTAGTTAACGCGGTAAAAGCTAAAAATATCCAAAATGTATATTTTGTAGCATGTGGAGGCTCGATGGCTTCATTATCATTGGGTGAGTACTTTATTAGTAAAGAATCTTTAGTGCCGAGTTTTGTGTATACGTCAAATGAATTTATCCACCGCGATCCAAAAGTATTAGGAGAAAACAGTTTAGTCATTTTAAGATCTCATTCAGGCACTACTCCAGAGACAGTGAGTGCAGCAAGTTTTGCTAGAGAAAAAGGAGCATTGACTGTTGCTATATCAATGGATACAGAATCACCACTTTGTCAAGAGGCAGAGTATACTGTGCATTATAACTATAAAGATGGGGCGGACGCGTTAGATGGTGAAGTGGGAATATTCTATACGTTGATTTTTGAACTTTTGAATGTGTTTGCACCAGATGAAAAGTATTCACGTGTGGTCAACCAATTACCAAACCTAGAAAAGTTAATTAATAAGAATGTTGATCTTTTTTCTAAGGTTGCAGATGATTTTGGTAAAAAATACAAACGAGAAAAAATCATTTACACAATGGCCAGTGGAGCGTATATTCATCATGCATACTCATTTACAAGTTGCTTGTTAATGGAAATGTTATGGATTCACTCAAATGCCATTCATTCCGGAGAGTTTTTCCACGGACCTTTTGAAATTACAGATTTTGATGTTCCTTTTCTAGTTATTAAAGGTGAAGGAGCAAGTCGTCCTCTAGATGAAAGAGCGCTAGATTTTGTAAAGAAATATAGCAATAAAGTAGAAGTTATAGATATTGCGGATTTAGTCTTCGAGGGGATCGATGATGATTTAAAAGAGTACTTTGGTCCAGCTTTAGCAGGGGCAGTCACAAGATTATATGCTGATGGTTTAGCTGAGCATACAGGTCATCCGTTATCAGTAAGAAGATATATGTGGAAAATGGAGTATTAAGAAATTATACCCTCCGACCCTAATGATCYTAAAATGTCCAAGGTTTAATAAATGATAGAAAGGAGATTATTAATGAAAAAATTACTCGGCTTAGMGATTCTATTACTTCTTTTATCTTCTGTTGTTGTCGCGTGTAGTTCTGACAAAGGAGGCGCGAATAGTAGCAGTGCCAGTGTTGAAGAGGAAGTTGTCATTGACTTTTTTCATAGATGGCCGAATGAACCTAGAAAGTCATTTTATGATCAAAAAATTAAGGAGTACATGGAGGCAAATCCCAATGTCCATATTAATGTGGACGCAGTTCTAAATGATTCATATAAAGAAAAAATCAGAGTTTTAGTATCTAATGACAATTTACCAGATGTATTCACAGCATGGTCAGACTCGTTCGCACAAAATTTAGTTTCTTCTGAGCGAATGATGCCGCTAAATGATGTAATTAATGCTGATGAGGAATGGTCATCAAAAGTAATCGAATCTCAGTATAATGGGTTCACCTTTGACGATGTAACATATGGCATACCATTTACGGTGGATGGAAAAGCATTTTTCTATAATAAGACGATTTTTGAAGAGAATAATATCAATGTTCCACAAACTTATGATGAGTTTATTGAGGTGTTAGACCAATTGCAGGGAGCAGGTTATGATGAACCTTTGGTAGAGGGATTAACGAATACCTGGGCTATATCTCATTACCTTGGAACAATCTTCCAAAGAGTGGTAGAACCTTCTGTCTTGGAAAAAGATTATAATTTAGAGGGTACTAATTTTGAAGATGAAGGATATATAAGAGGGTTAGAAATCTTTCAAGAGTTAACTACCTATATGGGGGATGTATCTACAGCAATTGATCATGAGGCAGCCCGTAATATGTTTGGGAATGGTGAAGTACCAATCCTGTATATGCAATTTGCAGAAATTAAAATGGTAGAAGAGATTGGAAATGTTGACTTTGGATTTTTTGACTTTCCTACTGTTACAGACGGAAAAGGAGATCAGACTGCATTAACTGGTGCTCCTGAAGGGTGGATGTTGAGTAAAAATGCTCCAGAGGAAGCTGTAGACTTTTTGAAATTCTTAACATCTGAGGAAACGGCGTTTGAGTTTACACAAACAGATGGTCAATTAAATGCTATCAAAGGTGCTGTGACTACAGAAAATGTAAATGATACAAGTTTAGAAGCTTATGATATTATTGTGAATGCTTCATCTACTACACCTTGGTTTGATAATGCTGTCAATATAAACATTGCAGATATCTTTATGCGAGGTGGACAAGAGTTGGCGACTGGACAATCCACCCCAGAAGAGATTCTGAAACAAGTTCAAAGCAAAGCTGAAAGTCTTAAGTAGCTCTGGTTTAAGATTATATAAGTCCTAATGTTCGTTGAATATTAGGACTTATTAAATTGAAAAGAGGTGTAGATATGATCGCTAAGAAAATTCCGATTATTCCAATTATTTTCATTTTACCTACTATCTTATTTTTAGGGACCTTTATTTATTTTCCGCTCTTCCAAAATTTCTATAATAGTTTTTTTGATTTTAGTGTGTTCTCTCAAAAGAAAGAATTTATTGGATTTTCAGCTTATACTCAGTTGTTTCAAGATAATGTAGTAATGCCTGCATTAGTAAATAATATTAAATATGCGGTTATCTCTGTAGCTTTCCAAGTTATATTTGCTTTAATCCTTGCCACTATTTTAGAGGACAAATTGTTTAGAAATATAGCTCCTTTCTTACGAGTTATTTATTTCATACCTGTGATGATTTCCATTTCTGTCATTGCGTTATTGTTTGGTTTTATCTATAACCCACAAATGGGACTTTTAAACAGCTTTTTAGAACTAGTGGGCTTAGATAATTTAGCGATGCCTTGGTTAGGAAATGCTACAACTTCTATCTACGCAGTTATTGCAATGTCTCAATGGCAAAGTATTGGCTTTATCACTATGTTGTTTATTGTAGCTATTCAAAAGATCCCTAAAGATTTATATGAGGCAGCGGACATTGATGGTGCAGGAAAAATTAGAAAGTTCATTAGCATTACTGTTCCACAAGTGAAAGAAACGATGTTTGTAAATACTCTTATTACGATAACTGGGGCTWTGTTAGTTTTTAACGAACCTTATATATTGACAAATGGGGGACCGGGCTTTAGTTCTACAACCTTATCAGTTTATATGTACCAGCAAGGCTTTGTTAAGGATAATATGGGATATGCTTCGGTTATAGCTACATTAATTTTTATCCTAACAGCTATTTTTGCATTAATTCAGATTAGGGTTTCTGGGACAGGGAGGGATGATTAGAATGATTAAAACAAATACAAAAGAAGAATATTTGCAAGTAGACCCTGAAAAAAAACCTAAGATCAAACGAAAGTTACGTAGTAGAGTTTCCAAATATACAGTTCTTCTTGGGTTATTGTTATTTGCCTTTCTTATTATTTATCCCCTTTATTGGATGTTTATTTCTTCCATGAAGAGTTACGAGGAAATATATAATAATGTGTGGGGGCTTCCTTCAATATGGCATGTTGAGAATTATCTTACTGCTTGGTCTATGGGTATCTCTAGTTACTTTTTCAATAGTCTTTTTGTTACTGCAGTGACCATTTTATTAGTAGTAATCATTGGATCCATGGCCGCATTTACTTTATCAAGGTATAAATCCAAGTGGATAGATGCTGCGTTAATCTTTATTATCGGGGGGTTAATGATGAATCCACAAGTAGCCTTAATTCCATTATTTGAATTATTAACTTGGCTGGATTTGATTAATACACGATGGGCATTAATTTTAACATACGTGGCTTTTAGATTGCCTTTAGCTATTATTTTGTTGCGTGCATTCTTTTTAAGTATTCCAAGAGAGCTAGAAGAATCAGCAATTATAGATGGATGTACTGAAT
Organism: Bacillus sp. LL01; assembly: GCF_001037965.1. Taxonomy (NCBI): domain Bacteria; kingdom Bacillati; phylum Bacillota; class Bacilli; order Caryophanales; family Bacillaceae; genus Bacillus; species Bacillus sp. LL01. The sequence goes on along the minus strand of NZ_LFEL01000041.1, from coordinate 5,610 downwards.
TTGGAATCTACACTAAAATCTACTTGCCGATGTCTATACCTATACTTGTTACTACGTTTGTTTTGACTGCTTTCTTCGCTTGGAATGAGTTTTTATTTGCTACAGTTTTTATTGATTCAGACGTATTGAAAACGATTCCATCTGGGTTAATGAATTTCAGAGACGCACTAAGAACGGACTGGGGAGTTTTACTGGCAGGGATGGTGATCGCGTCAATTCCTATGATTATTTTGCTCATCCTTCTACAAAAATATTTAGTCAGAGGTCTAGCAGAAGGGTCTGTGAAAGGATAATAAGACCACTTATGTGCATATAAAGATAGAATGATAGAAAGACATATTTTAAATGGGGAGGTTATTAAATGAATTTAATAGCTATTGGTGATAATGTAGTAGATTGTTATCTAGATCAAGAAAAGTACTATCCAGGTGGAAACTGTGTCAATGTTGCTGTAAACGCTAAAAGAAATGGAGCAGAAAATGTAGCTTATATTGGTATCTTTGGTACTGATGAAAAAGCAGAACACATAAAGTATGCTCTCAATAAAGAATCTATAGACTTTAAAGCTGCTCGGACTGCAGAGGGAATAAGTGGTCAGCCACAAGTATCTCTCACTACAGAGGGAGATAGAGTTTTTATAGGTGGACCCAAAAATACTGTACAACATTTATTGAAATTGCAACTTACTGATGAAGATTTAGACTTTATCTCTGATTATGATCTATGCCATGTTAGCTGCTACTCTTCTATGGAGAGTGAACTACCTAAACTCTCGAAAGTAATCGACATATCCTATGATTTTTCAAATAATTTAGACCTTGAGTATGTAGAGCTAGTAGCAAAACATATCAAGCATGCTTTCTTTTCAGTTGCGGAGTTAACTGACGAAGAATTAAAGCAATTTATGGATGAAATTAAAGTGTTTAACTTTGAGGTGGTGGCATTAACTAGAGGCAGTTTACCGGCTCTTTTTATAAAGGGTGATTATATTTATGAACAGAACCTACAACCAATAAAGGTTGTTGATACTATGGGGGCGGGAGATAGCTTAATTGCAGGGTTTTTAGTGAATTATATAAGTGGAGAGAATATGAGGGTTTCTCTAGAGAGAGCTACACATTCTGCAGAAAACACTTGTAAGATATATGGAGGATTTGGCTACCCGAGAGAGTTCTAAATAATTGTTTTCTAATTTCTCCTCGTGTAAAGTAAAAGAACAGTTGAAGCACAAATAATGTTAATAGGGGAGTTATTATGAAAAGTCGAGATATTAGTAATTTGGATAGTCCAATATTATTATATGAAGAAATTAAGGCAGGCATTAAAGACTTGATCAAAAGTAAAAATTTAAAGCCTGGAGAAAAAATTCCAACTGAATCGAATTTATGTGAATTATTTAATGTGAGTCGGATAACTATTCGAAGGGCTATTAAAGAATTGGTTGATGAAGGCATCATTGAAGTGATCAGAGGTAAAGGAACTTTTGTTAAGGCACCTAAAAAAGATTTGCACTTATTAAATTTAAAAGGTTATACAGAAGGATTATCAAATGTAGAAAATCATATAGAAAAAGAAATTTTATTAAAGAGAATCGTACGCGAAGATAATGAAATTTCTAAAGCTTTTTTACATGAACAAAACGAGTTTTTAGAGCTAGTACGTCTTGTAAAAGATTCAGATGGACCATTTAGTGTTGACTTCGCTTACTTACCTTTACAGCTTTACCCTGGAATTGAACCATTACTAACCAATAATATTTCTACATTCGAGCTTATAAGAGAGCATTACAAAGTGAAATTTAAGAAAGTGAAAAAAGAGATTGAATATGTTTTTCCGTCTCCTGAAATTTGTGATTATTTAGGCATAAGTAAGACATCACCTGTTATCTTAGTGAAGAAAACAATTTTTGGAATGGATCATACACCAGTCCACTTTTCTAAATATTATCTTTTAGGAGATAGGGTGAAATTTTATATTGAGGCAGATTATACAGATTAGACCCCATAGAAGTAAACCTTGAAATAATTATTTAAGTGCAGTCAGAATAATCTGGTTAAAAATAACCAGAAGGGTAGGTTCAAAATGGTGAAAGGGATCATTTTTGACTTTGATGGTTTAATATTGGATACCGAAACACACCAATATCTTTTACTGCAAGAGCTTTTTGCTGAATATGGAAGTGAGTTACCTATTGAACGGTGGCAACAAGAAATTGGTACACATTCAGGTTTTTCTCCTTTTCAATACTTGATTGAGAACATTCAACAAAAAATAGATCCTCATACTTTACAAAAACAGTTCAAAGAAAAGTTTCAGGATAAACTAATTGGGGAGAAAGCGAGAGCCGGAGTAGAGGAATATTTACAAGAAGCTAAAGAAATGGATTTGAAGATTGGCTTAGCATCTAGTTCAAGTTATCAATGGGTGTCCACTCATTTAGTGAATCTAAATATTATTGATTATTTTGATTGTATCAAAACCTCGGATGATGTAAAAAAGGTTAAGCCTGACCCAGCTTTGTACTTAGAAACTGCTAAAGAATTAGGACTTGCAGTGGAGGAGTGTTTGGTGTTTGAAGACTCTGCTAATGGAGCCATGGCTGCTAAAAAAGCAAAAATGAAATGTATAATTGTACCGAACCAAGTGACTCATACGATGGATTTTTGTATGGTTGAACACAGGTTGCAGTCTATGAGTGACATGTCTCTGAAAGAAGTAATAGCTTATATCAACAAATAGGGTAGATGCTTGTTGCCCCTGGAATGTGGTGAATACGGAGGCCACCCCCTTACCTCGAAATCTCAATTATTAAGTGCAAGACTCTGCATTAAACCTTGCAAAGTTCTGCACTTTTATTCTGTAATAAACAACGTAGGCTTCGGGAAGTTAGATCAGGTTTCCTTCTTATTAATGGTTGTTGATTAGACACTAGGGATTGAAGAGACATCTACAATAATTAATGTCTTAGGAATGGGGCTTAAACTGAAAGAGAGTTTTATGAGCGATAAAACATTGACTAAAGAAGACGTACGATTTTATTTGGATATGATTGATTCTATTTATAGTTCCTCTAAACCTAAGAATGGTAAATTAAAGCCTTACTACTCCCTGTTCAAGGAACCAAATTCAACAGGCTACAAACGGTTCATTCATGTCTATCTTGCCTATAGAGATTGTTTGAAAGAAAGGGAAAAAAATCATACTAGATTTACAAAATGGACTAAAAGGTGAGGTTCCATCACTTAAGGAAATGGGAGATATCATAGGCCTTTCGCGCTAATACGCAATAAGTCAGAACATATTATAGCCAAGTAGATTTTAAAATCTTTAGCTAGCTTAGAACCGAAAAAACAAAAGCAATCTTTTCCTAAAATTATGGCGGCTCAACCAGATAAAGTATTAGTGCAAATAGGACGAGAGATTCGTTCTTATGAAGCAGTTGGGCATTATTTCAATCAGTATTTCCCCAACCTCTATTAAAATCGTATAAAGTCAGAAAAACTACTTATCTATTTGTGGCAGGAGAATGAATTAGATCATCGTCAAAAAGCAATAAATGTCTTATGTATGAAAAAAGAAGACTTTTATTGGGATTAACCTATTGGGTCTCTTGTGGTCAACTCCGCTAAATTTCTTTTAAGAACAAAATCGTGTTTTTAAATTCTAAAAGGTGATTGATGTGGAAAGGTGCTATCATAACCATAATAATCCCATTCCCTTCACAGGTGTGGGGTATTTTTTGTATTTATTTTTAGAAAGGTCTTTGAGTACCAATCACTTGTACGTCTAGTATTGCGCATTGAAAAGACTGCGATAATCACCTGGATTATCGCAGTCTTATTGATGAAATAATTTTAATCGCACCCGCCACCGCCGCCAGACGAACTGCCTGAATCACCGTAATAGCTAGACTTAGAGCTGCTTGAACAAGGAGTATTGTCATTCGCATTGCTGCCGGTAACGGGGACATCTGAAGTCACCTGATGTTGGGGTGAATGACTGACATGAGCCCTCCTAGAAACATTACTTGCAATCACGATAATGATCACGATCATGACAAAGCCAAATACAAACATTAAACCAAGCGGCATATAATCACTCCTTTGCTTATTACACCTATTATAGCATTTATTGGATAGTGAGTTTCTAGCATGTTGAGTACTATTTAAAGCATAATTGCCTCTTTTATTAGTAAAGTCATATCTAATTCAGCGACATGGGCGATAATCGTATTTTGTTAGCTGAATAAGTGGTAACAGAAAATTTTGTGCATACAGCTACAAAAAACTGACTTTCTTCTTTTTAATATAGAAGAAAGGCAGTTTAGGACTTATATGAATTAGCTGTTTATTTCTCGACTTCACCAGGCTCAGTCTCTAATTGAGAGATTTCTGCAATAATGTGTGATACGTCTGTGTTATCAAGCACACCATTGAATCGCTCTGCACCTAAACCCGTAGCGAACACAGGAACCATGTTACCAGTGTGGCCGCCAGTTGAACTTGCTGCGCGAATCTCACGGTTCATGACACCAGCTTGATAATGGTCGGCGATAAAGCTTCCAATTTCCCATGCTTGCTCATGTGGGAATCGTAGTTCGCCTTCGTCATCGTAAATATACTCATTGAACGCCTCTACCTCTTCATCGCTTAGAGCGAATCCTGAATACTCTTCAACGATAGATTGAACACTATCAGCTAAGTAGACACCATTTTCTTCATCAAACTCAAACTGACTTACCATGTATTCTGGAGAAGCCGATACATTGCGTAATGCTTCTTTATCCATTACCTCAGAAGCAGCAATACCCATTGTCTCGTGGTCTGCAAGAACGATAAGTAACGTATCATCACGACCTTCCATCCAGCTTAAGACATCGGCAACAGTATTATCGAATTCAATTGTTTCTTGCCATACACTTGTGATATCAGCAGCATGAGAGGCGTGGTCAATTCGTGCTCCTTCTACCATTAAGAAGAATCCATTTTCATGTTGAGACAGCATATCTAGAGCGACATCTGTCATCTCGTTTAATGTTGGTTCATTTGACTMATACAGATCCATATCAACTTTATAGTTCATGAAAGCAGGGTGAAATAACCCTAATAAGCGTTCAGGTGAATCTGCTGCTAATAATTCATCACGATCGGTTACGACAGTGTATCCTTTTTCTTCAAACATCTCGACTAAATCATCACCGTCTTGGCGATCAGGCTGAAAGTAGTTTGAGCCACCACCAAGCATGAGGTCATACTCTCTTTCAAAAAGTTGACGGGCGATCTCGTCTTGACCAGCACGCGTTTCAACATTTGCTGTGAAGGCAGCCGGGGTTGCATCTGTTACAGTATTGTTCGATATAATCCCAACTTGCTTCCCATCATTGCGGAAGAGTTCCGAGATACTAGCAACACTCTCACCATCTGGATTTACACCAATCATCCCGTTGTCGGTCTTAGTTGATGTAGCTATAGCGGTACCAGCAGCAGCGGAATCCGTTACCCAGTTATTAGCTGAATAAGTACGCAAAAGAGCTGTATGCTCTAAAGACTCCATATGTAGTTCGCCTTCTTTTCCATACTCTAGCAGTCTAGCAACTTCGATTTGTCCAAG
>NZ_LFEL01000040.1:0-10059 GCF_001037965.1 Bacillus sp. LL01 | reverse complement strand
GTGCAAAAAGTATACCGTATGCAAGGGGTAGAAATTGGCGATAAGCACGTAGAAGTTATGGTACGTCAGATGTTACGTAAAATTCGTGTTGTTGATGCTGGGGAAACTTCTGTTCTTCCGGGCTCACTTATTGAAATTCAACACTTTAATGATGAGAACGCGAGAGTCCTTGTCGAAGGAAAGAGACCTGCAACAGGTAGACCGGTATTACTAGGTATTACAAAAGCATCTCTTGAAACAGACTCGTTCTTATCAGCTGCTTCGTTCCAAGAAACAACTCGTGTCTTGACAGATGCAGCGATTAAAGGAAAACGTGATGAGTTGCTAGGACTTAAGGAAAATGTTATTATCGGTAAGTTGGTTCCAGCTGGTACAGGTATGGATCGATACCGTAATTTGAATATCCTCTCAACACATGACGATAAAAAAGAGAGTGCTTCTGAAGAGGCTGTACTAGAAGAAGTAGGAACTCGCGAATAAAACTATTAATAAGTGGTTGACACACATATATCAGAGTGATAAGATATCAAAGTGTGCCTCAGAACCTGTTCCTTTGGAGGATGAATGATGTCTTATGAAAAAGTGATGCAGGCTAGTAACCTAATTATAGGTACTAAGCAGACGCTAAAGGCGCTAGAGATCGGTGAGGTCCTGGAATTGATTGTAGCAGAAGATGCAGATACTCGTGTTGTACACAAAGTAGAAACATTAGCTAAATCAAAGAAAGTCCCGATACACTATGTAGACTCAATGAAAAAGCTTGGTAAAGCTTGTGGCATTGAAGTCGGTGCAGCCACTGTTGCTTTAAGGGAGTAATCGTGTTTTTGCCATTCGGGGCGATCCGCATGGCAAAAACTTTACTTTTGCCTAAATATGAACCACCAGGATCAGTGGTCTTATCTTTTTAAAAGAGAGGAGGAAAAAATATGCCTACTATTAACCAATTAATCCGTAAAGGACGCGTTGCTAAAGTTAAGAATTCTGATTCACCAGCACTTAACAAAGGGTACAACAGCTTTAAGAAGAATCAAACAAACCTTTCTTCTCCTCAAAAGCGTGGTGTTTGTACTCGTGTTGGTACGATGACTCCGAAGAAACCGAACTCGGCTCTTCGTAAATATGCACGTGTTCGTTTAACGAACCAAATTGAGGTAACAGCATATATCCCAGGTATCGGTCACAACCTACAAGAGCACAGTGTTGTTCTTATCCGTGGTGGCCGTGTAAAAGATTTACCAGGGGTACGTTACCACATCGTACGTGGTGCACTTGATACAGCAGGTGTTCAAAATCGTATGCAAGGACGTTCTAAGTATGGTACAAAGCGTCCAAAAGATAAGAAGTAATAAAATAAATCGTTTAAATGTTGAAAGGAGGGGAAACAATGCCTCGTAAAGGTCCAGTTACTCGTCGCGATGTATTACCAGATCCTATTTATAATTCAAARTTAGTTACACGTTTAATCAACCGTATTATGGTTGATGGAAAGCGTGGGGTTGCTCAAACAATCCTTTATAATGCGTTTGAATTAGTTAAGGAACGTAGTGGAAAAGACCCTATGGAAGTATTTGATCAAGCGCTTAAGAACATTATGCCTGTTCTTGAAGTTAAAGCTCGTCGTGTTGGTGGTGCTAACTACCAAGTGCCGATCGAAGTTAAGCCTGAGCGTCGTACTACTTTAGGTCTTCGTTGGTTAGTAAACTATTCACGTCTTCGTGGAGAAAAAACGATGGAAGAGCGTTTAGCTTATGAAATCTTAGATGCTGCTAACAACGCTGGTGCTGCTGTTAAGAAGCGTGAAGATACTCATAAGATGGCTGAAGCGAACAAAGCGTTTGCTCACTATCGTTGGTAAGATTTTATTCTTATTAAATAATTCGTATGAAATAGGAAGGAGAAATACCCCATGGCAAGAGAGTTCTCCTTAAAAGATACGCGTAATATCGGCATCATGGCCCACATCGATGCCGGTAAAACAACTACTACAGAGCGCGTACTTTTTTACACAGGTCGTATCCACAAAATCGGTGAAACGCACGAAGGTGCTTCACAAATGGACTGGATGGCACAGGAGCAAGAGCGTGGTATCACAATCACTTCTGCTGCTACAACGGCTGCTTGGAAAGACCATCGTATTAATATCATCGATACACCGGGACACGTAGACTTCACAGTTGAAGTTGAACGTTCATTACGTGTATTAGATGGGGCTGTTGCGGTACTAGATGCACAATCTGGTGTTGAACCACAAACAGAAACAGTATGGCGTCAAGCAACAACTTATGGTGTACCACGTGTTGTTTTCGTTAACAAAATGGACAAGACTGGTGCAGATTTCTTGTACTCTGTTGGAACGATTCATGATCGTCTTCAAGCAAATGCACACCCTATCCAATTACCAATTGGTGCTGAAGATGAGTTCAATGGTATCATTGATCTTATTGAGATGGTTGCATACTTCTATGAAGATGACCTAGGTACTCGTACTGAAGCGAAAGAAATTCCTGAAGAGTATAAAGAGCAAGCTCAAGAATATCGTGAGAAACTAGTTGAAGCAGCTGCTGAACTAGAGGAAGAACTCATGATGAAATACTTAGAGGGTGAAGAGTTAACGAATGAAGAACTCAAGGCTGCAATCCGTAAAGGAACTTGTAACGTTGAATTCTACCCAGTTATCTGTGGTTCTGCATTCAAAAACAAAGGTGTTCAATTAATGCTTGATGCAGTACTTGATTACCTACCTTCACCACTTGATGTACCTGCAATTAAAGGTACGATTCCTGACTCTGAAGAAGAAGTAACTCGTGAGCCTGGTGATGAAAATCCGTTTTCAGCACTTGCTTTCAAAGTTATGACTGACCCATTCGTAGGTAAGTTAACATTCTTCCGTGTTTACTCTGGTACACTTGATTCAGGTTCTTATGTTAGGAACTCAACTAAGGATAAGCGCGAGCGTGTTGGTCGTATCCTTCAAATGCATGCAAACTCACGTGAGGAAATCTCTACGGTTTACTCTGGTGATATCGCTGCTGCTGTTGGTCTTAAAGATACAACAACTGGTGATACTCTATGTGACGAAAAGAATCTTGTTATTCTTGAGTCAATGGAATTCCCAGAGCCGGTTATCTCATTATCAGTTGAGCCTAAGTCTAAAGCTGACCAAGATAAAATGGGTATGGCATTAGCTAAGCTTGCTGAAGAAGATCCAACTTTCCGTACTGAAACAAACGAAGAAACTGGTCAAACGATTATCTCTGGTATGGGTGAACTTCACCTCGATATCATTGTTGACCGTATGAAGCGTGAGTTTAAAGTAGAGGCTAACGTTGGTGCTCCACAAGTATCTTACCGTGAAACGATCCGTCAAACGGCTCAAGTTGAAGGTAAGTTCGTTCGTCAATCTGGTGGTCGTGGACAATTTGGTCACGTTTGGGTAGAATTCTCTCCAAATGAAGAGGGTGCAGGTTTCGAATTCGAAAATGCAATCGTCGGTGGATCAGTTCCTCGTGAATACATCGGATCTGTAGAACAAGGTATTTCAGAAGCTCTTGGTAACGGTATGGTTGCTGGCTACCCTGTAATCGATATTAAAGCGAAGCTTTATGATGGTTCTTACCATGATGTCGATTCAAGTGAAATGGCGTTTAAAATTGCTGCATCTATGGCACTTAAAAACGCTAAAACTAAGTGTAAACCAGTTCTACTTGAGCCATTAATGAAAGTTGAAGTTGTTATTCCTGAAGAGTACATGGGTGATGTAATGGGTGACGTTACAGCACGTCGTGGACGCGTTGAAGGTATGGAAGCTCGCGGTAATGCACAAACGGTTAAAGCGTTCGTTCCACTAGCTGAAATGTTCGGTTATGCAACATCACTACGTTCACGTACACAAGGACGCGGAACGTACTCAATGTTCTTTGATCACTACGAAGAAGTTCCTAAGAGCGTAGCAGAAGAGATCATTAAAAAGCAAAACGGCCAATAATAGCCTTTTGTAATTGTTTCAATAAACATTTTGTTGTAAGCTAAGAAAGGTGATATTCATAAGAGTATGGCACCTTTCTTATTCATAAAAAAACTTATATTTGTTCAATTAAGGGAGGAAATGAATCATGGGTAAAGAAAAATTTGACCGCTCCAAAACACATGCCAATATCGGTACTATTGGACACGTTGACCATGGTAAAACAACTTTAACAGCTGCAATCACAACTGTACTTGCTAAGCGTTCTGGTAAAGGTGCTGCAATGGCATATGACGCTATTGATGGTGCTCCAGAAGAGCGTGAGCGCGGTATCACAATCTCAACTGCACACGTTGAGTACGAAACTGATAACCGTCACTATGCACACGTTGACTGCCCAGGCCATGCTGACTATGTTAAAAACATGATCACTGGTGCTGCACAAATGGATGGTGGTATCTTAGTAGTTTCTGCTGCTGATGGCCCAATGCCACAAACTCGTGAGCACATCCTTCTTTCTCGTCAAGTAGGTGTACCTTACCTTGTTGTATTCTTAAACAAATGTGACATGGTAGATGACGAAGAGCTACTTGAATTAGTAGAAATGGAAGTACGTGACCTTCTTTCTGAGTATGACTTCCCTGGTGACGATGTACCTGTAATCCAAGGTTCTGCTCTTAAAGCACTTGAAGGTGACGAAGCTTACGAAGAAAAAATTATCGAACTTATGGCTGCTGTAGATGATTACATCCCTACTCCAGAGCGCGATAAAGAAAAGCCTTTCATGATGCCAGTTGAGGATGTATTCTCAATCACTGGTCGTGGTACGGTTGCTACTGGTCGTGTAGAGCGTGGACAACTTAATGTTGGTGATGTAATTGACATCATCGGTTTAGCAGAAGAGCCTTCTTCTACAACTTGTACAGGAGTAGAAATGTTCCGCAAGCTTCTTGACTATGCTGAAGCTGGTGACAACATTGGTGCACTTCTTCGTGGGGTTTCACGTGACCAAGTTCAACGTGGACAAGTACTTGCTAAGCCAGGTACTATTACACCACACACAAACTTCAAAGCTGAAGTTTATGTTCTTTCAAAAGAAGAGGGTGGACGTCACACTCCATTCTTCTCAAACTACCGTCCTCAGTTCTACTTCCGTACAACTGACGTAACTGGAATCATCAACCTTCCAGAAGGCGTTGAGATGGTAATGCCTGGTGACAACATCGAAATGACTGTTGAACTAATCTCACCAATCGCTATCGAAGAAGGTACTAAGTTCTCTATCCGTGAGGGTGGACGTACTGTAGGTGCTGGTGTCGTAGCTACAATCACGAAGTAATCACTTACTTCTATGGAAAGCATCTTGGATTTCCCAAGGTGCTTTCTTTTTTTGTGCTTTAATTTCAGTAAAAGCTTGCATTAATAGAAAGTAGTCGTTATATTAGTAGGAGTGTGCCCAACATAAAAACTTTTACTTGATTTAGGTCATGTACCTATGTATAATGTTGAATGTTGGTCACTGGCAGCGATGATGTGGAAGGTTGCTGATACACCCGGCCCCTTTGCCATGGCAGGGTGTAGGAAATTTTCACGGAGTATGTCTGTTTATAAAATGGACGATAAAGGAGGGGCTATAATGGCAAAGCAAAAGATTCGCATTCGTTTAAAGGCGTATGATCATCGTGTTCTTGATCAATCAGCAGAGAAGATTGTTGACACAGCAAAACGTTCAGGTGCTAATGTATCTGGGCCGATCCCGCTTCCAACTGAGAAGTCGGTTTACACAGTTCTTCGTGCGGTACACAAGTACAAAGATTCTCGTGAGCAATTCGAGATGCGTACACACAAGCGTTTGATTGATATCGTGAATCCAACACCACAAACTGTGGATGCTCTTATGCGTTTGGATTTACCGTCTGGCGTAGACATTGAAATCAAACTATAAATCTGTATGATCAATTAGTGAATATAGACTTTTATATGTAAGTATATGAAAATGGCAAACAAAAAATTCGAGTTATATTAGGAGGTGTAACGGATGACCAAAGGAATCTTAGGTAGAAAAATCGGTATGACACAAGTATTTGCTGAAAATGGTGAAGTCATCCCAGTAACAGTTATCGAAGCTGAGCCTAACGTGGTTCTTCAAAAGAAAACTGTTGAGTCTGATGGATACGAAGCAATTCAAATCGGATTTGCTGACCAGAAGAAATCAAACACTAACAAGCCTCAAGAAGGACATGCTGCAAAAGCTAACACAGCTCCTAAGCGCTTCATGAAGGAAATCCGTAACTTCGACGCTTCTCTTGAAGTGGGTAACGAAGTTAAAGTTGACACATTTACAGCTGGAGACGTAGTAGACGTTACAGGAACATCTAAGGGGAAAGGTTTCCAAGGTGCTATCAAGCGTCATAACCAATCTCGCGGACCGATGTCCCATGGTTCACGTTACCACCGTCGCCCAGGTTCAATGGGTCCTGTTGCTCCAAACCGTGTATTTAAAGGTAAATTATTACCTGGTCGTATGGGTGGAGAAACAGTTACAGTACAAAACCTTGAAATCGTAAAAGTTGATACAGACCGTAATCTTCTATTAGTTAAAGGTAACGTACCTGGAGCTAAAAAGAGCTACGTATCTGTACAAAGTGCGGTTAAAGCAAAATAAAGATTGAAAGAAAGGAGGACACATCATGCCGAAAGTAGCAGTATTTAACCAAGCTGGTTCACAAGTAGGAGATATCGAATTATCTGATTCGATTTTTGGCCTTGAGCCAAACCAAAGTGTGCTTCATGACGCAGTAGTAATGCAACAAGCATCTCTACGTCAAGGTACACACAAAACTAAAGGACGTTCTGAAGTGCGCGGTGGTGGCCGTAAGCCATGGCGTCAAAAAGGAACAGGTCGTGCTCGTCAAGGTTCGATCCGTTCACCACAATGGGTAGGCGGTGGAGTTGTCTTTGGACCAACACCACGTAGCTATAGCTATAAGCTTCCTAAAAAAGTTCGTCGTCTTGCAATCAAATCTGCTCTATCAAGTAAATTGAAAGCAGCAGAAATCGTTGTTTTAGACAACCTACAACTTGATGCTCCAAAAACAAAAGATATGGCTAACGTTTTAGCTGGCCTTTCTGTTGACAGCAAAGCTCTTGTTGTGACAGCTGATTATAATGAAACAGTTGCATTATCTACGCGTAACCTTCCTGGTGTAACATTTGTTACTGCAGAAGGAGTTAACGTTCTTGATGTGCTGAAGCATGATAAGCTTGTCATCACTAAAGACGCAGTTGCAAAAGTAGAGGAGGTGCTTGCGTAATGTCAAACGCTCGTGATATCATTAAGCGCCCCGTAATTACTGAACGTTCAACTGACCTTATGGGTGAGAAGAAATACACGTTCGAAGTAGACGTTCGTGCTAATAAAACTCAAATTAAAGATGCTCTTGAAGAGATCTTTGAAGTTAAGGTTGCTAAAGTTAACACAATGAACTACAAAGGTAAGTCTAAGAGATTTGGACGTTACACGGGTTACACAGCTCGTCGTAAAAAAGCCATTGTTACATTAACACCTGAGAGCAAAGAACTCGAATTCTTCGAAGGTGTATAAGTTTAAAAGCGAAGGAGGGAACTGAACATGGCGATTAAAAAGTATAAACCGACCAGTGCCGGTCGTCGTGGTATGTCCGTATCAGATTTCGCGGAAATCACAACTGACAAACCGGAAAAGTCGTTACTTGCTCCTTTACACAAAAAAGGCGGCCGTAACAACCAAGGTAAATTAACTGTACGTCACCAAGGTGGCGGACACAAACGTCAATACCGTGTTATTGACTTTAAACGTACTAAAGATGGAATTCCAGGACGCGTTGCTACGATCGAATATGATCCAAACCGTTCTGCTAACATCGCACTTATCAACTATGTTGATGGTGAGAAACGTTACATCTTAGCACCTAAAGGTCTTAAAGTTGATATGGTGATTGAATCAGGTGCAGAAGCGGATATCAAAGTAGGTAATGCGTTACCACTTAAAAATATTCCTGTTGGTACTGTCATTCACAATATCGAACTTAAGCCTGGTAAAGGTGGACAACTAGTTCGTTCTGCTGGTACAGAAGCTCAACTTCTTGGTAAAGAAGGAGATTATGTATTAGTACGTCTTAACTCTGGTGAGACTCGTTACATCCTTGCTACTTGTCGTGCGACAATTGGTCAAGTGGGTAACGTTGAACATGAACTTATCAACATTGGTAAAGCAGGTCGTTCACGTTGGTTAGGCAAACGTCCAACTGTTCGTGGATCTGTTATGAACCCTAACGATCACCCACACGGTGGTGGTGAAGGTAAAGCGCCAATCGGACGTAAGTCTCCAATGTCTCCTTGGGGTAAACCAACACTTGGTTACAAAACTCGTAAGAAGAACAAAGGATCTGACAAGTACATCGTACGTCGTCGTAAAAAATAACGGGATTTGGCTGCGGTTCTTTAAAAGAACCGTGGGCTAATCACGAAGGGAGGTTTTCTCATGGGTCGTAGTTTGAAAAAAGGACCTTTCGTTGATGATCATTTAATGAAAAAGGTCGAAGCTCATAACGAAGCTAGTGACAAGAAAGTGATCAAAACTTGGTCTCGTCGTTCAACAATTTTCCCTGAGTTCATCGGGCACACTATCGCAGTATATGATGGCCGTAAGCATGTTCCAGTCTATATTTCTGAAGACATGGTAGGACACAAACTTGGTGAGTTTGCACCTACACGTACGTACAAAAGTCATGCTGCTGATGATAAGAAAACAAGACGTTAAGGTTAGTWAGAGAGGAGGTCCTATCCATGCAAGCTAAAGCTGTAGCAAAACAAGTGCGTATTGCTCCTCGTAAAGTGCGTTTAGTTGTTGACTTGATTCGTGGAAAGCAAGTAGGAGAGGCGATTGCTATTCTTCGCCACACACCAAAAGCTGGTTCACCTGTTTTAGAAAAGCTTCTAAACTCTGCAATTGCGAATGCTGAGCATAATTATGAAATGGAGCCAAACAACCTTGTAATTAGTGAAGCGTATGTAGACGAGGGTGTTACTTTAAAACGTTTCCGTCCACGTGCGATGGGACGTGCGAGCCGTATTAACAAGCGCACTAGCCACATTACACTGGTTGTAACTGAAAAGAAGGAGGGATAAAGCGTGGGTCAAAAGATTAATCCTACTGGACTTCGAGTTGGCGTTATCAAAGACTGGGAGTCAAAATGGTACGCTGAGAAAGATTATGCTGATCTACTACACGAAGATATTAAAATTCGTGAGTATATTGAAAAACGCTTAAAAGACGCTTCTGTGTCTAAAGTAGAAATCGAACGTGCTGCAAACCGCGTAAATGTTACAGTTTCTACTGCTAAACCAGGAATGGTGATCGGAAAAGGCGGTTCTGAAGTTGAAGCTTTACGTAAAGCTCTTAACGAATTAACTGGCAAACGCGTTCACATCAACATCTTTGAAGTGAAGCAAGCTGATTTAGATGCTAAATTAGTTGCTGAAAACATTGCTCGTCAATTAGAAAATCGTATTTCGTTCCGTCGTGCTATGAAACAAGCGATTCAACGTACAATGCGTTCTGGTGCAAAGGGTATTAAAACTCAAGTATCTGGTCGTCTTGGTGGCGCTGATATTGCACGTTCAGAACATTATAATGAAGGAACTGTTCCACTTCACACACTTCGTGCTGATATCGACTACGGTACAGCTGAAGCTGATACAACATACGGTAAGCTAGGCATCAAGATCTGGATTTATCGTGGTGAAGTCCTTCCAACGAAAGGAACGAACAAAGAGGAAGGAGGCAACTAATCATGTTAATGCCAAAACGTGTGAAATATCGTCGTGAACATCGCGGGAAAATGCGCGGTCGTGCAAAAGGCGGTACAGAAGTACACTTCGGTGAGTTCGGTCTTCAAGCGCTTGAAGCTTCTTGGATCACAAACCGTCAAATCGAAGCAGCGCGTATTGCTATGACACGTTATATGAAACGTGGTGGTAAAGTTTGGATTAAAATCTTCCCATCTAAGCCATACACTGCTAAGCCACTTGAAGTTCGAATGGGTTCTGGTAAA
>NZ_LFEL01000004.1:0-497957 GCF_001037965.1 Bacillus sp. LL01 | reverse complement strand
TAGTACGAGAGGACCGGGATGGACGCACCGCTGGTGTACCAGTTGTCTTGCCAAAGGCATAGCTGGGTAGCTACGTGCGGACGGGATAAGTGCTGAAAGCATCTAAGCATGAAGCCCCCCTCAAGATGAGATTTCCTTTTGCTTCGGCAAGTAAGATCCCTGAAAGATGATCAGGTAGATAGGTTCGAGGTGGAAGCGTGGCGACACGTGCAGCTGACGAATACTAATCGATCGAGGACTTAACCCAAAACATTTGAACGATAGGAATACCTTGATATGAACACATTATCTAGTTTTGAAGGAATAAAAAAGATGAAAAACATCTTGATTTTCTTCAAAGATATATTATAATAATATTTGTCTGGTAATGATGGCGAAGAGGTCACACCCGTTCCCATACCGAACACGGAAGTTAAGCTCTTCAGCGCCGATGGTAGTTGGGGGATCTCCCCCTGTGAGAGTAGGACGTTGCCAGGCTGGTATTGATCCACCATAGCTCAGCGGTAGAGCATTCGGCTGTTAACCGAAGGGTCGTAGGTTCGAATCCTACTGGTGGAGCCAATTATATGGAGAGCTGTCCGAGTGGCCGAAGGAGCACGATTGGAAATCGTGTAGACGGTCAACGCCGTCTCAAGGGTTCAAATCCCTTGCTCTCCGCCATTATCTTTGGCCCGTTGGTCAAGCGGTTAAGACACCGCCCTTTCACGGCGGTAACACGGGTTCGAATCCCGTACGGGTCACCAAAGTTTTTTCGCGGAGCGAAAATAACTATCCATATAATAATATCAAAATAACCATCCATACATAGGAGGATTAGCTCAGCTGGGAGAGCACCTGCCTTACAAGCAGGGGGTCGGCGGTTCGATCCCGTCATCCTCCACCATAAATTTTCTAATATACTCATAATAAAAAAAGATTGATTATTATTATCGCGGGGTGGAGCAACGAGCATAAGCTTCTTGCAAAAGCTTCGAGTTGTACCGATTGATTCACTTCCTTGACTTAGCTTTTAGAAATCGGGACAGTTGGTATGAAATGTGCATAAGAAACAAAACTTAATTAATATTATCGCGGGGTGGAGCAGTTCGGTAGCTCGTCGGGCTCATAACCCGAAGGTCGCAGGTTCAAATCCTGCCCCCGCAACCAAATGGTCCCGTGGTGTAGCGGTTAACATGCCTGCCTGTCACGCAGGAGATCGCCGGTTCGATCCCGGTCGGGACCGCCATTTTCTTTGAAAATACAATTAGGCTCGGTAGCTCAGTTGGTAGAGCAATGGACTGAAAATCCATGTGTCGGCGGTTCGATTCCGTCCCGAGCCACCATTAATTTTTACACAGTAAAAATATTTAGCTTTTATGCCGGTGTAGCTCAGTTGGTAGAGCAACTGACTTGTAATCAGTAGGTCGTGGGTTCGACTCCTATCGCCGGCACCAGAAACATGGAGGGGTAGCGAAGTGGCTAAACGCGGCGGACTGTAAATCCGCTCCTTCGGGTTCGGCAGTTCGAATCTGCCCCCCTCCACCATTTCTTTTGAGAAAGTGTAACAAATTGATTCATAGGGGCATAGTTTAACGGTAGAACAGAGGTCTCCAAAACCTCCGGTGTGGGTTCGATTCCTACTGCCCCTGCCAATTTTATAATTAATTATGGCGGTTGTGGCGAAGTGGTTAACGCACCTGATTGTGGTTCAGGCATTCGTGGGTTCGATTCCCATCAGTCGCCCCATATTTTATTTTTTCGACTTATATAAAAGATTGAGTCGTTTTTATTTCCAATTTTAATGGGCTATAGCCAAGCGGTAAGGCATCGCACTTTGACTGCGACATGCGTTGGTTCGAATCCAGCTAGCCCAGCCATTTTTGCGGAAGTAGTTCAGTGGTAGAACACCACCTTGCCAAGGTGGGGGTCGCGGGTTCGAATCCCGTCTTCCGCTCCAAAATTCAGGTGGCATAGCCAAGTGGTAAGGCCAAGGTCTGCAAAACCTTTATCACCGGTTCAAATCCGGTTGCCACCTCCAATTTTATAAAATAATTATTCATATATACGAGACAAGCCGGGGTGGCGGAACTGGCAGACGCACAGGACTTAAAATCCTGCGGTAGGTGACTACCGTACCGGTTCGATTCCGGTCCTCGGCACCATTTGAATATTTATTGATTGAGTATGCCGGTGTGGCGGAATTGGCAGACGCGCACGACTCAAAATCGTGTTCCTCTGGAGTGCCGGTTCGACCCCGGCCACCGGTACTAATAAACGTTGTTAAAAGGCGGTCTACAAGCGATTGTAGGCGGTCTTTTTTCGTTGTATGCACACGATTTTTACCGTAGGAATCATGCGCACCTAGTCGTACGCATCGTTGCGAACAATAGACGGTAAATGGAGGCGGTAGGTGTGGCGAGGAATCGGCGCAATAACCAACTATCCACCGCGAGTATTAGCAAGCTACGAGGTACTATGCGGTCGGACTACTTAGACTACGACGAGGCAATGCGGTTGTTTATCCGCGATGGAGAGATCCGGAATCTACGGGAACATACGTTAAAGTATTATCGCAATGAATTAAACACTTTCCGGAAGATGCTCGATACACAGGGCGTTACGACGTTGCCTGGCGAGATAACCGCGGAAATGATCCGCGAGCACGTTATCTTATATATGCGGAATGTACAGGAATTAAAAATTAGCACGGTCAATACTCGGCTACGAGCGATCAGGGCGTTCTTTAATTACTTATTCGATAATAATTACATCGTGACTAATCCGATGAAGAACGTAAGCCTGGTACGCGATAGGAAAGCGGTTATAGAGACGTTTACTCGCAAGCAATTGAATGACTTACTTAATGCGCCGGACTTAAAGACGTTTACAGGCTTGCGCGATTATACGTTAATGTTATTACTCGTAGAGACGGGCATACGCGCTAATGAGCTTGTAGGGCTTACGTTAAGCGATGTACGGTGGGATGATTCGACGCTATTGATCCGCAATGCAAAAGGCTACAAGCAACGCCTAGTACCGTTATCCGCGATTATGAAAGACCATTTACGGCGGTATATTTCTATTCGCGGGGGTATTCCGGACTGCGATGCGTTGTTTGTTACAATCGACGAGACTCCGCTTGCAAAGCGTCAGGTACAGAACCGCATATCCCAGTACGGTAAGGAAGCACACATAGATGGCGTAAGATGCTCGCCTCACACTTTCCGACACACTTTTTCGCGAATGAGTGTAGAGAATGGCGCTGGCATATTCGAACTGCAGGCGATACTCGGACATACTACGATGGAAATGGTAAAGACGTACGTAAACCTATTCTCGGACAACATAAAGGAAAAGCATCGTAAGTTCTCTCCGCTTAACTCCTTAAAGAAACGTAAAAACATTTAAGTCGCCACTACCGGCGGCTTTTTTATATGACGTAGAAAGTAGCGAAATGTGACGAAGTTAGGTGCGAAGTATTAATAGAATTATATAGCGGAATAGTAGACGAGTATAATACGAGAGTTTCGATGTCAATACTGTTTGGTGAGAAAACACTAGGAGTGAAAAGCATTGGAGAGAAAAAAGAGAAGAGTTGTAAAGAGAAGGTTTTTAAGTAGTAAAACTGATAATATCTCGAGAATTACAATACCAGCAGCGTTGCAAAAAATTAAGCTTATATATTATTCAGAAGGCTACCGCGATAGAACTGTAGATGATTATGAGATGTATTGGAATGAGTTTTTTACCATTATTGAAAAATATTTTATAGATGACGTAACTTCTGAAGATATCCGTACATATATTGCATATTTAAAAAGAGAAAAAGGGCTTTCGAATGTGACAATAAATATCCGTTTGACAGCTATGAGGGCTATGTTTAATCGGTTATTCCTTGAAGGCGTAATAAAAGGAGAAAATCCCGTTCTTAACATAAAGCGTTTGAAAACGGACGAGAAAGTAATTATGGGTCTAAAAGACAGTCAAATAAGGAGGTTGTTCGGTGCAATTAATAAAGAGTCCTACGCAGGTAGAAGAGACTATGTAGCTATGTTGCTAATGTTAAAAGGTGGTCTGAGAGTCAATGAAATCGATTCATTAGAAGTGGAAGATATTGATTTTGAAAGTGAAGTAATTAGATTACCTGGTGTGAAGAATAAAAACCGCAAGACAAGAATAGTTCCGCTTTCAAAAAAAGTATCGGATGAATTAAAAATGTTAACTACAAAGAATAAACAGTATTTTGGGGATGAAGCTAAATACGTCTTTGTTACAAATGTCGGAAATCCGCTGCTACCTGATTATCTGCGTAAGAACATGTATAAATACGCAAACAAGGCAGGGTTAGTGGGTGAATGCAAGGTAAGTCCGCACAAGCTAAGGCATAATTTCGCAATCAACTTCCTAAAGAATGGCGGAGACATACGCGCGCTGCAATTGATTATGGGACACGCTGATCTATCTACAACGCAAGTCTACTTAAAGTACGACGAAGAAGAGATAAAAGAGCGATTTAACCAAGTTGAAGAGAATGACGACCTAGACGTATAATAAAAAGCCTCCACGCAATCGGAGGCTTAATTAACTAACGTCTCTGTGTTTTTCGGTTTCTTGTATTGCTCTCGTAATATTGCCTAATTTCTCATTAAGAACGTGTTCTTGGTCCAGAACGGTAGTTATTAATTTCGCAAAACCCAAGAAAAATAATCCCACTACGGATCCGCCGAAAAGTATGCTTAATGCAAACGTTAACTGCGCGTAGTATAACGAAGCAACGGCTTGATACTCCGCTTGTGCCAGCGAGTTAGTTGAAAGACTTTCCGCAATCTCCTTCGCTCTATCGAACGACTCTTTATCAATTGAAAAGAATAGGTATCCCCCTACAAGTATTCCTCCCAATAAAGCGATGGCTCCAAACCAACCAATTACTTTTTCAATACCTTCCATAAACCCAACCCCTTATATCCCATTTCTTTTAGTATATTCTTTGGGATTTTACAATACAACCCATATTTGTATTTCGATGTCTATTTCGATAACTTCGTAAATTACGTGTAATTCCGCTCCATATCGCCCAGCTGTCGCACCACCCACGTAATATCACTCACCGCATCCTCGCGACTATATACTTCATCCTCCGCAAGCATCGTGGCGGTACTTAACAGGCGCCGCTTTAATTCTACTATACGCAGCTTATCCGCTAACATCCGAAGTACCTATCCGGTAATTTCTTTCCTAACTTCGCCAGCCCTTTATTAATCTTCGCAATAGTATCGTGCTTCGGCTCGTAATCATCATCGTTACATAACCGCGATACAGTCCCGCGACTTAGCCTCGCCTCTTCCTCGAGCTCTATTTGCGATATTCCCTCGCGATCCATCCACTTGCCGAATTTACTCCTGCGTTTACCTAGTCCGAGCATTGCCGGCACCTCCTAGCGCTTAATAGCACTAGCCTCGTCCAAAAAGTCATTTTTTAAACCTTGCGCAACTTTTTGACATAATGACCAAGCCGGCTACAATACGCTTTACCATACCGAGTAAATGTCGCATTGACTATTCGCGAACAACCTACGAGTTGAATTTCTAATACTGACCGCCAACTCGCCACAATAAAGCGCATCGCATCAAGGAGGGCAGCCGATTATTTACGTCGGGTAGCTCGGGACTATCTTACGATAAGAAAGGGGTGGCGCTATTGTTTACAACAATCTTAATGGCCGGAGTTCTTGTGTGTACGTACGGGTATCAAAACGGTTACGGAAGCAACGATCATGTGCGCATTCAGCGGATTGCAGACAACGCCGGGCTAGTGGCTCGCGATGGTAAAAAGATTCGCATTCACCGCAAGAGCAAGCGCGAGGGTTATATGGAATATGCGTATCAGTTACCCGACGGACTTTCCTCGCAAATGTTCCGCGATAAGCTAGACCGATTCCAGGACGGCTTAAACGTCAAACGGTCGGTGCTAGACGTTAGCCTGGGCGACTTAAAGACGATTAACTGGCACGGTGACATATTGGCGGAAATAAAGGCGCTTATAGCCCGCAAACGAAAACAGCGGAAGGAGGTCGAACTAGACTTTGACGGAATGCTAATATTTCGCGTGTATGAGGAAGCCCTGCCGGAGTATTGCGAGTTTACTGAGGCAGACTTAAACCGCGTCAAAGGTTGGCAGGTGCCGGTCGGAGTATCGCGCAAGAAGTATCTCACGCATGACTTTGATAAGATACCGCATTTAATCGTAGCTGGCACGACTGACTTCGGCAAAAGTAACTGGCTTAAATCGACGATAACAACGCTCATACATCGCAAGTCGGATCATGCTACGTTTACCCTAATCGACCTAAAAGGCGGCCTGTCATTCAATCGGTTTCGCGATGTAAAGCAAGTCGAGCCTATCGCAAAGTCGCCAAAGGAGGCGCTAGAGGCTTTACAGGCGGTGCAAGAACGTATGAACGGCACAATGGATTATCTTATCGCGCATAACTATGAGGACGTCAAAGAGGCGGGCTTGCATGACCGACATTTCATCGTAATAGACGAGGCGGCCGACATTGCCGATCATAAGTGTTGCGTCGACATAATTAAGGACATCGCTAGGCGTGGTAGGGCGGCAGGCTATCGGCTGATTTATAGCACGCAATATCCGACTGCTCAAACGGTAGATAGTCAGGTTAAGCGGAATTGTCTGGCGCGATTATGCTTCGTGCTCGATACTGCAATAGCAAGTACGGTCGTGCTCGATCAGGCGGGCGCCGAGTCGTTGCCTCTTATTAAAGGGCGCGCAATCTATAAGACGGTCAAATGTACGGAAGTCCAAACGCCTTACATTGCGAATGATTTTATCAATACGACGATTCATCCACATATTAACATCCGTCCAAGAAAGGAGCCGGCACATGCGAAAACAAATCAACCGCCAGCAACGGGAGGAACGAATACTCTTGTCATTGAAGAAGTGTGATTATCTAACGCGTAGTCAATTGCAAGTTATGCACAGCCTCGGAAGCGCACGGAACGCCTCGAGGGTCATGCAGCAGTTGGGCGAGTATGTTAGTAGTTTCCGCGATAGTGAAGCCGTGTACTACTTAAACGGGGAAGGTCGCGAACGTGTGGGTGCCAAGAAAGTCCGCAAGAAATCCACCACGGCGCAACATTACATCATGCGGAATGCGGTCTATATTGCGTTTGGTTGTCCGGCTACTTGGCGGAATGAAATGCGGTTAGGTGTAAAGGGTAAAGTAAACGTCATTTGCGATGCTTATTTCGTGAGAGAAAAGCGGTATTACATTGTCGAGGTTGATAATACGCAGAAAATGGCAAAGAACCGAAGCAAGGTCGAACGATACCGCAAATTAATCAGCCTGGGCGTATTTGAGCAACCGCCGCAATTTATATGGATCACAACGACCGAATATCGCCGCAAGCAACTGCTGGCATTATGCGAGGGGCTAGACGTAAAGGTATTTACCGCGAAAGATTTCATCTAAGAAAAGGGGCGATGGCGATGTTTTTTCAACCGAAAATTCAAACGGTCGGATCAATCGGAGAGTTTATGCGGAATGAGTCGCGCGAGTTAAAACGCGAGGTAGAACGAATCAATAAAAAAGCAGCCGCGGTTGGCTTAAAGGCGTTCGTGACAACGCTTGCCGGTGCGACTGCAATCGGGTTAACTACGGTTACTAATTATGCTTATGCGGAAGGGCCTGCCGGTTATGTCAAAGGAAAGGCGAAAGAGCAAATCGTTGAGGCGTTTATGCCGCTTGTGGATATGATACAGGCGCTTAGTTATCCGGTGGCGCTCGTGATGCTGACGGGTGGGGCGCTGATGTTTATGATAAATCAGAAGGATCGCGGTATCGGGCTAATACAGAATGCGAGTATAGGTTATATCCTCGTGCAGCTTATGCCACTATTGATGGAGTTGCTAGTCGGAATAGGGAAGACGGTCGGGTTTGCGATGCTACTATAAAATAAAAAAAGCGCTCGAGTGCGTTACTCGGCGCTTTTCTTCGTTCGGGCATCGTATTTAAAAACATCTTCAATCGTAAATTTTCTACTTAAACCCTTTTCGAAACCTTGCCTGTTAAGCGTGTCTATTATCGTTTGTAGTGTCTCGAAGTGTACAGTACGTGAATCTCCACTATAAAGATCGTTTATACTTCCAGGCCTAACCTTGGCCTCAACTGCTAAACCGTTTCTTGTCATATTCAATTCTTCAAGTGTTTTAGGTAAAACAGGTGTGAACCCTGAATCTTTCATAGCCTTAAATCCTTTGTTTGTCATTGTTACTCCTCCTTTTCTACATTTTAAATTATATATGAAAAAAATATTAAAGTAAACGCTTGACGTTAAACTTTCTTAGTGGTATATTTAACGTACAAAGTAAAACTAACAAAGCAAAGGAGGTGCAAAATTGCTTTTCAAAAAGGTACAAGCGTACTACATCGGCGAGGATGGTCTTGGTCAATTTGCAGAACGCAAAGAAGGATTACTGATCGCGCAAAACGTATTTATGCACGCCGACGGCGACGAGTTGAAAGTTGAACGATTTAACCCGACCGGAAACACTATTCTAATCGGGATCGGCGCATCAGAACTAATGAGTGCGCAAGAAATTGTAAGTTGCTTTGCGGAAATAAAAAAGGACGGCCACTGCTGCGAACAGTAACCGCCCAACTACTAAATACGAACTGGAGTTGAGTATATCATGAAAATTGAAAATAAAAAAGTTGTAGCTGTCGTGCTTGAAGTTGAAATAAACGTACCGGAATTCTATAAGAGCACTCGCATCGGAGAAACAGCGCTTTACTTCACGGAAATCGAGGGACAAGCAATCGTCGGCACGCTAATGCCGAGCAATAAGCACCGCGGCTATTACGAGCTACTAAACGACCTATTCGCGCTCGAGTTGAACGAAGAAACGCGCAACCTTGTCAGTGATCCCAAGTTAAGCGCGGTGGAATTACTGGCGCTAATGGAACGCTACCAGGAGCAACTCGGCTGATGTACGACTACACTTGGCTGGTATTACTTGTTCAAGCTGGCGCAATGGTCGGTTATTGCGTCGTGCTATGGCGGTCATTGGATTCGGACGGTGAAGCGGAATGAGTTACGGCGAACGTTATTATACGCAAATAAAACAGTTGCAGTCGGAATCATTGGAAGTATTCGATACATTACGCGGTCTAGTGTCCGAATTAGATCGGCGCTTGGCGGACATCTACCATGCAATCGAAGTTCTGGACGATGTAGAAAGCGCGGAAGGCATAAAGGCGATGCACGATTTAAAGGAAACGCTAACCTATCGCCGGATCGCGAAAGAAGAAGTCCGCACATTATCGCCTATCTACTGTTTATTTAATGATAGCGGCGAAAAGCTGGACGAGCGTTACGGCAGGGCATCGCGCGGTAGTACCCGTATTAAGCGGCAACTTAATGCGAAAATGACTATCGAGGAAGTGTTTGAGGCGTTGAACGTGTAGAAAGGCGATAGCATTCGGCAGGATCGGCGAGATAGGCTCTCGTGCGATCCCAGATTAATGGCAGACGGTACATTGTGGAGCGCCCCAGGCGGCAACCTGCGCGTTGTGCGGTGTACCGTGACTGCTGGCGAAAAAATTCGTGGATTTGTGTAGATGGCGATTGAATTTCGTATAATCTAGTGCGCGAGGTTGTCGCGAGAAACGTACATTATTATGAGAGGCGAAAAAAGTTTACGCGCTTTTGTGTAGACGGGCGGACTTCGCCATATGATGACGTGAAGGGTGCGACGATAGTCGGTCTTGGGCGTATTATGGAGTAGGACGAAAACATTCCGATGAGGGTGAACGGTGCTGGAGGTTTGTACGATTAAAAATATAAATGAAAAGGGAGAGATTGAGATGAGAAAAAATGAATTCACTGAGGCAAGCATGAACAAATTGAAAACAGAGGTTCTTATTAAACACGGATATTTGGAACAGGGCCAGAATTACGGGGAGGAGGAAGTTCTGTATGTTCTTCATGAATCGGAGTTTCTAAGAGAGGTCATTATCGATTTGAAATTTACAAAAGTCGATACAGAGTTTTTAAGTGAGGTAACCGGGGTGAGCGCAACTGTATTCGAAAATTTATATGAATTAGAAGATAGGGTTACTATATCTCCGGACTATGAGAACGTTGTATCAATCATCCGTGCTACATGCGGGGTGGTACAGTTCGCGAAATTAGCGTTAGATTATTATGGAATATACTATTTTGTCGGTATAAGCCAAGCTATAGATGATATGGAGGATTTAGGAGACGGATTTTATAAGTTTTATGTTTGTTAACTAAACGCCCGGCGAAAGTCGGGTTTTTATTTAAATAGAAGGAGGAAGAAACGATGACCCACCGCACTAAAGTCGTACCAAACGACAAACAGGCGCTACTCGACGGAAAGAATTACGAAATGTATAATCTCGATCTCATGCGCAAAGTGTTTCCGAGAATAATTGCCGAACATGACACTGCGCACAATCGGGTTCAACGTAAGCCACAAATCCGCGACGTTATCGCACTATACTTTTATCTGCTTTCATATGTAGACGGTAAGCATACGAGAGAGGACGGAACAAAAAGCGATAGGTTCGGTGCTAGTTTTCCGTCGCATGAAAAGATCAGCGCCGATTTAGGTATCGCTGCAAAACGAATAAAGCCGCTGGTTGATGTCTTAGAGGCAAACGGGTTAGTCCGAACTAAATTAAAGTGGAACGGAAAATGGTATTACGTTTCATTCTGTCCGCGAATAACGGATGAGGGCTATTTGGTGAATGCTGACGGTGAAAAGGTGGTGCCGGATAATTTCATGTATTTAGCGAGATAGGCATTAGAGGTCAATCTCGAGATAGGCATTAGATGACCGCTCCGAGATTGATATTAGAGGTCTATCTAAACATATCAATATAAAGATACCAACGTAAACATACCAACAAGTAATTGCGCGTTATTCGCTATCGCTCATAACCGCGCTGCCGTTTAAAAACAAAAGATAATATCGTAGTTTAAAAGATTGCGCGGTAAATGATAGAAGAATAATAGACTGATATTGCGAAGGAGTGAAAGGAATGGATGATAAAAAGTTTGAAAAATTAATGTACGGATTATTAAAGGACGCTTCAAGAATTAGCTTTATTGACTTCCTTGAAACATGGGATATTACCGAACAAGAATATGATGAAATTAAAAAACATTTGGAATCTACCTACAATATTAAGTTATACCTTTAATACACATTCAGACCTTACCATGAGTCAATTAATGAAGAACAGGAAATCTACGCCACACGAAGCGTCGTGTACGAATCGCGCGAATGGTTGTAGGAAGTCAGTCTCGTAGTAGATGTGATAGGTTACGAAATGATAGCCGCGGTTTATAAGTATATTAAAATACCATAATTTTATTATTTCCCGAATTAAACGGAGGAGGAATCGAATATGAACGTAAAATATAGCATTCAAATGGACGCTTATTATATTTGCGACGAGGAGGGAGAAAGGTGCTCGGATTTTTTCGTGGAAAAAGATACAGCGCAAGAATTCTTAGCTACTGCGATAAAACTAGCGGAAGCAGGTAATTGCGAAGAGGGAGGAATGGAAAATGAACGAACTACAGAACGTATTTAATTACGCGGGATTAGAAATTAGGACGGTAACAAAGGAAGGTCAGCCGTGGTTTGTTGCGAAAGATGTATCGGATGTACTCGGTTTTAGAATGGCAAGCGACATGGCGCGCTCTCTAGACGAGGACGAAAAGGGTACGCATACTATACAGACCCATGGCGGGAATCAATCTTTAACCGTAATTAGTGAGTCGGGACTATACTCGGCAATATTGAAAAGCCGCAAGCCGGAAGCTCGCCAATTCAAGCGCTGGATCACGCACGAAGTATTGCCAGCCATTCGTAAAACCGGAGGCTATGTCGCAAACGATGAACTATTCGTCGACACTTACTTACCTTTCGCGGATGAGCAAACGAAGTTACTTTTCAGCGCGACATTGGAAACTGTACGGAAGCAGAAC
This sequence comes from Bacillus sp. LL01, assembly GCF_001037965.1. Classification (NCBI taxonomy): domain Bacteria; kingdom Bacillati; phylum Bacillota; class Bacilli; order Caryophanales; family Bacillaceae; genus Bacillus; species Bacillus sp. LL01. The sequence goes on along the minus strand of NZ_LFEL01000004.1, from coordinate 485,934 downwards.
GATTTAATTACGACAATGAAGCCGAAGGTTGAGCAACACGATCGTTTTATGGCTGCAGTGAACGCGCAGAACCTCGACAGCGTGGCGAAGTCGTTAGGTGTGGGGCGCAATAAACTAATCGCTTTTCTTCGTGCTGTAGGCGTTTTTACAAAACGAGGACGTCCGCTGCCAAAACAGCAACATATTAACGAAGGATATTTCGAAGTTAAGCAATCAACGTCCGCTTTCGGTTATCATAACTCGAGTCAAACGTATGTTACTGCGAAAGGAATCGAACGAATAGACAAGGCATTGGAGCATTACGGCGGAGCGAATAAGCTGAACGCGATGAAAGTTTCAGAGATTGAAAAAATTAAGCTTTAATCTGTTTAGAATTGGGGTGGAGGTAGTTATTTATCTCAATCTGTACTAAAAATGACTAAGTTCATCCCTAGTAGTAAGTGAGGGAGGAAGTTCCCTGGTCTTTATTTTTTGATTTGATGTTATAAAAACAACACATAAACAAGGGGGAAAAGTAATGGATGCAAAATTGTTTGCGGTGATCCGTAAGTTAGAAGGGTTAAATCAAGATGATATAGCGAAAATACTAGGTGTAAGCCAATCGTTAATCGCCAAGATAGAAAAGGGAGAGCGTTCTATTACGCACGAAGTAAGTAGGAGGTTAATAACTGAGCTTAATCTTACTCCGGAAAAGATATCCGAGATTAAAAGGTTAATAGGTTAATTTTTGTGTAAATTCTCAGGTACGCATACTTATTCATAATAATAATACCAACAAAAAGAGAGAAAGTCAAGTATTTCTAAAAACTACTTCAAAAAAAGGGGAGATTACGGTATGGAACACGCAAAATTAGACTTATATATGACGGTATTATTCGAAGCGACTGATGGAAATGTTGAATGCTCTCTTAAACCGAAACACCCTAAAATCAAAAGAACCGTCCACGGGATTATTGAAGCGATGGGAAAGCGGAATAAGTTTCGTGAATTTGAAATTATCGGCGAAGCTGCATCTCGCTCATGGGAGGCATTAGAGTCGTTTAATTTAGAGGAAACAACAACGTGGGAAGCCCTATTAGACGGAACGGACGTACTTAATTTAAATCGTCTCGTAAAGTCTATCGTATTAAAACTGGAACACGAGCTTCCGCAATTAATAAATCCCAACACAAGGCGTATGTATGATCCGGAAACCGGCGGGAATATGTTTGTAACCACGGAGTTCGAATCGTTAGACAAGGCGGTATATGACGAGAGTGATCTCCAAATTGGAACGATTGGCGACGGGGTGTCGGAGTCATTCTTCGGACAGTCTCACGACTACTCAGGTTCTAATCCGTTTTTAGAGTGGTTCCGCGATAATCGCCAGGACTTCTTAACTACCCGGCAGAACGCGTTTATCGATGCTCTTTCGGTTGATACCGCAAAAGACACCGATTATGTTGAAGATTGCGACTTCCGCGAACTAGCCGGCATGGATCGCACGAATCTGACTCATTTGAAGAAACGCATATACGAGAGAACAATGAAGGCGTGGAAAGAGGGCGGCATATCACGGAGAGAAACGTATCTGCTAGGTGAGATTGCGAAATGGAAAGAGTTTATTGCTATCGGAGAATCAGACGATAATTTATCGGGCCAGAACGAAAGGTTGTCAGCCTGGATAAAGGAACAAGAAACTGAACACGGCGAGGATGCGGTTGATTTTGTTTATGACGCGATTGCTGGCAATGTAGAGGCTACGAAAGGCTTCGTGAGTTATTTAAAAGACGAGGTCGATGTAATAGATTCGAAGATTCTTTACGATATTTTCGAAGCGGTAGAGTTGCACTTGGTGAATTTAAAGGAGGAAGTTGAGGCATACGTACCTACTGCGCCAATAATGCCTAATCAAGAGGCAAAAGAGATAAATATGTTTAGGAAGAGAAGGCATAAGGAATTCACAAAAACTCAACCTACCTACGTATATAACCAAGAAGGAGAATATATAAGAACTATTGAAGCGGAAGAATCTAAAACTTACAAAATTACGAAGCTTGACACTTTCGGTATGACTCACGAGATAGAGTAAAAGTGAAAAGCTTTTTTATTTTTTTGTTTTATATGATTAAAATCGCATAAATATCCAAATTAAATTATAAATCACAAAAATAAATATGTCAATGGGCGTTTCTGAGAAAAAAAATCTCTAGAAGCGTCTTTTTTATTTTAATAAAGGGGGCTATTAGAATGGGAGAAATCAAAAAGGTGTACGAAACAGAGGGGCAATGGTTCGCGGAAAGGTTCGACGGAGAGGTACTGCGTATTCAAAAAATACCGCGCCGAAAAAGCGTTGAGCATTACGTAGATGTGGACGGAAGCGTAATCGCTAAAAGGTGCACGAAATGTCATATGGTTAAACTTGCAACGCTGGACAATTTCCGTGCGGACTCGCGCAGGTTTATCGGCCAACAAAGTAAATGTAAAACATGCCACGCGAAAATGGACGCGATAAACAAGCAAGGCTTATCCGTTAAAGGCGGCCCAAAGAAAACGCAAAAGGCGAGAGCAACTAGGTTCTACGACGAGCAGGGCGTAGTAAGCGAAAAAGTTTGCCCGTGCTGCGGCAAGTTACGTAAACGATCATTGTACCGCGAGCACTCCGGCAATCACGACGGACTGTTTGACTACTGTCGTATTTGCGATGACGTAGCGCAACATAACAAGCGTGCAAGAGATAGAGGCTTACCGGCTACCTTAACGTGGAAAGAATGGGAAACAACGCTAAAGATATTTGGAGGCAAGTGCGCATTGACCGGGGCGGAAGCAACGATGGATCACGTAATTTCACTTTCTAGCGAGAGTAGCGGAACGACTGCCTGGAACTGCGTGCCACTTTCGCGGAGTCTTAATTGTTCAAAGGGTAGCCGCAACCTATTCGACTGGTTGGAAAAACCGCATGTGGATGCGAAGGTTGATCCGGAGTTGGTCGACAACCTACTGAGTTACTTGGCTGAAATGTGCGATTTGACTGACGCAGAGTACCGACATTTTTACAACTGGACACTTTCCGATAAAGGCGCAGATTACATTAAAACCGGACTATCTTCGTTAGAATATTATAAAATGTTCGTGAAACAAGTGCAGAAACAGTCCGAAATTGCCTAGAAATGACTAACTTCACACCTAATAGTAAGTAGGCGGAAGGAACGGGTAGCAGGCATTAAAGAGTGGCCGGAGCTATCTTCCTTCCCGAAACTATACAGTGTTTTAACTAAACGAAAAGGAATGATGCGGAATGAAAGAAAAATTGACGTTTATTTATAGCCGTAGAGTGGCGCGTTACTTAATTAATGAATGCGGGCTAGACCCGATCACAGAGGCGATTCACCCTAACTCCGGCAAAATGTTTACTATGTTCGAAAAATCTCCGGCATTACAGACCGGGTTAGACGCATATAAGGCAAGCCAACCTCGCAACAATTAATCGAAGAATTAACTATTAATCGAAAAGGGATGATTTTATATGAGTAAAAAATACTATAACCATATATACGAAGGCGGATTTGTCCGCTATGAGAACGAGGTTGCGCTGTACACGATAACTGGTCACGCCAAAAAGAAGGACCGCGAGTCGTGGATGCCTGCCGCCCATACTTACGCCGATTACAAGGTAACAAGCGCATCGTTGGACGTGTTCAGAGCGATATTTCAGCACCGCAATACGAACAAGGAACATCGCCACTACCACAAGGCTTGGCCGTCACAAAGGCGCCTGCAAGTCGAGCTAGTAATGGCGGATAAGACGTTGGCGAAACACATAGCGGTACTGGAAAACGTGGGGCTGCTTAAAGTCGACCGTTTATACCGCAATAACCGACCCTTTCACGTTTACTCGTTTCCGAAGCCAGCAACGGTTGGAGAATTCAAAGCGAAGTTTCCGATTGCTTGTCGCGAATATGAACGTAAGATGTCCGCGTTAGATGCGATTCGCGGAGAGGAGCAGGCGTTGGAAAGCGAGTTAGTCGACTGGTTTTAGTTGGTGTTCGTAAAATTTACGTTCAGGTAATCGTAAAAATTACGTTCAGCTATTCGTAAAATTTACGTAGTACTAAGAACTATATTACTAAGAACTAAGGCACTAAGAATATATAAGTAATTGCGGGTTATAGAAGAGCACTATAACCGCGCTGCCCTTTAATATAAAAGATAATATCGTTCCATAAAAGATTGCGCGGTAAAGGATAAAAGAATGAGAGGAGCTGCATTGCGATGGAGAATAAGATAAAGTTCAACAAAGTTACTAAAAAATATGTACTTGAGTTTGACGAAATGCCGGAAGTGGTTTTCTACGGATCTATTAAAGAATCAGAATCATTCGAGGGTAACATTTTGTGTAAAGGAATAGCTCCGAAGAAATGGGAGCATAACGTAAGTGTATCTCTTCGAAATAAACCGTTTGTAAATTATGACGTTAAATTCACCGCTGAATTAAATAAGAGCGAGGTGCAATAGCGATGGGATTAAAACGACTGGAAGCCGAGCACATGCTCGCAATTAAATACCTGGCGCTGCCGAAACGCGGCGGACTGACATACGAACAAATCGCCAAGGAATGCGGAGTGCATTCGAACTCAATACTTAACTGGCGCAAGGACGAACTGTTTACGCGAGAACTAAAGCGCGAAATGGTACGGAACACTCAGGAACGACTGCCGGATATGATGAACGCGCTGATTGATAACGCGATTAAAGAAGGAAACGCAGCGGCGGCTAAGCTGATTATGCAAGCGAATGACATGCTGACTGATCGCGTAGAGGTTTCGCAGACGACCGGAAACGAGAAAGACATCGATGAAATCAAGGCGCGGTTGGAGCGTTATAGGAACGAATCCACAACGGAGTAGGTTGCGGAAATTTATATGAAGAAACTCGGTTAGTAGGACTATTTGCGGATGGGTTACGTTGTGAAACGAGGCATTTACATCGGCTGCGGATGCCTAGCGCACGCCCCTCGAAAACTTTTCAAAAAGAAAGAAGCCATCCGTCAAAGAATCGGATCAGCCTCGAGTTTGCCGTAATATAAATCAGCGCGTTCTAGCGCCCGTTTAACTTGCATTTGCGTAAAGGACTTACCGTTCTGTGTCGTGTACCCTTCGTCGTTTAGACGGTCAGCTACGGCCTGCAACGTCAACCCTTCGTCTTTAAGAGCGAATAGGCGCCGGACTGTTGCCGCCTTAGCATCGTTGATATGCAGTCGCTTGCTACCTTTTTGCGCGGTATATCCTAGCGGAGCACGGCCGCCAGCAAAGCCGCCCTGCTTACGTTTATATGCGCGTGCAGTAGCCAGACGTTGAGAGATGCGTTGTTTCTCGAATTCGGCAAATGCGCCCATCATTTGGCGCATGAGAGCCATTTCCGGCGTGCTACCGTTGAATGGTTCGCGCACCGACTCTAGGGATACGCCCTTGACGGTTAGCTCCTTTTCGATGAATAGCTGGCCGTATAGGTCGCGGCTTATTCTATCGTACTTAGGGACGATTACCTTCGCGATGTCCTTTAGTTCCAGCAATAGGCGGTTAAGTCCTGGGCGGTCTAGCGTAGAGCCTGACACGCCTTCGTCGGCGTAGATGTCTATTAGTTCGTAGCCATGGTCGTGGCAGTACCTAGCCACCTCGTCGCGCTGTACAGGTAGACCGTACCTATCAGCGCTTGCTTGTTCGTTTGTTGAAACGCGAATGTAGCCAACAACTTTTATCACAATCGATTCACAACCTTTCGTTATGAAAAACGTTTGTTAAAAGAAACGTTATTTATACGTTCAATTGTAAATCTTTTCTATGTATAATACAACAAAAAAGTTTATTTTCTCTATAAAAGGAAACGTGAAGAGGGGTACCCCATGGGAGCACCCTTTGTCCACCCCGAATCTAGCGTGAAATAAATCCGAATATAAAAATTTATTTTTGGGTTTCCAATTAAAGGGTATTTCGCGTCCTCTGTCGAATGTTTTCGAAAAAGGAGGTGAAATTTCGTGAATCTACATGAACTAGGAGTTTTCAAAAGCGAGATAAAGTACCAGTGTAAGTTTGCGTTTATTGCCGTTGAAAATATGAATATGTTTCTAACTAATTCCGGAGAGGAAAATTTTTCGATCGACTTCTTTTGGTATAATGTTCAGAGTTTCTTAGTGGCATCTGCAAATATTTCAAAGTTACTTTGGAACTCGGAGAAAGCAGCCCCAGAAATGTCTAAGCGAATAAGAGCAGATTTGGAGGTAGAGGATGCTTCCCCATTAAGATCGAGAAGATTTAGAAATCTTTTTGAGCACTACGATGAACAAATCACCAAATGGATGAAGAATTCCAAAAGTAAGAATTACATATCTTCCAATGTGGGACCAAGAGGATATATTTCTGGCGTTGACTCGATGGATATGTTTAGGAATTTTTATAGCGACGAGAATGTTCTTACCTTTAGGGGTGAAGAATACAAATTACAGCCAGTAATTGATGAAATATATAGGATTTACATGAAATTAGATTGATAACCGGGTGCTGTGATAGCGAGGCTCACAGTTAAATGAGGCGTAAATGAGGAACTAACAGCCCGGTCATATATGTGAAACAAAGGCACTCCTTTCGTTGGGTGTCTTTTTTGTTTGCGCTGATAACGAATGCCTTACGCTATCATCTGAACTATATCTATATTAAATTTCACGGAAAGGAGGCGGTCGTCATCGCATGGGTTAATAATCGTTGGCTATCTCGCAAGGAACGCGAAGAACTGATCGAACAAACGTCGCAACTTGTCGAGGCAATGCTACAAACGGAATTGAAACGCGGCTTGTTAACGTCAGAGTACGAAGAATTGGACGAACTGATTAGCGAATTGGAACATCTGCGCAGAATCAATCGCGCGGAATCGAACTTATTATACTTTGCGCATGAATACTTTTCCGAAGCACGCAATCCTGGCAACGCCGGCAATTGGGACGGATTTGACCTTGATTCGGTTGACGATGCGCCTCGCTTTCACCGTGAAATATGCGAAAGTATCGACGAAGTATCAAACGTCGTAAAGAACGCAAAAATAGTACGGGCAGCGCCGAGATCACACGGCAAAAGCTCGTACTTAAGTAAAGCGGCTCCTTTACGCGAAGTAGTTTTTCGTAAGCGTAAGTACATTATTTTGATTTCGGAAACGCCGTCAGTTTCCGGGCCTAACCTCGAATGGCTGGCGGGTCAGCTTAAGAGCAATGAAAAGCTGCGTAAGGACTTCGGCCCGTTGATGTCGCCTAAACAACAGCTAAACCCAAAGGACAATAGTACGGAGTTTGTTGCGTGGGAACCGTTAGGTACTGACGATAAGAAGCAATTAACGCTAGTTCAAGCGGCTTCCACCGGTCAAGCGATTCGCGGACGGAACTGGAACGGAACGCGACCGGATTTTATAATCGGAGATGATCTCGAGGATATTAAAACGAATGCAGCCACGAAAGAGCTACGCGAAAAGTTGAAAGATTGGTTTGCTCAATCGGTAATGCCATTGGGCGACGCGAAAGGCGAAAAGACAGCATTTATCGTAATGGGAACAGTCGTTCATGAGGCAAGCTTGCTAAACGACTTGCTAAGGTTTCGCGCTGATTTCAAATCGAAAAAGTACAAGGCGCTTATCGAAGAACCGGACCGTATGGACTTGTGGGAAAAATGTCGCGCAATCTATTTAAGCGATCAAATACCGGTCAACGAACGTGAAGATAAAGCAAGGGAATATTACGAAGCTAACCGTGCCGCTATGGATGAGGGCGCGGTTGTTTTATGGCCGGAAGTACAGCCGTTATGGAAACTAATGACTTGGAAATGGGCAAACGGATCAAAGGCGTTCAACACGGAATATCAGAACGAGCCTCGCGATGAAGAGTCGCAGGTTTTCGTGGCCGATTCATTCCGCTATTTTGGCGAGTCGGACATTCAGCCAAACATGCCGCTAGAGTATGCAGCGTTTTGGGACGTGGCTACCGGCAAGAGTTCACGCGCTGACTATAACGCCATTGTCACTATTGCACGCGATAGAAATACCGGAGTTATATACGTAATAGACGCATGGGCGAAGAAATGTCCGTCGCATGTTGCTTTAAACGTCGCAGTCGAGAAAATTCGACAGTTTGGTCATAACGTGTTTGCGGTGGAGACGATTGGCGCAGGTCACGATATGTACCGGCAGTTACGCGAAAAACTTTCAAAAGAACGTATTTATGGGACGAAAATTAAGCCAATATCACACCATTCATCAAATAAGGAAAAGCGAATCGAATCGCTGGAACCTTTATGTGAGAATGGTTTTTTACGTTTTATGCGCCATCACACGTTGCTCTTGGATCAACTAGAGCAGTTTCCGACCGGACAACATGACGATTTGCCGGATTCGTTGGCTGGCGCAGTCGACTTGGTTGGCGGAGTGAGACGAAGAAGAACATTCAAGTCCAAACCGTACGGATTATAAATGGGAGGTGTTAGCGTTTGAGTTTATTCAAAGTGGGCGAGTATTTTCCGCCATATGGTCATGCTGAACGAGTTGACCGTTATAGAAAAAATAAAAAGCTTTTTAAAGGCGATCATTACGCAATTTTCAATCATACAAAATTACTTGACGACCACCAACAACACGCGGTTTTTATCGCATCCAACCTACCCGGCACTATTGCGAAGAAATCTGCTGATTTCCTTTTCGGAGAAACGCCGGTATTTAGTGCAGGTAATGCGGATGATTCAAACGAACAGAAGGCTATTGAAAGATTAGTAGAGGATAACGACTTAAATATAACAAACTACGAGTCCGCCCTATCTAACGCTTATCGCGGAGATTCTTTCTATAAGATTCGATGGGGGCAGAAATACGGAGGGAAAATGTCGGCAGCAGACGATCCTTTTCGTGTCTTTATTGATGCTCAAAAAGCTGAGTACGTGTTTCCCGAAACATTGCCAGGCGACACAACTACTGTCTACGCTTATCACATTGCGTATCCGACAGTCGTAGAAGGGACAGGCGATACAGAATGGTTACTCAACGTAGAATCACATTACCCTGGAAAAATTGAGTATTCGAAGTATCTAGTTAGCCCGTTTAAGCATTCGCCTTACGAAAACGCTGTTATTGAGTGGAAGATTGAAGAGGAAATACATTCAGCAAGAAGAACAGTTCTAACGGGTGTTAAGCACCCCCTTGTCGTCCACGTTCCGAACTTTGCAACGGATGACGAATGGGAAGGTATTGACGACTTGTCCGAAAATGAATCTATCTTCGCGGAGATTGATAACCGATTAAGTAAAATCGCTGAAATCCTCGATAAACATTCCGATCCAGCAATGGCGGTACCTTCGGGAACACTAGGCGAGGATGCGTACGGAAATCCAATTTTCCACGCAGGTCGCGATAAAATATTCGAAGTTGATGGAAGAAACGAGTTAATTCCGCAGTATATTACGTGGAACGGACAGCTTGAAGCGGCTTTTAAAGAGCTCAACGTATTAGTTGACCACTTACTGACAGTTTCCGAATTACCTCCGGTTGCACTCGGAAAAGCTGATAGTGGAACGAGCGGATCGTCAGGGCTTTCTATCAAGTGGCGAATGAATAGTTTGTTAGCGAAGATTAACCGAAAACGTCAGTACTACAACAAAGGACTAAAACATGTTCTTTTGATTGCGCAATTGCTGGAGCATTCGAAGTTAAGCAAGAGCGAGCTAAACTACGAGGTAACAGTACCGAGAATTCAATTTAAAGACGGGCTTCCGGACGACGAAATGGAACAAGCGACAATAGCGCAAATTCGAACTGGCGGTAAGCCTATTCAGTCACAAATCACCGCAATTCAGGAAACGCTAGGGTTGACCGCAGAACAAGCGAAGGCAGAACTCGAGCGTATCCGCCAAGAGGAACGAGAAGATAGTTTCGTAGATGCGTCGGTGTTTAATAGAGGCGACGAGTAATGCTGAATGCGCCGGAGCCAACTTATAATCATCGCGTTAATAAACTAGTCACCGCGTATAAACAAGCCGTAACCGCCATCTTGTTAGAGTTGGAAAGCGCGGACGTTACCGACATGTCGCGTAATCAATCCGCAGCAATGTTAGCAGAAGTTTCGCAGGTATTATCCGGTCTAGACGCGGAAACGAAGGCGTGGGCAGATGAGAATATTTCGTTAGCTGCGCGAGAAGGAACCGCAAGGGCAATATTTAACCTTGGTTACACTAAAACGTTCGAAGAAGCGGTAGAGATTGCGAAGTTTAACCGGATCAACCAAAACCTTGTCGCGGCTGCAATAGCGGACACTCAGTCAGACTTATTAGCGGTAACGCAAAATATTAACCGCCGAGTGCGAGGAACTGTACGCAAAGTAGTTGCAGAATCAATGAGAGCGAATATGGCGGCTGGGCTTAACGGTAGAAAAGCGATAAAAGCCGAAATACTTAAGGGGCTTCGGAAAGAACTTGGCGATTCGGTTAATTCAGCGATTGTTGATGCAGCGGGGCGTAAGTGGAAGCCGGAAGTATATGCGGAAATGTTAACGCGAACAAAAATGCTAGAAACTTATCGGGAAGCAACGACCAACGAGGCGATATCTCGCGAAGCCTTTTACGCGGTTATCTCGAGGCATGGAGCGAAAGATGCGTGTAGGTTTCACGAAGGCCGAATCATTAAGTTAACGCCGGAAGCTCCAGGGAATTATCCAACTTACGAAGAGTTGAAAGCGTCCGGACAAATATGGCATCCGGCATGTAAGCACGTATTTTCTGTAATTAGAGACGTGGAAAAATTGCCGGACACTATTCGCCAACTTGCGGAAAAGCAGTCGGAGCTTGGCGAGAAGGCAATCAAAACTGGAAAGCGTAACCCAACAGACATCGGATAGGTGTCTTTTTATTTTGACCTGGCGAAAGTCTTGAAAAGTCGCAAATTATCGAGGCGTTGCTCGGAAAAAACGAATTAGGAGGAACTAACGATGTTACAAACTGAACCATTACGACTAGATATTCAATTTTTTGCGGAAGGCGCTGAACAAAATACGTCTGACGAGACGAAAAAAACGGAAGAGAGCGCGGCAGGGCAACACATGATTCCCAAATCTCGCTTTGATGAAGTTAATACGCGCTACAAAGACGTCCAAGCTCAACTTGCGGAATTGCAAAGTGCTAAGGAGGTCGCTGAACGCAAAGCGAAAGAGGAACAAGGTGAATTTCGTGGGCTGTACGAAACAACCTCCAAAGAATTGGACGGTTTTAAATCCCAGCTAGAGCAAGCGAACGCCAGAGCACAAGAGTTAGAATCGGTTGTTACAGGTTTACTAGATTCGAAGTTATCCGCAGTTCCTAAGGAGTTGCATGATTTAATTCCGGAAAATTTGTCACCAGAACAGAAATTAGCTTGGTTAAATCGTGCGGAAGAAAAAGGACTTTTTAAATCCAAAGTACAAGAGCCAATTGGCGAATCGACTAATGCGGCTAGCTATTCCGGGATGAGTAAGGAGAGTTTCGCAAAACTTTCGTACCAAGATAGAGCGCGTTTACTTAATGAAAACCCTGAGCTTTATAAAAGACTTAGTCGCTAAAAAATATTAAGGAGAGTGTTTTAAATGGCACAAACGAAATTAGCAAATTTAGTTAATCCTCAAGTAATGGCGGATATGATTTCCGCATCACTACCAAGCAAGATTAAGTTTTCACCGTTAGCTCGTATTGACACAACGTTAGTAGGCCAAGCAGGTGACACGGTTACGATTCCTAAGTATGGGTATATCGGCGATGCTGACGATTTAACGGAAGGCGTAGCAATGGGTACTGTTGTACTATCTACGACAACTCAAACTGTAACTATTAAGCAAGCAGGTAAGGCAGTCGAAATCACGGACAAAGCTGCTTTAGCCGGGTACGGTGATCCAGTTGGAGAAGCCGAACGTCAATTAGAAGATTCAATCGCGTCAAAAGTAGATGTTGATTCTGTCACTGCGTTAAACGGCGCTAGCTTATCTCATGACGCATCTGCTGAGTTAATCTCTTATAACAGCGTTGTTGACGGAGTAGACAAATTCGAAGAAGAGGACGATGAAGCAAAAATCCTATTCATCCATCCACTTCAAAAAGGAACGCTACGAAAAGATCCGCAATTCATTGAAAATGTGCCTAATGCATTTATGACTGGCGTTGTTGGCGAGATTGCTGGGTGCCAAGTGGTAGCTTCAAAGAAAGTCCCTTTCAATGACGTAGACGGAAAGTACACGAACTTTATCGTAAAACCAGGCGCATTAGCAATCTACCTAAAACGCGATGTAGAAGTAGAAAGTCAGCGTGATATTTTAGCGAAAACAACTGTAATCTCCGCGGATGAGCATTATGTTGCGGCATTAGAAGATGATTCTAAAGTAGTTAAGCTAATCACGAAAGCATAGTAGAGAGGGTCGCTAACCGCGGTTCTCTTTTTCTATTAAAGGAGTGATAAATCATGTTATTACGTCGCAGACACGCTAAGAAAGAACAAGAAAAACCATTAGAACAAAAGAAGGCGGAGGAAAACGCTAAACCAAAGGCGCAGCCGAAGCGAAAACCTTCCGCGAAATAATCGGGAGGTGTAACGCATGGGTTTAAGTATTTTCGAAGCGGATCAGTATATCGCAACAAACGTAATTGACATCGAAGATTGGGAAGATGCGGACGACGACAAAAAACAACGACTGTTAAATGTTGCACAAGTGACACTTACGCGAAAGTTTTCTAAGTATGTCGTTCCCGCTTCGGCTGTCTACGACTTTTCGAATGTTTTGGCAATCGCGAATAACGATACAAACCGACTGAACAATCACGGGATCGCAGGGTTTTCTATTACTGGTGTAGGTTCATTTAACTTTAAAGATACGATGAAGCGCGATTTGGAGGCATTGATACCTCAATCAACAATTGATTTGATAGGTGAGGAGAATGGTGTCAACTTGTCGCAACGTCGTGTTGGAAGGTCGGTGCGCTAATGCCAATAGTACCGATGAAACAAACGATTACCGTGCAGCGAGGCGGAGGGCTTGACGAATGGGGAAATCCAATACCTGGCGAATTAATTACGATGAATTGTCGCGTAGATGAAGGAACTCGCTTGTCTGCAAGTCGTAGCGGCGGACTCGACCGTAACGGAGAAACAGCAGTCAGTTTTGTGCGGATATTGCTTGATAAACTGGCGGACATTCGTTACGACGACATACTAACGTTTACGAACGAGTTAGGCGAAGAAATCACCGGCAAGCCAAAGGAAATAAACGTAAGGCGTAATGTCGGCGGAAAACCGATACTTACGGAGGTGAAGCTATGAGTTTCGAGTTTGACGGCGCAGATTTTCTCAAAGGACTAGGCGCAAAGGAACTGAAAACGCGAGCAGCTTCCGAATTAGGTATGCGCGATTCCACCGACGACCTTGCGTTGATTTCGCAAAACATCGCGCCGATTGACAAATCGACACTACGAAAAAGCGTTGATGTCGACAAGCGAATTACGTGGGAATCTCCTACGCGTCTGGTCGGAGAGATTGGTTTTTCTGCGGTAGAAAAGAGCGGAAACGGGCGCTTTAACTACGCGCTTTGGACGCATGAACAATCGTACAATCTCGGCGAACAGTCGGCAGCGGCGCCCGGCTATAAGGGATACTCCGTCGGCAACAAATACGTTGAACGTCCGCTTAAAGGCGAATCGCAAAAGTATCTCGGTTGGATTATGAAGGAAATCGGAAAGGGGCTCGGATTATAATGCGAATCCTCGAATTAATAACGTTTATTAGAGCGCGAGTTGCAGGCGTATATTATCCGAATAGCTTTCCGACCACTTCGCAAGATAACTGCGTATTAGTGCGATTGACTAGCGGATTTCCGACGAGTCAATGGACGGGTAAAACGCAGCCGTCGTTCCAGATACAAGTACGCGAGTCTACGCACAAACAAGGCGACTGTGAGGCAAAAGCTTACGAGATACACAATGCGCTCACTAATTTGCGAGAAGTAACAATCGGCGAAAGTTCCGTTGTGGTAATTCGCTCAATGAATAGCGTGCCGGTTTATATCGGAAATGACGACAAAGAACGACCAATATATTCGATGAATTTTGATTGCGTAGTACGTCCGTAACCAACCGGAATACTGCGCTTTTTTATTTGATAAGGGGGAAACGAAATGGCAAACGGAATTAACGTACCTATCGGGCCAGCCGTCGTTGAATACGGTGATGGCGCAGAGAAAGTAACGTTCGACATTACAAAAGGCGGAATTCAATTCCAGTCTAGTACGTCGAAACAAGATATTACGGTAGATCAATATGGCGACACGGTCGTTAAGTCAATTATGAAAGGGCGTACTGCGCAAGTAACGGTTCCATTCGCGCTGCACGACTTAGCAAGACTTTCGGAGGTTATTCCGAATAGTGATTACGTGAATGACGGAGTTAAGTCCAAAATCGTCGTTAAATCGCAAGCTGGCTTCGACATGTTATCCAACGCGAAAATGCTAATCATTAAGCCGACAGACCCGAACGCAACCGCTAACGATTGGATTACACTTCCACTGGCAGGCGCGATGGCTGATCCGGAATATACGTACGACAGCGACAATGAGCGCGTAGTAAATATCACGTTCGTAGCTTATCCTGACTTAGCGAACGACGGAACGCTTTATATTATCGGCGACGAAACTGCAATAGACGCATAAAAACTACGGGAGGCTTCGGCTTCCCTTTTTAATTTGGAGGTGCGGAAATGAATCCGTTCAAATTTAGAACCAATGACTACGAAATGTATCTCGGCGAAAAGCGAGTTTCCATAAATAAATTAACGCCCAACCGTTGGCGCACTCTTTTCGAAACCATCGACACTCTGCCCGGCTTGATTCTGCAAGTTATCGCGGCGCCCCAGGAAAATTTCCACGCATACCTAATCTCCGCATGTGAACTAGCGATGGATGAAATCGTTAAGGTTGTCGCAGTCCTGTCCGACATTGACGAGGATTATCTGAACGAACATGTCGGCGTGGACGAATTAGTAGATTACTTAACGCGCACATTTAAGCGCAATAACCTCGGCGAAACAATAAAAAACGTGAAGAGCCTTCTTCCGGGGGCAAACGCGAAGAAGGCGTAACATATACGGTTGATGATTTCCTCCTCGAAGTAGCGGTAGCGCTCGGCGTATCGCAAGTGGCGGTTGAAACGGAGTATTACATGGTCGACCTTCCGAAAGTAGTCGCGGAAAAGCGGAAGCAAGAAGCGGCGAAACTTATGCAGGACGTACACGCGCGCCTCGCTACGAATAATCGATCGCTTGATGAAACGGAGTACAAGGCGTTTATTCGCGAAGCTACGAAGGCGGTCGGAGTAAAGCAGGAAACGAATTTTAATCGCGACAAGTTCGAGCAATTGCGGGCGATGACGAGTAGTGGCGGAAATAGGACGAAGTAGAAAGGAGGGCGAATATGTCAACGACAGTGGGCGAAATAAAAGCGCGCCTCGTATTGGACTCGAAAGAGTTTAGTAACGGAATGAATAAAGCGCGCGAGGATATGAGTAAATCGTCAAAAGCGAGTCAGCGGTTTGCTAGCGACTTAGGAATCGTGCAGAAAGCTTCACTTGCGGTAGGTGCAGCGGTAATTGCCGGAATTGGAGCTAGTGTAACTGTAGCAGCCGATTTTGAACAGAGTATGGCGCGAGTGGGCGCGATTAGTAATGCGACTGGTGAAGATTTCGAGAAATTAAAAGATACCGCGAAAGATTTAGGAGCTACAACGCAGTTTAGTGCGAGTCAAGCTGCGGAGGGCATGAGCTTTTTAGCAATGGCGGGTTTTGAAGTAAACGAAATAGTTAGCGCAATGCCTTCCGTTCTAAATTTAGCGGCTGCCGCGCAAATAGACCTTGGCTCCTCTGCGGACATCGTATCGAACATTATGACTGGCTTCGGCTTAACCGCGGACGATACCGGTCACGCGGTCGACGTGCTAGTTAAAACGATGACAAGCGCAAACACGGATTTACCGCAGTTAGGTCAAGCGATGAAATACGTTGCTCCATTAGCGCAGTCTCTCGGATTATCAATCGAAGAAACGGCGGCAGCAGTCGGTAAAATGTCGGACGCAGGTATTCAAGGATCACAAGCCGGAACGGCATTACGTGCGGCATTAATTTCTCTCGCAAATCCGACCGGTCAAACGGTCAAAGCGATGGATGAACTCGGCATTAAAATAACCGATGCGGACGGCGCAATGAAACCGTTCCCCGAACTAATCGGACACATTTCCGAAAAGTTAAGCGGAATGGAAGGCGCACAGCGAACCGCCACCGTCGCTCAGTTAGTAGGTACGGAGGCAGCGTCGGGCTTTATGGCGCTACTTGAGGTCGGCGAGGAAGGTTTGCGCGATTATACGAAGGAGCTCGAAAACGCGGGCGGAACGGCTGAACGTGTGGCCAAGACGCAAATGGATACGTTGCAAGGCTCGTTTAAGGAATTCCAGTCGGCGCTTGAGGGCGTAGGTATCGCAATTGGCGAGGAGTTTCTGCCGGTATTTACGGACATCGTGCGATATGGCACGGACATTGTGCGAATGCTTGGCGAATTGAATCCTGGCGTTGCTACGACCGGTCTTAAAATGGCGGGAACGGCGGCGGCTATCGGATTAGTTACGACGACGGTACTGAAATTAGTTACCGCCATGCGCACGCTCATGTTATCAATGGGGCCGGCGGGCTGGGTTATCGCGGGGCTATCTATTATCGGCGGATTAGTTGTAGGCGTTCGCGACGAATATTCGCGCATGAACGAAGTAAACCTCGAAACAATTAACACGATGCAAGCAGAAGCAGACACTCTTTCCGCCAATATCGACGAGTACGACAACTTAAAGCTAAGATTGCGCCTAACTAGCGACGAGCTTGAGCGTTTTGTCGACATTAACTCAATTCTTGCGCAAACGGCTGATCCGGAAGTAATTGCGGCATTGACGGAAGAACAAGAAGGCTTACTGGAATCGAGCGGACTAACTAATACTGAAATGCAACGCTTTGTTGACTTAAACGGAGAGATTGCGTCAGTAGTGCCGGATTCTAACGTGCATCTGACCGAGCAGGGGAATATCTTGCTTAATAATGCGGATGCAGCGAAAGAGTTCAATAAGCAGCAATACGAAACAATCCGCTTGGAACTCGAAGCACAACAGATTCTGCTAGAAGCTAATTACGCGGATAACTTGCAGAAGCAAAAAGACTTGAAGGCGGAAATTAACAACATCCAAGACAAGCGTAATGAAATCGAAAAAAACATCGCTGCACAAGAGCAGATAATCATCGATAAAACGAAAGAACTTGCAAAAGCGAAGGACGAAGGTAATCAAGGCGTTGTTAATAACCTATCGCAAGAGCTCCACTTGGCGGAGGATATTCTGCAAGGACTAAAGGAACAGAACGCGAAAACGATGGAAAAATACCTCATAAAGAAGGACGAAATCGACGTCATTAATGAGGAACTCGGAAAGATGGACGAAGTGCGTAATAAACTTATCGACCTCGAGTTAAAACAAGCCGGTATCACCGCGGAAAAAGGTAAAGGCATCAAAGCGGTTGACGAGGAAATAGACCGCCTTAGAAAGCAGAAGATACAAATGGAGTTTTCCACGTCCGCAGCGATGAAGCAAACCGACGAGTATAAAAACGGTATAAAGCAAATTGACGGTCAAATCTCGAAGCTCGAAACGACTCGCGGAAAAGTAACCGGCATTATAAACGAAGCACGTACGATGAATGCGGAGCTCGGCAAAGCGGTCAATAAGCGTGTCAATATCACGCAATATACAAAAACAGGAGCGTCCATCTCGCAGTATCATACTGGCGGGATTATTGGTCGTGGTCAATTACCGAAGCTTCATACGGGTGGACTCGCATCGCAACTTCAAAGCGCGCCATTGCATAACGAAGTGGACGCTCGATTGCTGCGTAATGAAATGGTACTAACAGAGGCGCAACAAGCGAACCTTATGCGGATGATTGACGCGGGGCATACGAATGCTGGCGGAACAAACGGCGATTTAGTAGCTCGTATCGAGCAGTTAGTTAATGCGATTGGCTCTTCGCAAGACCGACCGATTACCGTGAAACTCGAGGCGGATGGACGCGAATTGGCGGAAGTTACTTATCCGTATATAGATTCACAATTTACAGCCGGCGCAAGGTCGACCGGACGGATTAACGGAATAAAGAGGTGATCGAATGATAACGGATGATAATTTTCAGTTGGTGGCAGAAGATGGCGCAGTATATGATATGGCGGCAGACTACGACGTACTCGTTCGGTCGCTCACCGTTCCGTCGCCAAAACTACGTTACTTTTACGAAAAGGTAGAAAGTCGCGCGGGCTATGTCGCGATAGGTAAGACGATGGATGACCGGACAATTACCGCCGAATGCTCGATGTTCGCGGTAGATAACAAAGACTACGCGCTTTTGCGCAATGAAATATATCGCTTGTTTTTGACGCATGAAAAAGTATATCTTGTCACCGCAAAAGAGCCGGGCAAACGCTTTTTAGTAAACTTGGCGAACGAATTGTCGATGTCGCGGCTAGGTTCTTACGGGCAGTTTTCGCTGACGCTAGATTGTCCGACACCGTTCGCAGAATCGACCGGCACGACCGCCGACCCGCTAACATTTGACGCGGAACTATGGCAACTCGGGCAAGGGTTAACGGCGGACGACGTAGCATACACGCATAGCACGGCGCAATTTCAGATTTACAATGCGGGCGACATTGCGATTGATCCGCGCGAGCTACCGCTTAAAATAACGTTCACGGGCGCCAGCACCAACTTGCGAATCCGCAATCTAACGACGGGCGACGATTGGCAATATACCGGAACGACGAACGCGGGCCAGTCGGTAGTGCTTGACGGCGTGCGGGCGACAAAAAACGGCTTGTCGGTATTCGGCGCGACTAATCGCAAGGTGCTGACTATTGCGCCAGGCTTAAATGATTTCGAAATAACGGGAGCGAGCGGCAGTTTTACTATTGCGTTCGGCTTCCGTTTTTATTATGTGTAAAAGGAGGCGGACAAATGGCGAATTTTAAAAACTTGGGCGTTGCGTTCAACCGCCTATTCCGCAATGACTTAAACGCCAACTTTGACGAAGCAAAGCGCGAATTAAACGTGCAAAAAGGACGCGTCGATAACTTAATCGTAAACGCTCCGCAGCCGAGCGAGGTTGTGGATATTCGCGTAGATGAGGACGGAGTAGAGCACGCGACGGCGCGAGATAGAATTGCGTCGGACGGGGCAAAGGTGGCGGAACAGTTTGCGGACGTGGGTGCGCAATTGGAACAAAACGAACTGCAAATCGGGGTTGTCGCCACCGACTTAGAGCAACGATCAGTTAATGTGAAGATGTTAGGAGCAGTAGGAGATGAAATTGCGGATGATACTAACGCCTTTCAAACCGCATTTAATTTAGCGAAGGTGTCTCCGATTCGTGTTTTTGTACCAAAAGGCAGGTATAAGCTAACACAAAGATTAAGTATTTTTTCAAACACACAAATAGATATGCAAGAAGGGGCGGTATTGGTTCGTCATCACAACACTTCCATTATAATGAATGGAGAAGTTGGCGATGAGTATTATGGATATGACGGAAACGGAAATATCGCCATAACAGGTGGGGCTTTCGATGGAAATGTTGGGATGTTTAATGCTAATGGATTCAATCACATCGAACTAAATCACGGGACTACATTCCGTTTTAGAGACATCACATTTAAGGATACGCTGAATGCGCACGCTTTTGATTTAAATGGATTGCGTGATGTAATCATTGAAGGATGCAGATTCTTAGGATTTCAGGACTTAACGAACGGTAGTCGAGATTTCTCAGAAGCTATCCAAATATCTCGTTCTACTCAGGGAGGTTTCCATCCGTTTGGTGCGTACGACCACACACCGTGCCGTGATATCACTGTGAGGAGTTGCTATTTTGGAGGTAGCGATACACCGAACATGCAACCTTGGGCAGTTGGCGTTGGAGAGCACGGAGCCACTTATGATATTTTTTCAGAGAATATCCATGTTATTGGTAATACCTTCGAAGGTTGTACTTATGCAGGTATAAGGTGTATGAAATTTAATGATGTGTTTATAACAAACAATTTGTTTTTAAATACGAGGTCAGGGATAGCTTTATCCAATACCGCGCCAAACACAAATTCTTCTAAAGATGTAAATGGAGTTGAGCGGGGGGCGCAATCAGGGAAAAATTACACCATATCCCACAACATTTTTCGCAATGTCGAGTCTGATATAATTTACGCAGCAGGGCAAACAAACACTCCGGATAACGTAAAGAAACTAACAAATGTAATTATTGTTGGTAATGTAGTAGATAATCCATCAAATTCTAACACCGCTTCATTTAGGCTACGTTGGATTGATGGTTTGTTTGTGGCGAACAATCGTATAAAAGGTTTAAATCGCGGGTTTGAAAATTGGTATCTTTCTAATGTAAAAATCAACAACAACCTCATTTCTGATTGTCAATTGGAGGGAATATATTTCACCGAACCCGAAACCAGCTTTCGTAATCTAAATCATACGAAAGATATTGAAATAACTAACAATACCATTAGAGATACTCGTAGGTCTGGGGTATTTTTAGAGTGGGCGAATGGGTTTAAAGTTAATGAGAACCAACTAGAAAACACAGGAAGTGAAACAGATAACACTAGAGTAGCGATTAATATTGCGTCTTCTTCACAAAACGGCGTTCTGCGCGGGAATAAAAATCGGTCTGGAAGTAATCGGAACAGTCATGGTATAGGTGTGACAGGTACTTGTGTTAATATTCAAGTGCATGACAACGATTTGGAGGGAGCAACAGGTCGAATTAATTTAGCATCCGTACCCACGATTTTTGAAGGATATTACACATACGCGCCAAACGGTACTAGATACAGAGTGACCATAAACAACTCCGGAGCGCCAGTATATACCCAAGCATAAAAACAGCAACCAATTAACGGTTGCTGTTTACTAATTCTAAAACACGGTCTAATTTTTTGTGTATTTCGTTAATTTCCTTAATGATAGACTCATTGGAATTTAAAGATATTTCATTTTTTCCTGTAATAACATGAAGCTTTTTAAGGAAATCGTAGTAAAATTCTTTGTTGAAGTGCAAGAAAAATCTGCCCCAAGGGTGATTATCAACTAATCTGTAATCACCTTTAGTCATATCTAAAGTAATTACTTCGTATTTACTTGATATGTATGATTCCATTTCTCTTACTAGATTATTGATTAATTCAACATCGATAGCTCTATAATTACCCGTTTGACTTAATCTAATAGTCTGATTGTCTTTTGTAATAAGAGTATCCATAAAATCATTTATATTTATAACAATTTTACAGTTAGGCAAGTTTTGCTTCAAAAATACAAAGAGTTTATCTACACTTTCTCTCCATAATGTCATATAGCTTTCTTTGTCGGACTCCAAATCAAATTGCTTAACTTGGGTTTTTATTGCTTTATAGTAGTCCGTTTTCCACAATTTATTACGATTGTTGGTGAGATATTGGTTTTCGCCAACTTGAATACAACCGTAATAAACGTCACCAAAGAAATCTAAAATTAGATACTCAGGCTTTCTGTCTACTAAGTTAGTAAGAAATTCTTTAGTGAATTCAGTTTTTATTTGCCAAGTGTCGTAAGGTCTGCTTAGTGTGGTATCTTGTGGGTTATATGGTATAGGTTCTGACATCAAACTTATTAGTGATGCTTGGTTCTGATGCACAATGCAATCGTACTGACTTTTGTAATTCGGATTAAAAGTAGAATTGAAATTGTCGCGAGTGACACAAGACCCCAGCACGCCAATTTTCGTTATATTTGACATTTTTTTGTTCCCCCTCTATATGGATAATAACAAAGAGATATATAGATGGCAATTAGATAATTGAAAGAGATTTCTTAACGAGAAACACGAAACCAACTCGCAATCAGGCATCGCCACCATCGGCGGTGTCTTTTTTGCGTATAAAAACGCACATAAAAACGGAAAGGAGGCGGTACTTTGCTAACGATAACGGACTTACTCGGCAATACCGAAGCCCTCACCGACTATAAAGACCTCGCCATCAAGCGCCGCATAAACGGCGAGCGGTCGCTATCCTTCTTACTTATCGCGACTGACCGCAACGCGCACGCATTCGATTTAGTCTCCGAGGAATCTATCGCGGAGTATAACGACGTGCAATACCGCATCAAGCTCGTCGAGGAACGCAATCTCGGCAATCGATCGGTAAAGCGCGTGCAGGCGCATCACGTATTCTTCGACTTAATCGACGTTCACAAATACGAAACGTTTAGCGGTCAGCGTACGCTCGGCAATATCTTAAATTGGACGCTAGCCGACACGGGCTACTCGCATACAGTCATCGGCACATTCGCGTCGCAAGAATTCGAAAACTTCGGCGACGATAACGTGCTGGCGCTCTTGCAAACGATACTCACTCGCTACGGCGCGGAAATACAAATCGCTGGCACGCATCTTACTTTTCGCGCGAAGATAGGCGTTACGACCGACATGCAGTTACGCTACCGCCACAACGTCAAAACGATAAGCAAAAGCATTGATTCCTCGAAGCTATCCACGTATATTCGCGGATATGGGGCGGAAGGTATCGAGGCGGAATATACGAGTTCTAACGCGGAAATCTTCGGCATTCGCGACGCAAAGCCGGTGCGTGACGAAAGGTACACGACAGAGGCGGGCTTGCTCGAACGCCTGCAGCGCGACCTAATCGACGAGCCAGAACTAAGCATCACGGCAGAATACGCGGAACTGAAACGCGCGGGCTTCACGTATGAGCAATTCGATTTGGGCGACGAAATCTACGTTATCTACGAACCGATGGGCGTGGACGTAATGGCGCGCATTGTGGAGTACGAAGAGTATCCGGAACAGCCCGACGCAACGAGAATCACGCTTGCCAACTTTCGCAAAAATGCTAGCGATATTTTAGCGGACTTTGGGCGCGTAAGCAAGGACGTAGCGGACTTATTCGAAGGCAAGAAGCGCCTACCATACAACGCGCTAGACGAAGCGGTCAGGCGAGCGACAGAGGCGCTACAAAGCGCGCAGACGGAGCTCGAATTCGAAAACGGCATAATCGCGCGCAGTAAAATAAATCCGAATCACCTCGTGCTATTTAATTCGGCGGGCGTGGGCGTGAGTGTCGACGGCGGTCAAACGTTCCGCACGGCGATGACTGGCGAAGGATTTGTGGCGGATTTAATTACGACCGGCACGATGTTGGCTGACCG
Organism: Bacillus sp. LL01; assembly: GCF_001037965.1. Lineage (NCBI taxonomy): Bacteria > Bacillati > Bacillota > Bacilli > Caryophanales > Bacillaceae > Bacillus > Bacillus sp. LL01. The sequence continues at coordinate 462,581 of NZ_LFEL01000004.1, read as the reverse complement.
CATACAAGGCGGTCTTTTTACGTTGGGCGGGCCGGCGAACGGTAACGGACGTATGCAGGTGCTTGACGCGGACGGCGAGTTGATTGCGGACTTAGATGCGGAGCAGCGCGGATTTAGCGGCGATTTGTACGTGCAAAATCTTATTTCGCCTACCGTCGTCAATTACGGGTCGAGCGATTTGACGTTTTACGTGTCAGACCAAAACGAGCCGAACGATAACAACGACGGTCTTACTTGGTCCACGCCACTCGCGACTATTAACGAAGCATTAAGGCGCATACCGCTGTTTTACGATGGTCAGGCGACTATTAATTTGCGGAATGGTGGAACGTTTTACGGCGATATTACCTTCCGTGGATTTATAGGGCGAGGAAAGGTAACCGTCGACGGCTTGAGTCAAACCACGAAGGTAGTCGGAAACGTATTCGCAGCGTGTAACATATTGACATTCGAAATTAAACGTTTAACGCTAAATGCGCGTAGCTCTAGTTATGCGGCGGTATCATCCGTTCAAAATACGTATGCTATATTCCGCGATTTACAGGTTTTCGGAAATGGCGCTAGTTTTGGAATAGATTTTATGCAAAGCGGATATGGCGAGGTAATAAATAGCGGTGTGCATAACGTAGAGGTTGCCGTTTCTGGGCGATATGGAGCAACAGCGCATCTTATGACGGTTAGCGGAAAAGGTTCCGTGCGTGGTGTATATGCGTATGCGGGCTATGTCGTAGGGACAGGTCAAGCGCCGGAGGGTGGCGTTTCTAACCAAGCGGAACAATTAGGTGGGAAAATTCACGCAACCTTCACTTATCCGACAACAACGCCGGTAACGCCGCCGTCAGCACCGGAAACAAAAAACACGTGGAGTTCAACGGGCAGTCCAAAAGGCGATGCTTGGCGGCCACAGTTTGGCGGGCAATGGTGGAACGACGGTAGCGTAGTGCAAGGCGGATGGGGCGGACTCGGCGCGTATTCGGGATTATGGTTATTCGGATCAGCGCCTTCTAACGCGGTCACCGGCAAAACGATTAAGTCGATGCGCTTATACGTCGAACGGAAAGCAGGCGGTAATAGCGGAAACGTTAACGTCACTTTCCGACCACACACGTACACGTCGCGACCAAGCGGACAGCCGTCTTACCAATCGCCGAGCACGCAAGCCGGATTCTCCGTCGGCACGAAGAAGTGGATTACGATACCGAGCTCGTTCTATGCCGGCTTCCAAAACGGCACGACGAAAGGAATCGGAATTTACGTCAATTCGACAAGCACGTCCAACTACGCCAAGTTTAACGTAGACGCGCGCCTGGAAATCACGTACGCATAAGGAGGCGGAATAATGAAACTCGTATTATACGCGGAAAGCAACGCAGTCCTTGAGGTAATCGAGGACTTGCGCGACATAGAGGTCGAAGCCGACGCAGTTACATGGCGCGATGGTTCTTTGCGCGGAATCAAGGCGCAATATATAATCGTGCCGGACGATGCGGAAGTTGGCGCGGAAGTGTCGGCGGAATTAATCGCGCAAGACCAAGCGGAGCAATTCCGCAAGATAGACTTGGCGGAGGAAAATCGCCAGTTGAAAGAGCGCCTAGACTTTACGGAACTGGCGCTAATTAACGTTATGGATATGATGTAACTCGGAAAGGAGGCGGTTACTTTTTACGGATTCATTTTAAACATGTGGGCATCCGGAAAGATAACGGAAACTCAAGTACGCAGCTATGCGGTTAAAGGGTTTATTACGGCAGAAGAGGCGGACCAAATCCTCGCAACTCCGCAACAATAGCATTTAGCGAATGCGGAAGGGAGGCGGAAACATGACGGAACCGAGCGGCCACGAACTGAACGAAAAGATAGCGGACATTCGCGAATGGTTAGTGCGGATTGATACGAAAATGGATATGATGTCGGATATTAAGTATCGCGCGGAAAGAGCGGAAGAGAAGGCGGACTTTGCGGAAGTGAAGGCGAGCAAGGCGTTATCACTCGCGGAGCAGAATCGCGATGACATCGTAGAAATGAAAGTGAATACGAAGTGGGTTTGGGGCGTTATGCTGACCGGATTAGGGATAATCGTGGCGGTAGTAGCGCTTTTTATATAAGCCAGTTGGCGGCCGCTGGGTTGAACATTTGACGGATGGACAAACGCGACCGCCAACCTTAACGTAATTATACAACGAAAGGGAGCGGATAAGCAATGACGAAGTTAATAGTGCTGGACGCAGGTCACGGACCGGAAACGCCAGGCAAACGAACGCCCGACGGAATGAGGGAATACGAATTCAACCGCGTGGTCGCTAACTACGCCAAAGCGGAACTCGAGCAATACGAAGACGTGGCGGTCATGTTCACGCATTCCGATGCGCGCGATGTGCAGTTAAAAGAGCGGACGGATGCCGCGAACAAAGCCAACGCCGACATGCTCGTATCTATTCACGCGAACGCATTCGGCAATGGCGGTTGGAGAAACGACGTGGCGGGTATCGAGACGTTTTCTTGGGATGGTCACTCGCCGAACGGTGATCGATTGGCGGCGCTCTTGCAGGCGGAACTAATCGCGGCAACCAAACGCCCGAACCGAGGCGCGAAGAAGGCGAATTTCCATATGCTGCGCGAATTTAACAAGGCGAGCGCGCTAGTCGAGTGCGGATTTATGACGAACCAAACGGAAGCGGCGCTTTTGAAAACGGACGCATACCGTAAAACGTGTGCGGTTGCTATTGCGACGGGAATCGCGAAATACTTCGGGCTAAAGCGCAAGCCAGCACCAAAGCCGAAACCGGCGGTTAATCCGAATGTATTTTATCGCGTAGTGACCGGCTCATTTAACGATAAAGAGAACGCGGAGCAACGCATGGCGGACTTGAAAAAGGCGGGCTTCGACTCGTTCTTGCTTGCGGAGGTGAAGAAGTAATGGCGAACAAATGGCGGAATCACGGGCTATGGGTGGCGCTTGCTAGTGCGGTATTGCTTGCGGCGCAGTCAATCGGCGCATTAATAGGCTACGAGATTACGAACGAATGGATTGCCGACGTCATGGTGGCGGTGAACTCCTTGCTTGCGGTGCTGGTCGTGCTTGGCGTAATAAGCAATCCGGCGAGCGGGCGCGGATTTATTGACGAAGATGGCGAACGCCCTTTATTATAGAAGAAAGTCGTCCGACTAACCGCGGGCGATTCTTTTTTTACATAACTGCGGAAATTATTTCGCGAAAATACTTGCGCGTTTCGCCAAAATCTGATATATTAATACATGTTCGCAACATAATCGTGCGAAGTTGCTTGATTATACGCTTGTCTAACGTGTTAGTACGTTAGGTGTCCGTAGGAATCGACGGTAATACTCCGACATGGTTTTAAGTTTAACGACTCAAAATCGTGTTCCTCTGGAGTGCCGGTTCGACCCCGGCCACCGGTACTAATTTTATAGACAAGTTTTCGAACTTGTCTATGCGGGTGTAGTTTAGTGGTAAAACCTCAGCCTTCCAAGCTGATGATGAGAGTTCGATTCTCTTCACCCGCTCCATACATAACTTCTCAAGACTTCAACCGTTTGGTTGGAGTCTTTTTTGTACATAAGAAATTCATACTATTCCTTTATATAATTGTAAAGCACTAAAAAGCCACAAAGAATCTTACTTCTTTGTGGCTTTTTAATTTATTTTATTCTTGTTCTGTTAGCATTGCAATTCCTTTTTCAAGTTCCTTTAATACGTCTGGATCTTTTTCTGTTTTCTGGTGGTTTTTCAGTGACTCCAAGGCTTGTATATCTCCAATTTTACCGATTGCCCAAGCTGCTGTTCCCCTTATTACCGGACGAGGGTCGTTCTTTAACAAACTTAACAGATCAGGGATAGCTGTAGTATCTTTATAGTGAGCCAGCGCAATAATGGCATTCCGCTGTATAGGTTTTTTTCCTCGCCAAGATCCGGAAATTTTACCGAAGTTCTCTTTAAAGTCCCGGTTAGAAATGGTCAGAAGGGGCTTAAGTTTCGGTTTGACTATTTCAGGATCAGGTTCCATTTCAGGATGGAGATGAAAATCTTTGCCCTTATTTTCCGGACATACGGTCTGGCAGGTGTCACAGCCATATAGTCTGTTTCCGAGCTTTGTACGGTACTCTTCTGCAAGGAATCCTTTAGTTTGAGTTAGGAAGGCGATGCATTTATTTGAATCGAGTTGTCCACCTTGAACGAGTGCTCCAGTAGGACAAACTTCCACACATTTATTACAGGTCCCACAGTTGTCCTCAAGGGGAGTATCAGGTTCAAATGGTATAGTGGTAATCATTTCTCCCAAGTACACGTAGGAGCCGAATTCAGGCGTTATAATGGCACAGTTTTTTCCGCTCCATCCAATACCTGATCGCTCTGCAACCGCCCTGTCACTCAGCTCTCCGGTATCTACCATCGATTTCATTATTGCACCGGGGGACTTTTCTTTTATATAACTCTCCAAAAGTCTGAGTTTCTCCCGTAATATGTCATGGTAATCGGTTCCCCAGGATGCTCGACAGAAAATTCCACGTCTTTCTTCCCGGGTGCTACGTGGAGCATCTTTCATTTTGGAGGGGTAGGCAAGGGCGATGGCAATGATGCTTTTGGCCGTTGGTACCAAAACTTCAGGGCTGGTGCGTTTTTCGATGTCCGGTTCTTCAAATCCGGATTGGTAGCCAAAGTCCTGTTGAGTTTTGAGACGTTCTTTAAGGCTGGTGAATACTCCAGCGCTTGCGAAACCGATTTTATCGATACCGATCTGTTTGCTGTAGGCTATAATATCTTCTTTTAACCTCTTGTTTTCCTCATTCAATGTGAACACCTCCTTTGTTTTAAATTTCGTTTTATTTAGAACCAACCTATATTTTATCATATTTTTATGTTTGGTTATTTTCTTTGATATATCTAATTATATCCATTTTAGTTGGGGGTAAAAAACCGTTTACGCGATTAAAGGTTTAAGGAAGAGGGACGGGTATATATGATACAATTACCATAATAATGAAAAGAAAGGGTGAAGTAGTTGTGAGAGTATCGGTTCGCGAAGAGGTTTCAGAAAGAGTGAAGTCTTCCAAATACGGTGTCGTCATTTATAAGGATATTACAGTCGGTTCGTCCCCACAGATGTTGAAAGGAAGAATCCGTCTTTATCAAGAATCGCTTCATTTGGATTTGGAAGAAAAGGACATGAAGGATATACCTGGGGTGGCGGAATGGCGGTCTATTTTTAAGCAGACCGGAACGGATCCATCAAGGTATCGTCCTTCTATTGAAGCGTTGTACCGCCGAATCAAAAAAGGGCAGTTTCTTGAACCATTCAATTCGGCAGTCGATTTAAACAACTTCTTCTCACTGAAATATGAAATTCCCTTAGGTATTTATGATTCAAGTAAGACTGTCGGCGATGTTGAGATTGCTGTTGGGGATGAAACGGCAAGATATGAAGGTTTGAATGGACGCGAGATTAAATTACATAAAATGCTACACACGAGTGATGGGGAAGGTCCGTTCGGTAGTCCATTTGTCGATAGTCGCAGAACAGCAGTTACAGAGGAAACTACTTCCGCCTTGCATGTCGTGTATTTCAAGCCTTCGATGGACGTTAGGGAATGTGAGGAGATGCTCGCAGCAATCAGTGAGATGTTTCTCCAGGTTCATGGTGGGACGAGTGAGTCTTGGGTTTTGGATTAAAAAGTAGGTAATTAGGTTTGCCTGCTTTTCTTAATAATGTATTATGGGAGTGTTGTGGATGAGTGTGATGATGAAGGAGCGTTTGGAGCCAGGTGAGTTGAAGTTATTAAGGATACTGAAGGCACGCGCAGGTCAGGTGGATGAAAGTCATTTTTGGAATCTGGAAAAAGGTTACCTGGGAGAGCTTTTGTTTGATGAATGGTTTTCGAGCATGGATGGTGAATGGATTGTGGTGAATGATCTGCTGCTGGAGCATGGTGGCACTTTGTTTCAGATTGACTCACTGGTGATCGGAGCTGATAAGATCTATCTGTTTGAAGTGAAAAATTTCGAAGGGGATTACTATATAGATGGTGACAAATGGTTCTCTATTAATAAATTTGAAATTAAAAGCCCTCTGTTGCAGTTACAGCGCTGTGAAACAACATTAAGGCAACTTCTTAGAAGCCTCGGATTTCAATCCCCCATAGAATCCACCCTCATTTTTATTAACCCCGAGTTTACCCTATATAATTGTTCACCTAATTTACCAATAGTGTTTTATTCCCAGATGAATCGATACACTAAGAAGTTACTGAAGCAATCGTCTAGTTCTGGAAGATTAAATGCAAGACACACCCGTTTGGCCGAGAAGTTGTGTGAGTTGCATGTGGAGAAATCGCCGTATGATCGGCTGCCCGAGTATAGGTATGATGAGTTGAGGAAGGGGATTGTTTGTGCGGGGTGTGGGGGAATGGGGGTAATGGTATCAAGGAATTTTCTAGGATGCAGGAATTGTTCTTATTCCGAAAGAGTAGAAATTGGTATATTAAGAAGTATTAAGGAATATATGTCTCTTTTTAATACTAACACTTGTACAAGTAAATTGATTTATGATTGGTGTGGGATGATTTGTTCCAAAAAAATGATTAAAAGAATACTAGGTCAAAACTATATATTAGTTGGTCATGGGAAATCTGCATGCTATGTATCATATGAAATCACAAAAAAGACTAAGGGAGAGACACCAGAACTCATAGGAGGTCAATGAATCCCGAAAATAGAAGCGGAGAAGAAAAGCGGGACTCATAGGAGGTCAATGAAGCCCGAAAATAGAAGCAGAGAAGAAAAGTGGGACTCATAGGTGGTCAATGAAGCCCGAAAATAGAAGCGGAGAAGAAAAGCGGGACTCATAGGAGGTCAATGAAGCCCGAAAATAGAAGCGGAGAAGAAAAGCGGGACTCATAGGAGGTCAATGAAGCCCGAAAATAGAAGCGGAGAAGAAAAGTGGGACTCATAGGAGGTCAATGAAGCCCGAAAATAGAAGCGGAGAAGAAAAGCGGGACTCATAGGAGGTCAATGAATCCCGAAAATAGAAGCGGAGAAGAAAAGCGGGACACATAGGAGGTCAATGAAGCCCGAAAATAGAAGCGGAGAAGAAAAGCGGGACTCATAGGAGGTCAATGAAGCCCGAAAATAGAAGTGGAGAAGAAAAGCGGGTCTCATAGGTGGTCAATGAAGCTCGAAAATAGAAGCGGAGAAGAAAAGTGGGACTCTTAGGAGGTCAATGAAGCCCGAAAATAGAAGCGGAGAAGAAAAGTGGGACTCATAGGAGGTCAATGAAGCCCGAAAATAGAAGCGGAGAAGAAAAGCGGGACTCATAGGAGGTCAATGAAGCCCGAAAATAGAAGCGGAGAAGAAAAGCGGGACTATAGGAGGTCAATGAAGCCTGAAAATAGAAGGTACGAAGAAATGCGCAAGAAAGTAAAGGAATGATTACCTTAAGTACTTCTAGAAAAACCCAAGCCTAATTACCTCAACCACTTTCACAAAAAACCACCCACCCCAAACAACAAACCCAAGCCCCCCACATAAACATATCTACAAGGACCATTACCCAGAGGAGGGGCACGCCTATGAGAGAGAAGCTTAAAGCACACATTCAAGACCGCCTCGACACCTATGTTTTCAAAAGTAAGCAAACAAGCAGGGCCATCATCAACCACGACACCATCACCCAAAAGCAGGAAACTCACAAAAGAAGAGGAGCAGAAATAGTCAAATGCACTGCGTCAGCAAGAATCCATTCTATCCACGAGGATGAACAGCAGGGGGAAGCTAATGTTTTCTACGAAGTTCATATCCGGTACCTCATCAAGCAAAGAGACAATCTTTATCTGGAGGAGGAAGCAGATCAGCGATACGCGCAGTGGATTGACGGAGAGCTTAAGCAGGATTTCTCCTTGCAAGATGAAGGGGATATGACATCGCCGAGGTTTATCCCTCCGCAAGAGGAAGACGAACAGCACCAACAAGAACTCCGCTTTAAGTTTAGCCGTATGGAAGCGGTCAGGTATGCGGAACAGTATTGGAACAGCTACAATCCGCAGTTCAAGAAGTTCGAGGTGAACTGTACCAACTACATTTCGCAATGTCTTTATGCTGGAGGGGCGCCGATGGTGGGCTATCCCAAAAAATCTGGTGGCTGGTGGATGCGGAATAATGATTGGAGTTATACTTGGACAGTGGCGCATGCCCTAAGGTGGTATCTACCTAGCGCAAAGCAGGGTTTGAAAGCGAAAGAGGTGACAAGTGTCGCGCAACTCATGCCGGGTGATGTAATCTGCTATGATTTTGAAGGAGATGGACGTTTCGACCATAATACGATTGTGGTGGCGAAGGATGAGAACGGGGAGCCGCTAGTCAATGCGAACACGTATAATTCTCGGATGAGGTATTGGAAGTACGAGGATTCGACAGCTTACACACCGAATATTAAATATAAATTTTTCCACATTCTGGACCGCAATTAGATACTTGATTCCCTTACGATAAAAAGGTATTGTTGTAGAGGATGAAAGTGAAAGAAAGAAATATGAGGTGACGATTGTGGGATTACATGTGGTATTATATCAACCAGAGATTCCAGCAAATACAGGTAATATTGCTAGGACTTGTGCAGCTACGAATACAACGCTTCATTTAATTAGACCGCTCGGGTTCTCGACGGATGATAAGATGTTAAAGCGTGCGGGGCTTGATTATTGGGAATTTGTGAACGTGGTCTACTATGATTCGTTGGATGAATTGTTTGAGAAAAATAAAGAGGCGGACTTCTTCTATATTACGAAGTTCGGGATGAAGCCGCATACTTCATTTGATTATAGCAAGTTGGATAAGGACTATTTCTTTGTGTTCGGGAGAGAGACAACAGGGCTTCCTAAGGATCTGATCCAAAATAATCTGGACCAGTGCCTGCGCTTGCCGATGACGACAAATGTAAGATCATTGAATCTTTCCAACACGGCTGCGATATTAATATACGAAGCATTGCGTCAACAGGACTACCCGAATCTTTCGTTAGAGTTTCCTAAAGAATAGGTGAAAAAATAGAAGCCCTCCATTTCAAGTAAAGGATGAAATGGAGGGCTTCTTTATTTATGCAGATTACTTTTTACGTGTACCTGGACGCTCGTTGTATCCAGCAGTGAAAATGGCTGTAAGGAATGCAATGCATACACCTAGAATTAAGATGCCTGTTGTACCCATCTTTGTTTTCCTCCTTATGTAAGGTTAGTTCTTGTAAGCATACTATTTATATTATAGCCCAACGGACAGGTTATGTGAATGAAATGTGTGGATAATTTTTGACAGAGTGATTTTTTGAAGCCCTCTTAAAAAAAGCATGTTTCACTTCCGTGGCGCATAGAGTATATTAATCACGCAATCACGACTCTTGAAGCTGTAATAAAAGGGGAGGTCCTTATGGATATTTTACGTAAAATTGAAAAGTATCGGGAAGAAGAACAGAGGCTGAAGTGGGAAGGAACCTTCGGGCAGTACTTGGAAATTTTAAAAAAGGAACCTTGGGTAGCTCAATCCGCACATTCACGGGTTTACAATATGATCAAAGATGCTGGGGTAGAAGAGGTCAATGGGCAGCGAAAGTATAAATTCTTTAGCAATGCCCTTTTTGGTTTAGAAGAAGCATTGGAGCGGCTGGTGGAGGAGTATTTCCATCCTGCAGCCAAACGTTTGGATGTCAGAAAGAGGATTCTTTTGTTGATGGGGCCGGTTAGTGGCGGTAAATCCACGCTGGTTACTATTCTTAAACGTGGACTAGAGCTGTACACTCATACGGATAGAGGAGCAGTGTATGCCATAAAAGGTTGTCCGATGCATGAAGATCCTCTTCACTTGATTCCGCACCATCTAAGAGAAGATTTTTACAATGAGTATGGTGTGAGAATAGAAGGCAATCTGTCTCCATTAAATATGATGAGACTGGAAAAAGAGTATGGGGGTCGCCTTGAGGATGTATTGGTGGAGCGCATTTTCTTATCTGAAAACCAGCGTGTCGGAATTGGAACATTCAGTCCATCCGATCCTAAATCCCAGGATATCGCGGATCTTACGGGAAGTATTGACTTTTCTACTATTGCGGAGTTTGGGTCCGAGTCGGATCCACGTGCATACCGTTTTGATGGAGAATTGAACAAGGCGAATCGGGGAATGATGGAATTCCAGGAGATGTTGAAGTGTGATGAGAAATTCTTGTGGCATCTATTATCTTTAACACAGGAAGGGAATTTCAAAGCTGGTAGGTTCGCGCTTATCAGTGCGGATGAGCTCATTGTGGCGCATACGAATGAAACCGAGTATCGCTCCTTCATTTCCAATAAAAAGAATGAAGCCCTGCATTCGCGGATTATTGTGATGCCGGTTCCATATAATCTAAGACTGTCGGAAGAAGAGAGAATTTATGAAAAGATGATTAACGAGAGTGATGTGGCAAACGTTCATATTGCGCCGCACACGTTGAGAGTCGCTGCGATGTTTACGATCCTCACCCGTCTGAAAGAGGCGAAGCGGGGAGATATTGACCTTGTGAAGAAAATGCGTCTATATGATGGGGAGTCGGTGGAAGGCTTTAACTCTGTAGATGTTCAAGAGCTAAAGAAAGAATATGCAGATGAAGGGATGAGCGGGATTGATCCGCGTTATGTCATCAACCGGATTTCGTCCACGATCATTCGTAAAGAGATTCCTTCCATCAATTCCCTTGATGTCCTTCGTTCTTTAAAAGAAGGCTTGGATCAGCATGCATCCATATCCAATGAGGATAGAGAGAGATTCTTGAACTTTATATCGGTGGCGAGAAAAGAATATGATAATATTGCGAAGAAGGAAGTCCAGAAAGCATTTGTGTATTCTTATGAAGAGTCTGCGAAAACATTGATGGATAACTACCTAGATAATGTGGAGGCCTATTGTAACAAGGCGAAGCTAAGGGACCCTCTCACTGGGGAAGAGATGAGTGCCGACGAGAAATTGATGCGTTCCATCGAAGAGCAGATCGGTATCTCCGAGAATGCGAAAAAGGCATTCCGTGAAGAGATTCTGATCAGAATTTCCGCATATGCGCGCAAAGGGAAGCGGTTTGACTACAATTCCCATGAGCGTCTGAGAGAAGCCATCCAGAAGAAGCTGTTTGCAGATCTGAAAGACGTTGTGAAGATTACGACGTCCTCTAAAACTCCGGATGAGACACAGTTGAAAAAAATAAATGAAGTGGTAGCAAGATTGGTCGATGAACACGGCTATAACTCCAGTTCAGCCAATGATCTATTGCGTTATGTGGGAAGCTTATTGAATAGATAATAGGAAAAGCAGCGGTCCAAGTGCCGCTGCTTTTTTGCAGCATGAGGTTTGTTTTCCATTATTAAGGGGAACTTATTAGAATAAGAGGTGATTAAAATGACTAAAGAAAAAACCTATGAAAATACGATGGCACCGAATGAAAAAGAGATGGAAAAGCTGGCGAAGGAAATGGAGCAGCTGAAGGAAAATAAAACGGATAAAGAACGTAGTCCGAAGCAGCATAAAAATAATAAGGAAAATGAAAAAGAGTAAGAATGCCTTCCAATATCTTTGGAGGGTTTTTTTCATTTTAAAAACGTATAGTACGACCCTATCAAAGCATAAATTTATTATTACTATAGAATCATCGTAAGCTTGTCTAATTAATAGAAATGCACGCCTAATTATCTAAATAATCTGTCAATTATTTGAGATGTGTGCATAGGATAAAGTAACCAACCCTAATTGTCACGGAGGTTGGATTCTTAAAATTTCACCAAGATATTTTATGAAAATAGTGATGAAAAGGTTCCTAGAAACGTAAAATTAATTAAATAGGGAGGGATATCGATGACAATGTCAGATGATACGAATTTTGTAGTGTCCAAAGAGGATTGGTCCCTCCATCGAAAAGGCCACGACGACCAAAAACGCCATCAGGAAAAGGTCCAGGAGGCTATTAAAAATAACTTACCAGATCTTATTACTGAAGAAAACATTGTAATGTCCAATGGCAGAGAGGTCGTAAAGATTCCAATCCGGTCTTTAGATGAGTACAGAATTCGTTATAATTATGACAAAAACAAGCATGTTGGCCAAGGAGATGGAGACAGTCAGGTCGGGGATGTTGTAGCCAGGGACGGGTCGGGTCAGCAAAAGGGTCCAGGTAAGGGGCAAGGAGCGGGAGATCAGGCCGGGGAGGACTATTATGAGGCAGAAGTGTCCTTAATGGATCTCGAAGCGGCACTATTCAACCAGCTGGAGCTGCCGAACCTGCAGCAAAAAGAGCGTGATGAAAACACCATCGAGCACTATGAATTTAACGATATCAGACGCACAGGTCTTATGGGGAATATAGATAAAAAACGTACTATGATGTCCGCCTATAAACGGAATGCGATGACAGGGACGGCAAGCTTCCATCCAATCTATCAGGAGGACCTCAAATTCAAAACATGGAATGAAGTGGTGAAGCCGGATTCCAAAGCGGTTGTATTGATGATGATGGATACGAGCGGATCGATGGGAATGTGGGAAAAGTATATGGCGCGTAGTTTTTTCTTTTGGATGACTCGATTTCTCCGGACGAAATACGAAACTGTGGATATTGAGTTTATTGCCCATCACACAGAGGCGAAGGTGGTCAGTGAAGAGGACTTCTTTTCAAAAGGGGAAAGTGGAGGGACCATCTGTTCTTCAGCATATCGAAAAGCACTGGAATTAATTGATACAAAATACAATCCTACACGTTTCAACATTTATCCCTTCCACTTTTCGGATGGAGATAATCTCACTTCAGACAATCAGCGTTGCGTTAAATTGGTCGCGGAGCTGATGAAGGTTTCCAATATGTTTGGGTATGGGGAAGTGAATCAGTATAACAGACACTCTACGTTGATGTCGGCATATAAGAATGTCAATGATGAGAAGTTCAGGCATTATATTTTGAAGCAAAAGCCGGATGTCTTTCATGCGATGAAGGAGTTCTTCAAGAAAGAGCAAAATAAAAAATTTGCTTAACTAAAACCAGCCGAGTGGGCTGGTTTTTCTTATGGGATAAAAGAAGGAATAAATGCTAAGCAAGTCGAAGTGTTTATGATGATACAAAAATAGTGATTACTTTGTTAGTAGGGGCGTTATTATGTTTGAAAATGTGGGGCATGTTTTATATCACGTGTTGATTATTTTGTTTCCAATCCTGTTTTATTATCAATTCTTGAATAAAAGAGTTACAGGAATTACATCCAAGGTAAATTACCGTTTTCTGGTAACGTTATTGATAATGCTGGTGTGTACAATGTCTTTCCCTATAGAAGTAACAGATGGCTCTTATTATGATCAAAAGATCATTCCGGTTATATTGGCATTTTTGTATGGTGGATGGTTGACGGGACTGACGGTACTGATAGCCATGCTTTATTATTTGTTTATCATTGGCGAGAGCAATTTTCTAGTGATGCTGTTGAACTATACCGTGGTTTCCGTATTTCTATTGGTATCCTCTAATATATATCGAAACATGACATTAAAAAAGAAAATATATATAATCTCCATATTGCTGTTGTTGGTCACAATCACTCGGGCCCTGCGGTTCATGCATAGAGATGAGCTTGGTGAGATTTTTTTATCTCTGATTGTTTCAGCTATTACGTGGGTTTCCCTAGTGACGGCAATATTAATTATTGAAAATCTGAATATGCAAATGCAACTGCAGCATGAACTACAGCGATCGGAAAAGCTGAAAGTGGTAAGTGAGCTTGCCGCTTCGGTTGCACATGAAGTCAGGAATCCGATGACATCAACACGGGGTTTCCTTCAGTTAATGAGCCAAGATGATAATCTTAATAGTTCCCAGAAAAAGTATATTAATATTTCCATTGAAGAGCTGGACAGGGCCCAATCTATCATTCAAGATTATCTTTCATTAGCTAAGCCCAATAAGCAGGGGATGAACAGGATAAATGTATCCATGGAGGTGGAGCATGTCATCCAGCTCATGTCCACCTATACGAATATTAAAAATACGCTGATCCGCCACCAAATAGAAAAAAATCTGTATATTAAGGCGAATAAGGATGAAATGAAGCAGGTGCTGATCAATCTGATCAAAAATGCGATAGAAGCTGTAGAAAAAGGCGGAACCGTTGTTGTGAATGCCTTTAGTAATCGAGAAACAGTTTTAATAGAGATTATAGATGACGGAGTGGGTATGACACCACAACAGGTTGATAGATTGGGAACACCATTCTATTCTACAAAGGATAAAGGAACTGGAATCGGTTTGACGATATCTTTCCAAATCATTGAGTTGTTACAAGGTAAAATTGAAGTGAAGAGTGAAGTGGGGAAGGGGACGACCTTTACCATCAAGCTTCCGGCGGAAACTAACATTAGCAGCTAGTTTTTGAAAAGTTAAGAAATTATATTATTCTGTTGAATTCCGTTCCAGGCGCTTCGCTTTCCGCGGGCGGTCCGAAAGCCTCCTCAGAACGCTTCAGGGGTCTTTCCAGTCCCTTCCTCCCACAGGAATCTGCGCGCCTTCCACTACAATCAACAAGGTAATTTCATTCACCGAAAGGATAACGTAAATCTATCTAACCAATTTAACTGGAAAATAGAATTAATATTTCGTTCTGGTAATTTCTAGCTGTGGATTGGAGCAAATGGCGTAGACTCCTGCGGGGGAGTAGCGGCAATGTTGAGACCCCGCAGGCTTGCCGAGGAGGCTCAAGGTCGCCCCGCGGAAAGGAACAGCGGCGATTAACCAGTCAACTAAAGTTTTTTATGTGACAGTCTTTGATACATAAAAATCAACAACGGTGTTTAACAGAATCTTTACATAAGAAAACCCCCGACTAATACTAGTCGGGGGTCTGTTTATTACTTCAACTTCACACCATGGAAGTAAGGAGTTCCACTGAAGTCTACAAATAGACCGGTAGCACCATTAGTTCCATAAACAAAGTCAGGATGTTGTAAGTAAACCATTGGAGCTTCGTCTACAAGAATCTCAGAGATTTCTTTGTACGCTTCGTCACGCTTCGATTGTTCAGTCTCAGAACGAGCTAGGTCAAGTAACTCATCCACGCGGTCGTTAGCGTAGAATGAACGGTTACCAGGAGCACCGAATGCAGAAGAGTGGAATAAAGCGTATAGACCGTAGTCAGCATCAGCTGTTACAGTAGTCCAACCTAAGATGAATAGTTCGTGCTCACCAGCGCCAGTAGCGTCAAGGAATGCACCCCATTCGATTGTTTCAATTGTTACGTCAATTCCAATTTGTTTCAATTGGTCTTGTACAAGGATTGCGATATCAGCACGTTCTTTAGAACCTTCGTTTACATATAGAGTAGTTTCGAAACCATCTTCGAATCCTGCGTCAGCAAGTAATTGCTTTGCAGCTTCTACATCATATCCAAGTGGCTCAAGATCTTGGTAGTTACCAACAACTGTAGGAGCAAGTGGTCCTACTGCCGGTACACCTTGACCATCTAAGATACCGTCAACGATATCGTTTTTGTTTACAGCCATGGAGATTGCTTGACGAACCTCTTTAATGTTGAAAGGTTCTTTTTCCATGTTGAATCCTAAGTAGTCCATACGAGTACCGCGAACACGAGTTAATTCGATTCCAGCACTTTCCAAACCTTCTACACGAGCAACGTCGGAAGCACCAACTTGAATTACATGAGCTTCACCAGCTTCAAGCTGTGCAACACGAGTAGCTTGTTCTGCGTTCACTACGAATTTAATGGAATCAAGGGCAGGAGCGCCATTCCAGTAGTTTTCGTTTTTGTTTAATACGATTTCAGCACCACGGTTCCAAGATCCGAATACGAATGGACCAGTACCAATTGGGTTTTCGTCTACTTTCTTACCACCGCTGTTCTCTTCTTCCATAGCAGAAGGAGCAATGATGGAACCAGCGTTATGTGCTAAGTGAGCTGGTAGTGGAGCGAAAGGCTTTTCTGTTACAAATTGTACAGTGTAGTCATCTACAACATTTACTTCTTTAATCATGTTAAGTACTACTGCACGTGGAGATGCAAATTCAGGATCGATGATGCGCTCGATCGTCATTTTTACTGCATCTGCAGTGAAGTCAGTTCCGTCATGGAATTTAACGTCATCACGAAGTTTGAATTCCCAAGTAGTTTCATCTACAGCTTCCCAAGATTCAGCTAAGGAAGGTACTACAGTTCCGTCTCCTTCATAAGCAGTTAAACGGTCAAATAGTTGAGTTGTTACGTTAGTTGTTGCAGTATCGTTCATTCCGTGTGGATCAAGTGTTGGAGCGTCAGATGAAACTACATACACTAATTCTCCGCCTTCTTGTCCTGCAACTTCTTCACCATCACCTGAACCGGTGTTAGTGTTTCCGTTTCCGTTAGTCGGTGTGCTGCTGTTACCACCACTACATGCTGAAAGAACTAGCATAAGTGAAAGCAGAAGCATGATAAACACATTCTTTTTTGTTTTCATGTAAAATTACCCCCCTGAAGATTTTGGTTTTTGTTACAAGATTGTAATCAATGGAAAAGCCATGATTGCTTATTATCATAATTCAAAAACTGAAAATTCACAAGAGTTGTTTTACAAGAATTTTAATAAATTTATTATTTTTGTAATAATTTAAAGGAAAATACAATTGAATATTACGTTTTTGTTAATTTTTTCATGCATATAATGAAAGCCAAATCTATGTAAAAAATCTACTAATCATAAAATTAAGTATGCTAAGACTCTTTAAAACTATTGTAATATTACGAATTAATAGCTATTATAGTATCTAGTTGTGTTGAATATTTAGAAATATTAAGTTTGTTACAAAGAGATGAAGGGATGAGAAGAGCGTATGGATCAACCACAAGCACAAACGACAACAGGAGTTCCAGTTACTATTGAAAATACGAAATCGGTTCGATGGAGATCTTTCTATAAGAAGCTGGCAAAAAATAAAGCTGCCATGGCTGGTGCCTTTATTATTATATTTGTTATTTTGATGGGTATATTTGCCCCCTTACTTGCGACACATGATCCGAATACAACTAATGTAATGAATAAGCTTCAAGGGCCATCAGCTGAAAATTACTTGGGTACGGATGATGTAGGACGTGATATTTTCAGTCGTTTACTTTTTGGTGCAAGAATTTCATTGGGGATAGGGTTTTTATCTACCATTCTTGGTGCGGTTGTAGGTGTCACACTTGGAATTGTATCCGGTTACTATGGTAGATGGGTGGATTCCCTTATCATGAGGATTTGTGATGTATTATTGGCTTTTCCTGGGATACTTCTTGCTTTGGCTATCGTAAGTGTTCTTGGAGCAAGTACAAGAAACGTTATTGTCGCTGTTGCATTTTATGCGATACCGTCCTTTGCTAGGATTGTCCGTGGTTCTACACTCAGTGTGAAGAAATTAGAATATATTGACGCAATCAGGGCGATGGGTGCGAAAGACTTTAGAATTATTTTCAAGCATATTTTACCGAATATTATGTCACCGATTATTGTACAAGCAACGTTGTATATTGCTTCTGCCATTATTACAGCAAGTGCTCTTTCCTTCCTTGGAATGGGTACAAGACCACCTACTGCAGAGTGGGGTGCCATGTTGAGTCAAGGACGTTCTTATATTGCTCAGGCTCCTCATATCACGCTATTCCCTGGACTTGTCATTTTGCTGGTTGTTATCGGATTCAACTTGATGGGTGACGGACTGCGTGATGCATTAGATCCTAAAGCGAAAAAATAATGGAGAAGAAGGTGAACTAACATGTTGATATATATCATTCGAAGACTTTTCCAAACAATTCCGGTAATGTTTGGTGTTACATTAGCAGTTTTTATGATGATGCACTTGATTCCAGGGGATGCTGCCCAGATTATGGCGGGGGAGCAGGCAAACCCGGAACAGATTGAAGCGATGCGTGATAAATTGGGATTGAATGATCCATTATATGTTCAGTACTTCAGCTATATCGGAAATGCGATTCAGGGGGATTTGGGAACTTCCATCCGTACGAACCGTGACGTTACATCAGAGATTTTTACAAGCAGGTTCTGGATTACCGTTGAATTGGCGATTTGGGGAACTATTCTTTCCGTCATTCTTGGATTGATTGCAGGTATTGTATCCGCAACTAGAAAATACACATTTGCAGATACCTCTTTAATGATTGTTGCGTTGTTTGGTATTTCCATGCCTAACTTCTGGCTAGGTATTATGCTTATCTATTTCTTCTCTGTAAACTTGGGCGTCTTGCCTGTTGCAGGTTGGGGCAATGACTGGAAGCAGATGATTTTACCTGTTCTAACACTTGGTACTGGTGGAGCGGCGATCATCGCGCGTATGACACGATCCAGTATGCTGGACGTTATTGACCAGGATTATATCCGTACCGCATATGCAAAAGGTGTCAGCGATAAATTGGTCATCTATAAGCATGCTTTACGTAATGCATTGATTCCGGTTGTTACCGTAGTAGGTTTGCAATTTGGTGGATTGCTGGGCGGAGCGGTAATTACAGAAACAGTGTTTGCCATTAATGGATTGGGACGATTAATTATCAGTTCCATTACAATGCGTGACTTCCCGATGGTACAAGGAACAATCCTTGTCTGTACGGTTCTGTTCGTATTTGTAAACTTCCTGGTGGATATCACATACCGTTTAATAAACAAACGTATAGACCTTAACTAAAGGACGGTGAAGAAAATGACAACAACAAAGAAAGATAAAATATTAGAAGTGAAAGGCTTGCGTACTTCCTTTTTTACAGATGAAGGGGAAGTAAAGGCTGTTGATGGAGTTGATTTTTCCATAGAAAAAGGAAAAACACTTGGTATTGTCGGGGAGTCAGGTTCCGGTAAAAGTATTACTTCCCTTTCCATTTTACGTTTACTTCAGGAGCCTGTTGGTAAAGTAGTAGGCGGTGAAGTTATTTTCAAAGGGGAGAACCTATTAGATAAAACCAAAAAGCAAATGATGCAGATCCGTGGAAACAATGTTTCAATGATATTCCAGGAGCCGATGACCTCATTGAATCCGACATTGACCTGTGGAGAGCAGATTGCAGAATCCGTCCGAATTCACCAAAAGCTTGGTCGCAAGGCTGCTTGGGTGAAAGCGGTGGATATGCTTCGTCTTGTTGGTATCCCTTCTCCGGAGAAACGTGCAAAACAATATCCGTTCGAACTGTCTGGCGGGATGCGCCAACGTGTCATGATCGCCATTGCCCTTGCATGTAATCCTGAGCTGTTGATTGCCGATGAACCGACTACCGCACTTGATGTAACCATTCAAGCGCAAATTCTGGATCTGATGAAAAAATTACAAGAAGAGCTTGGGACTTCCCTTATGCTAATCACCCATGACCTTGGAGTGGTTGCCGAGATGTGTGACAAGGTTGCCGTTATGTATTGTGGTAAAGTGGTGGAATATGCAGATGTCCAAACCATCTTCTCAAGCCCTAAACACCCGTACACTGTCGGTCTATTAAACTCCGTTCCAAAGCATGATCAAGATGTGGAAGGAGACCTATCTGTTATTGATGGATCTGTGCCAAGTCCATTTAACCTGCCACAGGGATGTCGTTTTGCACCACGTTGCCCGCATGCGAAGGACATTTGCCTAAGCAGTCTGCCTGACTTGAAAGAAACGGAAGACGGAGATCAAGTTCGTTGCTGGATCTATACAGATAAGTGGGAAGATGAGGAGGTTGCTGCTAGCCATGAGTAATCAAACATTATTAGAAGTGAAAAACCTTAAACAATACTTTCCAATTAAAGGTGGAGTCTTCGGTAGAACCGTCAACCATGTAAAAGCGGTGGATGATATCAGCTTCAGCGTCAAAGAAGGGGAAACGGTCAGTATCGTAGGGGAATCCGGCTGTGGAAAGTCCACGACAGGCCGTGCTATTCTTCGCCTAGATAATCCTTATGCCGGGGAAGTGAGCTTCCAAGGGGAGGACTTACTAGCTTTAAGCAAGTCCCAGATGAGAAAAAAACGCAAGGACCTGCAGATTATATTCCAGGATCCGTACGCGTCTCTAAACCCCCGTCAGACAGTAAGCCAGATCTTGGAGGAAGCATTGGAAATCCAAAATGTTGTCCCTCGTAAAGAACGACGTAAAAAGATTGTGGACTTGCTTGAAACAGTTGGTATCGGTGCTCATCAGGTTGACCGTCACCCCCATGAATTTAGTGGAGGGCAACGTCAACGTATCGGAATTGCGCGCGCGTTATCCGTAGATCCGAAGTTAATAGTGTGTGACGAAGCTGTATCTGCGTTAGACGTATCCATTCAAGCACAGGTTCTGAACCTGCTGAAAAGATTACAACGTGAATTCAATCTTACGTATTTATTCATCTCTCATGATCTTGGGGTTGTACGTCATATATCCGATAGAATCATTGTTATGTATTTGGGGAAAATTGTGGAGATTGCTGATAAAGATGCGCTTTTCGCAAATCCACAGCACCCTTATACAAAAGCATTATTATCTGCTATTCCTAGTACAGATCTAGGTAAAAAGAAAGAACGTATCATCTTGAAAGGCGACGTTCCTTCTCCAATCGATCCGCCTGCTGGTTGCCGTTTCCATACGCGTTGCCCATATGCGTTCGACCGCTGCAGAACGGAAGAGCCGAAGCTTCATGCGATTCCTGGTGTGAATCAGCAATCCGCTTGCCACTTGGTGGAAGATGGTGCTGTTGATTTCTCTCAATTGAAGACAAATTATTAATAGTTATGGATAAACCACTCTCAGCTGTTATTGAGGGTGGTTTTTTGATGTTTGTCGCTCATTGTAATAGCGATGTTGAGTTAGGATGTTACGTATGGAGCCCGAAATAGGGATGGAGTTTGAGATCCGGGAGTCATAGGGGTTGTATGGAGCCCGAAATAGGTACGGAGTTTGAGATCCGGGAGTCATAGGGGGTGTATGGAGCCCGAAATAGGTACGGAGTTTGAGATCCGGGAGTCATAGGGGGTGTATGGAGCCCGAAATAGGTACGGAGTTTGAGATCCGGGAGTCATAGGGGTTGTATGGAGCCCGAAATAGGTATGGAGTTTGAGATCCGGGAGTCATAGGGGTTGTATGAAGCCCGAAATAGGGTATGGAGTTTGAGATCCGGGAGTCATAGGGGGTGAATGAATCCCGAAATAGATATGGAGTTTGAGATCCGGGAGTCATAGGGGTTGTATGGAGCCCGAAATAGGTACGGAGTTTGAGATCCGGGAGTCAAAGGGGTTGTATGGAGCCCGAAATTGACACGGAGTTTGAAATCCGGGTGTCAAAGGGGTTGTATGAAGAGCAAAATGCACTTTCTACCTTATTCACTCGGCCTATGTCTGCTTATTCCGGGAGCATGAGTTCCAAGCCTACTAGACAAGGAACTAGATTAACACCTTCATGGGAACACTTGCCAATAAATAAAAAGCAGTAAGTGGAATGTAACTAGCCCCTCTTACTGCTTTTTATTTATTGACTATACATAAACTTTAAACGCCCATCTTTCTTCTGGTGTTGCTAGGCTTTTTCGTTTGTTGGCTTTTCATCTTTTGCGTGCCTTGTGGACCGTTAAAGTTTCCTTTGCCGCCAGCTGCCTGTTTCTTTTTGTTTTCCAATTGCTTTTTCATTGCTTCTTGCAGGCTGATCTTCTTTGGTTCATTACTTTCTGTCATATAGATTCCTCCTAATGGTCTTTGCTAGTAGATTCAGTATAAACTATTTCTGCCAAGAAAGGTAATATGAAATTTTTGCAAAATGGTAAAAGTGATTTATGTCTGAAAATAGCGAAAATATTTAATTCAGTAATTATTGTTGAAACTATTTTAGCATAGTGATAAAGTTATAAAAGTATTATATAACACTTGGAAGGTAAACGCTTCTGGTCTGTAATAGTGTGTATTTTATTAATAGAAATATTTAATAGGAAAACTTTTAAGCTTTTCTATTAAATCTTTTTATTAGAAACAAATAATGGAAGCGTTGCCAATATTGCAAGTGTTTTGAATCTAAAGGAAAAGGTGTGAACAGCATGATAGACATAATAATCGAGTGGAGTAATGAAATTCTTTGGTCATATGTTCTTATTGCACTATTGGTTGGCCTTGGAATCTTCTTTTCTTTGAAATCAAAGTTTGTACAGTTTACCCAGTTAGGGGAGATGCTTCGTCTTCTGAAGGAAAGTCCTTCCTCCAACGAAACGAAAAAAAGAGTATCTTCATTCGGAGCATTTTGTATCAGTGCAGCAACCCGAATCGGGACAGGTAACCTTGCCGGTGTGGCAATCGCCATATCACTTGGAGGACCTGGTGCTGTTTTCTGGATGTGGGTGGTGGCCCTGTTCGGCGCTTCCTTAAGCTTTATTGAGAGTACGCTCGCACAGGTGTACAAAGTGAAGGATAAGAGCGGATTTAAAGGTGGACCAGCCTACTATATGCAAAAGGCTATGGGAGCACGCTGGATGGGAATTCTTTTCGCGGTTCTGATCACGTTCTGTTTCGGATTGGCGTTTACATCCGTCCAGGCAAATACCATCACTGTCGCATTCCACGAAGCGTTCGGTGTGAACCGTTTGGCACTTGGACTAGTGCTGACGGGTATTGTTGCATTGGTAATCTTCGGTGGGGTAAAACGAATTGCTAAAGTTTCGCAAATTGTCGTGCCTGTTATGGCCGTTTCCTATTTATTGCTAGCTTTGTATGTCATCGCATTGAACTTGGGTGAAATTCCAGGAGTGATCGGTGTCATCGTCTCCAGTGCCTTCGGATTGAACGAAGCGGTAGCCGGAGGTATCGGTGCTGCCATCATGAATGGTGTCAAACGCGGATTGTTCTCCAATGAAGCTGGTATGGGTAGTGCCCCGGTTGCAGCAGCAACTGCGGATGTAAGTCACCCTGCCAAGCAAGGTTTCATCCAGACACTTGGAGTATTCGTAGATACCATCCTAATCTGTAGTGCAACAGCATTCATCATTTTACTTGCTGGGATTCCTGGTGGAGCGGAGATGGAAGGGATTCAATTGACACAAGTGGCACTGGCTGAACATGTAGGACCATGGGCAAGCATCTTTATTGCTATTGCGATTCTGCTATTCTGCTTCAGTTCCATTATCGGAAACTACTATTATGGTGAATCCAATATTGAATTTATCAAAGAAAGCAAAGTTGCTATCATGATTTTCCGATTTGCGGTGTTAGGAATGATCATTTTCGGTTCTGTTGCCAGCCTTAGCATGGTGTGGAACATGGCTGACCTGTTCATGGCATTGATGGCAATCACCAACTTGGTGGCTTTAGCCTTTATCGGAAAAATTGCCCTAGCTGTTCTGAAGGATTATTTGAAGCAGCGTAAAGAAGGAAAGGATCCTGTATTCTATGCGAGTAATATTGACGGATTGAAGAATACAGAATGCTGGGAAAAGGAAGAAGCATCGACCCTAGCTGACGAAAAAGGTGCATAAGTAAGTGGAGCTGCTGGATCACATGTGATCCGGTGGCTTTTTTAGTGTTTATGGTAGAACTCGTATTTATCATAGTCGTTCCCACCTACCTTATGAGATGCTAAACTAGATAATGGTAGGAAAAATCGAAACTGATTCAATGAGAAGGTGACTGCACATGCTTTATCGAACTAGAAAGCCAAGTCCTATTTTAGTCCCATGGGTGGAGGCTTTTTGGCACGTCCAATTGGATGCAGGACCAATCCCAAAGAGAGAAACCATTCTCCCCAATGGGAAAATTGAAATGATATTTGCCATTGATGGAAACTACACCGTCGTAAATCGCCAAACTAATAGAATGAAACAGTCCTGGTTATCTGGGATACAGCATGAACCGTTACATATCTCGTATCATGGAAGGTCAAATTTAATAGGTATTAGATTTCACCCAAACGGACTTTTTCCATTTTTAAATCTGCCTGTCAGCGAAACGGTAAACGTGGTGGAGCCATTAAATGAAATAATAGGAAAAGTTTATGACGAGTTGTTTGAAAGCATCTATCAAGCCACCTCTACGGAACGGATATTTTCCAATCTGGATCAGTTTTTAGTAAAGAGCATGGACCATTCAAAAGTAAAACAGATTAAGCTGATGATGGAGATTACTCGCTATCTGAAGACACATCCTGAACAATCCATTTCCCTTCTTGCAGACAAGCTAGGTGTTTCGCAACGTCATTTAGGGAGGGTTTGCCATGATCACTTGGGAATGACTCCTAAGCTCCTGGCTAGAATTTTCCGATTTGAAAAGTCGTTCAGCCATCTCTATTCACAATCGGATGAAGAGGACTTCAGGTCACTTATTGATTTGGGTTTCTATGATCAATCACATTTTATCAAGGAATTTAAGAGGTTTTCGGGAATGACTCCAGAAGAATACTAAGAGGAGAGCGGTAGAATCCAATAATTTTTTATAGTATGTCCGTTTTTTACAATGCATAAATTCACCATTCTTTTATTATAAGTGGGGGAGGAGGTGAAGATTTTGGAGATGCAAGATGTCATTGGGAGCATCAACTATTGGGCTGTGCTAGTGGCGGCTTTATCCGCTTTTTTTATAGGTGGGCTTTGGTATTCCGTTCTTTTCGGCAAGACTTGGATGAATATACATAACTTTACGGAGGACGAATTGAAAAAGTCAGTGGGTAGAGTCTTTGGCGGTGCGTTTGTTTTGGCAATTATCATTTCTTTTTCTTTAGCCATGTTTATCGGTCCTGAAAGTTCGGGGAGTTTTGGTTTGTTTGCCGGTTTTATGGCAGGTGCATTTTATGTTGCCGCAGCTTTGGGAATCACTTATCTTTTCGAGCGCAAACCGTTGAAGCTGTTTTTTATTGATGCAGGGTATCATATTGTGACTTTTTCGCTAATGGGATGGATACTTGGAATCTGGTCCTGAAAAAATTTTGAAATGGGGATGAATTCATGGAGGAAATGCTATTTAAGCAGATGCAGTTTGTACGAAACAGAACCATTGCAGCGTTGGATGCAACAACTGAAAGGCTTGCTGATGAGATGCCAGGTGGCGTGAGAAACTCCATCAGGTGGAATCTCGGTCACATTTTTGTTTCGCATGATACGGTGCTTTATCCTTTCATTGGCAAAGAACATCAAGTGCCAGAGCTTTATTTGGAACTGTTCGGAATGGGATCAAGCCCACTCAATTGGGAAGCGGAAGCTCCGTCCCTTCAAGAATTGAGGGAATATTTAGTGGCCCAGCCTACCCGTATCCAAAAGGACTTTGCCGGAAAGCTAGAAGAACCGATTCGACAGCCGTTCAAATTGGGAAATTATGAGCTAAGAACTGTTGGGGAGCTATTGAACTTTGCTATATGGCATGAAGGATTGCATCAGGGGACTATTAATACCATCAAGCGGGCAGTTGGAACAGAGGACTTGTGGAATAAAGTGACGGAAGCAAACCACCAGATGTAAGACAAATAAATTTGTTTTCGTATCTTATTTATAGGCTGTTTTCGTAAACTTTGTTGCTTTTTCGTATTTATAGACCAACCGTTATATTCCTTGCTATCGTGCTCTTTTCCTCGCGATACGGGATAGACTGCATGCCTGATTTAGAGTCGATGAGCTGTGAAAAATCCAAAGGCCGATTTTTCTTGGTAAAAAATCCAAAGGCCGATTTTTTACTAGTGAATAGCAACAATCTTTGAGAAAAGAGCCTATTTATACTTCAAACGTTAGGGTCTGGCATTTATCTAATATCAGGCCTTCTTTAAATCATCTTCAATAAGTTACAATTATAGAATTAATTTGTATGAAAATAATAGCTAATGTGATAAAATATCTTTAATTCGAGATATTTATATTCAGAGTTTCTATCAGGAGGTTATTATTTATGAAACATTTTCATCAATATCCAGCAACTTATGTAGGTGAAGTAAGAATAAAAGTGCAAAATCTACAACGCTCTATCAAGTTCTATACAGAAGTCATAGGATTTCAGCTACTAGATCAAAGTGAAGACAAAGCTACGTTTACTGCTGATGGTGCAACTGCACTATTAACGATTGTGCAACCGGAAAACATTCAACCGAAGCAACACCGGACAACAGGGCTTTATCATTTCGCAATACTTTTGCCTGCAAGAGCGGACCTTGGAAGCATGATACATCATTTCATTGATAGCAAGGTTAAACTGCAAGGTGCCTCTGATCATCTTGTTAGCGAAGCACTCTATCTTGCAGATCCGGATGGGAACGGAATTGAAATCTACACGGACCGTCCTGCAGGTCAGTGGAAATGGGATGATGGGGAGGTGGAAATGTCCTCTGTGGCGCTTGATGTTGAAGCATTGTTGAAAGAAGGGCAGGACAGACCATGGCAAGGGCTTCCAAAGACTACGGTCATGGGGCATATTCATCTACATGTTTCACAACTTAAAGAAACAGAGGAATTCTATACAAAAGCGCTCGGGTATGAAGTGGTCACCCGCTATGGCGGGCAGGCATTGTTTATTTCAACAGAACGTTACCATCATCATATTGGTCTTAACACTTGGAATGGTGTTGGCGCAGGTGCACCTGATGAGAACACGGTTGGACTAGAGTGGTTCACGTTGGTTGTTCCTAGTGAAGGAAAGAAGAGGAATGTGGTAGAAACGCTGAAATCATTTGGTGCTAAAGTCTATCAGGACAATGGAGATTATTTCACGGAAGACCCATCAGGAAATAAAATTAGATTGGTATAACGTCAGACCCCTTTTTTTCGAAGAATAAGTTTATAATTCCGTTGATTTCCGTTCCAGGCGCTTCGCTTTCCTGCGGGCGGTCCGTAAGCCTCCTCACTCCGTTGCGGGGTCTTACCTGTCCCTTCCTCCCGCGGGAGTCTGCGCGCCTTCCACTACAATCAACTAGGTGGTTTCATTCACCGATTGAATAACGAAACCCCCTTCTAATATAAAGGGACTGAAATAGCCATGATCCTAACTTACTTAAGAATTCTAGCTGTGGATTGGAGCAAATGGCGGAGACTCCTTGAAAATGCGAGCATTTTTCTGCATGAGATGTATCGCTTCCGGAGCCTTCCTTGTCCTACGGGTGAGAAGCGACAATCTTGAGACCCCTCAAGCGTTTGTGAGGAGGCTCAAGATCGCCCTGTGGTAAGCGTAGCTATTTGCGGAAAGGAACAGCGGCGATTAACCAATCTACTAAAATTTTTTAGCTTTAAAAGGGCCTGGTGGTTTGCCCGTTTTTTTTATTTAGCTGTTGGAATTTGTGCGACTTTGACTCCTATTGAGATATAGCATAGTAAATTGAATACTCTTCCACTAACTGACACATGATAAAGGTAACTACAGGTATAATGGGAGCTATCTATGAAAGAGCATAACATTCAACTTACAACGCCGGAGATTGCGGCATTATGGACAACCTACATACAGAATAGCACCACAATATGTTTTTATAAGCACTTTCTGCAACAGATGGAAGACTCGGAGATTGAGCATGTGGTCAAGGAGTCTTTATATTTGGAGCAAAGGTATAACGAAGAGATAGAGAAGATTTTTATAAAAGAGGGATTCCCGGTACCAGATGGCTTTTCAGACAAGGATATAAATATGTCCGCACCTCCTCTATATACTGATCTTTTTGCCCTGAGTTTTACCTATAGGGTTGGCCAGATGACGGTTCCTTATTATGCAACTGTGCTGACCAAGATTGCTAGAAGTGATGTTGTTGCATTTTTTAGCGAGTGTCTGAAAACATCAACTAAGCATTATCGGCATGCGCTTGACTTGATGTTGGCGAAGGGGATTTATGATCGCCCACCAAAAATTCCGTATCCAAAGGCAGTTCAGTATATTCAGGAACAACAGACCATCCTAGGGACTTGGTTTGGGGAGAAGAGACCGTTAAATGTAATGGAGCTTGGTGAGATATTCTATGTGATTGAGCGCAATTACATAGGAATGGTGATGCTTATGGGGCTAACGCAAGTAATGAAAGATAAGGAAATAAAGGAGTATTTGGAAAAAGGCAAGGAGCTTGCGGAAAAACAGGTGGAGGTCTTCAACTCGGTATTGAAACAGGAGAACCACCTTGGAAATATCCCTGTGAGCATGGAAGTCACAGACTCCAAAATATCCCCGTTTTCAGATAAGTTGATCCTGTTTCTGATTACCACTACAAGTTCCACCGGACTTTACCTATTGGCATATGCCATGTCAACTTCGATGCGAAAAGACCTTACTATGCACTACTCATCCATTATCGTGGATGTCGCAAAATATGGAGAAGATGGTCTGGAATTGCTCATTAAAAGGGGCTGGCTAGAGCAACCGCCACAATCCCTAGACAGAAAAAAGCTGCAGGAATAGGATGCGGAAATTTAGTTGATTGCAGTGTAAGGCGCGCAGACTCCTGTGGGAGGAAGGGACAGGAGAGACCCCGCACGCGCGAGCGAGGCCACTGAAAAAGTACTGAATATTAGTTCTTGGGTAAACACCACTGTTGATTTCCGCAAATAGCTTCGCTTATCCAGAGGGCGACTTTGAGCCTCCTCGGGCTGCGCCCTGCGGGGTCTCAAAATTGTCGCTACTCCCCTGCAGGACAAGGAAGGCTACGGCAGCGATACATCGCACGCAGAAAATGCTCGCATTTTCAAGGAGTCTACGCTATTTGCTCCAATCCACAGCTAGAAACCATTAAAAACAATTCGTTTTCAGTTTTTCAGTGCCCTCCGCGCGAACCGAGGAAGCTCCCGGACCGCCCGCGGAAAGCGAAGCGCCTGGAACGGAGATCAACTGTCTTAGGAAACATTTACATATCAGGACTCCAACATCTGCTTGCTTGAGATGAAGCATAGCTATACTTTAGCAGCACTCAACTTCAAGTTCTTTTCGTAATGGTCAAGCTCCGCATCAAGTTGGAATCCGGCTTTCTGGTAGAGCCTGATGGCATTTGAGTTTGTGGTATTCACACATAATTGAAGGGAGTCCATCTGCTTAAAAGAAAAAATCCAAGCAACCGCACACTTCAAAAGTTCAGTGCCAATCCCTTCCCCTTGAAAACGTTCATCCACTGCAAAAAACTCAATACTCGCCTCAGAGAACTCCGGTTCCACTTCTACATAAATATAGCCGGCCAAATGGTCTTCTTTTTTTACAACAAAAACTTTTCGATGCTCAGTCATTCGTTGGATTATTTGTTCCCCGTCATAATATGTTTTGGGGAAGGTGCGATTGTGTAGATCAATCATCTCTTTGTATTGTTTTGGAGATATTTCCTCTAGTATTGGATGTTTTGCGTAGTTTCCACCTGTTCGATCCATATTCAAGATAGTCTGCTCACTCTTCAAAATGAATTCATTGGTAGATGCTAATTTTTTGGCAAGTACATTTTTCTTGTTGGGAAAGAGATAGAGCTTGTCCACTTTGGATGGAATTAATTTCAACATCTGCTGAAATAATAGTGACTCCAGATCCAAATCATCCCTGGCTACAAACGGGCCCCAGACCTCCGCCGATCTTTGCTCCAAATCCGCATCAAATCCAATTGAACCAGCAAGAGTATCTCCCTCATATGCCAGTACAAAGGATTTTTCATAAGGAACGTCTGTAAATTCGTCTCGTAAGGTGGAAGCGATCTCCTCTTTTTTCTTACCGCAATACCCGATATGGGTTTCTGCATTTCCATTCAGCATGCTGATAAATTCAGCCGTTGAATCAATGGTATCCCTCGCAGTGGCGTTCACTATCTTTAATGTCATCTGATTCATCCTCTCATAAAAAAGCCCAGGTATATAAATACCCTGGACTTTACAGATTATTTAAAATTATAACATAAATCGTTAACGTTTTATCAGGGTTCGTACCCCGTGATAAATTAAGGCAAGTGAGAATACTAAAACGGTAATGACGCCCAAAATACTAGTGATCGGCTCAATAGCAGCAATTGTTCCTGTCAAAGGCACTCTAAGAAGTGCAAATCCAGCTAGCATGGCAGCAAAAAACAGAAGAATTCGTTCCATGTGACACCCTCCTTTCCCTTTGCTAACACTATATGTGCATAGACTTAAAAATGTTAGCGTTTTCATAAAATTTCCTTTGGATTGCGCATTCTTCAGTTATGAAATAGGAATAATAGGGTAAATAGAAAGAAAGAGAAAAAGAGTGGGAGTGAGAGAATGGAAGATATAAAAGATTCCGTTAAAGAATCTTTTCTGGCAATATTACCAGTTTCAGCGGTAATTATTTTACTTCAAATTTTTCTGATTGGACTTCCTTTTGAGAAGTTCCTGTTGTTTTTAATCGGTTTATTGATGGTGACCTTTGGACTTATGTTCTTCCTGATGGGGGTCAATATTGGTCTTTTACCGGTGGGGGATATGATAGGTCGGGCACTTCCGAAGCCAAAGAAGAAGTGGCTGATTATTGTTGTGGGATTAATACTAGGGATAGCCGTTACCGTTGCAGAACCTGATGTACGGGTGTTGGCAACACAGGTGGACGAAGTGTCAGAGGGTAAAATCACTTCTACCCTCCTGATTCTTTCCGTTGCGCTTGGGGTGGGTATATTTGTTGCCTTAGCTATGATAAGGACAATCTATAAAATTAAGCTCCCCTACTTATTAATGCCTGCATACCTAATTGTTTTCATAATTGCCTTTTTCACACCGGAGACATTTGTCCCAATTTCGTTTGATGCCGGTGGAGTGACGACAGGACCATTGACCGTTCCGTTTATACTGGCACTTGGTGTCGGTGTGGCGTCTGTCATGAGAAAAGACGAATCCTCCAGTGAAGGATTTGGTCTGGTTGCTTTGGCTTCAATCGGACCGATCTTGGCGGTCTTACTGTTAGGGGTGATTTACCAATGATTCAAGATGTATTTGATGGTTTCGGTGAGCTGTTACTCGAAGTAACCTTTGCATTGGTACCATTATTAGTTTTTTTCCTTGTTTTTCAATTTATTTTCTTGAAATTGGACTGGGTTAAACTGAGGAAAATTCTATTAGGTTTTGGCTTTTCATACATAGGGCTGGCTCTATTCCTTCAGGGGGTCCATATCGGCTTCATGCCTGTTGGAGAACGGATGGGAGAGAGCTTGGGGGAAATGTCCCATTCGTGGATCTTAATTCCTATCGGCTTTGTATTGGGGTTTGTGGCGACAATTGCTGAGCCTGCAGTTCGTGTATTGAATAAGGAAGTGGCGGATGTGACGGATGGATACATTTCCAAAAAGGCGATGCTTCTTACGCTTTCTGTTGGCGTAGGTGTTGCCATTGCCCTTTCCATGCTCCGTATCCAATTTAACTTTTCCGTATGGTACTACATTATTCCCGGTTATCTCATTGCGTTTATTCTGCTGTTTTTCACCAAGAAAATCTTCGTTAGTATCGCCTTTGATTCGGGTGGTGTGGCAACAGGGCCGATGACTGTCACGTTTATTCTTTCTATGGCGGTCGGAGTTGCTTCTGTAACGGAAGGAAGTGATCCTTTGACGGACGGTTTTGGAATGATTGCGCTTGTAGCACTTGCTCCGATCATTTCTGTGCTTGTATTGGGGATAATTTACAAAAAAGAAGTGGAAGAGAACGGGTAGAATCATAGACTGCACTTCAACAAAAAGGGGAGCTGAAATCCAATTGGTTTCAGCTCCCTTTACTATCCCCCTTAGTTTATTTCAAGTGGTCTTAAACTCGCTTCGATTTCTTCCCTTTTCTGTTCTAAAAACGGGGGGAGTGCGAGTTTTTCTCCCATTGTTTCCAGCGGTTCGTCTGCACTGAATCCAGGGGTGTCTGTTGATAGCTCAAAGAGTATTCCGTTTGGTTCTCTGAAGTAGAGAGCCTTAAAATAGTACCTTTCCACTTCCCCTGAGTTTGGAAGGCGTGTTTCCCTTACTCGCTGAACCCAGTGATTGAATTCTTCTTTGTTTGGAATGCGGAACGCTACATGGTGCACGCCGCCTCGTCCGATTTTTTCAGGCGGAAGATCCGGTCTTGTCTCAATATGAACTTCTGCTCCAGCGCCGCCTTTTCCTGTAGCATATACCTCAATAGCAGGAAAGTCGCCCTTAAGCGATGGATAGGACCCAACATGTCTGAATCTAAGGACATTGGTCAAGATACTGGCTGTTGGAAGAGCTGATTTGACCGTTAATGTTACAGGTCCAAGTCCGACAATGGCATGCTCCTTTGGTATCTCCTGCTTCTCCCATGGTACTCCAGCCGGTACACCATTTTCACCGTTGTCCGCAACTAAAATTAGCTTTGTCCCTTCGTAATCCTCAAATGCAAGTGTGTCTCGGTTTGCTCGCTTTTTTATTTCTTCCTGTTTTATGTTTAAGGCCTTGAATCTGCCTTGCCAGAAATAAAGTGATTCTGTAGTCGGCACGCGTAATGAAGTGGCGGAGATGCTAGAAACCCCTTCGTGCGTTCTACCAAGCCCAGGGATATCAAAAAAAGTGATTTCTGTTCCGGGGTTACCGACGGCGTCTCCGTAAAACAGATGATAGGAGGATGTATTATCCTGGTTTACGGTCTTTTTAACAAGACGCATACCAAGAACCTCTGTGAAAAAATGATAATTCTTTTCCGCTTTTGCTGTTAATAAAGAAACATGGTGTAAACCTAACAGTTCCATAGGTTATCACTCCTTGTATGTGAATGGTTTCAATAAAATTATCTCGAATTCAAGATAATTATAACATGATGAAATTGTTTCTGCAATGTATGAAATTTATTAGAAAAATACAAAATTTTTAGTTGTTTCTTGCATTTTTATTGCTAAATCTCACGTTTCAAAATATATTTATAATATATATATGTAGGAGAGTGATGAGAACTTGGATAGTATACCCTATGACTCGATAATTTTATTAGGGGCATTGTTAATATTATCAGGATATTTTTCGGCATCTGAAACAGCTATTACGAGCGTAAACAAATTGCGCCTCCGTAATCAGGCAGACAACAATGCAAGAGCAAAACGCTCATTAAACATGGCAGAAAACTTTGATCAAAGTGTTTCTACAATCTTAATAGGTAATAATATTGTTAACATTGCAATGGCTGCGATAGCAACAAACATTGCTACGCAAATGTATGGGCCAACTGGCAGTACACTTGCTATTACGACAGCGATTATTACCATAGTAGTCCTTGTTTTTGGGGAGATTTTGCCGAAGTCTTTAGCTAAACAATATGCAGAAAAATATTTACTCTTAATATCTGCTTCTTTAATGATAGTCATGAAACTCTTTTATCCGATTACATGGATGTTCGTCCAGCTGAAAGTAGGTATCAAAAAACTCCTTGGAGCAGATAAGGAGGAACCTACTGTTACAGAAGAAGATGTAATTGCTATGGTGGAGATCGGAGAAGAGGAAGGGACTTTTCTCACACAGGAACGAGTACTGCTGCATAATGCAATAGCGTTTGATGATATCGTTGTCAAAGATATTCTGACGCCAAGGCCAGATGTTGTAGCCATCTCTGAAGAGACGTCTATTGAAGAAATTAAAGACATTTTTGTAAAAGAACAGTATTCGCGCTTACCTTTATATGAGGGATCAATTGATAATATAATTGGAGTCATTTCACATAGAGACTTTTTCGCTCAATATGTCCAGAATCCTGACTTTACTTTGATGGACATTGCCCGCAGTCCATTCTTTGTCATCGGTTCTGCTAAAATATCCAATCTGTTGAAAGAACTGCAAACCTCCCAAAACCATCTTGCCATCGTATTGGATGAGTATGGAGGAACTGCAGGTATCATCTCGATTGAAGATATCATCGAGGAGATTGTTGGGGAAATTTGGGATGAGCATGATGAGAATGAAAACTTTGTGGAAGTTCTGGATGAATTGAAATTCAGAATGGATGGGCGGCTGCCTGTTGAAGAATTTACGGAATTATTGCAACTTGAAGTAGCCGATTCCACTGCAAACACTTTAGGCGGCTGGATATCCGACATGCTCGGCTACCTTCCGAAAAAGGGAGAACGAGTTGAATGTGAAAGCTTTGTCATTCATATTGAAGAAGTGAAAAAACACCGAATCCAAAAAGTAGTTGTAGAAAAAAACGTAGATATCGTGTTCTCTGCCTAATTTTTTATATTATTGTTGGTTCTGGCATCGAAATGGGATGCCAGGGCCTTTTTATATATCCCTCCAAAAAGTTAATTCCTACTATGAAAGGGGAATACCAGAATGGAAATGCTACCAATATCTGTTGCTTTAAAAGAAACGCTTTTGAGGGAAATTAATTCTTAAGGCTGTTTTTGCGAGAGCCTGCAGCGAAAAGGAACGATCGAACTTTCTAGCGATAACAACTATTTTTTTAATAGGCTCTTTTATAAAAGATTGTGCTAGTAAAAAGTCGGCAATTGGACTTTTTACCGCATAACTTCTTTAAACTGACATGCAGTCTATCCTGTATAGCCAAGAAAAGAGCACGACAGCAAGGAATATAACGTTTGGTTTATTAATATGAAAAAGCAACAAAGTTTACGAAAAAAGCCTTTTAATAAACAGCCGACAGTAGAAAGAGGAATGCAAATTGGTCTATTTGTTATTTATCGTCAGTGTGATTGTAACAGTCCTAGTGGCTGTGAAACTGTCCAAATATGCGGATATCATTAGCAAAAAATCCAAAAAGGGAGGAGCTTTTTTAGGAGCAGCCTTATTAGGAGGAGCAACTTCCCTTCCGGAAATTACAACAAGCTATACGGCCGCTATCATCAATAATCCTGATCTAATTTTAGGTAACATTCTGGGAAGCAACCTATTTAATATGCTGACCTTAGCATTCATTAATATCTATTTTATCAAGAGAAGGATTTTTCAGCATAAGACGAAGGAACATGTTTTTACAGCACTTGTCGGACTGATTCTTACCTTTTACCTCTTAGTGGGGCTTCATGTGGAATCGGGCTTTCAGGTGTTCGGAATCGGATTGGATTCCATTCTTCTTTTAACGGGATATGGTCTAGGAATGTTCTTCCTTTCCAAAATACAAGTCCCAGAAGTTCCACTCAATACTACAAATGTAAAGAAAGAAATTGATTATTCGGCAATATCGATGAAAAGGACAATTTCTTATTTCATCCTTAGCTGTTTTCTAATAATGGTATCTGGTACGATTTTGACTGTGACAGGGGATAGAATCGGGGAGCTTACAGGTTTGGGCTCAAGCTTTGTAGGGATGTTCATGATTGCTGTTACGACATCATTGCCGGAAGTGGTAGGGTGTATAGTTGCAGTTCGCCTCGGAAACCCTGGGCTTGCAATCGGAAGTGTCTTGGGGAGCAACCTGTTCAATCTGTTCGTACTTGGCAGTTCAGACATTTTTTACAGAGGAGGGCTTTTGCTCTCATCAGTTGAACTGTTCCATTATGTATCAACAATAACTCTTATTGTCATGAATCTGATTGTTCTTTATACGATGCTTCATCGGACGAAAGCAAAACAGGCACCAAGTTATCTCATCATTTCGTTAGCGATTATCGTGCTATATGCGGCGAACAGCATTTTCCTGTTTGTAAGCCCATAAACAAGCTATCTCCTACTATGAGGGTAGCTTTCCAATCGTCCATTCTATATAATTCAAGGCAGAACGGTTAGGAAGTGATACATAATGATGAATAAGAAAATAGGATTTATCGGTTGCGGTAAAATGGCAGAGGCAATCATAGGGGGGCTTATAAGTTCTGAACTAGTTCCGAAAAACCTGATCTCAGCCAGTGCGAAAACAAGCGAGACGGTAGAGAATGTAGTGAAAAAATTCGCAATTACTGCTACGATACATAACAGCGAAATTGCGAAAGAAGCTGATATGCTAATCTTGGCTGTTAAACCGGATCTTCATGGAGAGGTTATCGAGGATATTGCCAACGTGGTCAAGAATGATGCCGTCATTATCACGATTGCAGCAGGAATAACATTGGATTTCATTGAAACGTCATTTGGCAGAAAAATAAAGGCCGTCCGTGTCATGCCTAATACACCATCACTGGTAGGCGAAGGGATGAGTGCGATCTGCGCGAATAAAGCGGTGAATAAGGAAGAGCTAAAAGATGTCATCCGCCTTTTTGAAAGCTTCGGAAAAGCGGAGGTACTGCCTGAAAATCTGATGGATGCAGTACCCGCTGTCAGCGGTTCGTCACCGGCCTATGTATATATGTTCATTGAAGCGTTGGCAGATGGAGCGGTGCAACAAGGAATTGCTCGTGACCAGGCCTATACACTAGCAGCCCAAGCGGTACTTGGAGCAGCTAAAATGGTTCTGGATACAGGAAAACATCCAGGAGAGCTGAAGGATAATGTGTGTACGCCTGGTGGAGCGACAATTGAAGCTGTAACGACACTTGAGAAACAAGGATTCCGGTCTGCAGTGGTATCCGCAATGGAAGCATGTACACAAAAATCAAAAAAACTGAAAGATGCCTAACAAAAAACCACCCACTTCTCCTCAACAGGTAAGGTGGGTGGTGGCGTTTAATTAAACATTTCAAGAAACTCCCCATAGCCTTCAGCTTCCATCTCTTCTTTCGGTATAAACCTCAGTGCAGCCGAATTCATGCAATAGCGTAGACCGGTCGGCTCCGGACCATCATCAAAAACATGACCTAAGTGGGCGTTTCCGAGTTTGCTGCGGATTTCGGTCCTTACCGAAAAGAAACTTCTGTCTTCAAGCTCTACAATATTATCCTCGACCAAGGGCCTTGTAAAACTTGGCCAACCTGTACCGGAATCATATTTATCTGTAGAACTGAATAATGGTTCCCCCGAAATGAGATCCACATATATTCCCTCGTCTTCAAGGTCCCAATACTCATTATTGAACGGTTCTTCGGTACCATCCTCTTGGGTGGCATAGTATTGTTCGGCTGTTAAAACGGAACGTAATTCTTCTTTGGATAAATGGAGAAACGTAGTACCATCATCCTTCACTACTGGTGTGACGTTACGATCCTCACCCCAAACCTCATCTAAAAAGGCATCCCGGCCAGAATTATCACGATAATATTCATAGCGTACAGGGTTCTGTAAGTAATAGTCCTGGTGATATTCCTCTGCGATGTAAAAAGTTTCTGCAGCTCTAATTTCTGTCACAATTAGCTGGTCAAAACGTCCGGATGTTTCAAGCTCTTTCTTGGATTCCCTCGCTAATTGCAACTGTTCTTCATTATGATAGAAGATGCCGGATCGATATGGCGTTCCCTTGTCTACGAATTGACCTGTCTCATCTGTCGGGTCGACCTGTCTCCAGAATACCTCCAATAGCGTCCCATAATCGATGACATTCGGGTTATAGGCGATAATGACAGCCTCCACATGTCCTGTTTCCCCCGTGGTAACCTCATTATAGGCAGGGTTCTCTACATGTCCGCCAGTATAGCCGGAAACGACCTCATACACGCCTGGCAATTTCTCGAAAGGAGGCTCCATACACCAGAAGCATCCTCCGGCAAATGTGGCATATGCAAGGTTCTCACTTTCTTCAATTTCATATGGCATACTCCCGACAGACTTCTGTGTTACAGTCGCATGTATTTTGGGTATTAAGAAGTAGGCAGCAATACAAGCTATCACAAGAAACAATCCCCAGAATCTTTTACTCATCACAGCAGACTCCTTTGTCATTTGTCGTTATCCTTATTATAACGTACGCCATTCTCTGACCACTAATATTGATATGTTACTTCAATATTTTCCAAGTTTTGATTTAAGGCGGAATTTATATTACTATTATAGTAGATTTGATTGACAAATCATGTTCAACAATGGAGGACTTCAATGAATATATTCTTAACTGGTGCTACTGGATTTTTAGGAGGAAGGCTGATTCGCAACCTCTTGGAAGAAGGGCATACTGTCTATATATTAGCCAGAAATATCGAAAAAGCCAATGCTTTAAAGGAAAGGCTTCCACTACCCTTGCAAGGGAATGTCACCATCCTGGAGGGTGACATTGTCGAACCGAATTTTGGTTTCTCTCATAGGCTTATTCTGGAACTTACCAATAAAATAGATATTTTCTACCATCTGGCAGCACTTGTGAAATTTGATCAGCATCTGCGTGATACTTTAATGGAGATGAATTATCAAGGAACCAAAAATGCACTGCAAACAGCGAAAACAATCAGGGCACCAAGATTCATCCATGTCAGCACGGCCTACACGGTTGGTGTATCCAATGCAGGTCAAGAGAAACTTTATGATCTGGAACAAGGTTTCAACAACCCATACGAAGAGAGCAAGGCACTTGCAGAACATGAGGTGATGAAGTATAAGGATACAATGGACGTATCCATTTTTCGCCCTGCTATTATTGTAGGAGATTCCAAGACAGGAGAAGCGGACTCGAGTTTCACACTTTATGGTTTCATGAGAGGATTGGAACTATTCAAAAGGAAACTGGAACGCAAAAAATATAAAGAAAAGGTTCATCTGGTTGGTTCTAAGGAAGGTACATCCAATCTTGTCCCTGTTGATTATGTGGCGGATATTTTAACGATTGCAGTAAAAAAAGCAAAAAAGAATGCAATCTACAACATTACTAATCCATCTCCTCCCACGAATAGGGAAATTCTCGGTACAATTAAGGAACATCTTCAATTCGATTCACTGGGTATTTATGAAAAAGGGACAATATTTTCCTTAACACCAGTAGAAACTCAATTGAACAACATGATAGATGTGTTCGGACCTTATCTTGATCGAAGCATTTCCTTTGAGGATAAAAATACTCAGGAACTGTTGAAGGGGAGCCCAATCGTTCACTTGAATATGACAAAGGAAATCCTGGAGATCATAGTACGTGCTTATTTTGAACCGGAGAAGGAAAAGGTGGAAATATAGAAGAAAAGATGGAGTGGCGGTATACATCCACTCCTTTCTTTATTGCTTTTCTAAATTCAAACTAATTTTACCAGTAATTATTCTTTCTTTTGTTAAGAAGGATACAAACAGGTGGTAGACAAAATGATAAAAAATATATTGGCTGTACTGGTCGGAGGAGCATTGGGCTCTTTATTAAGATATGGCATCAACTTGGGGACGCTTTCCTATAGCTTTCCATTTGGTACATTATTGGAAAATGTAATTGGAAGTTTTTTGCTCGGAGTACTTACAGGATGGTTCCTTTATATAAAGTCAGCAGAATGGGTAAAAACAGGCTTGGGTGTTGGACTTTGCGGAGGTTTTACCACTATGTCAACTCTGGCAGGGGATGCTTTTTTAATGTGGTCACAGGCTACAGCGCTTCTCACAGCTATTTATTTATTCTCCTCTGTTATAGGAGGAATGCTTTTTGCTTTTATCGGGATAGTTTCTGGCCGTAGTCTAGCTGAGAGGCGGCTATCAGTTCAAAAGGGAGGAGAGGTGGAATGAGTCAGTCTATGATGGCATTGCTACTTGCTGCCGGTGGTGGGATTGGTGCGGTATGCAGGTATTTGGTTGGCTTGTTTTACATGAACAAATTACCTAGGCCACCTATCCCTTTTGCCATGATTATAGTAAATCTAATTGGTTCACTTGGACTTGGTTTACTGTACGGGGGGATGTATGATGACCCTGAGATATTATACGGGAATACAATTTTCATTGCGTTAGGGTTAGGTTTTTTTGGAGCATTCACTACGTTTTCCACTTTTAGTGTGGAAGCGGTTCAGCTCTTAATAAACAAGCTTTATAAAAATGCGGGAATGTATGTTGTGTTAAGTATTGCAGGTTCCATACTAGGTTTTATACTTGGATTTTTCTTGATGAACCTCGAATTAATATAGGATAGGAGAAAAAATATGTCTATTGTTGAAGCAATCATTTTTGGTATTGTTCAGGGAATTACGGAATTCTTACCTATTTCCAGTACTGCCCATATTATCATCACACAATTAGTGCTCGGGTACCGATTCCCAGGATTATCTTTTGAAATATTTTTGCATTTGTCTTCGATACTCGCTGTCGTAATCTACTTCAGAAATGACCTTTGGCAGGTGATAGTGGGGTTCTTTTCATACTTTAAAAATAAAACACCGGAGAATAGTGCGCAGTTTTGGTTCGCGATATACATAGTGGTTGCCACAATTATTACAGGAGGGATTGGAGTCGTTTTAAGTGATGTTTTTCACGAATCCATGAAAAGCCCTGCTTCCATGGCTTTGGCTCTTACAATTACGGGAATTGCTTTGATATATATCGAGCGTTTCCACCGGTATGGGACTCGTAGTGAAGGGGAAATGACTTTCAGGGATTCCTTCGTGGTAGGGTTAGGTCAAACCTTAGCTGTATTTCCTGGAATATCCAGGTCAGGTGCCACGCTTATTACTGCATTGCTCACAGGACTTAACAGGGAAACGGCAGTAAAATATTCCTTTCTTTTATCCATTCCAGTGATTCTGGGATCTTCGGTCTTAGCACTGGAGGATATCTCAGGAAGCCTTCTGACAGAAATAGGGATTCCTTCTTTAGTTACGGCATTTATAGTCACGTTCATCTTTTCGTGGCTGGGCATAGTCTGGCTCATTGGTTTCTTGAAGCGCAGTAAGCTGTTATACTTTGCCATATACTGCTTCATAGCAGCAATATTAGTGTATCTATTGATTGATCCGGATACTGTTATGGATATTTAAACAGGCAGCAATATCTATGAAGGGATACCCGGAAAATAGGGTATCCCTTCATTTAGTTTGTTCTGATTACTTTTCTGCTGATATACTCACTCTTCTTGATTTGTGCAGGCAAAGTAAGGATGACTATTTTATTGAACCTCCGAGTTTTGATTTGTATATCCCCGCCATGAGCAAGCAAGATTGTATAGGCAGTATAGAGTGAGGAATTCTCATTATTATCCAGCAAAGCAGTTAAATGTAATAACGTTTTAATGGGCTCTTTATCATTGCGGATAGTATCTAGATGTATTTCAAAAACAGCATCGTTCCGGTGAAGATAATGACTAAGCTGGATCTTTTTGAATCCCCGTCCGTTTGTATCGATACAATGTTTCAATATATTGGACATTGATTCCTCTAGCATCTCCATATTACCTTTGATTCTAAGGTTACGGGTGTTTTTGCTTCTGATTTCAACGTTCTGGTTGATAGCATATGTGTAAATGCCAGTTAACACATTTTCCAATAATTCTTTAGAGGAAATAGTCCTAAAGGAAATTGTCTCTCCTTTTGCCAGCTTTAAATAAGATTCAATGATCCTTTCTGCACTGGTCAATTCATGGAGAATAATAGGAACATATTCCTTATTAACCTTATTCTTTTCCATACCGAGTAATTGTGTGAAGCCTTTTACCATCGTTAGTGGCT
Organism: Bacillus sp. LL01; assembly: GCF_001037965.1. NCBI lineage: Bacteria > Bacillati > Bacillota > Bacilli > Caryophanales > Bacillaceae > Bacillus > Bacillus sp. LL01. Next base: position 421,260 of record NZ_LFEL01000004.1, on the reverse strand, counting down.
TATGGAACTCATTTGACACTTTTTCCGCCATAATGTTGATATGATATAGCCTTTTCATTTTTTTGAACTTCTGTTGAAGCTGGACAACCCCACAGAGAAATTCAATCAAATAAAGAAGAAGAAGGCTAGATCCCATAAAAACCATACCGATCAATAAAGTCTGAGGGAAAAGATCTTTCCAGGCAGCAGTAACGTTGTTGTTGAAGAGTAAAAGTGTGGCAGTAATAATATGTAATACTCCCCCTATACCTGCCACAATAGTCATGAATTTGTATTTAGAAACGGTGGAGTACGATTTACATTTTTTTAGAAAAAACAGCGGTAGTACTACGAGTGCAGGAATGATGAAATAGGTATGCATATAACCTTCAGGCAATGGTGAAATAAAGGAATGAGCAACTAAAAACAGAATGGTTAAGACACCTGCGAAATAACCACCATATAAAATGGCAATCATCACAGGAATTCCACTCAAATGAAATGATACGTCATTAATATGTATCGGAAATTGGGAGCAAAAATAGGCGGAAATAGCACAATAGAAAAAAATGCCTAGCTGGCGAAAAAACTCTGAAGGCATATTGTATCTCCTATGTACTAATGTATAGTAAAAAAGAAGAGGAACTACTAAAAAGAATAATTGCAGTAGTATATCTTTCAAAAAGTCCATTGCTAGTCTCCTTACCCGGATGCTATAAGTACTGGTATTCCTTATCAAAGTACCATAAATTGAAAGAAAATTCTATAAAATTTACGATAATTTGTAGTAATTAGGAGGAAAATGATGAAAGAAACAGATGGAAAATTATTGGATTTGTATGGACAATTATGGAATTGTCGTTCACTTCCATATGCCATTGGGAAAGGTGAGAACGTACTGTATCAGGCAATACGCAGGGAACTGAAGGATGAATGGACACATCCGAGAACAAGAAGGAAACCGGTGGAGAAATATGCCATAGCTATCAAACGCATCATGGATTCCCCCTTGAAAGATTCTGAACAACTCTTATTAATGAAAGTATATACCAATGTGCTGGATGAACTAAAAAAAGAAAGCTGACCATCTTTGTGCAATGGCAGCTTCTATAATCCGAATATGGAACGAAATACATTGCGGCGTTTTTGTTGTGGGGGCTGATCAAAGATAAGTGGGGGATCGAGTTTTTTTACTTGCTTGGATTGAAATTGATCTAGTACCCCTTCCATCATAGCCAATTTTTTTGTAAGTTCTTCAATCTCTTTTCTCTGCTGTAGAAGTTGGTAGGATACAACTTCGTCGGCTTTTTGCTGAACGAGCTGTTCTGTTCTGCTAACTCTTTCGGTCAAGGCTTTGACCTGATGTTCCAACATTCTATTACCTTTTTGTTCATCTTGAGCGTAGTTAACTTCTGATTCATACACTTCAAGCGTACCGGCTACTTCCGAGTTGGTTTTTAGAGTTTCCAGGCGGGCGATGGCTTCTGCATCATAGACATAATGACCATAATCATTTTTGCTGCAAGGAATGTTGTGCTTTTGTACCCATTTTCGGATGGTTCTCGGTGCCATTCCCAATTCTTTTGCAACTTCATGTGTCTTTAACTCCATTTAAACAACCTCCCTTTGTTTATATCTAATTACACATCAGTAAAGAAAATCCTTCAAGTAAGACAAAACTAGTAATCGTTCGGCAAAAAAAGTGGAGTTCCAACAATAACTAGTTCTTTTCTGCGAAGAAAGGAAAATTTTCCTATTGAAATATGCCTAGATAACTATAAAAATAGGTTACGGAATGGAAGTTTAGGTCTTATAATAGAAGATAGGGTTCTAGTAGCTTTGACTTAGAGGTTTACTTATAGTAATCTGAATATTTAAAATAGAAATACAAAGCGAAGGAATGGTCCATATGATAAATCTAGATCACCCATCAACCAAGACAACGAAAATGGATATTGGTAGCAAAATCAAATTTTTTCGCATCCAAAAAGGCTTAAAGCAGGAGGACCTTGCAAGAGGAATTATTTCTGTCTCCTACTTATCAAAAATTGAAAATAATTTAACCTCACCAAGTGAGGAAGTCTTAAGGCTGTTATGTGAACGCCTTGGTGTCAGCCTTATTGAACAGCAGGACGATACCATTCTGCAAGAACTGGTTTCATGGTACAAATTGATGACGTCGAGTGAAAGTGCAGAGATAGAACGGAGATATGAGACCATCTCCAAAAAAATTCAATTCGTCAACACGAAAACCTATATGTATTTCGTATTGTTTGAACTGAGATATCACCTTTATCTTAAGAACACTGAACAATCCAGATTACTTATTGATAAACTCCAACAGTTTATGGATATTTTTGATATACAAATGCATTACTATTTCCAAAAGTTCTATTCCATCTATGAGTACAGGCTGAACAATTTCGTCCATGCATTGGAGCACTTGAAAATTGCTGAAAAACTCCTTCAGAGGAATTCCAATTTCGAAAAATCTGAAGAAGCCGATCTCTATTATTTATTCGGGCTTACATACAGCCAAACAATGAAAGAGCCATTAAGTATCACATATACCACTAAGGCACTCCACGAATTCCAGGCAATCTATGATTTTAAAAGAAGTGCTGAATGCCAAGTACTGCTAGGTATCTGCTATCGAAGAATAGGTGAATATGACCGCTCGGAAGAGAGCTATCTTCTTGCTCAGAAACTGTCCGAGTCCCTCAACAATATATATCTGCAATCACTCATCTATCATAATCTTGGAAAATTGTATTCCATTCAGGGCCACCATATGGATGCCATAAAAGAATACGAAAAAAGCTATTACTTAAAACGGGAAGATAAACCGCTAAGCAAGCTGACTTCGATTTATTGCATTCTATTAGAATATGATAAGCTTGGTGATCTTTCTGAGTGTAGGAAGTGGCTTCAAATAGGCCAGTCGCTATTAGTTGATCCTGAGGATGCCATCGAGTATCATTATTATTTTTCCATTCACGACAGTATTCTGAAAGGGGATTTTGAAAGGTTCGACGAGATTTTTCAGGAGCAGGCTTTACCATATTTTCAACAGAAGGATCTAAAGGAACCGCTCATCATTTATGCAGAACGATTGGCTCATTATTACGAGTCAACTTATAAATATAAAAAGGCTAGCTATTACTATTCACTTGGCTATAAAGAATTAAAGAAACAAACATTCTTAAAATAGGGAGATGATCAGTATGAAAAAAAACTTGGTTCTTTTAGCAATCGCTGTATTCTTATTGTTTGGAGGAGCTGGAGAACTCCAAAAGGAGCAAGTCCAAACACAACCGGATGTAATGTCTACATCTGGAAAAGATGAGCACCCCGAACCTATTCCAGGTGGATGATTTATAGGTTTGGAATAAAGGGATTTTTGGGAGAACCTCATTCTGTTTGTCGGGTGGGGTTTTTTGTTTGTTTTTGGGGTAAAATTTCTGATATAGCTGTACGCCGCATCTTCCATAGTTTTAATTCAAGATAATTGGGTACAAGATAACTAATAGGGGAAAAGTAATATGAATCCCTAACATGAATGTACCCTTTGACTAAATTGGAAAAGGAGCGATAAACGATGGCAACGAATGTGAAATTGGCAATAATCTACTATAGCTCAACTGGAACCAATTACAAACTTGCAAAGACGGCAGAAGTAGCTGGCAAAGTAGCTGGAGCGGAAGTGAAACTCGTCAAGGTGCCAGAGCTTGCCCCTCAGCAGGCAATCGAATCCAACCCCGCTTGGAAACAACACCTGGAGGAAACAAAGGATGTACCGGAAGCAAGCCTAGATGACCTGACATGGGCAGATGCCTATATCTTCAGTGTTCCGACAAGATATGGTACCCTTCCAGCACAAATGAAGCAGTTCTTGGATACAACAGGAGGACTTTGGGCGGAAGGGAAGCTTGCAAACAAAGTCGCAAGCGCCATGACATCAGCAAGCAATCCCCACGGCGGCCAGGAACAGACTATTCTTAACCTGTACACGACCATGTACCATTGGGGAGTGATTGTAGCAGCACCAGGCTATACTGATAACTCCATTTTTGAAGCTGGAGGAAATCCGTATGGAACAAGTGTAACAGCCGATCAGGATGGCAACTGGAAAGAGGATGTGGCAGCAGCGGTGAAGCATCAAACCAAGCGAACCATCCAGGTGGCGAGTGCTATCAAGAACGGAATGCAGTAATAAGAGAAAACACCTATCCCAAAAGGTTCAGAGTGAACCTTTAGATAGGTGTTTTATTTATTGCTTTTTTTATACTTTTTTATAAAATAAGCCCGTTGGACAAACAGGTAAGCCAAGAGGACGGTTGAACAGAATATGGCTACCATCATATTAAAAAGCATCCCACCAATGTAAAGGAGTCCGTCAACCTGTATGGTCAGGAAGTACCAAATCGAAGTGGTGATGAACCAGGTAATAACAATAAAGAAAAGGCTGATAACTGTGTGGAAAAAGAATGCTCCTTTTCTCTTCACCAACTGCGAGACGTACAGGTAACTGCCCAGTGTCGTAGAAACAATGGCCAACAGATTCAAGAGCATAATGTAGTCATACATCTCCATATAAATCTCCTTTTTTCTATATATATAGCAGGACAAATTGATAGGTGAGTGCCTAAGCAAATTATTTGCTTATTTACCTCAATCCGACATAATAAAAGTATACTACGAATAGGAAGGTGAAAAAAATGAAAAGTTTAGCGTCCACCACAACCTTACATAATGGTTTAGAAATGCCATGGTTCGGATTGGGTGTTTTTAAAGTGGAAGAAGGGCAAGAGGTTGAAGCTTCTGTGAAAATGGCGATTCATGCTGGGTATAAGAGTATTGATACGGCAGCCATCTATAAAAATGAAGAAGGTGTCGGAAAAGCAATCAGAGAATCTGATGTGCCTCGCGAAGAGCTTTTCATTACTACAAAAGTGTGGAATGCAGATCAGGGGTATGAATCCACATTAAAAGCTTTTGATGAGAGTATGGAAAAGCTTGGACTGGAATATCTGGATCTTTATTTGGTACATTGGCCTGTAAAAGGCAAGTATGTTGATACTTGGAAAGCGCTAGAAAAGCTATATAAAGATGGAAAAGTGCGTGCAATCGGTGTAAGCAACTTCCACATTCACCACCTTCAAGATATTTTGGATGTGGCAGAAGTGAAGCCGATGGTCAATCAGGTGGAATATCATCCTAAGCTTTCACAGGTAGAACTGCTTAATTTCTGTAAAGAAAACGGAATCCAGCTTGAAGCTTGGTCTCCTCTTATGCAGGGCCAACTCTTGGATAACGAAGTATTAAAAGAAGTCGCAACATCACATAATAAATCTGTAGCACAGGTCATCTTGCGTTGGGATTTACAGAACGGTGTGGTAACGATTCCGAAGTCAGTGAAAGAGCACCGTATCAAAGAAAACGCGGATATCTTTGACTTTGAATTGTCAGAGGAAGACATGCAGAAGATTCATGCGTTGAATGAAGACAAACGTGTAGGTCCAGATCCAGATAACTTTGATTTTTAAGTGATTTGTTGGGACGTTCGCCACAATTTTCATGTTATGTAAGAATCACCTGGAACGTAAATCTACAGGAGTTATACAGATCATATTGCCCATTAGGAAAAGGTGCCGTTCTTAACATTAGGAACTGGCACCTTTACTTATTTATTATTCAACTTCTAATTCTTCAAGCTGGTGTTCATGCAAATCGTCTTTTTCCACATGTATCTGTACATAGTGCAGACCGCTTTCTGTCATGGTCGCTTTTGCCTCATAGACACCTTCACTAACTTCTTCGGCATTCACAAATTCATGTTGCTCGGAATCTTCATGCCAGATTTCAAAGCGCACATCCGCACCGGTAAATGTTGCATCCTCATGCTTAAGTTCTGTAGACAAGGTTGTTTCTTGATTTGTTTTCACCGTATCACCATGTTGTAACGTCATGTTTAATGTGTTCTCATGGCTGTGATGATCATCGTGGTCGGTTTTTTCATGATTTTCATGGTCGTGGCTGTGACCGTCCTCTTTATGTTCGTGACTGTGTTTCTCTTCCTCCTGTTCGGAAGGGTCAGGGTTTCCGACAGTCAATTCTACACGGGGCATCACGTGCATTTCTCTTGCAGTGGTATGCGCCACCACATAGTAGAAGCCTTCTTCTTCAAACGTTTTCGTAATGGAATAGATTCCGGCTCCGTCATTTGTCGCTTCGATCATTTCATGGTCGGCTTCCTGACCTTGTTTCCATACTTCAAATGTTACTTCATTTGCATCTTCCACATTTTCATCACCCTGTGTGACCAATGCTTCAATTTTCACTTCTTCATTTGGTTCAATTGCTTCAGGAAGCTTAATTTCTACTTCAACCATGCTAGGAACTCCATCACTGTTACCATTTGTATTTTCATTGTTATCGGATGATCCGCAAGCTGCCAACATTAATAATGAAAGCAAGCAGATCAGTATAGTGAATTTTTTCAACTAAAACACTCCTCTCGTTCAATGGTTTTATTATATCTAGAATCTTAAAGGAAAATTATTAAAAAAAGATCAATCCTGTGAACAAACATAGTACTATATTGGTATTGGCCATACTCGATATGGTTTATACATAAGGGAGGTTGAGGAATATGATTAAGCATCTACAAACAAAAGAGGAGCTATTACAAGGATATCATGTATTAAAAGAGTTAAGACCTCATTTGACTGAGGAGTCTTTCCTAGAGATTTACGAAACGATGCAAGGTGAGGGCTATGAATTGCATGCTTATATTGAAGGAGAAGAAGTGGAGGCAGTTACGGGGATCATCACGCTGACAAATTTCTATGATGGGCGCCATATTTATGTCTATGACCTTGTAACCAAAAGCAGTTCAAGATCCAAGGGATATGGCGAAAAACTGTTAGGGTATATTGAAGAGCTAGGTAAAGAAAGGGGCTGTGAGAAGGTAACACTGTCTTCCGGTCTAGCAAGAGTGGATGCCCATAGGTTTTATGAAGATAAGATGGATTATGAGAAATCGAGTTATGTGTTCAGAAAGAAGCTGTAGCACCCGTGCTACAGCTCTTCTAACTTCAGAAAAGAAGGACCGAACCCATCACGTAGTGGTGCATGAACAGTGACACTCTCACCAGTGAACGGATGTGGAACGCTCAGTTTCCAGGCATGGAGGCTGTGGCGATGGTGTTTGTTTGTCGCTCCATAAAGTTTGTCGCCGTATAAAGGGTGACCTAGGCTACTCATATGTACACGGATCTGATGTGTTCTTCCTGTATCGAGAGTCAGTTCCACAAGTGACAATCGATCCTTGGGAAATGTCTTAATGACTTTGTAATGAGTGACAGCTTTTTGGCCGTTGGGGGAAATTCGCCTTCTAGATGCATGATGGCGATCTTTTCCGATTGCTTTATCGACTGTACCTTTCGAGGTGTTCAATATTCCCTCAACAAGAGCCAGATATGTTCGTTTCACTTTTCTTTCCTCCAGCAGCCTATCGAGTATAGCTCCAGAGATGGCATGTTTGGCAAAAAGAATGGCTCCACTGGTGTCTTTATCCAAACGGTGGACATGGCGTACTTTTGCCTGAATATTTTTTTGCTTGAAATATTGTGAAACACCGTTGGAAAGGGAATGGAAATCTTTTTCTGAAGACGGATGTGTCTCCAAACCTGCATTTTTGTTTACCACCATTAAATGTTCATTTTCATAAACTACCTCAATATTCATATCCGTAGCAGGAGGCGATACCTCTTCTGGTAAAACAGGTATAGAGATTCGGTCTCCTTCCAGAAGAGGTGTTGTCCAATTCGGTATTTCTTCATTTACGGTGACCTGCTTGGACATCCGTAGTTCATGAAGAAGACCCTTTGGTATGCCAATCATCTCTTTCAGATAACCCTGCAAAGGGAGGGATGCATTTTTAGAAACAGTAAATCTAAGTTTCTGGTTGTTCATTGTGAGCTCCTTTATATATAAGAAATATGATACTACTGTGGTACGCAAAGTTCTGCTTGATTTTTGTCGTAATCAGTCTATGGATTCCATTAACTACCTACCCAAATAAAGATGCATTTATGTTACTCTTTTGTTATAGAGAAGTTACAAGGGTGGTTTTAATTCGTGAAAGTAGTGTACGCTTCAACTCCAGAGCAGGAGGACCATATCGGTGAATTGGTCCAACACCTCTTAACGAACATTCTTCCTTATTATTTCACAGACAAAGAGATAGAAAACCTTGCAAAACAATTATCCCTTCACACTGGAGAAGTCCATGATACTTTTTCCGATTATAATGGAACATTGAAAGAAGCATTTCATATCATTTCATGCCTTCAAGCAATCATTGCAGTTATTGAAGCAATCCAGGAAGAGGATCTATTAAACAAGCATCGTGAAATATATAAGAGGAATGTCAATATGTTAAGAGAGTTTGGTTTTTCCTTCCCGTTTTCAATTGATCAATTTACACCGAAACCTAGCAAGGCTAATATCTTCAGTAAATTTATAAGTCCTTCTAATCATTTCTTAATTTAACCGAAAAAAGGAAGAAACTCCTGGCGATCATTCGCTAGGAGTTTCTTTTACTTTCTCGAACCATTCGGAGTACACGTTATGGTCCTCGTGGTAGTTCTCAAGGCGTTCCACTTCCTGGCCATCTACGAAATGAATGAAGGTCGGAGTCGATCTGATGCCATATTCATTCCAGCCATCATTAAATTCCTCAAGATTATATAGTTCCATTTCGACTCCCATCTCTTCGGCCATTGGAACAACAACAGGGCTTGTTTGCTTACAAGCGGGACAAGTGGAGCTGTAGAAATAAATTGTTTTCGTTTCTCCAGCAGCAAGATCTTCCTTCAATTGATCTGGAGTAATGATGTTTTGATAAAGAGGGTCATCGAGCTGTTTTTGTGTTTCTGTATGAAGTTTGTCCTTTCCAAAAGGATTACCTTCAACATTCTGCTTCTGCTGAATATTTGTGATGACAACGAGTGCTATAAAGATGGCCATAATGACCGCCATGATGATGATAAGTTTTTTCATGGTCAGTTACCTGCTTTCTTTGAAAGTTTTTTCACATAAAGTAAAATTGCCGTAATGGATGTAAAACCGATAAGTGCTAAAAATGGGATAGTAATAAAGCCCAGTAAGTTGATGTATTGGCCAGTACACGGCACCACTCCGCAGGAAACGGAGTTCTCCCCGAAAAATGCTACCTTCTGCACCAAATAATGATAGATGGAAATGGTGCCTCCGATAATGGATAGAGGAAGAGCATAGGTCGCAATCCCCGCATCTTTCTTTACCGCAGCAATTCCTAGCAGAACTACAAGCGGGTACATCAGTATCCGCTGATACCAGCACAGTTCACATGGTATATACATCAATACTTCAGAAAAATATAAACTGCCTAGAGTTGCGACAAGGGCAATGATTGCTGCCACAAGCAATAGGTTCTCCACTTTCTTGGAATGATCCACCATAACTCGCCTCTTTTGAATTCAAGATACTTTTCTAAAATTATAGTCCTTACTCATCATTATTGCAAAACTATTCCCTTCATATTAATGTGAACATTCTTTGACGGGGATAAAGAAAGCCGTTTCCAATACTGGTTTTATGTTTTGTGACGAAAAAATATAAGTTGTGACAAATTTCTCGGGAAATAAAAATTATTTCGACATGGATGGAATAGTAGATCATATAAATGTTAGTTTGTTGATAAGTAACAATGAAATTGATGTCAAAGTCCTTTATTGTTTTTTGTTTTGTTATGATAAAATTAGGGAATAAGTAATATTGGGCTATTCTACATTTTTACAAATAGAAACAGCCCGGCATGCTTTTTTGTACATAAGGATAGGAGATGTAAGCTTTGTCAAAAATCGATTTATCTAAATTTGAGAGAAAAATGAATATCAGAAACATAGAATTGAAAGACATAGATGATATTATTGCACTTCAGCATTTGTGTTTTCCAGGGATGCAGCCTTGGAAGAGTGAGCACCTGGAAAGCCACTTGAACATGTTTCCTGAAGGGCAGCTATGCGCGGAATATGATGGGGAAATAATCGGATCCTGCTCAAGCCTTCTGATCAACTTTGATGAGTATGATGATCGTCACACATGGGATGACATCACAGATGAAGGATATATCACCAATCACAATCCAGATGGCTACAACTTGTATGGAATTGAAGTGATGGTACATCCGGGCTATCGCCGTATGAAGGTAGGGCACCGTCTCTATGAGGCGAGAAAAGACCTGGCACGAAGGCTGAATCTGAAAAGTATCATCATTGGTGGTCGGATCCCGAACTATCACAAGTATGCAGAAGAGATGACGCCTCGTGAGTACGTCAGGCAGGTGATGCGTCATAAAGTTTATGATCCTGTACTTTCTTTCCAGCTTCTTAATGAATTTACACTGATGCGTATCAATCCAGGCTATTTGCCGGACGATGTCGCTTCCAATAAATTTGCAACATTGATGGAATGGAATAACGTCGAGTACATTCCTAAGACAAAGCGCCACTTTAAGACTTCCTTCCCTGTTCGGGTTTGTGTGGTCCAATACATGATGAAACCCATCAGCTCTTTTGAAGAATTTGCAACACAGGTGGAGTATTACACGGATGTTGCCTCGGATGCAGGCGCTGACTTTGCAGTGTTTCCAGAGATTTTCACTACTCAATTAATGAGCTTTTTACATGAGAAGGTACCTAGTAAAGCTGTTCAACGATTAACGAAGTATACGGAACGATATATCCAGTTATTCACTGACCTTGCAGTTAAATATAATGTGAATATCATTGGAGGCTCGCATTTCGTTGAGGAGGATGAAAAGGTCTACAACATTGCTTATCTATTCCGTCGTGATGGGACCATAGAGAAACAGTACAAATTGCACATCACCCCGAATGAACGTAAATGGTGGGGAATCAGCCGTGGGGAGAGCGTTCGGGTATTCGATACGGATTGCGGAAAAATCGCCATCCAGATCTGCTATGATATCGAGTTTCCAGAACTGGCTCGTATTGCGACAGAAAAGGGAGCCAACATCATTTTCTGTCCATTTAATACAGAGGACCGCCAAGGCTATCTTCGTGTCCGCTATTGTGCTCAAGCGCGCGCTGTGGAAAATCAGATCTACACGGTTATTGCGGGGACATGTGGAAACCTTCCGCAGGTGGAGAACATGGATATCCAGTACTCCCAGTCGGCGATCTTTGCTCCGTCCGATTTCGAATTTGCAAGGGACGGAATTGTAGGAGAGTGCAATCCGAATATTGAAATGGTAATTATCGGGGATGTGGACTTAGAGATTCTCCGTCGCCAGCGTCAGTCGGGTACGGTGCGTCAGTTGAAGGACCGTCGTAGGGACGTGTACGAAATCAAGTATAAAAAATAATTTGTGGAAAGCGACCTTTTGGTGGGTCGCTTTTTTAGCATGCATTATTCAATGAGGAATGAGGACAGAGTTTGAGGTTTTTCATGGGAGGAGGTCGTCATACAAGGTCAATGAGGACAGAGTTTGCCGAATTGGATGTAGGAAAAAGTCACCATACGCGTTTTTATCATTCCCGAACCAAACGAACCAAAAAATGAACCCCATGAGGAGTTCATTAATAATAACTTTAATTAAAACGACGATATTTATACTGCTGCCACTGAAACCTGATAAAACAGCCTACGCAAAAGCCCATCAGAGCGACTCCAGATGCTACACCTACCATCACGGCAAATACATAACCGACAATGACATATCCGGAATAGAATCCAATCAACGCCAATGCTAAACATGCAACCGCGATGGATTGGTTGAATTGAAGCTGCGCAACATCTTCCTGTGGATAAGATCCAGCTGGCTTGGAAAGGAACTTCCTTGCAACAATAATGGCTGGGTTCCATTTCAAAAAAAGACCCATCAGACCTGCAAGCAGAGGCAACGCCATCAGAATATATAAACCGGTTGCAAGGGAAAGGACAACGGTAGATAAAATGAACCATTGGTTAAAGGTAACTAGTGGTTTAGGTAAAGTGTTATTTTTCATATGTGATTAATCCCACCTGTATAATCGGATATTTGTTATGACTATCATACTCGACTTGTGTAAAGAAGTGCAACAAATAAAAACTGGTAAGAAGATAATTGTGTTAAGTTTTGATAGTATAGGAGATACAAAACTGACATAGTTAATTCACACAAAGATTTGGGGAGAGTAGTTTGATATTTTTAGAGGTAATATTACCGGTTTTCATGATATTTGCAATTGGCTTTATCGGTCAGAAAACAATCGGGTTTGATGTGAAAGCCCTGTCCAAGATGGCGATGTATCTATTGTCACCGGTTCTTGTGTTCAGGACTTTCTACGTGAACGAATTTTCTAGTGATCATCTTTACATCATCATTTATTGTTGTTTGCTTTGTTTTTCATTAATTATTTTTACATACCTTATTGCCTGGGTGAGAAGGTATTCAAAATCTGAAACCTGTGGTCTCATTCTATCATCGAGTTTCATGAACAATGGAAATTACGGAACACCTGTGGCACTGCTGCTCTTTGGTGCTGCCGGATTTGAGTATGCAATTGTTCTGATGGTCATTCAATCGTTGTTGATGGCGACAGTCGGAGTGTATTATGCAGCAAAGGGAAGTCCGGACAATGATGGCTTCCGATCAGCACTAATGTCTGTGGTGAAAATGCCAATCATGTATGGAGCAGTAATAGGTCTGTTTTTTCAATGGTTTTCAGTACCGGTTTCCAAGCCCATCATGCAGGCTGTCCATCTAGTGGCGGATGCAACAATTCCGGTCATCATGGTTATCTTGGGCATGCAGCTTGCGAAAATATCCATACGTACGACAGCAAAGGAAAAACTGCTGTACGCTCTTTCCATTAAACTGGTGGTTTCACCATTCATTGCTTTTCTATTCACTTTGGTGCTTCCGGTGGATCCGATGATTAAACAGTTGATGATCATAATGGCGGCAATGCCGGCAGCGGCGAACACGACCATGTATGCTCTGGAATTCAACACAGAACCGGAATTCGTTTCAAGTGCGACCTTGGTTAGTACGTTATTGACCCCTGTTACGTTGCCGGTGATGTTTTGGTTGGTGTTGTAAATATTTTAACTTGTAAAGGTTCAAGTTTTCCTTTCAACAAAATCAGATAATAATTCATTAAAAACGGGAGGCTTCCCATGACTTTTCAAAACCAGACCATTCTACCTGCAGTGAAGAACGGCAAAACATTGGAGCGCTTTTTACAAAGCAGCTATGAATATGGGGTAATACTAGACAGTCAGCTTTCACAGATTCCCAGTTTCATAAAGGCGGCCAAAAGGGAAAATAAAAAACTGTTTATTCATGTCGATCTGATCCAGGGGATTAAGAATGATGAACATGCGGCGGAGTTTCTTTGTCAGACCTTGAAGCCAGCAGGGTTGGTGTCTACGAGAGCCACTGTGATTACAAAAGCAAAACAGCGTGGGGTCTATGCAATTCAGCGATTGTTTCTGTTAGATTCAAATGCGGTGGAAAAGAGTTATCAGGTCATTGAGAAGGTACAACCAGATTTTATTGAAGTTCTTCCTGGTGTTGTTCCTCATATGATAAAGGAAGTGAAAGAGAAAACGGGGATACCGGTGTTCGCTGGGGGACTGATTCGTACGATAGAAGATGTGGATCGGGCGATAGCGGCAGGAGCCACCGCTGTGACGACATCCAAGCAGGAACTTTGGGAGCATTACTCGAAATGAATACGGAGAAGGAGGGGAAAGGATGGAAACGTATATTTTATCTTTGGACCAGGGGACCACAAGTTCAAGGGCCATACTTTTCAATAAACAAGGGGAGCCGGTCTATACGGCCCAAAAGGAATTCAAACAGTATTTTCCCAAGTCGGGGTGGGTGGAGCATAACGCCAACGAAATCTGGAGCTCCATTCTTGCGGTCATTGCGTCATGTCTTTCCGAGTCGGGGGTCAAACCGGAACAGATTGAAGGAATAGGAATTACGAATCAACGGGAAACAACTGTTGTTTGGGATAAGAATACAGGCCAGCCGATACATAATGCCATTGTGTGGCAATCGAGACAGACAGCCTCCATTTGTGAAGAATTGAAAGCTGCAGGGCATGAACAGAAAATCCGTGAGAAAACGGGACTTCTTGTGGATGCGTACTTTTCGGGTACAAAGGTAAAATGGCTCCTTGACCATGTGGAGGGTGCACGTGAAAAAGCAGAAAAAGGGGACCTTCTTTTCGGTACTATTGATACATGGCTGATTTGGAAGCTCTCAGGCGGGAAAGCTCATGTGACAGATTATTCGAATGCGTCCCGAACGCTTCTTTACAATATCCACGAATTGAAGTGGGATGAAGAATTATTAAATATTTTTGAAGTGCCGGCATGTATGCTGCCCGAAGTGAAAGCTTCTTCGGAATTGTATGCCAAGACGGTTGATTTCCACTTTTTCGGTCATGAGGTTCCAATCGCAGGGGCGGCAGGTGATCAGCAGGCTGCTTTGTTCGGGCAGGCATGCTATGAAAAAGGAATGGCGAAGAACACGTATGGCACGGGATGCTTCATGCTAATGAATACAGGTGAAAAAGCAATTAAGTCCGATAACGGATTGCTTACTACAATTGCTTGGGGATTGGATGGAAAAGTTACCTATGCATTGGAGGGAAGCATTTTTGTTGCAGGTTCTGCGATCCAGTGGCTACGGGACGGACTGCGTATGTTCAAGGATGCGAGTCAGAGTGAAGAGTATGCGACACGGGTCGAATCATCGGAAGGTGTGTATGTAGTACCTGCTTTCGTTGGACTTGGCACTCCCTATTGGGACAGTGACGTTCGCGGTGCTATGTTCGGCCTTACGCGTGGTACTTCCAAGGAACATTTAATTAGGGCTACCCTAGAGTCGTTGGCATATCAGACGAAAGATGTGCTGACTGCTATGGAACAGGATTCTGGTATCTCCTTAAAAGCCTTAAGGGTTGATGGCGGTGCGGTTAAGAACAACTTCCTCATGCAATTCCAGAGCGACATGCTACGAGTGGGAGTGGAGCGGCCCTTTGTGAATGAAACAACGGCACTTGGAGCGGCATATCTGGCAGGACTTGCAGTAGGATACTGGAAGGATCAAGAAGAGATTGCTTCCCAATGGCAAAAGGGAGAAACCTTTGCGCCGAAAATGACGGAAGAGGATCAAAAAGAGCTCTATGAGGGATGGGAAAAAGCGGTTAATGCAACTATGGCTTTTAAGTAAGCGCTGCATATGATATAGTATTGATAAGTTAATAGACCGGTTGGAGATTAGGAGAGACCACAGAACATATTCGAAGCAAAAGCTTTGTCTATGTTTCCTGTGGTCTCTTTTTGTATATATACATACTAATAAAGATGGAGGCTGTTACCCATGAAAAAATTGACATTCGCAAGCTTCAATAGAGGGTTATTGTTAGAAAAGATGTCTGAGGAAACATACGATATCCTTGTAATAGGTGGTGGGATTACCGGGAGCGGGATTGCACTGGATGCAGCAACGCGAGGAATGAAAACGGCTGTAGTGGAGATGCAGGACTTTGCGGGGGGAACCTCAAGCCGGTCGACCAAGCTTGTTCACGGGGGTCTACGTTATCTGAAGCAGCTGGAAGTGAAGATGGTTGCAGAAGTCGGAAAAGAGAGAGCGGTCGTTTATGAAAACGGTCCGCATGTCACCACTCCGGAATGGATGCTTTTGCCGATCTACCAAGGCGGCACATTCGGCAAATTTTCCACATCCATTGGGTTGAAGGTGTATGATTTTCTGGCCAATGTAAAAAAGTCAGAGCGCAGAAAAATGCTGGATGCAAAGGAAACACAGAAGCGGGAACCTCTTTTGAATAGTCAAGGCTTAAAAGGTGGCGGTGTGTATGTCGAGTATCGAACAGATGATGCACGACTTACCATTGAGGTCATGAAAGAGGCCATCAAGCAGGGGGCTGAGGCGGTAAATTATGCAAAAGTGGAAAAGCTCCTTTATGAGAACGGAAAAGTGGCTGGTGCGATCGTGGTCGACCAGCTGAGTAATAGAAGCTATAAAGTTCGAGCTAGGAAAGTGATAAATGCAGCTGGCCCTTGGGTGGATTCCCTTCGTGAAATGGATGGATCTAAAAAGGGAAAGCATCTGCAGCTGACAAAGGGAATTCATTTGGTTTTTGATCAGAAAAAGTTTCCGCTAAAGCAGGCGATCTATTTTGACACGGAAGATAAACGGATGATTTTTGCCATCCCAAGAGCAGGAAAAACGTATGTGGGTACAACAGATACAGTTTATACAGAAGATATGGTTCATCCGAGGATGACGAAGGAAGATAAGGATTACGTTCTTGCCGCGATAAAATTCATGTTTCCTTCCGTTCACTTGGAAGAATCGGACATTGAATCCAGCTGGACGGGTTTGCGACCGCTCATCCATGAAGAAGGAAAGTCCGCATCCGAGATATCAAGGAAGGATGAGGTTTGGGTATCAGATTCAGGACTGATTACGATAGCAGGAGGTAAATTAACAGGATATCGGAAAATGGCCGAGTTGGTGGTAGATCTGATTAACAAGCAGTTTTCCAAGGAGATCAGTAAAAATTATGGGGCATCTAAAACAAAGAACATGCCGATATCCGGTGGGGATGTAGGAGGTTCCGCGAACTTCCCCCGCTTTGTAGATAAGATAGGGGAAGAGGGAGTAGCTTATGGATTTACGTTGGAAGAAGCGAATAGACTCGCCTCCCTGTATGGATCCAATGTTGATAAGCTATATAAAATAGCGGAAGCAGAGCGTGGGAAAGCAGACCGGGTAGGGTTACCACTAGATGTGTATGTCCAATTGATTTATGCCATGCGTGAGGAGATGGCTGCCACCCCGTTAGATTTTTTCATCCGAAGAACAGGGGCCTTGTTTTTCCATATCGGCTGGATAGAGAAATGGAAAGGAAAAGTATTGGATTGTATGGAAAGGGAGCTTATCTGGAACAGATCCCAAAAAGAAAAATACGGTAAAGAGTTGGAGCGTCACCTCCGCGATGCAGTGACGGCAGTGGATGAAGAGGAGCCTGACCCTTCCGTAAGTAAAATCGGATAAATAATTCAGGAAAGGAAAAGGAATTGTGAATGCGATTTCTTTTCTTTTTTAGTATAATAATGAGTGAAAACGTTCACGAGTGCATAATTTGTCATAATTCGACGTATTTTTTTTGCAGGAAGCTTTAGTAGGTAAGTAGAAGTCTTACTATATCCTGATAAACGCAAGGAGGAAGAGACAGATGAAATGGATGGAAAAATTCGACCTTTGGGAGTCACATACAAATCTTGATGAAGAAATGGTGAAGCTGATTCAAGAGATGAAGCATGATGACAAGGCGAGGGAAGAAAGCTTTTATAAAGAATTGGAATTTGGTACTGGTGGAATGCGCGGAGAAATTGGCGCTGGTACAAACCGAATGAATTTATATACGGTTCGAAAAGCATCAGAAGGATTGGCACGCTACATAGAGTCCTTCGGTGAGGAAGCGAAAAAGGGCGGTGTCGCGATAGCTTATGATTGCCGTCATAAATCACCAGAATTTGCAATGGAAGCGGCCAAAACATTGGCAAGCCATGGCATTCAGACGTATGTATTTGAAAGTCTGCGTCCGACTCCGGAATTATCTTTTGCCGTTCGATACTTGAATGCATTCTCAGGAATCGTGGTAACAGCAAGCCATAACCCACCAGAATATAATGGGTACAAGGTGTATGGTCCAGACGGAGGACAATTGCCGTTGTTTGAAGCAGATCAAGTGATTGCAAAAGTAAATGAAATTGAAAATGAGCTCGAAATCAAGGTTGCTTCGGAAGAGGACTTGAAAAATAAAGGCCTGATCAAAATCATCGGCGAAGAAGTGGACAAGGAATACTTGAAGCAGCTTACTACGATCAGTGTGCACCCAGAATTAGGGAAGCAGATGGGTGAGGAAGTGAAGGTGGTATTCACTCCTTTGCACGGAACAGCTAACCTACCAGTTCGCGAGGGTCTTGATGCACTTGGATATAAAAATGTGAAGGTTGTTGCCGAGCAGGAGCAGCCGGACCCCAATTTCTCCACGGTTTCTTCTCCGAATCCTGAGGAGCATGCAGCCTTTGAATTGGCGATTCGTGATGGTAAGGAGATCGATGCAGATATCCTGATTGCAACTGACCCGGATGCGGACCGTTTAGGGGTTGCAGTGAAAAATCCTGAGGGAGAATACGTCGTGTTGACGGGAAACCAAACAGGCGCTCTTTTCCTTCACTATTTATTATCGGAGAAGAAGGCTACAGGTACACTTCCTTCAAACGGAGTGATGCTGAAAACGATTGTAACATCTGAGTTCGGTCGTGTTATTGCTGATAGCTACGGTGTTGCAACGGTGGACACGTTAACAGGATTCAAGTTCATCGGGGAAAAAATCAAGCAGTATGAGGCTAGTGGGGAATACTCCTTCTTGTTCGGTTACGAAGAGAGCTATGGCTCATTGATCGCTGATTTTGCCCGTGACAAAGACGCCGTTCAAGCGTGCATCATGGCGGTGGAGATCTGCGCATTCTATAAAAAACAAGGCAAGACCATGTATGAAGGTTTAATGGAGTTGTATAAACAATACGGCTACTACCTTGAAGGCATGAAGTCTTTAACTCTGAAAGGAAAAGAAGGAGCGGAACAGATTGCGAACCTTCTGACAGCCTTCCGTAACACGCCTCCAGCTGAAGTGGCAGGCTACGCGGTGACAGCGATTGAGGACTACTCTACTCAAGAACGGCTTGTTGTGGAAACAAAAGCGGTAGAGAAAATCGATCTTCCTAAATCGAATGTGCTGAAGTATTTCCTAGAGGACGGAACTTGGGTATGTGTAAGGCCTTCCGGAACAGAGCCGAAGATTAAGTTCTATTTTGGAACCCAGTCTGAAACAATGGAACAGAGTAAAGAGAAATTGGATACCATGTCAACATCGCTGATGGAAAAAGTGGACCAGTTTTTGAATCGTATGAATTCTGTAGGGAAAGTTTAAAAATAGATGCGGAGCTGTTTCAAGCATGGTGTGATGCTTGGGGCGGCTTTTTTTTGTTATGTAACATCATCTAAATAACGTCTACGACCAAAGTCGCACAAAACCCAAGACTTTTTCCGAAAGCCAAAAGGGATTCTCACTGCTACAATAGAAAGATAATAGATGACTTGAACCATCAAAGGACAGGAGGACTTGCAATATGGTCCATGAAAACCAAAGAATCCAAGAACTGCGAGCATTAAAAATCATTGCGGAATCACTGAATCAAGCCAATGACTTGCCGACAATGCTTACAAGTGTGTTAAAGGAACTTCTTCAAGTAACAGGCCTGCAGACAGGCTGGATTTATCTTATAGATGAAAAAGGTAACTACGCATTGGCAGCAGATCATCAGTTGCCGGAAGCACTCAAAAGTCACAACAAAAAACCGATGTGCGAGGGTGGCTGTTGGTGTCTGGATCGCTACGGGGATGGGCGGCTTAAGCGTGCATCCAATATTATTGCCTGTAAACGCATAGAGGACGCAATCAAGTATGAGTGGGGGCATACGGACGATGTCACCCACCACGCAACAGTCCCTTTACGTGCAGGAGAGGAAAAGTTCGGTCTGCTGAATGTGGCGGCACCTTTCAAAACACATTTCACTGATACGGAACTAGCCCTTTTAGAATCGGTTGCGTATCAGATCGGGACCGCAATCAAGCGGATTAGGCTTTCGGAAAACGAGCAGCATCTATCCATATTGGCGGAACGAAACAGGCTTGCGCGTGATTTGCACGATTCGGTGAATCAGCTTCTGTTTTCACTTATGCTCACAGCCAGAGGGACGAAGGAGCTTACAACGGACCCTCAAATTCTCGAAATGCTTACATATATGCAGGAGCTTTCCCTGGAGGCTTTAAGTGAAATGCGGGCACTCATCTGGCAGCTCAGGCCTGAAGGGTTGGAAAATGGGGTCGTCAGTGCACTGCTCAACTATGGAAAAGTGTTGGGGCTCAGCATCCATTCGGAAGTGAAAGGCGTAATCGACCTGCCGAACCACCTTGAAGAGTGTCTATGGCGTATTGGACAGGAGGCATTAAACAATTGTAAAAAGCATGCAGGGAAAAAAGAGGCATGCCTGCTTATTGATGTGAAGAATAAAAGAGTCTCCATGGAGATTAAAGATACAGGAGCAGGCTTTTCTTTTACACAAAGTGAAGAGATTCCTTCACTGGGATTAAGAAGTATGAAGGAGAGAACCGAGGCCCTGGGTGGAACGTTCACGCTGTTAAGTGAACTGGGAAAAGGCACGATGGTGCGGGTGGAAATGCCAGTGACAAAGGGGGAGAAGAAATGATTAGGGTAGTAATTGCAGATGACCATCATGTTGTAAGAAGAGGCTTGCTTTTTTTCTTGAAAACGCAAAAGGATATTGAGATTGTCGGGGAAGCAAAGAACGGGAAGGAAGCAGTGGAGCTAGCTGAAGCCTTGAATCCAGATGTTGTCCTGATGGATTTGGTGATGCCGGAAATGGATGGAATCGAAGCGACAAAACAGATCATGGAAAGAAAAATATCGTCTAAGGTGTTGATTCTGACCAGTTTTTCCGATCAGGATCATGTTATCCCTGCAATACGTGCTGGAGCATCCGGCTATCAACTGAAGGATGTTGAGCCTGATCAGCTGATTGAATCCATTCGTGCTGTGCATCGAGGAGAGAGCCAGCTGCACCCTAAGGTAACTTCTCATGTCATGTCCCATTTTGCGAGAGGAGTTGGAAGTAAGAATCTTCATGAGGAACTTACGAAAAGGGAATTGGAGGTTTTAGCGGAGATTGCGAAAGGGAAAAGCAATAAAGAAATTGCTTCTGCCCTTTTCATTACGGAAAAGACTGTGAAGACGCATGTCTCCAATATTTTAGCAAAATTGGAGTTGGCAGATCGGACGCAGGCGGCATTATATGCTGTGAAACATGGCATTGCCTGACCTACATCTTTAGTCGTAGAAAAAATGATTCATTTTTCGTAGGAAAAGTTAGCTATTTATTCCGATTTGCCAACTTGTAATGTCGATTATACTAAGATTATAAAAGACAGTTGGAGGGAGCAGATTATATATGAACATTTTAGCGATAAGCGGAAGTCCAAGAAAAAGTGGACGTACTGGAATAGCTGCACGATTCCTGAATGGGAAATATGGTGTGGAGGTAATTGATTTAAGTGAGGGCGAAATCCCTTTATATAATGGAGAGTCCTATCAAACGGAATTGGATAACGTAATTTCCTTGAGGGAAAAAGTCAAGAATGCGGATGCCGTTCTTTTATTGTCCCCTGAGTACCATAGCGGAATGAGTGGTGCGTTAAAAAATGCATTGGATTTCCTTGGGAGCGAGCAGTTCCACAGCAAGCCTGTCGGGTTGTTGGCAGTAGCAGGCGGTGGGAAAGGCGGTATTAATGCACTGAACAATATGCGTGTGGTAGGGCGTGGTGTGTACGCGAATGTCATCCCGAAACAGCTGGTGTTGGATCCTCACTGCTTTGAGTATGAAAATGACACGTTGAATGCAGAAAGTGCCGATCTTGTGGATGCTCTTTATAAAGAGTTAGTTATGTATGTGAAAATGCGCGAATATCTGTTTGAGAATGAAGAGGCCTGATTGGAGGGCTCTTTTTTTTGCAAATTCACCATAAAAACAGTAACCCAAGGCTCGTCGCACCTCGGATCACTGTTTGCCTAAGAAATGAATTACACCATATATCCGTGACTTACCTCGTCCATTTGATCTTCTGTGCTCCTTGTTACAGCATGATCAATATACCGGAGCAGTTGATACAGGTTACTCTCAATTTCCTTATAGTCCTTAGAGAAATTGTAGGAGTGAAGAAAATGCTCGATATTTTTGGAGAGGAAGTCATCTTTTGTCCGCACCATCAGGATAAGCAGGTTATCCCATTCTGAGCGGTGCGTGTAATATAACGCTCGGTCGTAGTCAACTGTGTTCATCTGAGTCCTCTCCTCCTCTTTTTAAGGAGTAGTTATATTTTGTGTCAGAACTGCATGTTTCCCTCGTTGAAAATGTTGGTCGTATCTCCATACGAAAATTGACACAAAATAAGTGAAATGCATTTTAGAGGTGTATAAATGAGGACATGCAAAGCGATATTTCTGTTTATTCTTTTGATACAAATCTATCCCTTCACAACAAAAGCGGAGCAGATAGTTAATGCCCAGGAATGGTACACGTATGATCGAATGCTTGAGGACCTTAAGCTATTGAAAAGGAAATACGGCCATGAACTTAATATCAAGCTAATCGGGAAATCAGAGTTCGGACAAAATATTTGGGCTGCAAAAATAGGCAAAGGGGACGCTAATATTGTAATCCTTGCCGGGCATCATGGGAGGGAATGGTTAACCACAAGTCTTGTCATGACAAAGTTGGAGTACTATCTTCAAGCGTATAAGAGTAATCAAAAAATCTTCGGTTACAATCCTGATCTTTTGGATGAAGTGTCGATATGGTTCATTCCTATGGTCAACCCTGACGGTGTCCGTATTCAGCAGGAGGGAGTATGCTTTTTACCGAAGTACCAACAGAAACTATTGATCAAAATGAACGGAAACAGTGACGATTTTGACCGATGGAAGGCAAATGGGAATGGAATTGATTTGAACCGGCAATATCCTGCAGGCTGGTCAACAATCAAAGAAAAAACGAATGCTCCTTCTTTTCAGTATTATAAGGGCAAGTTCCCACTTCAAGCCAAGGAGGCCAGAGCGGTTGTGTCCTTTACACGTGAAGTTCAGCCGTTGATGGCGATCACCTATCACTCTTCAGGACGAGTTCTTTATTGGTATTTTAAAAATGATCAGGCTGTCATCAATCGGGATAAAAGGATAGCAGAACAGCTTTCTAAGCTTACCGGTTATTCGCTGGACCAGCCAGAGGAGCATGCGGTAGGGGGAGGATTTTCGGATTGGTTTGTGTCAGAGTTTAAACGGCCATCCTTCACTCCGGAGATTTCCTACTTTGTCGAAGATACAAACCCGCCATTATCCGTTTTCCAGGAGGAGTGGAATCGCAACAAAAAGGTGGGAATATATCTCGCAGCAAAAACAAAAAATCTGTATCTGAATAATAATGTGTCACCAAATAATAAAGCAGAATAACGGTATGTATCAATATTAGGAGGTTTCTGATGATGAAAAATGGGTATTAAGTATGTTAAGTGATTTTATTTTTGTGCATGGTTACGCAAACATTTAACCAACAGACAAAACAAATGAAAACTTTATCGATTGAAGAAAAAAAGAGTAACTGAAAAAAGGTTGACATAGTCTGTTTTTCCCTTGTAGAGTAGTAATTGTGAAACTCATTTACCTTCGTTAGGTGAGGCTCCTGTGTGGAGATATGCTGCTGCCCAGAAACGTCCAAAGACGCCAATGGGTCAACAGAGACCATCGATATAAGGTGGTATTTAATGCAGCTGGATATTTTCCTATGCCACACAGTGCTAAAGCTCTACGAATGAGGGAAATCATAAGGATCAACTATGCCTTTATGCGCCTTCATTCGTTTGGATGACAGGTGCTTTTTTAATGGGATGACATGATGATCCCCTAATTCTCCACCTGTTGACTGTAGTGCAAGGTGTGAGACTCCGGCGGGCGATAGCGGTAGACTTGAGACCCCGCAGGCAAAGCCGAGGAGGCTCAAGCACCGCCCCGCGGAAAGCGAACACCTGGAACGGAAGGAAACAGGGAGTTCCAAATGAAATGCCAAGAAAATTCAAGGTGGTGGTAACAAAAATGGATAGTAGTCCAAGTCCAAGGACGAAATTTATAAGAAGTACAGGTGAATACATATCATTTTTGGTTACCGCCTCTTCGGTAAAATAAAGATGTGATTCCTTGTACTCCTTAGCAAGCAGAGGAGGCAGAGCTCATGGTGAAGAACATGACAGAGGATCAAATCATATTAAATATCATCAACTTTTTGAAAGAAGGAAAGCGAAAGGCATTTCAGGATATTATTGAAGAATTACAGCCATACGATACGGGAGTCATTTATCAACAGCTTCCGGAAAAACATAAGGTTCGATTTTTAACCTACCTTACAATTGAACAGTTGACCGCACTAATTCAGGAATTGAATCAGGATCTTCAATTGGAAGTTTTAAAAAGAATTGGTGTGGAAAAATCGGCAAAAGTAATGGATCGTATGGACAACGATGACCTGGCTTCCTTATTTGACGAAATGGATCCGGAGATCAAAGGCCGCTTTTTAGCAAAAATGAACAAAGAAGAGTCCACAGCTGTACAGGACTTGATGAAATACGAAGCGGAAACAGCAGGTCGATTGATGACCAACCGTTATGTATGGATTCCCCAGGAATATACCATTCGGGAAGTGGTCGAAAAGCTGAAGTCATTTGCGGAACTTGCGGAGACCATCAACTACCTGTACGTGATTGACGAAGAGCAAAGGCTGGTAGGGGTAGTCTCCTATCGTGACCTCATTCTTGCAGAAGCTAACGAGAAAATTCAGGAAATCATGTTCTCCCGTGTCATATCCGTTCATGTGGATACGGACCAGGAAGAAGTGGCTCATATCATCGAACGTTATGATTTCCTGGCAGTACCGGTTGTGGACGATGAAAAGACATTGATTGGGATTATCACCGTCGATGATGTTATCGACGTTGTCATCCAAGAGGCGAATGAGGATATCGAGAAGCTTTCCGCATCTGGTAAGGATATTGACTTCGATACACCTGCTTTAGTGGCATCTGCAAGACGACTGCCTTGGTTGATCTTATTATTATTTATTGGGCTTATTTCCGGTAGCATTATCAGTGGATTTGAAGATACATTAGGAACTGTCGTAGCATTGGCATTCTTTATGCCGATGATCGCAGGGATGACAGGTAATACCGGGACACAGTCTCTTGCGGTGATTGTACGTGGGCTGATTTCCCGTGATTTGGATAAGAAGCTGGTTACAAAGGTTGTTTTCCGTGAGCTTGGTGTGGGAATCACTATCGGATTTACTTGTGCCATCTTAATTGCAATCATTGCATTTGTATGGCGTGGCGACCCAGTACTTGGAATGGTTGTCGGGGTTTCATTATTTTTCACACTAATTATCGGAACGCTGGCAGGGACGATTATTCCGTTAATTCTCTATAAGTTGAATATCGACCCTGCGATTGCATCTGGTCCGCTGATTACGACATTGAATGATATACTGTCTTTATTGATTTATTTTGGTATTGCAACAGCATTTCTTTCTCATTTGGCTCCATAAAATGAAAAGCAAAAAAGACCATCTAAGCATCAGGTGCGACCTGTTGCGAGGATGGTCTTTTTTATCTCAATTCAAAGGTTGCACTTTCTTCTTTAGAAGCCTTGTTATCAAAAAGATATTGATGAAGAGGGTATAACAGCCCAAAGCCACCAAACCAACTGTAGAAAACTCTATCATCTCCAAGATCAAACTGAGCATTGTCACTATATAGAGGAATCCCAGCAGTTTCTGGATGCTTCTGCTATTGAAGAAAGAAGTGGCGCGTGCTCCTAACTGAGAGCCGATGATTGCTCCTGCGATTAAGAACAGTCCAACCTTTAAATTGATTGGATTATTCACCGCATATGTAATGAATCCTGCACTGACTATTAAGATAACCCCCGCCAGGCTTGTTGCGACTGCCTGTTTGGAAGAGAAGGCGTAGTAAGCAATCAACAAGGGCACAATGATGAATCCTCCTCCTACACCAAGAGTCGTAGAAAGCAATCCTGCAATAACTCCGATGAAAATGAACTTCAAGACACCTTGGCCTTTTGCGGAGGGATCGTAGGTTGCTCTTGTATCTCCATTATCTTTCTTCAACATTTTGTAAGCGAAATATGTAAGCAATGCAAGATACAGTATTGGCACAACCGTTGTATCATAACCGTTTGATTCCATCCAGCTGACTACAGGATAGGCAATTTGCGTGGCAACGACACCACTTGCTCCAATAATTAAAGCCGCCTTCCACTGAATGTTTTTCATCTTGAAATGTGCATACACACCAGCCATCGATGTTCCGATAGTATAGAGTAAACTGGTGGAAATCGCCTCTACTGGAGTGTAGCCTAGTAGAAGCAGCACGGGTGTAAGAACAAGGCCACCTCCAATCCCGAAAAAACCTGAAAGCATGCTAATCGAAAAACCTAAAAGAATAAAAAGTATAAACTCCATATATGTAAACTCCTTCAATAACTTTCTGTTAAAAGTATAACATTGCTACCAAATCAACGGTCTTTAATTTAGAAGGTTCTGTTAAACGCCGCTGTTGATTTCCGCACTGGGCTTCGCTTTCCGCGGGGCACTAGTGGAGCCTCCTCGGCAAGCCTGCGGGGTCTCCACTAAGCGCTATCTCCCGCCGGAGTCTTCGCCCTGTGCTACAATCAACAGCTTAAATATCTTACATATCAACAAGCTAATTTAACAGAGCCAATTAGAAAAATGTCCTCTTTGAACAATCCTCTCTCATGTTATTGTCACCTTGTTCATACATTGTGATAAGAGGAAAAGGGAGGTAGTTTTAATGAGAGCAAATAACGAAAAAGTCTTATTTCAAGCCATCGATGAAATTACCGAGATAGCAAAGGGGTTTGGACTGGACTTTTATCCAATGCGATATGAAATTTGCCCAGCAGATATTATCTATACATTTGGAGCATATGGGATGCCAACACGTTTTTCTCATTGGAGCTTTGGAAAACAATTTCACAAAATGAAACTGCATTATGATCTTGGTCTCAGTAAAATATATGAACTGGTGATAAACTCCAATCCATGCTATGCATTTCTCTTAGATACTAACTCAATTATCCAGAACAAGCTGATTGTAGCACACGTCCTTGCCCACTGTGATTTCTTCAAAAACAACTGCCGTTTCCAGAATACAAACAGAGATATGGTGGAGAGTATGGCGGCAACAGCTGAACGTATTAAACAGTATGAACATGATCATGGTAAAAAAGAGGTGGAGGACTTCCTCAATGCTGTCCTCGCGATTCAGGAGCATATCGATCCTTCACTTGTACGCTCCAAACTTGCCTGGAGTATCGAGGACATGGAAGAAGAGGATGAAGCGCCGAAAAAGACGAGTCAATATGATGATCTCTGGAACCTGGATGAAAGAAATAAACCGAGAGCGGTACCAAAAAAGAGGAAAAAGAAATTCCCACCCCAACCCGAAAAGGATATATTGCTCTTTATTGAACATTACAGCAGCGAGCTGGAGGAATGGCAACGCGATATTCTCACAATGATGCGTGAGGAAATGCTCTATTTCTGGCCACAGATGGAAACTAAAATCATGAACGAAGGCTGGGCTTCGTACTGGCATCAACGCATCTTGCGCGAAATGGACCTGACAAGCGATGAGGCGCTGGAATATGCGAAACTGAATGCAGGGGTCGTGCAGCCTTCTAAAACAAGCATCAATCCATACTATCTGGGGATTAAGATCTTTGAAGACATTGAAGAACGCTACGACAATCCAACCGAGGAAATGATTCGTGATGGAGTAAAACCGGGATCTGGACGGGAGAGAATGTTTGAAGTGAGAGAAGTGGAATCCGATATCTCTTTCCTTCGCAACTATTTGAATAAGGATCTTGTTATGCGTGAGGATATGTATCTTTTCCAAAAACAGGGCAAGGACTACAAGATTGTCGATAAAGGCTGGGAGAAGGTTCGCGACCAGCTGGTGAACATGCGGGTCAATGGGGGATTTCCATATATCACAGTAAATGATGGGGATTATCTGAGAACGGGGGAGTTATACCTGAAGCATTGGTATGAAGGGATTGAACTTGATCTCAAGTACTTGGAGAAAGTAATGCCGTACATTTTCCAAATTTGGGGCCGTCCTGTCCATATGGAGTCTGTTATCGAAACGAAGAATGTGCTGTTCACGTATGACGGAAAGAGTGTGCATCGGAAGTATATCTAAAACAAAAACCTTGAGGAGCTCCTCAAGGTTTTTTATATGATTCCGAAGTGGAAAAACTGTCATCTGTCATCACATATTTATGTACCTGCTCCAATGCCGAATGTAGGGCTGATGACAAGGAGTTGCAGGAGTATGCACAGACCGAAATCATTCGTTCCTGAACGACGAAATCATCGGATGTAGCTTCATATTCCCTAAGTTGATCAGCATCTGGCTCGTCTGAAGCCCATTCTACATGAGCCCAAGTGCGGACCGAACGATTGCCTTTTTTCAATAATGTAAGATCTTTTTCGAAATGTTCTAATATCGTTTTTGTATTAAAATCTCCACCGGAAAAATAGTAATCGAAATTATTGACTATTCTGATAGTGGTTTGTTGTTCTTCGCTATAACGCTTTTTTATTTCATCTTTTATCTGACGCAGGTTTTTCATACTCTCGATAATTAGTATATTTTCTCTATTCTTCATGCCGGTATTTATAAATGTAATTAGATTATTTAGGTAGACGTCTTCATCCTTAAAACGATAATAGACATGCCCTTCCGTAATACTCTCTAGATTTGAGGATGTGAATGTAGTAATTGGTCTCACCTCTAAATGAATTTTGATTTCAACATAAACATTGTTCCATTATCTTTGAAAATGGTCGTGGTCAGAAAACAGCCTTTAAATATTTTCAATCCATCCTGAAATGTTACCATCTTCAATATGCTGGAATTTGCTTTTCTGGTCGGAAATATCGACTAAGAAGTAGGTGTCACTTCTGTCAAAACAAGCCATTAAATATTTTTCCAATATGTTGATGTCTTCTGTGGTTTTAATCAGAAAGGAATGATTATGTACTTTTTTAATATTATAAAGCTTTGTCATTCTTTCGTTAATACAATCGATGGTCCATTTTTCTTTTCTGGAACAATGAAACGTAAAAAGATATATTTTATTCGGCTCCAAAAGCTTCCCTCCTAAAAATGGTTTGATAATTTTTAGTTTATCATAAGAGACTAGTTTAGACTGTTTACAACTATTGTCTTCAGTAAAAGTATTGAAATAGAAAAATCAACTGTTCATCGAGTCACCCTAATTACTGTACAATTAATCACTAGTCTGGTTTATTTTGATTGAAAATGATTACTTTTGATTGATTTTGATTGATTTTTGAAAGAGCTTACATTACAATGTAGATACATCCAAACGAACTAGGGGAAAGGTGATTTCCGTGCTTACACCAGAAAGACAACAGAAAATACTTGAGTTGGTACAAAAGCAAGATGTGGTGAAGCTTCAGGACTTTGTGGATGCAACTGGAGCGTCGGAATCGACAATCAGGAGAGATCTGAGTCAACTAGAGGAAACGAATAAATTGAAAAGGGTTCATGGAGGGGCTGCGAGAGTTCATCAAAAGGCGGAAGAGCCTAGCATTTTTGAGAAAGCATCCATAAACCTTCATGAAAAGCAACAGATAGCCAAAGCTGCAGCAGAGCTTGTAATAGAAGGCGATTGCATCTTCCTTGATGCAGGAACAACGACTTTTCAAATGATTCCATATCTTGAAAACAAACAGATTATCGTAGTCACCAACGGTTTTGCCCATATTCAGTCATTGATGGAAAGAGGAATCAGCACTTATATCGTTGGCGGATTTATGAAGAATAAAACGGGGGCCATCATCGGGAGTAAAGCTATTCAATCTTTATTGGATTACAACTTCGATAAAGCGTTTATTGGAGCGAACGGTGTTCATCTTAAGAGTGGATACACAACTCCCGATCCTGAGGAAGCAAGTGTGAAGAGTCTGGCAATCAAACTCGCAAATGATGCATTCATACTTGCCGACTCCTCTAAAGTTAATGAAGTGACTTTCGCAAAAGTTGCGCCTATCGAATCGGCTGCACTAATTATTGACCGCTTGGATGAGACGATAGCCCCTGCATACAGAGACATAACAACAGTGATAGAGGTGAGTTCATGATATATACGATTACATTGAATCCTTCCATTGATTATGTGATGGAAGTAGAGACGTTTAAGGAAGGGACCATTAACCGGGCAAATGAAACAAAGTATTATCCTGGGGGAAAAGGGATTAACGTATCTAGAGTATTAAAGAGACTTGGGGCAGATACGATGGCACTAGGCTATGCTGCAGGCTTTACCGGTAATTTTATAAAAGAGAAGCTGATAGAGGAACAAGTGGCAGTCCGGCTTTTGGAAGTGGATGGCCATTCTCGTATAAATGTGAAACTGAAAGCGGATAACGAAACAGAGATCAACGGTACCGGTCCCTTGGTAGATGATGATGCGGTAAGAAGATTGCTGCAGCAACTTAACCAGCTTTCAAGTGAGGATATTGTGGTGCTGGCAGGAAGCATCCCGGGCACAGTGCCCTC
Source organism: Bacillus sp. LL01 (assembly GCF_001037965.1). Classification (NCBI taxonomy): domain Bacteria; kingdom Bacillati; phylum Bacillota; class Bacilli; order Caryophanales; family Bacillaceae; genus Bacillus; species Bacillus sp. LL01. The sequence goes on along the minus strand of NZ_LFEL01000004.1, from coordinate 390,806 downwards.
TAACATATATGAAACACTTATTCAGAAGTGTCAAGAACACGATGTGAAAGTGGTGCTTGATACAGGTGGAACGACTTTGAAAGCTCTACTATCGTATAAACCTTTTTTCATAAAGCCGAACCACCATGAACTTGGCGCCCTGTTTGACGTCACCATTCAATCAAAAGAAGAAGTGATCCATTACGCAGCAAAAATCCATGAACAAGGTGTACAGAATGTTGTCGTATCCATGGCTGGTGAAGGGGCTCTTCTTTATACAGATGATGGTGTTTATTTTGCAAAAGCTCCTAAAGGGGAAGTGAAGAATTCCGTCGGTGCAGGTGATTCGCTGGTCGCCGGTTTCCTTGCAGGATATGTTAGCTCTAACAATAGCCAAGAGGCTTTACGATATGGAATTGCATCAGGCAGTGCAACAGCATTTTCTTATGACCTTTGTCAAAAGGCAGATGTAAATGGATTATTGGAACAAGTACACATAGAAAAATTATGAGGGGGAGAGAGTTATGAAGATTACAGATTTATTGACGAAAGACACCGTCACACTTCATTTGAGATCAGGGAACAAATCTGATGTCATTAAGGAATTGATCGACTCACTGGCTGGTGCCGGTAAGCTTGCAGACAAGGGGAAATATGAAGAGGCGATTCTTGCAAGGGAAGCACAGAGTACGACTGGAATCGGCGAAGGTATAGCTATTCCTCATGCGAAAACGAATGCGGTGAAGACTCCTGCAATTGCCTTTGGAGTTGCAAAGGACGGTATTGATTATGAGTCATTGGACGGTCAGCCGAGTCAGCTGTTTTTCATGATTGCAGCAAGTGAAGGCGCTAACAACGAACACTTGGAAACTCTATCTCGTTTGTCTTCGATGCTGATGGATAGTGAATTTCGTAAGTCTTTAATGAATGCTTCATCAAAGGAAGAGATTATCAGATTGATAGATACGAAGGAAAAAGAGTTATTTGAAGAGGAAGAAGTGGATTCATCTTCTTCTGATAAGGATGGTTTGATCTTAGCTGTTACCGCCTGCCCTACCGGAATCGCGCACACCTATATGGCTGCCGATGCGTTAAAGCAAAAGGCTAAAGAGATCGGAGTTAATGTGAAGGTCGAGACAAATGGGTCAAGTGGGGTTAAAAATGAACTGAGCCAGGAGGAAATCGATAAAGCGATTGGAATCATTGTCGCTGCCGATAAGCAAGTAGAAATGGAACGGTTTCATGGCAAAAAGATCATTCAGGTCCCAGTTGCACAAGCGATTCGTAAGCCGGAGGAGCTATTGAAAAAGGCAAGCCGTGGAGAAGGCGAAACGTACACTGGAACAGGTACTTCAAGCTCGGAAGGGAAGAAAGGACGTTCTGGTTTCTATAAACATCTGATGAGCGGTGTTTCCAATATGCTTCCGTTTGTGGTTGGTGGGGGAATCCTTATTGCGATATCTTTCATGTTCGGAATCAATGCATCAGATCCGAATGACCCGAGTTACCATTGGTTTGCGGATGCTCTTATGACAATTGGTGGCGGGAATGCCTTTTACTTGATGATTCCTGTTCTTGCCGGATTCATTGCGATGAGTATCGCGGATCGACCTGGATTTGCAGCAGGAATGGTCGGGGGATTAATTGCCTATACGGGTGAGGCCGGTTTTCTTGGTGGTCTGATAGCTGGTTTCCTTGCAGGATATCTGGTTTTAGGGTTGAAGAAATTACTTAGTGGATTGCCAGCGTCTCTCGAAGGTATCAAGCCGGTTCTATTGTATCCGCTATTCGGGATCTTTTTGACAGGTATGATTATGTTACAACTTGTAACACCTTTGAGAGCGTTTAATGAGGGATTGACGTCATGGCTCGGAGGCATGGGTTCAGGGAACCTGGTTATATTAGGGATAATTTTAGGTGCCATGATGGCCATTGATATGGGCGGCCCTATCAACAAAGCAGCTTTCACATTTGGTATTGCGATGATTGATGCAGGAAACTACGCACCACATGCAGCGATAATGGCAGCGGGGATGGTTCCGCCACTAGGATTGGCACTTGCTACAACTATCTTTAAGAATAAATTCAACAAACAAGAGCGAGAAGCGGGGAAAACGTGCTATATCATGGGGGCATCCTTTATCACGGAAGGTGCCATTCCATTTGCAGCAGCTGATCCGTTGAGGGTCATACCTTCAGTGGTTGTAGGTTCAGCGGTTGCCGGTGCATTGGCAATGTTATTTGGAATTGGATTGCCAGCTCCTCATGGTGGGATTTTCGTTATTCCGATTGTTACAGGTGGAATCTTCATGTATGTGTTGGCTATCTTGATTGGTGCTGTTGTGACAGCGGTGATGGTCGGATTGCTTAAGAAGAGAATACCAGCCTAATTATAGTTTGAATGTGTAAAATTATGAAAAACACCAGGAAGGTCTCTTTAGACTTCCTGGTGTTTTCTGTTTCAGGTAGAGGAAAGGGCTTCAAATTCTACTAAGCCATCATTCACTTTCAATACTTTATGATCCTCTCCTTGGTGGATGACAAAATAGCCATTAAGGAAGTCTGTGGAAGATTCTTTGAAGAAGATGCCCTTGATGGCATTTTCACAAGGAGTATCGAAGGCAATTTCGTAAATATTCCCTTTATGGATTAAATGTGCATGAAGTCCGCGGTCATAGGTTTCAGGTTGGGGAATGTTTTCACGCCCCACTTCCACAACATGTATATCCACACCAGTAACCTTGCTGAAAATCTCATTAATCAATGCATGCTTGATCATCATTTCGAGTTTGGTTTGAACCGGCTGTCCTAGAATGACTTGTGTAATGCCATGCTTGGTAGTGGTTTCCGCAATCACAGCAGAAACTTTTTTTCCTTTTGAATATTCTATAAGCATAGGGACACCATATTTGTCGGCAATGCTTTTGAAGAACTGCTTTGTCCTAATCTGATTAAGGTCCAAATCATCGTAAGGAACAGTATAAACAAATAAAACAAAACAGTCCCCGCCAAATGTTTGCGCTATGATTTTCCCGCGCTGAATCAGCTTCTCCACATGTTTTGGATTGCTGACGCAAACCAATATGTTCTCTTTCATTTTATCACCCCTAGTCAACATTACTAATGTGCTTAGGATAATATTATACTAACTTTCATTATAAGTGTTTAATAATTCGAAAAATTTACTATTCCTGATCTATGGGAGAGGGAATGAAATCATCATAATAGTCGATATAAAGTAACCCATTGTGGGAGATTGTCTGTTTCCCTAACAGTCTGGTACCTATCAATAGGATGTGAAAGCAAGGATGGACCGGATAATCACTTCCACGTGTTCAGGCATGAATCCAACTCCTTATCACATTATGTTTTTTTCGGTTCTATTAGTATAGCCATCTGTAGGAATGAATATAAAACCCTTATCATAGTGTATTAATAGAGAAGGGATGAAAGGGGATGAGAAGAGTGAACGGATTTTACTATCCTTACTATACTAGGGCCCAACAGGACCCGTCTTTGATAGAGAATATTTCAAAAGCCATCAATGGCGAATATAGCGCAGTTGCATGTTATGAAAAGCTGGCAAAAATGTCACCCGATGAGGAAACCAGAAAGAGGATACTGGAAATCAGAGAAGATGAGATGAAGCACTACAATACGTTTTCCCAAATCTATCAGTCTTTGACAGGTAAACCAGCTACACCAGAGCTGTCTGAGGAATGTCCAGAGGATTATCAGGAAGCTTTGTCAGCCTCTTTAAAAGATGAACAGGAGACGGTGGATTTTTATCTAGATATAGCGGATTCTACACAAAATCCGTATATTAGGAGGGTGTTCAAGAGGGCTGCAGCTGATGAGCAGAATCATGCGGTATGGTTCTTGTATTTCTATACCGTAAGTAAATAAAGAATGAACAAAAGCAACCGATCTCTCAGGTAAGAGACCGGTTGCTTTTTGAATAGCTTAAAGGAATATTCCCAACAATGTTCCGCCAATGGCGCCTGTAAGTACAATGATCCAAGGGGGGAGTTTCCAATAGACAAGCATGCTGAACAAGATGGCAGCAAAAGCAAAATCAATAGGACTCTTAATAGAGCTAGTCCAAATAGGAAAGTAGAAGGCAGAGATAAGAATGCCGACCACTGCTGCATTCACACCCATTAAAGCGGCTTTCACTTTGGAATTACGGCGAAGGGAATCCCAAAAAGGTAACGTACCTAATATCAATAGAAATGCCGGTAGGAAGATGGCGAAAGTAGCCAGCAGGCCACCCTTCCATCCGTTAATTACTGAGCCTATATACGCCGCAAAAGTGAAAAGTGGTCCTGGCACGGCCTGTGCGGCCCCATAACCTGCAAGAAATGCCTCTTCACTGATCCATCCGTTTGGTACAAATTCACGCTCAAGTAATGGAAGAACCACATGTCCGCCCCCGAATACTAAGGAACCTGAACGGTAAAAGCTGTCAAATAATGCGATCCAATTCAGTGAAGTAGCTTCTCTTAGAATCGGAAGCAGAACTAGTAACCCAAAGAACAGAGTTAAGCAAATAACAGCCAACCGTTTGGATATCGGAAATTCTAAACGGGAATCATCTGCCTCCACACTTTGCTTAAATAGGAGAAACCCAATCACTGCCGCAACTAATATGACACCTACCTGAGAAAAGGCTGTTTGCCATAGAAGAGTCACCACTAATGCGAATAATGCAATGGTTTTTCTTTTTAGGTCAGGTGTAAGGTTGTTTGCCATTCCAATAATCGCGTGAGCGACAACTGCCACTGCCACAATTTTTAATCCGTGAATCCATCCTGCGTTTCCCACATCAAATCCTTGTAGAATGATAGCGAAAATAATGAGTGCAATGACCGATGGTAGCGTAAATCCCAGAAAGGAGACGATTCCTCCAAGCACTCCAGCCCGCATGACACCAATCCCGATGCCAACCTGACTGCTCGCCGGACCTGGTAAGAACTGACATAAGGCTACAAGGTCGGCGTAGCTTTTCTCGTCCATCCATTTTCTACGTCGGATATATTCGGTGTGGAAGTATCCAAGGTGGGCTACAGGTCCACCGAAGGAGGTAAGTCCTAATCTAGTTGAAACGATGAGTATTTCCAATAATGATTTTATGCCTCTATTTTTCTTCACGATGACCACCTTCTTTGATTTTTTGTTCATTTAAACACTGCTATTTGATAATAATATATCACATGGTTTTAGATGTCCCAACACATGCTGAAAATCTTTACCAAAACTTTAAATAGTGTATGAAAGTTGACCTTTTCATCAATCTGGGCTATGATTAAAACATAATTTTAAACATTCATCCCAAAGGGGAGTAGCTTTTTACAGCAAAGTCGTCATTACGGGACATTAGTCCTCGGCTTTGTTGGCAACCATGTGTTGTTAGCGAGACCTTTGTCAGTACCATCATTCTGGCAAAGGTCTTTTGTATTTTCAGGGACCTTTCGCCAATATGGTGAAGGGTCTTTTTCTTTTTTGGGAAAACTGGGAGGTTATAGACATGATAAAAAAACTGGTCAAAGCATTGATATTGAAAAAAGGTGTCACAATGGCAAAGAAGAAAGTCCTGCCGGTTGTGATGAAAGAAGTCAAAAAGAGAATGAAGAAATAGGAGGGAACGACATGCGAAAAATCATACTTGTTACAGCCCTGTTATCATCTATTCTACTGGGTGGTTGCTCCATATTGGAAGAAGTCAACAGTTCATTGGAATATGCCAACAAAGCGACGGAACATATTAATACATGGCAGGACTTTGGGCAGGAGGCTCCTCAAATGATACAAGCGGCGGCGAAGGATGCCAATGCCAAAGAGGAGTTGGAGGCGGAATTAAACTCCTTGCTAAATGAAATAGATGAGTTTAATAATACGGAAGCTCCTGCTGTTGCTGAAGGAATTCATAAGCAGATAGTGGAAAAAAATGAAGCGCTTAAAGGTGTAATTGAAAGCTCCATGGTTAACGGAGAGGTAGCTCTTGATAAGCTGCAGGAATCTGAACTGTTTACTTTAATCAATGAAGTGACAACCATGATGAATCTATTGGAAGACCTGGGTGCATAAATAGTAGGAATGCTTTAATGAGAGTGAGAGATGACGGATGAAGGGAACTTTAGAAAACTTTACACCTTATCAACAGCTTGTTGAGTCTGTCGTGTTCAAACGAACAAATGGAAAAACACAAGTGGAATCCTTCGATGAAAAATGCCTTGAACTGGTTGGTTCCGGGAGAAGTGCTTTTGTCTTCAAGGTGCAGCGGACGGGTAAGGCACTGAAAGTTTTTTATCCTCCTTTTGAACAGCTTGCAAAAAGAGAAGCGGCCGTATATGGAAAATTAACAGGGATCCCCTTTTTTTCCGAGCTCTACGCTTCTGGGGAAAATTATATTGTCATCGATTATATAGAAGGCTTAACCCTTTTTGAATGTCTTGTAAGAGGTAGTCAGATAAGTGAACGTGTGTTGAAAGAGGTGGATGAGGCAATATCTCTGGCAAAGCAAAGAGGACTGAACCCATCGGATATTCATCTGCACAATATCCTCATAACTCCTAGAGGAAATGTAAAATTGATTGATGTAGTTCGCTTTGATCAGGAGAAACATTGTACGCAATGGGAAGATTTGAAAAGAGGCTATTATAAATATTATAAAAGACGTTTGTTTCCAAAGCGACTGCCTTCAGGGCTGTTATTACTGATTGCATATTTTTATAAACGGAATCTGTTGAGTAGATTTGTAACTTGAGAGAAGCTAGTTAATATAATGAAACTCGCCACATTGTTGGCGAGTTTTTTAGGTTTTCGTGTTATTGTGGTGAAGTTTTTCCTTTGACCCGCTTTAGCGTTGCCACTATCAGAAAACTGACAATCACTAGTAAAAGCCATGAACTTACTTTTCCAAGATGAACGAGACTCCAAGCATCGGTTTGGTTTGGATACTCCCAAGCACCGAAGAACGTTGCGATATTTTCGGCTATCCATATAAAAAAACCGATGAGAACAAAGGAAAAGGCGAGTGGCATACGGTACGTAGTGCCATTAATCTCGTATGTGACCCATGATTTCCAAAAGACGATAATGACAAGTCCGGATAACCACCAACGAACATCCATCCAATAGTGATGGGTGAAAAAATTCAAATAGATAGCAGCTGCCAAAGGCACAACTACAAGGAATGGAGGCCACTTAATGAGATGAATATTTAACCTTCTCCACGCCTGGCAAAGATAGCTCGCTACACTTGCGTACATGAATCCGCTATACAAAGGTACTCCGAAGACTTTTGAATATCCTTCCTCAGGATAAGACCAAGAGCCCATATGCACCTTGAAGAGTTCAAGGGCAAGCCCAATCAGGTGAAACAATGTGATTACCTTCAATTCATCCCTTGTTTCAAGACCTGAACGCAACATCCACCACTGCATCAAAAGGCAGATGATAAGTAGCCAGTCATAACGTGGTAATACAGGAAGAGGCAAGAATTGTGTTACAGCCAAAGAGGCGAAGATAACGACAGGAAACAAACAGGAGAGAGCCTGCTCCCAACCAAAACGAAGAAGCTGTTTTAGTGATCTCGAGATATGTGCCTCCATTTTTTGAATGGTAAGATTCATAAATAACTCCCCTCTTTAACAGAGACGCGCTCATTTAATTTTATCAATATGAATTTATCATAGAGTTTATTGTTTTACAATAAATAATTACTGTTTATAATTAATTTTTTGACTTTTTTCTAAATGATTGTTGATATTGGCATGAAGTGTTTGACCGTTCCTTTCCGTTCGAATTCCCCATTTCTTACTAAAAAAGCAATAATCTTTCACCACAAGTGCGATAAAATGAAAAAGGATTCGTCTAATCTTAGTGAAACTGCAACAAACGGGGGAAAAGGATGTCAAACAAACAAGTTATTTCGAAATGGTTTTATTTATACAGCGATGATATCTATCAGTATTTATTTTACCGATTAAGTTCCAAGCATCATGATGTTGAGGACCTTGTTCAGGAGGTATTCATCAGAGCATTGAAGAGTCTGGACAGGTTCAAAGGGGAGTCTGCACCCAAAACGTGGCTTTACAGCATTGCTAGAAATGTAGCCATTGATGCGCATAGGAAAAGAAAGCGTGACAGGTGGAAGTGGCTGTTCTCATTTGAAAACGGAAGTGTCCCAGAGAAAATGACAACCGAAACACCAGAGGAGCTTTATTTTGTCTCAGAGGAGCAGAAGGAACTGTTGAACGCGATTAGAACGTTAAAGGAATCCTATCAAGAGGTGCTTATCATGAGGGCCATAAAGGAGTTATCTGTACAGGAAACAGCAGCAGCCCTGTGCTGGACCGAGAATAAAGTGCGCTCTACGCTTCATCGCGCAAAATTGGCCCTGCAAGCGAAGTTGGGAGGGGATGCACATGAATGAGAAATTGGATAAGAAGCTGCAATCATTGCCCATGACAAAACTAAGGGAAGAAAAGAAAGATCTCTTGCATCAAGCCATTATGGAGCATAAGGAAGAACATAAGCGAGGTGGTTGGTTGACGAATATTAAATCTGCCGCCGTGTTAACGGTAAGTGCCGTAGCAATTGCTTTATTTTCGTTTATTCTGTTCACCGGTAGTGAAGGAGAAGCGCCAAGGTCTTCGGCTCCAGAAGAAGAAAAAGTCTATGAGGATTATGTATCCTATTTAAAAACCATCGAGGTCCATGATCAAGTAAGTGCAGAAAGAGATTTTATTGGCAATAACGGGGCACTTGGAAGGTACCACGGACAGGTATTACCTGGAAGCTATTATGCTAACGGGATGGAGTTACAGACCTCGGAAGATCCGATGGGAATCAACATGCACTACAAGGTGACCGAAGAAACGTCAGCTACAGGTTTTGAAAAAGAGGCGTTTCACGTTTCCAACCTTCCTTGGACACTTATTTTCAATGCGACAGCGTATTTCACTTTTTTCCAAAATGGGGAATATGTTACGTTTCACATTGATTACTTAGGAGATAACCAGACATACACGATAAGAAGGCTTCAAGTTGAAGACCTTTATGAAAGGGATGTCCGGGAGTTTCAAGCCAAAAGAGAGCTATGGGAAGCAGAGGTCATCAACAACACTCTTTCGAATGAGAAGAAAGTGAAGGACTTCATGGAGGCGATAAGGGTGTCCAATGCTTTATCAAGTGAGCCTGAAAAAGTTACGACATCTTCCAAAAGCTATGTTGAAGTGGACGGTAAACGATACCTTGTTCCATCAGAAATGCATTCGGCACCATCTAAAGTAGAGGGAAAAGAAGAGGTGTACACCTTTGCCGATATGTTAGATGAGTTCTACGATAAAGGGTGGGGAGAACAGGTACAGGTTTCAAGGAACTTTGAAATGTGGGAAACCATCAAAGTTGGTGGAGAACTACAAAGCATTGCATATGATGAGACATCCGGTCAATCGACACTTTCCTTTGCCCCCGAGGAATCCCATATCATGATTTTTGACGGGGATCTCACTTCCACTTTTGAACCTGGGGAAGAACTTGTGTTTGAATTTCAATTTGTTCCATTGATTGATGAGAGCTATGAATTTGTTCATTTGGATTATGATGCTGCACTTCTCTCAGGTGAAGAACTGAACATCGAGGAATACTTAATAGGAGAATAATGTATGTATAGAAGAGCAGCTGTTTTATCACAGTTGTTCTTTTTAACTGACGGGGGTGGTACCTTGCATAAGAATGAGGGCCTTCATAAAAAAATTGTTTCAGCTATAACAGCTACGGCTGATAAGAATGAAAAGGGGACTCATCCCTTTGCAATCTTGGTTGGTGGAGGAACTGCCAGCGGAAAAACCCAACTCCGGAAAGAAATAATAGAAAAGGAGCTAAAGGAAAACTTCATTTCCTATAGCTTGGTTGATGCAGATGAAATAAAGTTACTTTTGCCTCATTATTATGAATTCCTCGAAACTGCCCCCAGTCAGGCTGCGGCGTTAGTCCATAAAGAATCTACTTATCTCAGAGACCTTGCCTTGGAGAAACTAATTCAATCACGTACGTCGTTCCTATACGAAGGTACCATGGCTAAAAGCCGCAACTACTTAGAATTAATGAAGAAGCTAAAAGAAGCCGGCTTTCTGATTCATGTTTGGATAGCGGATGTTCCTTTGGAAGTGGCACGGAAGCGGGCAAAAGTCCGTGAAAACTCAACGGGCCGACGAGTGCCGGAATCTGTGATACAAAACACACATAAGCAGATTCCGCGCACGTTTCTTTTACTAAAAAAACATGTTCACACCTATCAATTGTTTGATACACAGGCGGGATATACACTGTTCTTTTCCAATTTCCATTTGGATAAGAAACTATATCCGGCATTTCTTAGAAAGGGAATCTAAAGAATCCCGTTACATTCAACAGGTCGGCCCAATAGGAAGGAGGTTCTTCCAGGACAGCCTCGCTAGGAAATGAAAATACAGGCGAAATTCGAGATTTATTGGTCAATCTATCTTTAATAAATTTGTAATAGGCTGCAAGAGGGGAAGATATCTCGAGAAACTCTTTTTCCACTGGTGGATTTATCAGGGTGAATATTTTCATGTCCGCCAAGCATTGTAGAGAGCTTTCGGTATGTAGCGATAGTTGGTTTTTATCAGGAAAGACATCTAACTTCCCAGTGGAGGAAACTTTGTTTTTACTGACAGGTCCAAACACATAATCGAATGAATGAAGGTTGATCCCTTTGCGGTTGAGTGTAACAAAGCTGTGCCATACCTTGGAAGCTGCCGGCCATTGAGGGTGGGAAGGAAGCGGAAATACAAGACCGTTCAACTTCATGAGCTCTGATGGAAGAATACGGTACTGAAGGAGTGCTGGGACTTTTGTGTCGGGATGGTGCTGGAACTCCTTCATGGATAATCCAATCATGGAGAGGGTGGATCTGGAAATTTGTGGAGTCAAGGAGCGTACTTGTGCCCAGTCCATAGCTTGTTCAAGGTTATCAGTAAGATAATATCCTCTCCCGAAATCCGTCGCTTCCCGTTGTGCATAGATCCATACACCATGCTGGTCGATCAATTTTGCAGAAAAAAGGTTGGTGCCATGGTAAATGTGATTGTGATTGATGTGCATGGTATGCAACCCCTTTCCAAACATCCAATTCAAGCAGTATTTTATATATGTATGAAGTTCGCGGAATTTCGCCTCAGAAAAAGACTGGGACTTTTTACATTGTATTCCAAAAAAATCTATTAAAATAAAGAATAAAATAGTACAATGGTTGTATAAACTAACCATATTATTGATGGGGGTGTTGTTGATGGAAGATAAACCAAATCACTATGACGGCAGTGTACAGGCTGATGTAAAAAGAAATACGGGAGTGGATAATGAGTCTTTTGTCATGACTGACGATATGAGGAAAAATATCGGAGCTAATCCATATATCCTGCATAATGATCAATAGAAAGAATTGATGGAAGATTTGTCGAGTAATATGGCAGGTCTTTTTTTTTTAAGAAGCAAGTTACTTGCAAAACTTACGAGTATCTTATATTATTATCTCGAATTAAAAATAGTTTAATTCAAGATAGTTGGTAAGATATGTCTTTTGGTAACAAACTATAATATATATTCCAAACAAGAGAGGAAAGATACAACATGGCAAAAGTTTTATACATTACGGCACATCCGCATGACGACACACAATCCTACAGCATGGCAGTAGGGAAAGCATTTATTGACACATATAAGGAAGCAAATCCAGCTGATGACATCGTGCATGTGGACCTTTACACGGAACATATTCCACATATTGATGCTGATGTATTCAGTGGATGGGGAAAACTGCAGACCGGGAAAGGGTTTGAAGAGCTTTCAGATGAAGAGAAGGCAAAAGTAAGTCGCCTTTCCGAGTTAACGGAGCAATTCGTTGGGGCGGATAAATATATCTTTGTTACACCACTTTGGAACTTCTCATTCCCACCTGTTATGAAGGCATATCTGGATTCCGTTGCAGTAGCCGGAAAGACGTTCAAATACACGGCAGAGGGTCCTGTGGGATTATTGACAGATAAGAAAGCGATCCATATACAGGCCCGAGGTGGGATTTATTCCGAAGGTCCAGCTGCAGGTATGGAAATGGGCCATCGTTATCTGACGGTGCTTATGCAATTCTTTGGAGTTCCTTCCTTTGAAGGACTGTTTGTGGAAGGTCATGCTGCTATGCCAGATAAAGCTGAGGAAATCAAAGCGGATGCCATTGCTCGTGCGAAGGATAAGGCTCATACTTTTTAAGGTCGAAATAACAAAGGAGCTATCCCTTTCATGGGATGGCTCCTTTTCTTCATTCAGTTCAAGTGCTATAATGTACCGAAACTAATAAATGTACATGGAGGCAATATGCTAACTTTTGAACAAAAGCTTGAAATCATAGAATCCTTTCCTCAATTAACTAGAAAAGATGTATCTCTGAAGCGTGTGAATTTTCAATTCGAAGAGAGTCTTAGCGACAAAAAGAATGTTGTTTATCATCTTCACCCAAACGGCAACGGATTTGTCTATGCAAAAGGGATTAAAGGCTATAAAACGGATGATAAGGGTATGGTGAACATCCGTGAGTTTGAAGAGGATGAACTGCAGGACCTGATTAGAAAATCAATTGATCAACTGAGCAAAGAATATAAAGTGGAAACAAATGAAGAAGTGTTTGAAGAAGAGAAATGGGCAAATGATGAGGGGCATTCTTTGAAGGTTGTCCTTGAAGATGATATGTGGAATGTATATGCAGGTAAGAACTTGGATGGAACGTTCCCTTCCTATAATGAGGCAAAGCAATATCTGCTGGAAGAGGGCTTCCGTAAGCGTTACTATTGATCTCATTTAGATGATATGAAAACTCCCACTTATCTAAGACTGTGGGAGTTTTTCTTTTAATCCTGTTGATGCGTCGCCACATGGTTATACACCAATATCTTCAAAGCGATGGATATCTTCATTACGTCCAAGAATGATCAGCAAATCCCCCTCACGAATAATTTCATCTGCCGGAGGAGAGATAATGATATCCCCGTCCCTTTGTATGCCGATTAACGTGCATCCGAAGTTTGCGCGAAGGTCCAAATCAGTCAAACTTTTATTGCTTACTTTTTTCGATGCAAAAAGCTCGGCGATACTATGGTTATCGGATAGCTCAATGTAGTCAAAGATTTTATCCGAAACCACATGGTGGGCAACTCTTTTTGCCATATCCCGTTCTGGTTGAATAATTCGATCCACACCAATTTTTTCAAGAACTTTTTTATGATACTTATTGGTGGCCTTTACCCAGACTTGTTTGATTCCCATTTCCTTCAATAGTAAGCTTGTCAGAATACTTGATTCAATATCGTCACCCATTGAAACAATGGCATGATCGAAGTTACGGATTCCTAGGGAATTCAAAGTGGCTTCGTCTGTTGCATTTGCCTGTACGGCATGTGTTGCATATTCGCTTATTTTATTTATGTTGTCTTCGTCTTTGTCTATAGCAAGGACTTCCACCCCAAGTGTGGAGAATTCTTCCACGATGCTGCCTCCAAAACGACCTAGTCCTATGACAACAAATTGCTTCTTCATGTTTATTCCTTCTCTCTTGAATTAGGTGGTGAGGGGGTCTGGTTAAACTCCCTGTTTCCTCCGTTTCAGATGTTCGCTTTCCGCGGGGCGGTGCTTGAGCGTCCTCGGCTGAGCCGAGGCCACTGAAAAAGTACTGAATATTAGTCCTTGGGTAAACACCGCTGTTGATTTCCGCAAATAGCTTCGCTTTCCGCGGGGCGACCTTGAGCCTCCTCGGGCTGCGCCCTGCGGGGTCTCAAGATTGTCGCTACTCCCCTGCAGGAGTCTACGCTATTTGCTCCAATCCACAGCTAGAAAACTATTAAAAATAATTCATTTTCAGTTTTTCAGTGCCCTCGCTGAGCCTGTGGGGTCTCAAGTCTACCGCTACCTCCCGCCGGAGACTCACACCTTGCACTCCAGTCAACAGGGGAAACTGTGTTAGGACAGTGTAACGACTTCTCTGTCTTATTTTTAGGAGCGTTGTTGCAAAATAAGAAGAGACCAATCTTTGCAACTCAAAGAATGGTCTCCTGTTTGGCTGATCAGACCCTTCTCTCAATACGCTTACGAGGTTAGCTGACGGGTTAGAGAATGAGAGTCCTCTTCGCAACATGTACGATACACCCCAAGATATCTCAAAAATTCTATCTGGATATCAATATGGTTCCCCCGCTCTGTAAAGATTAAGCAATAGGTTAACTTGTATTAAATGATGATACTTAATTTACTCCCCTTTTTTCACTTCGTCAATAGGGAATCTGTAAAAAATATGTAAAGCGCTTTCTTTAGTTCCGTTAACCTTTTGTTCATATAGTCTGGCTATAATAGAGGAATACACGTCTGTTAGGGAAGAGGGGTAATGATGCAAAAGCAACTAAAAGTATTAATAGTAGAAGACGATCCCAATATATCCGAACTTATTTCGCTGTATATAGAAAAAGAAGGATTTCAAGTTGCATGTGCGGGGGACGGGGAAATGGGTTTAGCTATGTATTATGATAGCGATCCTGATTTTATCATCCTCGACATCATGCTCCCAGAAATGGATGGATGGGAAGTGTGTAAAGAAGTGAGAAAAGATAACCCCGCGATCCCTATTATTATGCTTACCGGAAAAGGGGAGAGCTATGATAGAATCAGGGGACTTGATATTGGAGCGGATGATTATATCGTTAAGCCATTTGATCCCAATGAACTTATTGCTAGGGTCAAGGCGGTCCTTAGAAGAACTCATCCGGCATATCTGAAGGAGTCAGTCTCTTTTCCTGATTTGCTGATTCATATGAGTGAATATAAAGCCTTTTATAAAAATAATGAATTATTGATGCCTCCTAAAGAAATGGAATTATTATATTTTCTTGCACTGTATCCGAATCAGGTTTTTACTAGGCAACAACTGTTGGACAAGATATGGGGCTATGATTATGATGGTGATCCAAGAACGATTGACGTCCACATTAAACGGATACGGGAAAAGCTGGAGAAGGAGTCCACCAGTTGGGCATTGAAAACAATAAGAGGGATCGGTTACAAATTTGAGGTGAATGATGATTGAAATTGATGAAATCTATTAACAGAAAGTCCATTTTCATAAAACTGTTTTTAACGTCATTGCTGATTTTATTTGTATCTTTTTTACTTTTTGCAGTTATTTTCAACTATCTACTGCATAGTGTCCTCTTTAAGAATTATCAAGACTCCCTATACTACCAGAGGGATCAGTTGACAAGCTACATCAATGGAGTATCAGGAAAAGTATTGGATGATAACACTTTTTATTCATCTCTCGAGCTGAGTATGCATAAGGAAGATCAGACAACGTTCATCTTCGGATCGGATGGGAAGCAAAAGTTTTTAGGTGATTCAAGAACAGAACTACTCCCCATCATAGAAGAGGAATATGTGGAAAAGGCGCTTAATAATGAAGAAGTAATCAAGAAGGTCAAAGTGGACGATCGACATATGTTCATCATTTCCCTGCCTATGGAAATAGAAACAGAAGAAACTCCGAATCATGCCATGGTGGTGGTTTTTCATGGATTTGACCGGGATGTCAACCCGATTCGCTTATTGAACCTTGGTGCCATCTTTATCACCATTCTAGTGACAGGAATTATCATTTTCTTTGCGTCGAGAAAAATCACAGCACCCTTGCGTGAGTTGAACGAAAATGTGCTGGAATTTGCAAAAGGGGATTTTTCAAGGGAAGTGACCATCAATCGTAAAGACGAAATAGGACAACTCGGGGAATCCGTCAATTACATGGCAAAAGAGCTGGCAGAAATGGAACAGGTACGAAGAGATTTTGTAGCAAACGTTTCCCATGACTTGCGTTCTCCGTTGACATCCATTAAGGGGTTTTTAGTGGCAATTCAGGACGGAACGATACCTGAACACCGCAGGGACCATTATTTAACCATTATGCGTGTTGAAACGGACAGGCTGATCAAACTGGTCAATGATCTTCTTGATATGACACAATTGGAATCCAAACAAATCACGTTGACACCTGAATCCTATAACATTTCTGAACAGCTCCGAAGAGTGATTGCCAAAATGGAGCCTGAGTTGAAAAAACATCAAATCGAAATAGATTTCAAAGAAATCGGTGAGGAATTGAATGTATTTGCGGACGCGGATAGAATGGAGCAGGTCTTAACAAACCTGATTCAAAATGGAGTCCAATTCTCTCCGAAAGGAAGCAGGATGGAAGTGATCCTTACGGAAAAAGACAGTAACGCCTTTATCACCATAAAGGACTATGGCAAAGGTATTGATGAAGCAGATATTCCGTTTATTTGGCAGCGATTTTTCAAAGTGGACAAAGCGAGATCCAGTAAAATGGGCACCGGAATCGGCCTTTCCATCGTAAAACATATTCTAGATCAGCATGGAATTGCCATCACAGTGGAGAGCACAATTGGACAAGGGACGACCTTCCTATTTTATTTACCGTTAGCGGAAAAACATAAAAAATAATCAAGGTGTTCATTTTGTGTTCATATTCACATAGTACCCTGTATATGGTAGAAGTCAGTAGTGAAAATAAAAGCTCTTTTCTCAATGAATGTTGTTATTCACAAGTAAAAAATCGGCAATTAGCGAAAAACAACAAAGTTACGAAAATAGCCAAAAGATAAGAAGGGAGGGGGCTTTCATTCCCAGTAGACGAATATGGAAGATGCTGTCTTTTTCTGCTGTAGCCGTTTCATTGATATGGGTTGTCCAAACAGAGTGGTTTTCCATATTCAAAAGTGGCGATATAGAACAGATACAGTTGTTCCTTAGAGAAGAAATCTTCTCCATTCTCCTTATCACGTTTCTGCTTATGAGTATCCAAAACCTATTTACGCTAATCCCGATTGTCGGAATCATTGTCATAAATATTGCTTTGTTCGGTTTCGTGTATGGGTACTTATGGAGCCTTGCGACAAGTGTTGTTGGAGCAATGATGGCATTTATCGTGTTCCGATATTGGTTTCAATCCCTCTTGATCCACAAAGTGAAAAAAGGGTATATTGAAAAGCTTGAAAAGAATGGCTTTTTATTTGTATTGCTGCTCCGAGTCGTCCCTTTTATCCCATCAAGTTTCATTAACCTGGCTGGGGGTGTCAGTTCCATACGTTTGACTCCCTTTCTGACAGCTACATTTTTGGGGAATGCACTCTATCTGCTTTTATTGAGTTTTATTGCGAACGGGTTATTGTCTGAGAAAATAGAAGGCTATCTTCTTATCGCTTTACTGTTTGCATTTATACCTAGTTTTTTTTTATATCGCTACATGAAACGAAAGGTAGCCATGTTAGAAAATCAGAAAAGAAAGGTAAGGGGAGACTGACAGTACTCTTACCAACATAATATGGAGGAACCGATTTCTAATGAAAATACCAAAAATTGCAGTAAAAAGACCCGTTACAACCATCATGATGATGATGCTCGTGCTGTTATTGGGATTTGTATCACTAACGAATTTAAAAATGGATTTAATGCCAAATATCAATCCCCCTGTCCTTGCCGTCATGACCACCTATCCTGGAGCTGGACCTGAAGAAGTAGCGGACATAGTAACCAAACCGATAGAAGATGTAGTGGGAACGAGTGCAGGTTTACAGACATTGCAATCCCGAAGTAGTTCGAATTCCTCACTTATAATTGCCCAATACGAATGGGGTTCGGATATATCCGAGATAAGGGAGGATCTAAGCTCTTCACTTAATCTGGTGCAATTGCCTGACGCAGTGGGTCAACCGACCATCATTAAATTTGATCCGACTATGATGCCGATTGTTCAATTTTCCGTTTCTAGTGGAGAAGAGATCCAATTCCTTCAAGAAACGGTCAACGATTTGATCGTGCCACAATTGCAAAATATTGATGGAGTGGCAAGCGTCAATGTGACAGGTGGTTTCGAAGAGGAAATTAAAGTTACATTAAATGAAGAAACCCTTGAGGAAAACAACCTCACACAGTCACAGATTGTTCAGTTGATTCAAGGAAACAATATGACCCTTCCTGGTGGTGTCATTGAAGAAGGCGGCGAAAAGCTGAATCTTCGTATTCTAGCCAAAGTGGAAACAGTAGATGCATTAAGAGAGCTTCCAGTCAGTATAAATCCAAGTGGAGAAGAAATGGAAGTAGTCACACTCGGGGAAGTGGCCGAGGTGGAATTAGCTCCGAAAGATGTGTCCTCTTTTGCAAGAACAAATGGTACTGAAAGCTTGATGGTTAGTATCCAAAAAGAGGGAACAGCCAATACTGCAGAGGTTTCGTCCAAAGTCCAGGAAAGACTAGATTCCATCGGCAACTCTAATAGTGATCTAACCTTTGATGTTGCAATGGACCAAGGAGAAGTGATTGAACAATCCATCTCCAATGTAACACTTGCCCTTGTATTCGGTGGACTTTTCGCGGTAGCAGTCATTATCGTATTCCTGCGTTCTGTTGCTTCAACCCTAATTGTCGGGATTGCTATCCCGTTCTCGGTTGTCGCAACCTTTGTATTGATGTATTTCTCCGGAATGACATTGAACATCATGTCGCTAGGAGGATTGGCTCTGGGAGTAGGAATGCTTGTAGATAACGCCATTGTCGTTATAGAAAATATTTATCGTCACCTTTCCAAAGGAGGGTCTCGCAAAGAGGCGGCAGTTACGGGAGCGACAGAAGTAGGAGGCGCCGTGACAGCATCGATGCTAACGACCTTATCTGTCTTCTTACCGATGGTATTTGTTGGCGGAATGATAGGTGATATATTCAAAGAGTTGGCGTTGACAGTTACATTTGCATTACTCGCATCTTGGGCAGTGGCACTGACCGTCGTTCCAGCGCTTGCCGGAATACTTCTTAAACCGGAAAAAGTGAAGGAAAAGAAAGAAAGCAAAGCCTACAAAAAGGTTATTTCCTGGGCGCTTGATCATCGTTTGATAATCATACTTCTTGCAATTGGTACGCTAGTGGGTTCCTTTTTCCTGGCACCAAGAATTGGAACGGAATTCATGCCTTCACAGGACGAGGGAACATTTTCAGTGGATGTGGAGCTTCCGGAAGGAGCTTCATTTGAACGGACATTGGAAGTTGTAGAAGGAATGGAAGAAGAGATTTTAGCGATGGAGGAAGTGGATATCGTTACGGCTTCTGTTGGTAATGCCGATGCATTAATGGCAGCTGCAACCGGAGGCGGGGAGAACCAAGGAAGCTTAACAGTAAAGCTTGTGGGAGCGGGTGAAAGAGAACGTTCCACCGAGCAAGTCATGAATACAGTAAAAGACCAGGTTAGTAGTTGGGAAGAAGATGCAACGCTTACCTTCAACTTAAGCAATTCCATGGAAGCGATGAGTGGAGCCCAGAATGCAGTGGAAGTAATGCTGCTTGGTAATGATAAAGAAAAATTGGTAGAGTACACAGCGGACCTTTCTGAACGGTTGAATGGGTTGGAAGAGATCCGTTCCGTAACAGACAGTGTCCAGACAGGGAAACCTGAATACCAGTTTATCTTGGACAAAGAGGAAGCTTTCAAATTCGGTCTGACTGCCGGACAAGTTGGTAACTTCATCAATGAATCCTTGCAAGGAAATGTTGCAGCTACCATCTATGATACAGATGTAAGAGTTCACATGGATGGAATATCCAATTCTAAAGAGGACCTTGAGAATTTGTTGGTACCAAATCAATCCGGTCAGGAAGTGGCATTGAAAGATATCGGTGAAGTGATCAGAGGGGAAGGTCCTGTAACAGTCGTACGGGAAAATCAACAGGACTCTATCATGCTGACAGCAACATTTGAAGGAACAGACATGGGTACGGTTTCCATGAATGTGCAGAATACCATCAACGAAATGGTAAAGGATCTGGATATTAATACTGATCAATATACTATCAAAACCGGTGGTGGGGCTGAAATGATGGATGATGCCTTCGCAAGCCTGCTATTGGCTGTTGTTCTTGCTATTGTGTTTGTTTATATGGTAATGGCGAGTCAATTTGAATCGTTGCTGCAACCATTTATCATCATGTTTACATTACCACTCGCAATAATCGGAGTGATTCTAGGTTTGTTTGTGACAGGCTATGCTTTCGGGGTTACGGCCTTCATTGGAATCATCATATTGGTGGGGATTGTGGTGAATAACGCCATTGTATTTATTGATTATACGAATCAGCTTAGAGCAAAAGGAATGTTGGTTCGTGAAGCGCTGATTCAGGCTGGAGCAACACGTCTACGTCCGATTGTCATGACAGCACTGACAACGATGTTAGGGTTACTACCATTGGCAATTGGTTTGGGAGAAGGAACCGAGTTGCAGGCTCCGATGGCCATCGCGGTTATTGGTGGACTGTTGAGTTCTACAGTGCTGACCTTGGTTGTAATTCCGGTCATTTATAGCTTGTTGACGAGCAGGCAGGAGAAAAAGAGATTGGCTAAGTTGGAAAATTGATCAAACCGCATTGAAAAATGGAAAGACCACCTGACAGCTGCTAATTTGCAGTGGTGCCGGGTGACCTTTTTATAAAAGTAAGAAAGTATAAAATCCGGTTGATTTCCGTTCCAGGCGCTTCGCTTTCCAGTGGGCGGTCCGGGAGCCTACTCGGCAAGCCTGCGGAGGCTAACTCAATATTTAGCAATAAAGGACCGGGCGGTTTTTGTCCGGTTTTTCTTATTTTATTTCTTATCTATTCATTCCGCCTGACTTTTCTCTGATAAAAGATGAACACAGGGAGTGGAATGATGATCCAACCAAAGCTTTTAATCAGGCTGTTCCATGCCATTTCTCGATTACGTTCTTTTTCTTGTGCAACCACCGTATTGTATTCTGCAAGCATCTCCTCTTCATCTATTTCAGGTACAGAAGTTGGTTTGCCAGAATCATCATACTTTGTTTTGTTGGCTATCTTCATTTCTTTATAATCGCTGTATGTCTGATAGTAGCTGGATGGGGAAACAATATCGGCGATAGCCATGAAAACTGCAACACTTCCCCCGATGGTCATCATCAATGTCATAAACAATATCACATAATAGTAAACTACTCTTATCATAATGGCACTCCTTTTCTCACCTAATGTTCTGGAACTATTACTGATCAAAAATCCAATCAATAAAAAAATAAGAAGTAAAATGACAACAGGAATCAATATAATCACCAAGCTCATCTGTCCAACAATCACCTCCGTTGAAAGGGCTATTAATAAGATATTTAAGATTTGAAACTTATAGACTTCGAAATACGTATGATTAGCAAAGAATGTAGAGAAAGGGGAATAAACATGTGGTTATTTTTTTTCATACAGCTAGCATTGGTGCTTGTTTTCCTATTGATAGGGTGGGCTATCGTCAAAAAAGAAGCCTACGGATTAATTTCCAGTTTCAGATCACGTCCGCAAGATGAGAAAGAGGAGCTCATACGCAATGGTTATCCGCAAAAAACAGGAAAGCTGCTTCTTGCGACAGGGCTTGTCCTACTGCTTTTGCTACCTTTGTTGTTTACAGCATTCCCATATGCTCTAGAATTGCAGATAGGGGTAATGGTTGTTCTTTTGCTGGGGGGCTTCATTTACCTTTCCAAATACGAAATACCAAAAAAACGAAAGAAAAGCTATATCATTAGTAGTTCCATCGCATTCATCACTTTTGGCTTCTTATCGGTCATTTTCTATTTTGGCTACCAGGATCCGGAATTGTTACTAAAAGAGGATTCGTTTGAGGTAACCGGAGTGTACGGAGATGAGTGGTACTATGAAGAGGTCACTCATATGGAACTGTTGGACGAAATGCCGGAAGTAACGCTCCGAACAAACGGATACGGTATGCAATCCATGTCCAAAGGGCATTTTAAGGTCAAAGACTATGAAAGCAGTTTGTTGTTCATTCATAAAGGTAATTCTCCCTATTTATATATCGAGACGAAAGATGATAGAATTTTCATTAATTCAAAAAGTGCAGAACAAACAAAAGATTGGTATCATCAATTAGAGAAGGTTTCAGGTAAAGTGGAATAAGAAATTGATTTTGTCTAGGAAAGGAACATGAAACATGACGTATTTACTATTAATTGTCGGATTCGCTTTGCTGATTAAAGGGGCGGATTGGTTTGTGGAAGGAGCTTCGCAAATTGCAAAAATCCTCCGCATCTCGCCTTTGTTGATCGGGTTGACGATTGTTGCATTTGGAACAAGTTCACCTGAAGCGACGGTAAGTATATTGGCGGCACTTGATGGAAGTGCCGAAATTTCGTTAGGGAATGTCATTGGAAGTAATATTTTCAACATAACCCTTGTAGTGGGACTAACGGCATTATTGAATCCATTAAAAGTGGAAAGCGAAACAATTAGAAAAGAAATTCCTTTCACGCTGCTCGGTAGTACGGTCCTACTTGTTCTGATCAGTGATGTGGTCCTGCAAGGATTCACAGAAAACCTGATTACGAGAAGTGATGGATTAATATTTCTGTTGATTTTTAGTATCTTCATGTATTATATTTTTGAGGTTGCTAGAAATAACAGAGACAAGATGGAACCGGTAGAAACATCCGAGAAAGCGGTTTGGGGCAAGAAAAGCATTCGTACATTAGTCGGTCTTGCTGCCATAATATTCGGTGGAGAACTTGTTGTCAGAAACAGTACGGATATAGCCGTATCTCTTGGCATGAGTGAAACACTCGTGGGTTTAACCATTGTTGCGATTGGTACATCTTTACCGGAATTGGTCACATCCATCACGGCAGCCATTAAGAAACAGAGTGAGATAGCCCTTGGAAATATCGTAGGAAGCAATATTTTCAACATCTTTTTTGTACTCGGGACGTCTTCCCTGATTACACCTTTACCAGTCAATGGAAAAGTATTTGTGGATATTGGCCTGATGCTGATATTGACTGTAATTCTTCTAGTCTTTTCTCGAACGAATTTCCGTATAGGAAAAAGAGAAGGCAGCTTCTTGGCAGTAGCATATGTGCTATACTTGGTATTTATTATTATTAGAAATTGAGGTATAACTTGTATGGAAGAAATTTTAAATTTATTGAAGTACATATTCCTTGGAATTTTCCAAGGGATCACAGAGCCGATACCGGTTTCTTCAAGCGGTCATGTCATGATTTTGCAAGAGCTAATGGGAATGAGACTCGAGGGCCTGACTTTTGAAATTGTAGTAAATGCAGCTTCTTTGATAGCTATCCTAATCATTTACCGCGAATCCATCTCCAGACTTTTCTTCGGAGCATTACGCTTCATAACAAAAAAAGATAAAGAGGATAAAGCTGATTTCATGTTTGTTGTGTATCTGATCATAGGTACCATTCCAGCCGGAGTAATTGGCGTGGTGTATGGTGATGTGATTTCAGGTGCATTAGAGAACATTAAAGTTATTGGTGTCACACTTATTGCTACAGGTATCGCACTTTGGTTGATTCGTAACCTTAGAGGAAGAAAAAATGATGCTGAACTTTCAACCCTTGATGCAATCATTGTCGGCTTCGCACAGGCGGTAGCATTGATTCCAGGTGTCAGTAGATCTGGTGCAACGATTGTTGCGGCGATGGCACGAGGAATGAAACAGGAAACGGCATTAAGGTTTTCGTTCCTTCTATTCATTCCGGTAAGTGTGGGAAGCATCCTACTGGCAATTAAGGACTTACTTGGAATGGATAATTTAAATGAAATTGTCCTGCCTTATTCATTGGCGTTTATCGCTTCTTTGATTGCGTCATATTTTTCATTGAAATGGTTTATGGGGATCATGGCAAAAGGAAACCTGATTTATTTCTCCATCTATTGTTTTATTGTTGGTACGCTTGTTTTGATTTTTATGTAAAAACAATGGAATTGCCCCTTTGTGCAGCCAAATAAACCCCACGTAAATGGGGTTTATTTTTTTTGGTGTATATCATTAAAATGTTACATATATATATGTTATAATGAAGTTAAGTAACATTAAGGAGGCGTTTTTGTGGAATATGTTGAAGCATTGAAAGATCGCAAATATATTCAACAGATTAAAGAATATTTAAAGAACTACTCCTTAAGAGATTACTTGTTCTTTGTTATGGGGATTAATATGGGCCTTAGGCTTAGTGAACTCTTGCATGTAAAAGTTGGGGATGTTACTGAAGACGGTAATATCAAAGAGTTTTATTACGTGGATAATGAACCTTATGTCTTCATGAACAAACATGTCAAACAAGCCATAAAGCAATACCTTCATAAGAGAGAACTGCATTCCACGGATTATTTATTCAAATCCCAAAAATGCAGTTCCCCGATTACCAGACAGCAGGCATATCGCATCATTAATAAAGCTGCAAAAGACGTCGGGGTACCCGGCAAAGTGGGAACACATACTTTGCGTAAAACCTTCGGATACCATGCATACAGAAGTGGTGTGGCAGTCTCTATACTCCAAAAGCACTTTCATCATTCCACACCTTCAGAAACACTCCGCTATTTGGGAATCAATAAACAAGAAAATATACCAGTTAAAATCGATGTGAATTTATAAGGGGGGATATAATGCTACAAGGTGCATTGAATGTAGATTATTTTATTTTGTTAACCGCATTTCTTCTAATTGTTGGTGTCATTACAACCAAATTTTCTTCAAGACTCGGTGTTCCTGCGCTGGTTCTGTTCATCATTGTCGGCATGATTGCGGGCAGTGATGGACTCGGTTTCATCTACTTTGATAATGTGAAGCACGCTCAGCTGATTGGTATCTTCGCTCTTGTCATCATTCTGTTTGAGGGGGGGCTACAAACAAAATGGACAACGGTAAGAAAAGTTGTTAAACCGTCTTTAACATTGGCAACTCTCGGTGTAATCCTGACTTCGGCTCTGGTCGCGGCATCTGCGAAACTAATCCTGGATGTATCTTGGTTGGAAGCATTCCTGTTCGGAGCAATTGTTGGTTCAACAGATGCAGCAGCAGTATTCGCAGTCTTGAAAGGTCAGAACATTAAAGCACGTATGGGCGCCACACTTGAGGCAGAGTCCGGTACGAATGATCCGATGGCAGTTTTTTTGACATTATCCTTTATTGAATTGCTTACTGCCTCCAATCCTAGTTACATAGGATTCATCGGAAGCTTCTTCTGGCAGATGGGTATTGGTTTATTATTGGGATTAGGACTAGGAAAACTGGCGTCCCTTTCTATTAATAAGATAAACCTTGACTCCTCTGGTTTATATCCAGTCTTTGCCATGGCATTTGCTCTATTGACATATAGTATTGCTGCATTAATGGGAGCAAGTGGACTGTTAGCGGTTTATGTGGCGGCTTTGATTATCGGTAACAATGAACTTACCTATCGTCAATCAATTTTCCGCTTCAATGAAGGGTTTGCATGGATGATGCAAATTCTGATGTTCATCATTTTAGGATTGTTGGTCTTCCCAGGTCAGTTATTCCAATGGGATATTATGTTCAAAGGCTTGTTGCTTTCTGTAATCTTGATTGTCGTTGCTAGGCCAATAGCGGTATTCCTTTCTACGCTAGGCATGGACTTCAGTGTCAAAGAAAAGGTATTTCTATCATGGGCCGGTCTTCGAGGAGCAGTACCAATCGTTCTCGCTACATTTCCAATGATTGCAGGAATACCAAATGCGCAGGTTTTCTTTAATGTCGTATTCTTCGTCGTGTTGACCTCCACTCTTGTCCAAGGATCGACGATTACGATGCTTGCAAGAAAATTGAATCTTACGGGACCAAAGAAAATAGCACCAATACATTCCTTGGAGCTCGTTTCAATTGGTAAAGCAAATGCGGAAATTATCGAGTTCCAGGTGGAAAAGGATCTGGACATGGTCGGAAAAACACTGATTGAGTTGGAATTTCCGGATAAAACACTGATCAATGCCATTATTCGAGCTGGGATTCTTGTGACACCATCAGGTGATACTGTCATCAGGGATAAGGATTTCTTATATATCTTGACTGCTAGAAATAGTAAACTTGCCTTGGAAGAATTCCTTAAAAAGAAGAAAGAGTCTGAAGTGGTTGTCAATGAGGAAGGGATTGACAGTGATGATGAAGAATCGAATGAAAAAAAGGATATAAAAGAGACTGTATAAAACCAGGGTAGCCATTACGGTTACCCGGTTTCTTTTTGTAAAATGAAACGACAAATGATTTCTGTAAAGAATTTTAGGATGTATGCAATAATTATGTATAGCGGAATGGAAATGAAAAAATTCCAATGAAAAGGGATATACAGGCCAAGCTTTTCAGCCACTGGTTCGGCTACAAATGAAGCTCCAAAAGCCAAAATGACATTTGCACAAAAGAAGCTTTTTCCTGTTGGGAAGTATTGATAGATCAGCATATATGTAATGGGAATTAAGCAATAATCAAATACATAGGATTTAGGAAGGAAAGGACTCAATTTGTAAGTGTATCCCCATAGCCCTAACTCATAACCCAGCCCATCCAGGTTGGAGGCAACGATAATCCAGAATAAATCGTAAATGGTTATTCTCGGCAGAGCATTCGTCTCCTTTAGTTTCCAAAACAATGTCCATAAGAGTACAAATGTACTGACCATTATCCACCATTGCCAGGAGAATACTACATGCTCTCAAGCCAAAACTTCACATGTGATAGGACAGAAAATTGTTTTTTTTATAAATTTCAATGTATTGTTGCTTAACCGACATTGTAAGGCCTGCTCTCATTTTCAATGATATCAGTAGTTTTTCTATATTTATGAAAATGATACTAAGAATTAGGAATAATAATGGGTCTATCTGGGGAAGTTGCCTTTATCTTACTATGCTTTCGTAAGAATTTAAAAGCCCTCATTGAGAAAATACATATGAGGGCTTTTGTTCCTTTCAATTGAGTTATTGGAAATCACTTTGAACCCCTTGCCCACCAGTGAACCCTTGACTGCCGCCGAATCCAGGTCCACCGCCGAATCCAGGTCCACCACCGAATCCAGGTCCACCGCCGAATCCAGGTCCACCACCGAATCCAGGTCCACCGCCGAATCCAGGTCCACCACCGAATCCAGGTCCACCACCGAATCCAGGTCCACCACCAAATCCAGGTCCACCACCGAATCCAGGTCCACCGCCGAACCCTGGTCCAACACCAAATCCTGGCCCGCCGAATCCAAAACCAGGATAGCCAAACCCTGGACCTCCAAACCCTCCACCGTATCCAAAGTTATTAAATAGCGCGCTGCCTAGCAGTCCGCCCGCAAGTCCACCTAATAGAGGTAACCCAAAGCCCACCCCGACAAACCTCGGATCTGGTCTCCCTCCATGTCCAGGTCTTCCTCCATAGCCCGGGCCAATGCTACGCTGCCCGTGGTTTGAAACGCCGTACCAATGATTTTGTAAATGCATTACTTCTCCTCCTAACTATGCCTACTTTGTATTGTATGTGCATTCGTCCAAAAATCGTGGGCAACCGCCTTGAAAGAGGAAAAAATTAAAGAAAAAGCATGATAAATAAAAAAGAACCGAGATATTCTCTCGGTTCAAACTTTGATTTGTTATTATTTCAAGACGCAATCTGCCTTTTAACAGAAACCTTACGTTCAGTTTTAGTAAGTGTACTCGATGCCCGTTGGTATGCGCAATAGACCAAAAATACAGCCACTAACACATAGCCGATAGCAAAATCAGGAGCAGCATTTACAGCAAGCTTTGGTGCATGCATAAATCCGACGAAGGATAGGAAAGCACCAATCAAAGCGAAGTAAGTTGCTCGGCGGTAGTCCTGGTCGATGATATAAACAGTAATAGAACCAAGCACGATAGCTGTAAACATGGCACCTTGACCAAGAGGGACGATTCCCTCAGAAATACCGGAAACCACTTCTCCTGCACTATTGTTGAAGCGGGTCATTACATAGTTTGCAAAGTAAGGGAGCATTGCAATTGCAACGGCAGGGAAATACTTTTTGTCATTGGACTGGAATGCGGTTGCTACCATGGAAATCCCGACAAATACCAAGATCGGAGCTACTGCAGCAAGCGGAATAATAGCAGCGAGAGCAGCAATCACACCTGTTATGGCTGCGACTCCGAAAACGATGGCGTTTAAGATGCTGTATCCTCTACCGGCACCCATCCATTTGGAACCGACTGTCGCAATATAAACGGTAGTAGGGAAGAGGCCTCCAAAAACAGCTCCTATCATTGTGCCTACTCCATCGACTGCCTGACATTCCCGAACATCATAGGAGTCGCCCGCTGCAGACATAGCATCCACATTGTTCATTGTTTCAATCGCATTATAAAGAGTGATAGGTAGTATGATAGCCAATAGTCCAATAAGTGTTCCGAATAGGTAAGTCATTCCTTCAAAAGCGGCCAATGTAGGTAAAATAGGATAGAATCCAATATTGGCAAGTCCGTCAGATATTTGTGATGGTGATTGATAACCTAACGCGAATGCCAGAACTGTCCCAATAATGACAGCAAACAAGGAAGCGGGAATTTTAAATGGCATCGACATCTTCCCAACAACACCGACAATGATGATAACAAGTGCAACTAATCCTACAACAGGAATGGAAAAGGTATTGAATAACATTTCCCCAGCGATAAAGGTAAGGGCGACCCCGGCAAGTGCGCCAAGCATGGCAGCGCGAGGCAAATGGTTTCGGACCCAGTTTCCAGTGAAGCTTACTAATGTCTCAATTAATCCACTCAAAAAGGCAGCAGCAACTGCAATCTTCCAAGCAAGTTCCGGATCACCGGTCAATGCGTTTGCAGGCGCCAGAACACCAAATAAGAAAACGAACATGACAGGAGTGCTGATTCCATAGGAGAGAGCAGTGACATCTGTTCTTCCTTCTTTTTGTGCCAAGCGATTTGCCATAAATGCGTAATAAAGGTTACCGACCATTACGGCAACAGCAGCACCAGGGATGACTTTGCCGAATACGATGCTTGCTGGGAAGCCCATGCCAAGCATTGTTACAGCAATGATAACAAAGTTTGCCAAGTTATTTTGAAAGAGTGCGAAGAAGGCATCGGTGTCTTCTTTTTTATACCAAGGGTAGTTAACAGTCGTTGCTTTCATGAGATGACCTCCATTTTTCTTAGTTTGTAACGGTAATTGGCTCTTTCACAAAGATTATCTTTTCGTCCTGAAGCGACTGGATTCTTGCAAGAGATTCAACACGATAACCTTTATCCTCTAATATCTGTCTACCAGGCTGGAAGGTTTTTTCGATGACGATACCGATTCCGCTAACAGTTGCCCCGGCCTGTTTTACTACATCAATCAAACCTTGGGCAGCCTGTCCATTTGCCAGGAAATCATCAATAATCAGAACTCTGTCATTTTCCTCCAAGAATTCTTTTGCCACTGTTATTTCACTTGACTCTTGTTTCGTAAAAGAGAACACTTCGCTTGTATAAACATTGTCCTTCAATGTCAGCGATTTTTTCTTTCTTGCAAAAATCAGGGGAACACCAAGAGTATGGGCAGCAAAGAAACTTGGGGCAATTCCGGATGATTCAATGGTGATCACTTTATTAATATTGGAGTCTGCAAAGCGCTTTGCAAATTCCTTGCCGATTTCAATCATTAATCCTGTATCCACCTGGTGATTCAAAAATGTGTTAACTTTTAAAACGCCGTTTGGTAAAACAGTACCTTTATCAAGGATGGTTTGTTTTAATAGTTTCATGATGATGTCCTCCTTCTGAACATAAAAATTCCCGAAAGTCGAAATGGCACTAGAACTACAAGTGACCATCTCTAACTTCCGGGAATGCAAAAACCTACTCAGGTCAAGCCTAAGAAAGGGGAAATTAAAGTATCACTCGTAGTCAAGCCATTTACGGTAGCTTGGTAGAGACTTGTAGGCCATATTCCTACTTTTATACGAGTTATTCTATTATTGAATTGTTTGGATTATGAAGTGATTATATAGGAAAAAGGTGGACTTGAAAAGGGGTTTCCTTTAAAAACACGAATAAAGTTATGAACATGAATGGTTGAGTTCGGAAAATCCCAAGAAAAACTCCTCACTCAGACTATTGAAATAACCATAAAGTCTTATAATACATTGAACCGTTGATCTTCGTTCCAGACGCTTCGCTTTCCACGGGCGGTCCGGGAGCCTCCTCAAGCTTCGCCTTGCGGGGTCTCCCTTGTCCCTTCCTCCCGTAGGAGTCTGCGCGCCTTCCACATCGATCAACTCGGTTTCTGCATTTTCAATTTGAAGTATTGCTTTTTTACACACAAGAGGAAGCGGGGCACGCTTCCTCATTGGGGTTTTATTGTCTCTTTCAACTTTTTGATTTCGGTAAAGATTTCCTCTTTATCAACATTTAATTCTTCTGCAATTTCCTTAAAGGATTGACCGTTCTCTTTCTTTGCAAGAATATCAGCAATATCTACATCGGCCAATTTAGATAATATAGATGCTTTCACCAAAGTGTGCATTTTGGTTCCTTCATTAAGGTACTTTTCCAGATCAGCTTGGTCTTTGTTTAAGTAAGTAGAGAGATATGGCACAATTTTATCCTTGTTCTGTTCGAGATATTCATTATACCTTTTCGAATGGCGGTGATGATGTTTCTTGAGCAAATCCGCTTCAACGTTAAAATGTTCCGCTGTAGCTTCCCAAGATTGAGATTGTTTGTAGTACTTTAAGATTTCCTCTACGTCTTTGTTTGCAAGCTTTGCCAAATGCATGGCGTGGAAAATATCGTGTTTTTTATAGCCGTCTTTTTCCAATTGTTTGAACTTATCTTTATCTTCTTTACTCCACTCTTTATGGTGTGAATGGTGCTGATCGTGTGAAGCGAGCACAGTTGGGGCAGCGATAATGCTTCCAGAACAGAGAAGAACGGTAATAAGGGTCCAACACAAAAGTTTTTTCATCAATTTACCTCCTTAACTTTCAATCTTACTTACTTTGTCCAAAAAACACGAGATAATCCAGTAAGTTAATGTGACAGGAAAATGGTCAACTGAAAAGGCAAATTAAAAAGGAAAAAACCAAGTCATTTTCCCAATAGCCTCTATTAGCAATATGCCTTAAGATTAAAGGTGGGGCTATAGAACTATATGTGGTTTGTATTTCCTATAGGCGTAATAATGGAAGGAGGGAAGGGTATTGAGAAAATTGCTTATTATCATGTCAATATCCAGTCTTATAGTGCTTGGAGGTTATTCTATATATGAATATACCAATTACACTTTGGAGTATTCCGAGAGTGAGATTACAACCTTCATCCATGAACAGTTTGGTCCAGTGCAGGAAAAACCGTTATTATTAGAAGCAATCAAAATAGAAGATACCAACAAGGTCGTTGCCACATTTGAATATAATCAAAATAAATTGGGTGCGGTCATCTTTCAGCAAGGATTGTACGGTAACTTGAAGTTTGAAAATATACTGCTCGATCATACATACTATTCGGAAATTCTGGATACGAACAAAGGAACCTATATCCTTTTCATAGTGGAAAACTTGCAAACATCCGTGAAGACAATTGAAACCGACATTGTCAGCCATGGCGATCGAGTGAAAATAGCTATCCCTCCTCAAAAATACTACACACACTTTAGTAAAATGGAAAATGTATCAAAAATCAACACTAATCCAATCTACATATATCGTACTTTAAAGGGAGCCATTACAAGTGCATCGAACAATTTGCAAGAAATGGAGTTGATGTTTGTAGACGAAAATCATCAATCATTTCTGATATATTCAGAGAAAAATGCAGTCTTAAAAACGGTTCTAGGCAGCTATCAACAGAACGATGAGGGTTATACCGTTACAGGGGTAGAAGAGCCGAATTTCTATTCTATGAATGGAGAGAAAAGTTTCTGTTTCGAAGAGAAAAAGGTTAGTGTGGAAACAGAAGAACTTATATATCTCCATGGATTGGTGCCTCAAACAGAAGAAGTTCAAAAAGTAATACTTGAGGTAGAAAAGAAAGAAGAAGTAATCTATCAAATTTCAAGTGATGTCGTTGCAAATCAGTTCTTTTTTCATATTTCAGTACCAGAAGTGCTGGAGTCAGACGTAAAACTCGTGAAAAAATTCCACTTATATGATAAAGAGGGAAACTACATACGAACAGAGATGAAAAGCTAGCATTTTGCTGGCTTTTGTTTTTTTTATACTATTTGAAGGGACTAAGTGTTTAGAGGTTGTAAGAGGACCATATGAAAGAAAGATATAAGAATGCGTATCACTAATAAGACCGCTTGAGGTATATGTACAGGAAGCGGTCTAACTTTTTAAAGGTTGATCTCTTGTGGAGATGTGTTTATATACTGATATATTTTGAAGGATACTGACAACCATAAGAGCGAACATCATCCAAAAATACCCGATATCGTGGATAACAAATGCAATAACCGATGCAACAAGCATAAGGAAACTGGCCATAATACTAATTACGAAAATAATTTTGCTCAAACTCAATGGTACATCCTCCTCCTTAACTATAGAAGTATAGCATAATTTCTTGCTCGGTATCTATATACCCATTAACAAGTGATGGTATGTGTGTAATTATACAATAAATTTGTTTGTCTCTTCATTACAGTTATGTAAAATCTTCGTAGAACGAAGGAATCCAGTAATAAGACGATCAAAAAGACGAAAAGGTTCCAATGAAAGAGGAATTTCAAGGTAAAACGTGTAATTATTCCTCATTAATCTTTATTAACTTATGAACATCCTTTAATACTTCCTCTTTTATTTCATGCCGAATCCAGCCCACCTGTGGTGCAAATACCGAACTTCCTTTTCGTAATGTATTTCCATTCTGATCCTTTTCTTCAAAATCAATAATGATGCAATTCTTGAAAGTATCGGCAGGGGTTTCAACTTCAGAATCTATTGCTCGAATGTGATATGTTATTTCGAGTTCGAACTCCTCCATCGTCTCTGTCCACTTGTTACTGGCCTCTAATGGGTATGCGATAATCTTAGTTTTAGGAAATTTTTTTATATCATTTGCATCCCAATCCAATGGAAAGTCTTCTGATAATACGATATAGCCATAGATGCCTTTTTTTGTTTCTTCATAGAAATTGATTGTTTCAAAAACATCTGTTGAAGTATTGGCAGAATCCATATCCACAACAGTTTTCACCTGGATAATATTACTGTCTGGTACCTTGCTGTACAACACTCTATACTCTGTATGCTCTTTTTCTTCAATGTATCGTTGGAAGGTATAGTCCCCTGATGATGGCAGTAAGGGAGGTGGTTCTTCCGCTTTGCCCGGCACTCCCTCAATTGCACTACCGCAACCAATAGGAACGACCGAAATAAGAATTCCAATAAAAAGAATAATGAGTACATTTTTCAAATAAAACCCCTCCCTGAAGGTTAAAGTTGAAGATAGTGTACCCATTATTCCTTTTTTTAGTTATTCCAAGCTTAGCATGTCAACAAACGGTCTGAAATCTTCACTGAAATAATAGAACATGGGATGTTCTTTTTCATTGAAAATAAGCAGATAAGGCTTTTCTCCTTCAGGGAAAATGAAAATTACTTGTTTGACCGATTGCTTCAATACATTGGTGTCGACTTTTTCAGCAGGTTCAAAAGGGACCTTGACCATAAAACCCGTCTTAGGTGTTGGGTTTAATTTGGGATAAAGGGTATTCGCACTTTTTACAAGCTTTAACGCCTCTACCCGATTTTTTTCTTCCAATGGAATCGACTTTATCACCTTGCTCTGTGTTACGTCAAAGACTTCTATTTGAAGGGGCTGTGCCGATACACTGATGGTAATTGCACCCCAGATGAGCAGTAGAAATAAGAAGATTTTCCTCATTTTTATCACCTCTTCATTAGTATGGAGCAAATGAGGTGAAATCATGAGGAGCTTTAGTCTTCGTGACCAAGGAAACGATAACCGATATATAAAATAAATAAGCAGCCCAAAGTAATCAGGACTAAATCATACCCGACGCAAGAAGATTGCAGACATAGTTCCCCCATATATGCCCTCCAATGTTCAAATTTTTTTAATGTTATGTGAAAGAAGTGTGTATTATACCTTATAGTAAGCGTTTACAAACATCAGAATTAATAAAGTCGAACCGGGAACGATTTTGACAAGCGTGTCTTCGGTTCGACCTTCTTTGTTTATTCCGCTTTTTCTTTTTCGTCTTGAATTTTGTCCTTCAATAACGATACAGCCTCTTCCTTGTCATAGGTGAATAGGATCATGTCGTCGGTAAGATACCCTGTATATTCAAACACTATATAAGCAGGAGTTTGTTCAATATTGTACTTGGGGTAATTCTCGGTTGCCTCATCCAATCCAATAACGACTTCACTGTCCTTCAGGATAAAATCGATATCTTCAATTTCAGACAGTGTTGCATCTTCTTTCTGGTCGACAACCTCGATGTAAGAATACCGATCTGGTATGTGTGTTGGCATACCACAGGCTGTTAGAAAAAGGAGGAATAGGGATAGAAGAATGGGTTTCTTCATGTATCAACACCTCCAATAGGTATTATTCGACATGTTTTTGAGAAACCCTTTTCTGATCTTTTTTATTTTATAGGCTTAGCTTTTTTTTTGAAGGTGCTTTCTGATTTTGTTGAAAAAGAATGTATTCAAAGCCATTATAAATGCGTAAAACATGAATGAGTAAATGAGTGTCCACTCCCTATATTGAAAAAGGTTGAAAAAAAGCGAGATCCATTCCAAAAATATCAGAATGAGAGCCCAACCAATTACATATGCGATTGTAGAAGGTCTGAATTTTGCATAAAAATGAATGGCAATAACAATAGTAGCAGGATAAGGAAAAGTCTGTAAAATAACATCAAAGATTTCGGCATGTGCGTAGTCCATCGTATCGTAAAAATCTAAAGGGTGCTCAGCTAACAATGATTCCAAGGTAGTGGTCAAAAAGAGATTAAATAGATACACACTGACCATTTCGGTGTTGGTAAGTGTTCTGCAGTGTGTATGTAAATACCAGAGGACCGCAATTACCAAAATGGAAATAAGAATAGTGAATACTTCATTTTCATCAAAGTTTTTTGGTGATATGGGAGTGAGTATAGCTTTAAATTGATTATTCATGTGATTACCTGTTCTTTTTTCAATAGTATATGAATAGTCTTCCATACAAAATTGGTTAGTAGAAGTATAAAGATAGATGCTGCTATATCAATGAGTGGAACCCACTTTTCATTTTGGGTTTCCAATATCCCTGATAATAGTAAAGCTTTTTCACTTACAATAACAATCACTATCCATCCAATACCGCTTGCTACATAATAGCTGAAACTTGTGCACTTTAGAATATACAATACAATAATCAGTAGAACGGGGAGGGTAATGCCAAAATGTAATTTTACTGTGAGTTTTGCCCACCCACTATCGGCAATGCTAATTCGGTCATAAGGGGAAAACAATTTATAGAATGTATTTTGACAGATGTAGGATGAAAATAGGAATAACAAAGTCAGTTCGAGGATCTCGAATTTTAGGTAACGTAGTGAAAGCATCAGGAAAACGGACAAAATTATCGTTATTGTTAGTGCAATAAACATACAGAACTCCCTCATCATCAAATATCCTTTTGATACTAGTATGACTTAGGTTTTTCTATACCATTCATGAACAGTTCACACTCATCCCAACATTTAAAAATAACTACATTCGCTTTTTAGTGCTTTTCATGGACTTGCCTTCATACATTGTTAGGGACAACTCTCTTACAAATGAGGCGAGGATATGGAGCACTTTTTTTTATCTATTTTTGAATTTTTTACAACAATGGGAGTTTGGGGAATAGCCCTGGGCTTAATGGTGGAAGTCATCCCCAGCGAAATTGTTTTGGGATATGGCGGGTATTTGATTTCAATCGGGGAGATCGGTTTTACAGGAGCCCTTTTGGCGGGTGTGGCAGGGGGAACACTTGCGCAACTTTTTTTGTATTGGGCAGGAAGCATTGGAGGAAGACCTTTTCTTGAAAAGTATGGGAAGTACATATTAATTCAGCCAAAGCATTTGGATCTTTCGGAAAAATGGTTCCAGAACTATGGACCGATTGTAATATTTACAGCCCGTTTTATTCCTGTAGTCAGACATGCCATTTCCATACCGGCCGGCATTGCAAAGATGAAGTTTTTGCCCTTTTTGCTTTACACCGTTGCCGCGGTCCTACCTTGGACGGTACTTTTCCTTTACATAGGTTTTCAATTGGGTGAAAACTGGCGTGAAATAAAGCATGCTGCCCAACCGCTCATTATTCCTTTGATGATTTTGATCATTTTGGGAGCCATCACTTATTTTGTATTTGATAGGAAACGGACGGAATAGGAGGGGAAGATCATGTCCAAAATCGAGGCATTCATATTAGGAATTATTCAAGGACTAACGGAATTTCTTCCAATTTCAAGTACGGGTCATTTGTATTTGGGACGAAATTTGTTCGGTCTGCAAGAAGCGGGATTGTTACTTGATACAATGCTGCATTTCGGGACATTGATTGCAGTCCTCTATTTTTACCGGGAGGAATTTATCAAGATAATTAGAAATCCTTTCCATAAGCTTTCCTTACTGTTGGTAATTGGAACCATTCCTGCAGTAGTTATAGGACTTGCTTTCAAAGATTATTTTGAAGAGATTTCCCAAACAGGCGTTACAATTGGGTGGGAATTCCTAATTACGGGCGCCTTTCTGTGGTTCGCCGATTCCATCAAAAAAGGTGCAAAAAAAATGGAGGATATCACGTGGAAAGATGCCTTTTTTATTGGTTCTTTTCAAGCTGCCGCCATCTTTCCTGCCATTTCCCGCTCAGGACTGACCATTGTAGCAGGTTTGTTCCGAAAGCTGGATAGGGAAACGGCCGCTTATTTTTCATTCCTGTTATCAACGCCTGCAATTGCAGGTGCGGTGTTTCTGCAAACTGTTGAGGTCTCACAGGTGGGCAGGGAGGATATATCGCTGACTTCGTTGCTGATCGGAATTCTTGCTTCCTGTTTCTTCGGGTACATTGCGGTAAAATGGATGATTAATTATTTGAAGAAGCATTCTCTACGCACGTTTGCGGTGTATGTGTGGGTATTGGGAATTGTAGTTCTGAGTCTGCAATATCTGGGGTTATTTTAATAGGCTCTTTTCCAAAAGATTGTTGCTATTCACTTGTAAAAAGTCGGCTATTGGACTTTTTACAGCTTATCTTCTCTAAAATTAGCATCAAATCTAATTGAGACGGCCAGGAAAAGAGCACGACAGCAAGGAATATAACGGTTAGTTGATAAATACGAAAAAGCAACAAAGTTTACGAAAACAGACTTAAATAAGGATTTTTCTTTTAACAAAAAATTCTGTTATTATGAAAGGAGGACAAAGGGGGAGTATTCTGTGTTCAAAGATATAAAAACAAGAAAAAAACCTATTGTTATCCTGCAGCTGCTGCTGGTTCTCGGAGGCCTCATTCTAGGGGGAATGGGAGCGTACCTTGATAGCCCTACCCATGTAGGATGGATGTTTTGGCTTTTTGCAGGAGCTTTTATGCTCAGGGGGATGGAAAGATTTTTTTGGGAGAAACAAAGCTTTTTGGGTTATCTGTTCATGGGGGTTTTGTATCTAGGTTTTTCGTTTTTCGTCTATCCCATTTGGTGAATTTTGAATCTGATCACCGTTTAAAAAGTAGGCTCTGATAAAGTTAACTATTGATAATGAGCTAGTTTCTAGCTGTTGATTGGAGCAAAAGGTGGAGACTCCAGCGGGGGAGTAGCGACAATCTTGAGACCCAGCAGGGCAAAGCCTGAGGAGGCTCAAGGTCGCCCCGCGGAAAGCGCAGCCTTTTGCGGAAAGCAACAGCGATGTTTAACAGAGCCAAAAAGTAAATAGGCCGTGGACTGGGTTGGCCCACGGCGAGAAGACGTATTACAAATCATCAAAACCGTTATCCACGACATTGACTTTCGTGTATTGCCTCGATTTTTGCTCAAAGAAGTCCGACTTGCCAAGGTCCACTTCCTCATAGGCCTTGATCCATTTTAATGGATTAGTTCGGTACCCTTCAAAAGGACGGCTAAAGCCGAGTTGGTTGGAGCGGACATTGGCGTAAAATTTGATGTAGGCTTCCACATCCTCCAGCTCAATACCGGTAAAATGATTACCGATTATTTGTCGCGCCCAATCTATCTCCAGTTCTGCTGCTTGCTTAAACGTTTCTTCCACAAAAAGAGTAAGTTCATTTGAATCTTGTTCAGGATATTCCCTGAGTACCTCTTGAAAAATCTTAACGAACAGATCTACATGAATCTGCTCATCCCTATTGATGTAATTGATCATCGTACTAGAAGCAACCATTTTCTGGTTTCTGGCAAGGTGATAAAAGAAAGCGAATCCTGAATAAAAGAATAAACCTTCCAATATCACATCATAGACAATAGAACGCAACAAATTTTCGACTGTAGGATCCTCTGCAAATGCTTTATAGCCATCTGTAATGAAATCATTCCGCTTCCTCAAGGTAGGTTCGGTACGCCAGTATTCGAAAACCTCCTCCTGTTTCGTGCGGGTTACGAGACTCGATAGGACATATGAATAGGAGTGGTTATGTACCACCTCCTGTTGGGCAAGCATAATCATCAATGCGTTCAGGCTTGAGTCTGTCAAATAATCTGCCACTTTTCCTGCATAGTCGGTCTGAATACTGTCCAACAGTGCAAGCAGGCCGATGATCTTCAGGAATGCATCCTGTTCCTTCGGTGATAGGTCCGGGAATTGCTTAATATCCTGGGACATATTTATTTCAAAGGGGGACCAGAAATTGGCGAGCATTTTCTTGTATTTGGGATACGCCCATGAAAATGCAACGTCATCCCAGTTCAGCACATTGGAACTTTCCCCATTGATGATTCTGGTTGATCTATTAGGTGCTTTTCCGTCCATGATGGAGCGGGTCTTCAGGTTATTGCTCATGTTTCTTCCTCCTCTATCAGCTTGCACACGAATCGCATTCTTCTATATCCGTTGATGTTGACCGAACATAGTAGGTGGTTTTCAGCCCCTGTTTCCATGCGTCCAAATGTAGATCCAGTAAGGCCTTGGCTTTAATTGCGTTTGTAACATACAGGTTGAAGGAGATTGCCTGGTCAATATGCTTTTGCCTTGCCGCATTCTGGGCGATGCTCCAATGCTGGTCGATATGGTAGGCTGATTTATAGAACCAGTTAGTCTCCGCATTTAAGTCAGGTGCAGTAACTGGTATCTTGTAATCTTTTTTCTCTTCTGAATATACCTTCAGGAAAATAGGATCGATACTTGCTGTGCTCCCGGCAATGATTGATGTTGTCGCATTCGGTGCAACCGCCATCAGGTAGCCGTTACGGATACCGGTAGTTGCAACTTTCTTTTGAAGCACTTCCCAATCCAATCCGGCTTGTGAATCGTAGTTTCTTTTTGAAAAATATCTTCCTGTTTGCCAATCGGATCCTTCAAATGCAGGATACGCACCTTTTTCTTTTCCAAGAAGCGCACTTGCTTGAATCGTGTAAAAAGCAATTTTTTCGTAGAGCTCATTCGCATACTTTACGGCTTTTTCCGATTCCCATTTAATGCCTTCTAGTGCCAATAGATGATGCCAGCCAAAGGTACCCAATCCGACAGCCCGGTATTTCTCATTGGTCATTTTAGCCTGAAGAACAGGGATGTCATTTAAATCAATTACATTATCAAGCATGCGCACCTGAATAGGAACAAGGCGCTCTAGCACATCCGCTTTGACTGCACGTGCAAGGTTAATGGAAGAGAGGTTGCAAACAACGAAATCACCTGGCGTTTTAACGGTGATGATACTTCCGTCTTTCACAAACTGAGTATTGGTTACCGTGGCACTTTGGTTCTGGGTAATTTCCGTACATAGATTTGTACAATAGATCATGCCTTTATGATGATTGGGATTCATTCGATTTACTTCATCACGGTAAAATATGAATGGACTTCCTGTTTCAAGTTGCCCCCTCATGATTGCTTTCATGATATCGATGGCAGCCACTTTTTCTTTTGCAAGATCAGGGTGGTTCACGCACTCCGCATATCTTATCCGGAAACTGCCGGCACCTTTTACCTCATCAAAGGAATCCTCCAGGGAATATCCCATCGTACTTCTGACTTCATGGGGATCGAATAGATACCAGTCGCCCCTTTTCTCTACCTGCTCCATAAAAATGTCGGGTATACATACTCCGTTAAATAGGTCATGTGTGCGCATGCGTTCATCGCCATTATTCAGTTTGCTGTCGAGGAATGAAAAGATGTCCTTATGCCATACATCAAGATAGACCGATATGGCTCCTTTCCGCTGGCCGAGTTGGTCCACACTGACTGCGGTATTGTTCAACTGTTTCATCCATGGAATGACGCCACTAGATACTCCTTTAAAGCCACGGATATCACTGCCACGGCTTCGGATTTTACCAAGGTACACTCCAATTCCTCCGCCGGACTTGGAAAGGTTTGCGATATCCGTATTGCTGTCATATATTCCTTGTAAACTATCATCCACCGTATCAATGAAACAGCTGGAAAGCTGACCATATGTTTTACCTGCATTGGCAAAGGTGGGGGTGGCAACGGTCATATATAAATTGCTCAATGCCCAGTATGCCTCTTTCACATACTGTAGTCTGTTAGTCTGTTCCTTTCTCATCAGTGTCATGGCGATGATCATGAACCGTTCTTGTGGAAGCTCCCAAAGCTGCTTGCTATGATCACGTGTTAAATACCGATCTGAGAGAGTCTTTAGTCCGATATAGGTGAAAAGATGATCTCGTTTGGGTTGAAGGACAGACTCCAATTGCTGTATCTCATTTAAACTGTAAGACTCTAGAAGCTGGGAATGATAGATTCCTTGTTCGGTCAATGCTTCTATTAATTGATACAGGTTGGTATATGGGTTGACAGTTTTCCTGATGTGGCAGACATCCTGTTGAAGTTTATGAGCAAGGAGTCTGGAGGCTACGTAAGTCCAATCCGGCTCATTTTCCGTCAGATGATTGAGCGCATCCAAGATTAATTGATTGTAAAGCTCCTGTACTTGATTAAGTGGCAGGAGCTTGTCGATAAGCTTCTCCGCTTTTTGTAAAAACGCATCCGCATCAAGGGATGGGAACTGTAGTAATGTCGAGTCTAGCAATGCTTGAAAGTTCTGCAAGGATGGCCGTTTTTCTTTGTAATGTATTTCAGTATGTATGGTCATATTTTTCCACTCCATTTCGTTTGAAAGATTGGGCAAGTTTCGTTGAAAATTTTGTTATGGGCAAGGCGAAAATGCCGAAAAAAAATCCACTCAGGTAGCTGAGTGGATCAAACGATCATAGAATGGTAAAAAGGAGAAGGGGGCGGCATCCTGTCAACTGGATGTTGAAATCGGATATATCTGCCTTCTACCAGGTTCTATGGATCGTTTCATCTTCTCAACTCCCGAAGAAAGTGAAACTATAATCGCTAAAGGCAGGTCTCCTGACTCGTGCTTCTTCCTATCTTGATCCTTCCCATATAAGAGCCGTTAAGCCTGCTTAGACAGTGGATTATCAAGAACGTCTGCACTTACAGTTGCGGGAACAGTTCCGGAATTTCACCGGATTCCCTATTAAGTCTACTAAAAGACACCTTTACCGCATTATGGACATTTTTACTGTATATAGATGTTTGAATGTGATTTTTATACAATATATAGTGTTATTCGTGAATGATAGTATTATCATAAATGAAACATACACAAATGGCAAGACATTTAATTGGAAGGATTTCTAGAGAAATTTATGGATTGCGGGGGTTTCGACATGAAGTGAAAAATTCCTGCCGGGGTCTGACCCCGGCAGGAATTTTTTATTGTTCTTGCAATACTTGTTCGATGGATCCGCCGATGTGAATGTCACGGAGTACAAGACCTGAGTTGATGAATTGTATGCTTAGTTCCGGACGTAGTCCTGTAATGATTGGTGTGATGCCGATCAGTTTTAATGCGCGAAGGAGGAGTTCCATCGTGTGAAGGACCGTTTCGTCAAGCCGGTAGACACCGGAGAAATCGATGATCAGTTTAGAAATGGATAGGTTTTTGCTCTTTTCCAATGTTTCTTCTATAAGGATCCCTGCACGCACCTCGTCAATCTCCCCAACAAGTGGCAGGACTGCCATACCTTGCAGTAGCGGTACAATAGGAATGGAAAGGCGGATCAGGGAAGCTCTGGATTCAAGCAATTTCTGTTCCGTTGCAAAAGAAAATGCTTGGCTGAATCCATAAACGATTATATTGAATAATTCATCGATTAGAATGAAAATCTCCGTAATCTGTTTCATGTGATATCCTTCTGCTAATGCTTCACGTTCGATGAATGACCATAGACATCTTTTATATAAGGTCATATTTGAAAGGGTGTTCTCTAAAGAGCCGCCAGCTTTGACGGACATGTAGCCTATTGATTCTCCCCAATCTTTCGCTCGATCTAGGATGCATTTTTCAGTATCGAGAACGTATTCTCCCAGAAACTGAAGGAGGTTACGAAAGATTTCCTTAATCTTTTCTTCTGTTTCTATGTCCCGATATTCTGCTACGTCTGGATAAGTATTCTGGATTTCAGATAAAATGTTTGCTGCAACTTCATGCTGTGAATCTATCAATTTATTTCCTATCAATGTATGTGCTGTCATTGTCGACGAATCCTTTCTTCAAACAATTATATTTACTATCTATTTTAATGAAAAATGAAAAAGAAGTATATCTTTTATTGGATTAAACTAAGAAGGAAGCAGTATTTTTGGCTATTAGGGCGCAGAAGAGGTATAATTTCTAAATATTGAATGGAT
The DNA here is from genome assembly GCF_001037965.1 of Bacillus sp. LL01. Taxonomy (NCBI): domain Bacteria; kingdom Bacillati; phylum Bacillota; class Bacilli; order Caryophanales; family Bacillaceae; genus Bacillus; species Bacillus sp. LL01. The sequence goes on along the minus strand of NZ_LFEL01000004.1, from coordinate 347,946 downwards.
AGGAGTGTTATGATGGAGAGAATTCAGATAGGTAAAGATGTGTCACTTTCGAGAATCGTTCACGGGATGTGGAGATTGAATGATTGGGGATACAGCAAGGAAGAGACATTGAATTTCATTGAAAGCTGTTTGTATATGGGCATTACATCTTTTGACCATGCTGATATTTACGGGGATTACACAGTGGAAGAACAGTTTGGCGACGCACTTGCGCTGAAGCCTTCCTTAAGAGACCAGTTAGAGCTGGTAACAAAATGTGGAATCAAGTTGATTTCGTCGAATAGACCTGAGCATGGAATTAAATATTATGATACCAGCAGGGAGCATATCATCCAATCAGTGGAACAATCTTTAAGGAACTTCCAGACAGAGTACATAGATGTATTATTGATACATAGACCAGATCCCATGATGGATCCAAGTGAAGTGGCAGAAGCATTTTCCCGCTTGAAAAGGGAGGGGAAAGTGAAGCGATTTGGTGTATCTAATTTTCTGCCATCTCAATACAAAATGCTCAACTCTTATTTGGAAGATCCATTAGTGACTAATCAAATCGAGATTGCCGCAACACATTTGGAGCACTTTGAGAATGGAACGATTGAACAATGCCTAAGCGATCGAATTTCTCCCATGGCATGGTCTCCGCTTGGCGGAGGGGGGATTTTTACCAGCACCGACGAGAAAGCTATACGCGTCAGAAACACACTGGAAAAAATAAAAGAAGAAACAGGAGCTGCTTCAATTGACCAGATTTTATATGCCTGGTTACTAACGCACCCTGCCAAAATAATTCCTATAGTAGGTTCAGGGAAACCTGATCGGGTAAAGTCAGCGGTGGATGCTTTGGAAATCAAGCTGTCCAGACAGCAGTGGTTTGAAATTCTCGAAGCTTCAAAGGGGAAAGAAGTAGCTTGATTTTTGTTATATTTTAATAATAAAAAAACCGGGACAATTGTCCCGGTTTTTGTTGGAGTTGTCCATAAATTGGACGTTTTCCTATTAAAATTTTAGCTGGTTATTTCTCTTATTCAAGAACTTCTTATATACGTCCGAGAAAAACATCAGTCCAATACAACCGAAAATGACATATGATAAATTAAAGTACAGCGATGGATCTATTCTTATATGTTCCCCGCCTGCTGCCCCCTTAATGATTTGGTAAGAATCAATGGCAACTTTTGCTGCAACAAGAGTAAATACTGCCACAATAACCCTCCAAAGTAATTTCATCTAAACCCCTCCGTTAATTGCATGAAAAATTTTCTATTTGTAAATGCTATAAAAGTTAAAATAGTGGGTAAATAAAGGTAGAAAGCTGTTGTTAAATATATCAAAAATTTGAAAGGAAAACAACCCGACTTTTGAACTTTTTATTGTGTATTATAACAGACGTGAGGATGTTGGTCTATCATAAATCACTTTACAGAAATAAAAATACCACGTAGAATGAAAAAAGTCGCCTTTTGTCGAATTGTAGGATATATTGCAGAATTCCGAAAAAATAAATTATATTAATATTACGAAAAGGAGGAATTTCATGTGAAAATGACATTAACTAAGAAAATAATTATCGGCCTTATATTAGGTATTCTAGTTGGGCTTGCATTGAATATGTATGCGCCATCTCTATTTGAACCATTTGATACATACCTATTTCAACCCCTTGGGAAAATCTTTTTAAACCTAATTACAATGCTTGTCGTCCCTATTGTACTCATCTCCATTACGCTTGGCGTGGTGGGACTTGGGGATACTAAGAAGCTTGGAACTATCGGCCTCAAAACAATATTATTTTTCTTGATAACAACATGTATTGCCATAACTATCGGGCTTTCACTTGCTTCTGTTATTCAACCGGGACTTGCTGGTGATTTTGAAAACATGCTGGTTGATGAATTGGCGGAGGAGGATACACCTGAAGAAGCTCCTCCAGTTATGGAAACGTTATTGAATATCATTCCAACCAACCCTATCAAGGCAATGGCGGAAGGCGAAATGTTGCAAATAATCTCATTTTCTGTCTTACTTGGATTTGCGATAAATGCATTAGGAGAAAAAGCGGGAAGGGTCAAAACCTTGCTTGAGCAGGCGAATGATATCGTAATGTTTCTGGTTCATATCGTCATCAAAACGGCACCTTATGGAGCATTTGGTTTAATTGCTTCTGCAGTTGGCGGTCTAGGAATTGATGCAATCAAAGCGATGGGGGCTTACTTTATAGTAGTACTAATCGCACTGTTCCTCCATTTCTTCATCACTTACGGAGGAGCACTTTTCCTACTAGGGAAAATAAACCCGTTTACATTTTTCAAACGTTTTATTCCGGCGATGAGTGTCGCTTTCAGTACATCCAGCAGTAATGCGACACTTCCTATGTCCATGGACGTAGCCCAGGAAAACCTGGGTGTACCTAAACGGATCAGTAGTTTCGTACAGCCACTGGGTGCTACGATTAATATGGATGGTACAGCCATAATGCAAGGTGTTGCCACTGTCTTTATCGCACAGGTGTACGGCATTGATTTATCGTTGGCTCAGTTACTTACGGTTGTAGGGTTGGCGGTTGTTGCAAGTATCGGGACCGCTGGTGTTCCAGGCGTAGGATTCATTCTCCTTGCCATGGTTCTCGGTCAGGTTGGCCTTCCAGTAGAAGGTATTGCCTTGATTCTGGGTATTGACCGATTGCTTGATATGACGAGAACTGCTGTCAACATTACAGGTGACGCAACTTGTGCATTCATTGTAGCAAAATCGGAAGAAGGCGAAATTAAAATGCCTGAAGAACAGAAGATATAAACAAAAACCCATTCCGGAGAATAAATCCGGAATGGGTTTTTTTCAATTTCAAAGACTCTATTCACTGAGTTATTTTCAAACCGATTACACCGATAATAATTAAAGAGAGCAAAACTATTCGAATTCTATCCTTGGACTCCTTAAAGAAAATCATCCCGAGGAGTACACTTCCTGCTGAACCGATACCTGTCCAGACAGCGTAAGCGGTGCCCATCGGAATATCCTTTAGAGCAAGGGAAAGGAAATAAAAGCTCAACATGCCGATTACGATGAAACTGAGGGAAGGGTATAGCTTCTTGAATCCCTCAGCCAGTTTCAATGAAGCTACTGCACCAATTTCACACAATCCGGCTATCGTAAGGAAAAACCATGCCAATTTATATCCCCTCCTTGTAAACAGGTGTATCTTCTTCATCGCTAGTAGTTATTTTTAACCCGATAATTCCGACCAGCATAAGTCCTATAAAAAATAACTTGGAAAAGCTCGCTGATTCTTGGAAAAATAGTATTCCCACCACAGCAGTACCGGCAGCTCCAAACCCTGTAAAAATAGCATAGGCTGTACCAATCGGTATAAATTTGAGGGATTTTGAAAACAGATAAAAGCTGATTGTCAGCGTAACTACAGTAACGATACTCGGAGTCAAAACGGTAAACCCCTCAGAAAATCTCAGACCTAAAACCCATACTATTTCCAATAGTCCTGCTATGAAAATGTACACCCATTGCATGATTAATTCCCTCCTATCTCTGCTGCTTTCCAAAAGTGCTCAAATGCATGCTCCACCTTCTTATCATAATCTGATGGGGAGTAAAAAAAACGCTGTACGAAAAGGCCATCGATCAAAACATAAAAAGCGTCAATCAAAGGTTCCATTTGCTGGGAGGTAATCTCTTCGTTTTGTTGTCCCTTGTCAAGAATCTGTCTAAGGATATCGGTCGTATGAGCTTCTGTTTGAATGAATTGCTCTTGTATAGTAGAACGGAACTGCTCCTCAGGGAATAAAAGAGTCCTTTTATACAGGAGCCCAAGGGTTTCATCCTTCCAAAAGTCGACCATATTCTTCATAAATCGATACATTAGCTTTTTTGTTGAATACTGATTTATTTCACCAGCGTCAATGGTGACGCGTTCTTTAAACGTATCCATCAGTTCTTGGAGGATGGATACATACAAGTCATCTTTATTTTTAAAGTGAGCATATAGGGACGGCTTTTTAATCCCGACCATTGTTGCCACTTCGTTTAGTGAAGTTCCGTAATACCCTTTTTGAGCAAATAATTGAAGGGCGTTTTGCTTAATTCGTTCAGATGTGGATGTCGTCAATGAAATCACCTCAAGAATTTAACTACCTACCGTTCGTTAGGTTGCAATGCCATTATATGATATTTACCGGGGAAAATCAAACACTAGTGTGTTTTATTTTTTGACAAAGGGGTATTTATACAGTAAGAGATGAGGGAGGAATTGATGTGAAGAAACGTTTGAAGGCTAAGTTGGAGAAGAGGCAGGCTCTTTTTAAATCACAAGCAGAGCACCGTGCCATTGGACATACCAATCGGTTAGTGGCCTCACGTCAGAGAGCTCAAAGCAATACACATCGCCCTACAACTAGAGAAGAACAATAAGGAGGGTATTACGTTGAGTGATAATACGTTGAAAAAGAAAAATCAGAATTTGATGGAAAAGGCCAAGTATGCAGAAGAAGGTTCTGATTTAAAGAAAGATGCGAAAAGTGTCAGAAGAATTAATAGACACATGGAGCGTGAGAAGAATAGAAAAGAGCAAAAAGCTGCCCAACCTGCCTATGAAGTGTCGGTTAATGAGAATTCCTTCAAAGTTACTGGTGTTAATTCCGAACAGGAAGCAATTGATAAGCTCTCTAAATGGAGTGCTTTTCATAATATGGTGAACAAGATGAAGGAAAACGATGAAGAAGTGAATATTGAAGCGAAAAAAATACAGGGATAACAAAACACACCGCAGAAATGTGGTGTGTTTTGTTATGCATCAAATTATTAGACGCATTGGAAAGAACGAATGCGGTTAGAATCTATTCCAAAGTAAACCCAAGTAAAGAAGAACCAACGATAACCTGCAACTGATCTTCTTCCTATAAAGGTAGGGTAGAACCAGAATTGTTCCCCATTATTTAACCTGACCCAAGTAAAACGATACAAACAGCCGAAAAATGCGCCCGGATCAACAGCTAATGCAGATGGTCCCCCAGGTGAGCCGAAACTTGCGATTTGTGGTGGAGGAGAGGATGGTGGTGGTCCAGTTGGTGGTCCACTGCCAGGTCCACCTCCACCTGGTCCTCCGGGTGGTCCGAATCCTGGCCCCCCTGGTCCTCCGGGTGGTCCAAATCCAGGCGGCCCTCCAGTAGGCGGTCCAAATCCAGGACCTTGGCCACCACCTGGAGGCGGTCCAAATGGCGGAAAGTTAAGTTGACGATATGGATACATAGGATTTCTCCCTTCTATTAAATTCTCTATACGGTATGCATATGCCCAGAGGTTGGTGAAAACAAAAACATCAGGCTTCCAGAATGGAAGCCTGATACATTGAAGCAAGAATCTATTTTGCAATTAACACAGGACAGTTGGCGGTGTTGGTAACTTTATCGCTGACGCTTCCTAAAATCAATTTCTTCAATCCGCCAAGTCCTCTGCTACCGATTATAATAAGGTCGCTTTCATGTGTGTCTGCAAAATTACAGATGGTTTTAGCTGGATCACCTTGTATTACTTCTACAGGTGCCTCCACTCTCTCTTGGGAAAGAAGGGCATGAATTTCATTTAATGATTTATCGGTACCCTCCTGATCTGTCGCAGCTATATGTCGTTGTGACGGGACACGTTCCTTCACATTATGTGTGTAGATGTTCAACCCATCTATATTACCCATGCCTCCTGCAGGTACTGCGTCAGGTCTCGATGATTGAATTGGAACGTTTACCGAAGTCTCCTCCAATACATGGAGGATTGTGATATTTGAGTGTAGTCTCTTCTTCATGTCAATTCCCATCTTTACTGCCTTCAAACTGCTCTGCGACCCATCATAGGCAATAAGAATGTTATTAAAAGCTTCCATCATCCATCTACTCCTTTTCAGCTATATTTGTAAGTTGTTGTTGTAATTTAAGTACCCTCTGCAACAACTTTTAAACTTTGTGTTAGGGAGAGATAGTGGAGGTATTTCCATTTAAATCCTCTATAGATAGGCTATTCAACGTTACTGTTTACTGTATCGAAACATGCTCGAAACGCTTTACATCAAATAGTCCGCTATCCGTTAATTTCAGAACTGGAATAACCGGTAGGCTCAAAAAAGACAGTGCCACAAAAGGGTTAAAGCTATTCTGACTGCCAATCAGTTGTAAGGCATCGTGAAGCTCCTTCAAAGAAGGAAGGACCTTTTCAGTCGGCATCCTCGCCATCAAACCGGAAATTTGCAGTGGCAAAGTCGCAACGGTTTTTCCTTTATATACCACAACTAAACCGCCCTGCATCTGATCAAGTGCCTTCACAGCAACCAGCATATCTTCATCAGATGTGCCAACTACCACAATATTATGAGAATCGTGAGCAACTGTAGAGGCAATAGAGCCATCTTTTATTTGAAAGCCTTTTACGATCCCAAGTCCGATATTTCCGGTTCGTTTATGTCTTTCAATGACTGCGAGCTTCAATTGATCGTGTTCATTGTTTGCTACGAACTCCCCATCTTTTGAAGAAGCCAATTCAGAAATATGCTTGGTAACAAGACTATTTGGAATGATTTCGATAATATTGCATGGCTTGACGGGATCAATATTTATTTGTAGGTTTTTTTTGCTTATTGGTCCTATTTTCACAGATTCCAAAAGCGTATCTGGAATTATATGCGCAGAGCTTATAGATTTGTTGGCATCTATTTTTGTTCCGTTTTTATAGATATCATTTATTGTAAAATGCTCAAGGTCATCAATGATTAGAAAATCTGCACGGTACCCAGGTGCAATAGCTCCTCGATCCGTAAGAGAGAAGCATTCTGCCGCATTCAACGTAGCAATCTGTATGGCAAGCAGGGGTTCGAGCCCTTCCTGAATGGCAATACGGATATTGTGGTCGATACTTCCCTCGTTCACTAGGTCATCTAGATGCTTATCATCAGTGCAGAATAGAAAGCGGCGGGCATTTCGTTCGTTTACTAACGGAAGCAAGGCTTTAACATCCTTTGCAACGGACCCTTCCCGCATCATCACATACATTCCCCGTTTGATTCTTTCTTTTGCTTCTTGAGTGGTTACACATTCATGATCGGTTTTAATGTTGGCTGACGCAAAGATATTTACGTCCTCGGCAGTAAGTCCGGCACCGTGGCCATCTATTATTTTGTTATTCAGAATTGCTTGTGAAAGCTTGGCGAGCATAGCATTATCCCTGTCACGAACTGCTGGAAAGTCCATCACTTCCGCTAACCCTATTACTCGTTCATGGGTATAAAACTGAGCAAGGTCACTTGCATGTACGGTCGCTCCATTACGTTCGAAAGAAGTTGCAGGCACACAAGAGGGGAGCATGAAAAACACATCAACTGGTACGGATTCCGTTGCATCGAGCATGAACTGTATTCCGGATGTGCCACTGACGTTGGCAATCTCATGAGGGTCTGTAATAATGGTGGTAACCCCGTGCGAAAGAATGGTGTTAGTAAAATAGTAGGGGTGGATCATGGAAGATTCCATATGAACATGTCCGTCTATTAGGCCCGGAGAAATGAATGCCCCATCAACATCAATCACTTTTTCCCCTTCATACTTCCCAATTCCTACAATCATCCCATCCTTGATTGCGATGTCTTCCTCTATAATTTCCAGATTGAAGACGTCAATAATTCTCCCGTTTTTTATAACGAGATCTGCATTTGTATGCTTTGCAGCTGCTTTTATTATAGTTTCCAGGTTTTGTTTCATTGTTTTCCCCTCCAGATATAAACTGCAATAAATAAAACTCCAAGCAATAACTTGGAGTTTAACAAGTGAGAATACACCAGTTTATTAACTGGCGGGGTATTCTCGTAGTCAAACTCTTTACGGCAGTTTGGTAGAAACTTATGGACCTTATCTCCAAGATTATACGAGTAGTTCTTTAATTGTTCCTCATTATAGAAGGGGGAAGGAAAGAGAGTCAAGTAGGAATATAATGGCGAAAAATTTCGAATATGGGCAAAGGGGTTCACTTTTGTTGAAAAAGGGTATGTAATAGTGTTTAAGTTATAGGAATGTTATCATCAATAAGGTAAATGGCTTCTAAATATTTTAATGGATCATGGTGGGGTTTATGCTCGTTACCCTAAAAAAGAGATGATTCATTTCGAATAACTATCAATAGTTTGCTGCACAATTAGGGGGTTCTTATGGCTGAAAGAGTAAGTAAGCAAAAACGAAGAGTGAGTTTTAGAGCACTGCTACTTATTACTGGTTTATTGGCATTAATTATACTGTTAGGAATGCAATTTTATATAAACACAAGGGATGTCAGTGCATTGACAGATCCATTGCCACAGTCCTCTGTCATCTATGACCGGCATGGGGAAGTAGCGAGCAGGATTACGACCAATCAAATAGAGGGCGTTCCCGCAGATGAAATACCGGAAGTGCTGAAGCAGGCGGTTGTAGCGGTTGAGGACCAGCGCTTTTATGAGCATGACGGGTTTGATTTTGTAGGTACTGTACGTGCCTTGACTACGAATGTAAAAGCAAGGGGCTATGTGCAGGGTGGAAGTACCATCACCCAACAGTTGGCAAAAAATGTCTTTTTGTCACACGATAAAACCTTAAAACGTAAAACCGATGAGTTCTTTTTGGCAAAGAAAGTGGAAAAATCTTATTCAAAGGACCAAATTATCAGTCTATATTTAAATCAGATCTATTTTGGGGAAGGCGCCTGGGGAGTCAAGCGGGCAGCCGCGGTTTATTTTGCCAAAGAACCTAAGGACCTGACGCTGGCGGAATCTGCCACTTTGGCAGGGCTGATTAAAGCGCCGTCTGCCCTGTCCCCATTAAATAATGAGGAACGTTCTATTCAACGTAGAAACTTGGTGCTCTCCCTGATGCATAAGCAGGGTTTTGTTTCTGCGGATGAAGTGGAAGAGGCGAAGCAGGAAGAGTTGAAGCTTGAAAAAAGGCACGTAGATCCGTATAAAGCTAAGTACCCTAGCTTTACGGATTACATAATAGATGAAGCGGAAAGAATGTATGGAATCAGCGAAAGCGAACTGCTGGCCGGCGGTTATCGTGTATATACCACGTTGGAGCCGAAAGTGCAGGAAGCTCTGGAAAAAGTGTATGCAGACCCAGAAAACTTCCCGACTGCACCAACTGGGGAAGTTGCACAAAGCAGTGGAGTTCTTCTAAATCCTAAGACAGGTGGCATTCTTGGTATGATTGGCGGAAGGGACTATAAGTTCCGTGATTTCAACCGTGCCTCCAGATTAAAGAAGCCACCAGGATCAACGGCCAAGCCATTACTAGTGTATTCACCTGCCCTTGAAGAGGGATATGATGTCTATGATATGTTGAACGACTCGCCGACTGAATTTGGGGATTATAAGCCACAGAACCATACATTGGATTTTCGCGGAGAAGTTTCAATGTACGACGCGGTTTTAAATTCCTATAACATTCCAGCTGTATCCCTGCTTTATGATATGGGAATCCAAAAAGGCATGGATGCAGCAAAGAAGTTGTATTTGCCGGTTGATGAAAAAGAGGACAGAACACTTGGGAACATAGCACTAGGTGGGTTTTACGGAGTTTCCCCCAAGCATATGGCAGAAGCATATTCCGTTTATGCCAACAACGGGGAAATCATCGAGTCTCATGCGATTGTTAAAATAGAGACGGTTACCGGAAAAGAAGTGGCGTCATTTGAAGAAGATAAAGAGCGCGTTTTCTCTGAAGAAGTGGTAGGAAAAATGAACTTTATGCTCAAAGGGGTTATTGAAGAAGGCAGCGGAAAGAACGCTATAATCGATGGGCGTGAAGTTGCCGGAAAAACCGGATCCACCCAGACGAATGACAATAACCATGGAGCCACTTCCAACCAATGGTTTGTAGGCTATACACCACAAATCGTAGGAGCATTCTGGATAGGGTTCGATAAAGAGTCCTCGGAAAATGTCCTTCCTATCATCTCAGGGGCAGGCAGTCCTTCAGCAAAGGTATTCCAACAGGTGGTAAGTGAAGCGCTTGAGGGGGAACCGGTGGAATCCTTCAACCTCCCTGCAAGCTTGCAGAAAAAGAAAGAGTCTGCAAAAAAGGAAGAGAAGAAGCAGGAGCAGGACCAGGACCAGGACCAGCAAAGAAAAAGAGAGCAACAGAAGAAGGAAGAAAAGAAAAAAGAAGAAAAGAAAAAGGAAAAGAAAGAGCGTGGCAAGAAAAAAGACCGCGATGATGACGATGATGATTAACAGTAGACACCTTTCTCATGTAATGTGGGAGAGGTTTTTCTTATGGGCTTCTGGTGTTAAAGAACTATCAAATATATGTTTAGTTTATCCTCTTTCGTGATAAAGACTACTAAACAACAAGTTTAATGGAGGGGATTTAGTGACCTATCAAAAGACAATGGAAAAACTATCGAATATGAAATTTACAAAACCGGACAAAGTATTAAGCTTATATTTGCACACCGATCGCAGTCACCCCGATCAGCAGGGTGGAGAATGGAAGATAGCGTTAAAGAATGGATTTAATCGATTAGAGGAATATATAGAAGCCAGCAGTAAGGACGAGTTAAAAAGGCTTCGGGCAATACGTCAAGATGTGGAAAAGTATGTAGAAAAAATGGAACGTAAAATGCCAAGAGGGCTAATCATTTTTGCATCTGCGGATAGCGGACTATGGGAGACGTTTGAACTACAGGTTTCTGTACCGACGAACTTTTATTGGGAGGAACAGCCTGTACTCGATGAACTTCAAAAAATGAATCAAGCTTATCCTTTAACAGGATTTGTTCTCATGCAACAGAATGAAATCAAGATACTTACTTCGGTTTTTGCCCGGATTGAAGAAAGCGAATCAATGGAATTTGATTTGGAGATTGATGACTGGCGATTGCATCAAGGTCCCTCACATGACAGTTCGAGTATGGGAAGTGGAGCCATCAAAACAGCTAGCCAGGTGGACCATTATGATGATCGCGTCAAAGCGAATCAGAAAAGATGGGTGAAAAGCCTTGGCAGCAAGCTTGATAAAAAAGCAGCGGATAAAAAATGGGAGAAAATAATATTAGTTGGTGATAAAGAGGAAGCCGAATTGCTTGAAGGATATATGAATAAAAAGGTGGATGCTATTATCCAGAAGAACCTTTTAAACGAAAATGAGAATACCGTTTTAGAGAAGTTATTAGCATAACTTTTGTTTTAAGCCCCCTTTACATTCAAGGGGGCTTTTAAGAAAAGGTAAGAATATCTACTTTTCTTATTCTGACAGCTAAAGAATGGGATATTCCGCTTCATAAATTGGCTCTGTGTAGTACGGTGGGCGTGGACCGATCTTCGGCATCGGCCACGTACTAGATTGATAAACCATTTGGACTTTGGCATCAGATTGATTTATCAACAATAGTTTGACTTCAGGATTGAATTCGTAATGCATGTTTATCATCTCCTCCCATTTTCCTCTGATTAAGAAGCCGTAAACTCTCCTCCATTGACATGCAGCACTTGCCCTGTAACGAATCGGGAGTCATCGGAAGCTAGATAAACATAGGTTGGAGCTAGTTCAAACGGTTGTGCAGCCCGCTTCATCGGGTTATTTACGCCAAACACTGCTACTTGATCAGACGAAAAGCTTGCAGGAATGAGTGGTGTCCAGGTTCTTCCAGGGGCGACAGCATTGACACGTATGCCTTGGTCAACTACATTATTGGCAAGCGCACGGGTAAAGCCGACATTTGCTGCCTTTGTAGCTGTATAATCAATCAACTGTTTTTCCCCAGCATAAGCCACTACTGAGGCTGTATTTATTATGGAACTACCGGGTTTTAAGTGGGGCAAAGCTGCTCTGGTTGTATAGAAATGGGAGTAGATATTCACCTTGAAAGTGTCATCGAACTGTTCATCGGTTATATCAAGCAAACTTAATTGCTGGAATTGTATCCCCACATGGTTAACGAGGATATCCAGTCTCCCAAATGCTTGGACAGTTTGCTCTACAATCGCCACACATTGAGTCTTCTCTCTTAAATCCCCCGGCATCAAAATACAACGTTGCCCCAATTCTTCAATTCTAGCTTTGGTTCGGTTAGCATCCTCGTGCTCATCTAAATAAGAGATGGCTACATCTGAACCTTCTTTCGCATAAGAAATAGCTGTCGCTGCACCAATCCCACTATCCCCTGCTGTAATAAGCGCAACCTTTCCCTTCAGCTTATCACTACCTTTATAATTCGGATTTTCAATAATGGGCTTTGGTACCATGAATTTTTCCAAGCCTGGATGCTGTAACTGACGCTGTTCCGGAAAGTTGATCGGCACTTCTTGATACTGAGTTATTTTTCCGTAATTAGGAAATAAGGGGTAAGGTTTTTGCTTATTCGCTTCAAACCATTCTTGAAACTGCTGTAGCTCCTCCATATTCCGATACTTGTCATGAGAATCCATCAAAAACCTCCTTAGATGTGGCTTTGCACACAACTATATATATATTTTAGAGACAAGATGTTTTATGCAATTATTTTTCAAGCCTATATAAACTTCAGCCTTATTGTCCTCCACCTCCAGACCGAGAGAAAAAGTACCGAAAGTCCGTTACCAACAATTTCTAAATTCGGTAAACTGATTTTAGATAAAAATTGGTGGAGGACGGAACTATGAAAAATATGATGGAGATATTTAAGAAACCTAATTACAGTTTGCTATTCTGGTCTTCCTTTACTTCTACAATGGGGAGTATCGTCGGTATTGCTGCATTGATGCTGTATTTGTTGGACCGCTATACAGATCAGCCGTTCTATGCAGCATTGACGGAGCTTATGTATTCTTTGCCGACACTTGCGGTATTTTTCCTTGTGGGTGTATTGGCAGATAGGATGGACCGTCAGAAGATTGCGGTCTACAGTGATGTGATCTGTGCGGTTTTATCATTGGCTCTTATGGGTGCCATCTATATCGATTGGATGCCGCTTATATTTGCTTTGCTATTCTTGCGAAGTGCGGTATCGAAATTCTTCCACCCCGCCCAGGCTGCTATCATCCAGGGAATTCTGACGAAGGATGAATACACGGTGGCAGCAGGATTGAACCAGATGACAAGCAGCTTGTTCATGCTCTTCGGAAATGCGCTGGGAATTTTTATTTACTGGACGGTTGGGCTTCAGGGTGCCATCTTTGTCTGCTTTTTCACTTATCTGATCAGTGCCATTCTGATTAGGGCATGCAAATTGGAAGAGGAGGTCGTCCTCCCGAATGGCAGACATAAGTGGAATCAATTAAATGTCAAATTTGTGGCAAATGATTTCAAAGATGGAATGCTATACATCTTAAAAAATCCTCTATTGGTTTACCTGATTATCGGATTCTTTGTCTTTGGAATTGTTAATGGTGGATTATCTGTCATACCTGCATATATTCTGAAATATAAACTCGCCCCAGCGGACTATGAGGAACTCATGGTGGTAATGGGAGTAGTATTCGGTATCTCGGTTATGGTCGGAAGCATTGTGGCCTCCATGATGGCAAAAAAACTAAAACTGTATCAAATGATCTTCATCGGCCTTAGCATTTCTGGTGCATTCGTTATAGCAAGCGGATATAGCTCGAGTACACATTACTACCTTGTCTTTACTGCACTGATTGGGCTCGGTCTTCCATTCGTCAACATCGGAATCGGTGGGTGGTTGCCAAGAATTGTAGACCCTAAGATGATGGGCAGGGTGCAAGGGTGGATTACACCTTTGATGATGTTGTCTCAATCTATCACACTTGGAGTAATTGCCTTGACCTTTCAAAAAATGCTTACGGTGGAAGGGCTACATCTCGTTGTCGGCGGCTGCCTTCTGTTAGTTGGAGTGTTTTATATGTTTACCTTGCCCAAACATGTTACTGACGACGAAGAGGCACCTGCAAAATTGGAAAATTCCGCACCAGCACAAAATTAACCTTTGACAAAAATGAGAAAGCTGATTAAGATAAGTATCAGAAATCACTTTCCGACAACTTTATACGAATCTACCACTAGGGGTGCCTTTATAAGGCTGAGATTGAAGTGCGACTTCAAGACTCTTAGAACCTGATCTGGTTAACACCAGCGTAGGGAAGTGGGGTCGAGACACTTTTTCTTAAATAGTCCAGCTATGTTAGTGTATTCACCACCTTCTTTGCGCAAGCGAGGAAGGTGGTTTTTTGCATTTCATAAGACTTTTATGCATCAAGAAAAAGATTAAAACAATTTTAGGAGGAATGGAGAATGAAATTTTCACAGATTGCAAGAGAGAAAGCGGATTACATTTGGGAGGCGAGTTTCCATCATCCGTTTGTCAAAGGAATAGCAGACGGAACTCTATCCCACGAATCTTTCAAGTACTATGTACTTCAGGACGCATATTATTTGAGCCATTTTGCGAAAGTGCAAGCCTATGCTGGAGCAAAAGCGTTCGATCTCCAAACAACGGCGAGGCTGGCAGCCCATGCACAAGGTACATACGAAGCGGAACTATCCTTACATGAAAATTTCTCAAAGCGACTTGGTGTAACGGAAGAAGAAAAGATGGCATTCAAAGCGGCTCCGACAGCTCATGGCTACACCTCTCATATGTATCGAGCTGTATTGACTGGCGGATTGGGAGAAGTGATTGCAGCACTGCTTCCTTGCTATTGGCTGTACTATGAAATTGGTGAAAGACTGAAAGACTTCACCCCGGCTGAACCAATCTATCAGGAGTGGATTGCAGCCTACGGTGGAGAATGGTTCAGGGAGCTGGTGGAAGAACAGATTAATAGATTGGATGAATTGGCTGAGAAGGCTACGGAAGAAGAGAAAGCCAGGATGCTTGAGTATTTCATCATCAGCAGCCAGTATGAATATGCATTCTGGGAGATGGCATACACACTTGAACAGTGGCCGGTATCTGAAAAGAAAGTGAATGCATAGGAGGTGCTGGTCAATATGAATAAAGGTTTAAAACTCACAGATATACTAGTGACGGTCATTATTGCACTGGTCTTCGGGATTGTCTATAAGATATGGGCTCCCGTCTATAACGTACTTGCGCCATTCGGACTTCAGCTTCAGGAGTTGACATATGGGATGTGGTTCATTGCAGCTACAGTTGCCTATCTCCTGATCAGGAAAGCGGGTGTCGCTTTCTTGGCGGAAGTGGCAGCGGCATCTGGTGAATTTCTGGTTGGTTCGGAATATGGGTTGATGGTGCTTATCTATGGAGTGATACAAGGACTGTTTGCAGAATTGGTTTTCATGGCTTTCCGCTACAAACGTTTTGATTTGCTTGTCGCATCACTTGCGGGAATTGCGGCTGGTGTCGGTTCGCTTCTTCTCGATCTATTTAGAGGGTATCTGTTTGATTATGTCTGGTGGAATGTGACATTGCTGATTTCATTCCGATTGATCGGAGCTGTCCTTTTAGCTGGAGTACTTGCCTATGCACTTGTAAAAGCGCTGGAGGCAACAGGTGTCACCAGTCTTCTCAGACCGGTGAGCAAGGAGGATTATGATTCTTTGAAGCAATAAGGGAGGCAGGGATGAAACCTATCATAAAATTAAACGATTTAAGACTTAAATATCCTGGTGCAGAAAAGCTCTTTGATAATCTGTCCCTAACTATCCGAAAAGGGGAAAAAGTGTTGATTCTAGGACCTTCCGGAAGCGGGAAATCAACCTTAATCCAAGTTTTGTCAGGTCTCATTCCAAATGTAGTGGAAGTGCCGATGATAGTAGAGGAGCAGCTTCTTCCGAATTCATGGGGCTATGTTTTCCAAGACCCTGATGCTCAGTTCTGTATGCCCTATGTGGATGAAGAACTTGCATTTGTATTGGAAAACCTCGCAGTTCCAAGGGAGAAGATGGCGAAAAGAATAGAAGATGCATTGAAAATGGTGGGATTGTATTTACCTGAATCCCATATGAAAATACAAAAGCTCTCAGGCGGGATGAAGCAGCGGCTTGCCATTGCTTCTATCCTTGCGATGGAGCCTGAGGTGCTCTTTTTGGATGAACCAACGGCACTATTAGACCCGGAAGGTACTAAGGAAGTATGGGACACAATTAAGAAGTTGACCGATGATAAAACGGTCATCATCGTAGAGCATAAAGTGGAACAGCTGCTCGACTTTGTAGAGAGAATTATTGTTTTAGATGAAAATGGAAATATAGTCGCAGACGGTAAAACTGCAGATATACTTCATTCCTCCACTACCCTTTTAAAGGAATATGGAATATGGTATCCGGATGTATGGCAGGATTATTTAAAAACTAGAAACCCTAACTCAAACTTTCTTGTAGAAAATGAAGCTGTAATGACTGTAAAGCATTTTTCAGGCTTCCGTGGAAAAGAGAGAAAGATCTATGTGGAGGAAGCGGAAATCCGTAAGGGGGAATGGATTTCCATTATCGGGAAAAATGGGGCAGGAAAGAGCACATTGCTGGAATCATTTATGAAGCTATTGAAGACGGAAGGTACATTTGAGATCGATGGTGAAACGGTCAAAAAGATCCCTACTGATTTCATCACCTTTGTTTTTCAGAATCCTGAATTTCAGTTTGTTACCAAATCAGTGGAAATGGAAGTGGCATATACACTGAGGCTGAAGAAGGTTGATGAAAAAGAGGTTATAGAAAGAGTAGAGGAGATGCTGAGACTTTTTCATTTGAGCCATGTACGTCATCACCATCCATATCAGCTTTCCGTTGGGCAGAAGCGCAGACTGAGCGTGGCTGCAGCTGTGATTCATCAACCGAATATTCTCTTATTGGATGAACCGACATTCGGGCAGGACAGCAGAAATACGTTTGCCATGCTGGAATGGCTGGAAGCGCTGAAGGCATCCGGAGTAGCCATTATGATGGTCACTCATGATGAAAAAATAGTTTCGGAGTTTTCGGATACGATATGGACGGTAAAGGATGGAAGACTTATCGACAAGAAGCATAATGGGAGAATAAAAGACAGGGGAGAAAAAGATGCAGTTGGAGCTTTATAAAAACAAGACGTGGATGCATGAAATCAATCCAAGCTTCAAGCTTCTAGGAATGATTCTTCTGTTTGTTGCTATACTCTTCATTCATAATATCAATGTGATGCTGAACCTGTCAGGAATTCTTTTAGTCATCTATCTTTTTATGACAGGACAGACTTATAAGCTAAAGCTCTTATTGTTGATACCGTTCATCTTTTTGTTTTTTACTTCAGCCATCTCGATGGTGCTATTTGGAAAAGGGGATACTGTCTGGTTTGAATTCGGCCTTATACAGATTACGGAAGAAAGTTTCTATCGAGGGGTCCATCTTGGATTAAGATCGCTTGCATTTGCTTTTTGTGGATTAATATTTGCTTTGACCACTCAACCGGTATATTTATTCTATTCCTTGATGCAGCAATGGAGGTTGCCCCCGAAATTCGCTTACAGCTTTATGGCAGGTATCCGGCTGTTGCCCTTGATCCTGGAGGAATTCCTGACCTTAAGGAAGGCGTTGATTGTCAGAGGAGTGGAGCAGAAAGGTAGCTTATTAAAAAAGATATACTTTTATAGCATTCCTTTACTTTCCCAGAGTATCAGAAGAGCGCACCGAATTGCCGTGGCTATGGAAGCCAAAAGATTCAGTCAACAGAGGAATCGGACCTTTTACTACGAGATGGGGTATTCCCGCGAAGATCTGGGGTTCGTATTTCTTATTTTGTTCATGTTGGCATCGTCTCTATATATGGGATTTCATCTCCCATATCTGCCCACAATGGATGTACGATACGGATAGGAGGTCATCCCTTTTCTTTTGAATATTGGGAATCATGTGTTATACTTTACACATAAATTGAATAACTCGTAACACTAGGGGAGTCAATAGTGACTGAGATGGAAAGAATAATTTCCAGACCCTTTGAACCTGATCTAGTTCATACTAGCGTAGGGAAGTGGAATTGCTCTATCACTGTTGGCTTATACATACGACACATAGAAGAAACCCACTCTTTACGCTAAAGAGTGGGTTTTTTGTATTTAGATAGGTCTGTTAAACTCCTGTATATTTCCGTACCAGGTGTTCGCTTTCCGCGGGGCGTGTGCTTGAGCCTCCTCACAACGCTCGGGGGTCTCAAGCTACCGCTACCTCCCGCAGGAGTCTCACACCTTGCACTACAATCTACAGGGGGATTTTTATATGGTAAACACCAAAGTATTAAAAAAAGGGTGTGGGTCTTTGCAATTACATCTAATTACGGATGGTAAAAAAACAAAGGAAGAGCTGGTTGCCATCTTGACTGAAGTTCATGATTCTGTGGATTTCATACATGTAAGAGAAAAACACCGAAGCGCAAATGAGATCTTTGAACTGGTCGATGAACTGATAAGGCTAGGGGTACGGCCTGGAAAAATCATCATTAACGATAGAGTCGATGTGGCCCATGTACTGAATGTCGGCGGGGTGCAGTTGGCCTATCACAGTCTGGGAGTTTCCGAGATTCGCCGAAGTTTTCCGGAATTGAGGATAGGGAAGTCGGTACATAGTTATGAAGAAGCAATACAAGCAGAAATGGACGGGGCTGATTTTATCATGTATGGGCATATATATACCACCTCTTCCAAGGATGGGTTGTTGCCTAAGGGTCTGATGGAATTAAGAAGACTTACAAGATCCTTAAAGATTCCCGTAATCGCAATAGGGGGAATAGCTCCTGACAAACTTCAGGAACTTCGGGCAACCGGGGCTGGAGGGATTGCTGTCATGTCGGGAATTATGGATGCAGAAGACACCATAAATGCGGCCAAAGCCTATCAAACAGCGAAACTTGCTGAAAAGGAGGAGATTGGTTGAGTACAAGTTATGACGTTATCGTTATCGGTGGCGGGGTCAACGGTTGTTCAATTGCCTATTACCTGGCTTGTGAAGGTAAACGTGTGCTGATACTGGAAAGGGAGCGGTTAGCTGGTAAGGCATCCAGTGCAGCGGCGGGAATGCTTGGTGCCCAAGTGGAAGTGACAGAAGAAGGTGCACTTTTTGAAATGGCCAAGGAAAGCAGGGCCATGTTTCCCTCCCTTCAATATGAATTGAAAGAGAAATCCGGCATTGATATAGAGCTGGTTCAAAAAGGGATGCTGAAGCTTGCACGAACCGATGATGAGGTTCAGCATCTGAAAAGTGCAATTGCCTTTCAGCAGAAGCTGGGAGAAAGAGTGGATTGGCTGACTCCGGAACAAGTAATGGACAGAGAAGCCCAACTCTCAGAAAACTTCTTAGGGGGCATGGATATTCCCATGGATGGTCACGTCAATCCGGAACGGCTCACCCACGCCTTTGCAAGGGCTGCAGTAAATCAGGGTGCTGAATTGAAAGAGTATGTAGAGGTTTATTCATTGATAAAAGATGGATATACCGTTAGTGGTGTAGAGACGAGCGAAGGAACGTTTCATGGAGAAAATATTATAGTAGCCGCAGGTGCCTGGAGTAAAAGGATGCTCGAGGAGTGCGGGGGGACATTACCGGCATACCCGGTTAAGGGGGAGTGCTTCTCCGTAATCACGGATCGTCCATTGCTCTCAAGTACCATTTTTACGGAGAGCTGCTATCTTGTTCCGAAGAGCGGAAACAGGGTGGTCATCGGAGCAACAATGATACCTGATACATTTTCCGAGAATGTTACGGTAGGAGGACTTTTTCAATTAATGGAGGAGGCTTCCAATGTACTTCCTGCATTGAAGAGTGCATCCTTTGAACGCTCATGGTCCGGAATACGTCCGCAAACAGGTGACGGTCTTCCGTATCTGGGGCAGCATCCGAGTTACAGGAATCTCGTTATCGCCACAGGACATTATCGGAATGGAATTCTCCTTGCCCCTATAACTGGTAAACTGGTTACGAAAATGATACAGGGAAAGCCTGTACCTAATTATATGGAAGAATTCAAGATGAATAGATTGGAAGAATATGCAAAGAGGTGAAGAAACCAATGAAACTTTTCATCAATGGTGACTCTATGGAACTTCCGAATTCCATCAGGACCGTATCGGAATTACTAGAGCATTTTCAATTAGACAAGAAGGTAGTCATTGTGGAAAAAAACAAAGAGATTTTACAAAAGGATCGTCACGGTTCAGAGAGCGTACAAGACGGCGACCAATTAGAGTTAGTACATTTTGTAGGAGGCGGTTAATATGTTGAAAATTGGTTCATACACATTTAATTCCCGTTTATTACTAGGGACAGGAAAGTACCCGGATTTTGATACACAAAAGCAGGCAGTGGATGTCTCTGAATCGGAAATCCTCACGTTTGCAGTAAGAAGAATGAATATCTTTGAAGCAAGCCAACCGAACTTTCTGGAAAAGCTGGATTTGGAGAAATATACGCTGCTACCGAACACGGCAGGGGCAAAAACGGCGGAAGAAGCTGTAAGGATTGCAAAGCTGGCTAAGGCATCTGGACTTTGTGACATGATCAAAGTGGAAGTGATCGGTTGTTGGAAAACACTTCTGCCAGATCCGGTGGAAACCTTGAAAGCAACCGAAGAACTTTTAAAAGAAGGCTTCACAGTGCTTCCATATACATCAGATGATGTGGTGCTGGCAAGAAAACTAGAAGAGCTTGGTGCCCACGCCATCATGCCTGGCGCTTCCCCGATCGGATCCGGACAGGGAATCATCAATGAGTTAAATCTAAGCTTTATCATTGAGCAGGCGAACGTCCCGGTCATTGTGGATGCAGGAATCGGCTCACCGGCAGATGCAGCCAAGGCAATGGAACTTGGTGCGGACGGAGTTCTATTGAATACAGCCGTATCAGCAGCGAAGGATCCTGTGAAAATGGCCGAGGCAATGAAGCTTGCCATAGAAGCGGGACGCCTCGGATATGAAGCGGGCAGAATGGAAAAGAAACGTTACGCAACAGCAAGCAGCCCAAGCGAAGGAATGAGTGTCGGGTAATGGATCGATATTCACGTCAGACTCTGTTCGGACCGATTGGAATGGACGGACAGAAAAGCATCCGTGAGAAGCACGTATTGCTTATCGGTGCAGGAGCATTGGGAACCGGTAATGCAGAGGCACTAGTCAGAGCGGGAGTCGGGAAGCTCACCATCATGGACAGGGATTATGTCGAGTGGAGCAACCTGCAGCGCCAACAGCTCTATAGCGAAAAGGATGCACAAGAAAAGCTCCCGAAAGCGGTGGCGGCAAAGGAAAGGTTAAAGTTGATCAATTCGGAAGTAGAGGTTGAAGCGCAAGTTGCAGACGTTACCGCGGATGGACTGCAGGCGCTGTTAAAAAGGGAAGGATTTGACCTGATTCTTGATGCAACCGATAACTTTGATATTCGCATGATCATGAATGACGTATGTCAAAAGCATGCTATCCCTTGGATATACGGGGCATGTGTGGGGAGCTACGGAATTTCCTTTACCATCTTGCCTGGCGAAACACCATGTTTGCAGTGCCTGCTGAAAACCGTTCCACTGGGAGGGGCAACCTGTGATACGGTTGGAATCATTGCCCCAGCTGTCGGGATGGTGGTCGCGCATCAAGTTGCAGAAGCATTGAAAATACTGTCTGGTAACGTCAGGGACTGCAATCGTAAGCTTGTTTCCTTCGATTTGTGGAAGAACCAGTATGTATCATTGAATGTAGAGAAATTGAAGGATTCCCATTGCCAGAGCTGTGGGGAAGATCGGACATATCCCCATCTTTCTTTTGAAAACCAGACGAAAACAGCCGTCCTTTGCGGAAGGGATTCCGTCCAAATTAGACCACCGGAGTCATGGACGGAAGGCAGGAGTCTGATTGCGCTTAAGAAACAGCTTGAATCGCAGGGTGTCAGCGTGGAAGCCAATCCATATCTAATGTCCTTTCAGGTGGAGGACCATCGCCTTGTAGCTTTCCAAGATGGAAGAGTGCTGGTTCACGGAACTAAAGAGATAACTAGAGCGAGAACATTGTATCACAGATATTTTGGATAAGGGACTGAGAAAACTATGGTAGCAAAAGTATTGACAATTGCAGGGTCCGATAGTGGCGGAGGGGCTGGAATCCAGGCAGATATCAAAACATTCCAGGAGATGGATGTGTATGGCATGTCGGCTATCACCGCCTTGACCGCCCAAAACACCCTAGGGGTTCAAAGTGTCTATCCGATCCCAGTTGACATGGTGCTTGAGCAATTGCACTCCATTGAAGAAGATTTGCGGCCCGATGCTTTAAAGACCGGCATGCTTTTCAGTGGGGTCATTATTGAGGCTGTTGCAAACAAAATCAAGGAATATGGTTGGGGAAATGTAGTGGTGGATCCGGTCATGATTGCCAAAGGTGGAGCAAAGCTTTTACAGGAGGATGCCATCCAGGCCATTCGAGAAAACCTCCTGCCGCTTGCGACCGTTACCACGCCAAACATTCCCGAGGCGGAAGTGCTGACGGATATGACATTGGATACGTTAAGCAGAAGGAAGGCGGCAGCCAAAATGCTTTATAAGCTCGGTTCCTCCAATGTAGTCATCAAAGGCGGACATGGTGAAGGGGACGAGTTGGTGGACCTCTTTTATGACGGGACCAGATTCCATGAATGGAAAAGTACACGAATTGATACCAAACACACCCATGGTACCGGGTGTACATTTGCTGCAGCGATTGCGGCTGGTCTTGCTAAAGGTTGTAAAGCGGAGGAGGCCGTTCATATAGCTAAACAATTCATCCATAAAGCCATAGAGCACGAGCTAGGAATAGGTAGCGGTCATGGTCCGACCAACCATTGGGCTTACCGAAAAGCTGGTGTCGGCGTATGAATAGGGAATGGCTGAACGTATATTTCGTTATGGGCAGCAAGGATTGTAACGGTCGCGATCCAGGGGCTGTACTGCAGGAATCTATCAGGGGAGGTATCACTCTTTTCCAATTTCGTGAAAAGGGGAGTGGTGCCAAGTTAGGTGCTGAGAAGCTGAAACTTGCACGGGAGCTTAGGGGGATTTGTCAAAAACATGCTGTTCCGTTTATCGTTAATGATGATATTGACTTGGCGCTTGAGGTGGAAGCGGACGGTGTACATATCGGTCAGGAGGATGCAACTTTTTGCGAGGTGAAGGAGCGGCTCACCCCTGGGATGATTATCGGTGTATCCTGTCATTCGGTGGAAGAGGCTGCAGAGGCTGTGCGCGCCGGAGCAGATTACATAGGGGTGGGACCGATGTACTTTACCACGACCAAAAAAGACATCAAGGAAGTGAAGGGCCCAGCGGTTATCAGGCAAATCCGTAATTCTGGCATGACGGTTCCTATTGTGGGGATCGGAGGTATTTCTGTTGGAACAGCAGAAGCGGTATTGGAGTCCGGAGCAGATGGTGTTGCCGTCATTTCCGCTATCTCGAAAGCTGATTCGCCCTCTTTCGCAGTGAAAGAGCTAGGCCGTATTCACAACTTTGTCAAAAATTAATCACTTATTTCATAAAACAATGATATAATTAAAACACCATTTACTTTATAACATGTTTGTATTTAGTCCCCTGCTCTGACCTTGGAGTGGGGGTGTTTTTTTATCCCTATGAAAAAAAGAGCTTGCCACTTTCAGCAAGCTCCCCATCCATATTAGTTCACTAATATTTCCTCTTCCTTCTTCAAATCAATGGAAGGTCCGAAAAACTCGTACCTAATTCTTTCTTCCTCGACTCCAAGCTTAGAAAGTGTGGAAATAATAAACTTCATGAATGGAACTGGTCCGCACACGTAATAAAGGCCGGCTTTATTCAAGTTCAATTCTCTAAGCAAGTTTTCTGTGATAAAACCCTGTACATTAAAGGCGCCTACTCTTGTGTCCTCTTCTGTGGGATTTTCATAAACAAACAACTTTTTCCCATTGTCGATGGATGCCAGAGCCTCGTTGACCTCTTCCATAAAGGCATGAACTGATCCGTTTCTGGCCGCATGAATAAATGTTGTTGGTCGTGCCGGCTGCTCCTTGGATAGGGTTTTCAGCATACTGAGCATTGGAGTGATTCCGACACCACCACTAATTAAGTAGATAGGAGTTTCCTCGCCAGATTCAAGTATAAAGTCACCGGCTGGTGCAGTCACTTCAATTTTATGACCGGCTTCCACATGATCATGAAGATAGTTGGATACAATCCCATCCGGGTCGCCACTTTCTTTTTTTACAGAAATCCGAAAGTATTCGCCATTGGCTGCATCTGATAGACTGTATTGACGGTTGAATAAATTCGTTTCACCTGGAATGGAAAGTCTGATTGTAATATATTGTCCCGGGCTGAAAGATGGTACACCAGATCCGTCAGCTGGCTTCAAGTAGAAGGAGGTAATAAGCTCGCTCTCTTTCAATTTTTCCACCACTTCAAAGTCTTTGAAATCCTCCCAACCAGCAGTCTGTTGTGCCGCTGCCTCATACATCTCTTTTTCTACAGAGATAAATACATCTGCAATGACTCCGTACGCTTCTCCCCAAGCTTCAATAATCTCATCTGTTGCTGCATCTCCAAGCACAGTCTTGATTGCTTCGAGTAAATGTTCGCCAACAATCGGATAATGTTCAGGTTTAACAGCCAAACTTCTATGCTTGTGGGCAATCTGCTTTACAGCCGGCAGAAGGACTTCTAGCTGGTCAATGTATGTTGCTGCAGCATAGACCGTGTTCGCCAAGGCGGTTTGCTGTCTACCTTTCTTTTGATTGGCATGATTAAAGATGTTTAATAATTCAGGATGGTTAGAGAAAAGTGTTTTATAGAAATGGGTGGTAATCTCCTCACCCTTCACGGCCAAGACTGGAGCGGTTGATTTTACAATTTGGATAGTTTTTGAGCTAAGCATCGAAATGCCTCCCTGTTAAAAGATATATTTTAAATACATCTTTATTATAAAGGACATTTGAGATTAAAGTAATATATAAAATACATCTTTAACAAATTGGTCACAAGTTTAAGTGTTTGAGAGGAACTCTAATATAAGTGTTTGGACAAACTAGAGTTGCGTTCCGATAAAAGGGGAAGTGTTTAGTGAGATCGATGGCATTCTTCAATTAGCCCAAAGCAAAAAGGCTCCCATCGCTGGGAGCCCTTATATGTTGTGCTATAAATTATGCTTTGTTTACGTTAGCAGCTTGGTCGCCACGGTTACCTTGAACAATTTCAAATGTAACAGACTGACCTTCTTCTAAAGATTTGAAACCTTCGCCTTGGATTGCTGAGAAGTGAACGAATACGTCGTCTCCGTCTTGGCGTTCGATGAATCCGAATCCTTTTTCTGCGTTAAACCATTTTACTGTACCTTGTAACATGTTGTTACCTCCTAGTGTGCTTGCCACACAATGTATTACTATTCTTGCTCTTAGAAATATCAAGGCGAAAGTTAAATCTTAACTTTGAATCCTTACATACCGAACAAAAATAATTCTTCTTTAGAATAACAGGAAAATACAAAAATAGCAAGAGGAGAACTCAAAAGCCCAAAACTGTGTGAGCCTTCGTTGTAGCAAGGAAAATCCCTGTGCGGGTCTGACCCCCTTCATAAAATTTAACAATTGTAATAAGACTGAAATATTTAAACTATCTTAATTTTGGTTAAATTGGTGATTGACAAGTGCTTGTCAGGGGTGGTAAGTTAAAAAAGTGGAAATTATATGAAACTATAAATTTGAAGGAAAGGGAGGTTATGAAGATGATTAAGTTAATGACAACTGATATGTTGACTGGCAAAGCTGGCAAAAATGATAAAACTCATAATTTAATAGATCTCGTGACCTGTCCTAAAAGATATGAGGTTAGTTTGTAACTCATTTCTGTTTCTTTAAATTTGCACAGATATCTTTGTAGGGAACACAGGTCGCCAACAGGGCGTGACGTGTGCTTTTTTTATGGAGAAAAAAGGTGGCATACCGAGTAACGTTCGGTATGCCACCTTTTTGTTTTGTTTTATTTCTATATTTTCCCATCAAATTCATTCAACGGAAGTGGATATGCTTCCGTAATATTAGGAGGAATCAGATATGCAAAGTATTTATGTTCGTTTGATGATGTACAAAGTGGCTTCAGATGGAGGGTAGCAAGAAACTGGAATTCAGCATAGAAGGGAGAGTTTACAATTATGTTATCAGTACTAGGAAAATTGGGTTGGTTTTTTAAAGAACATTGGAAGAGATATACGATAGCAATCGCATTACTTATTTTTGCAGGTTTTTTGGAGGTCATTCCACCGAAAATGATCGGGATGGCAATTGATGATATTCAGGTAGGAGCATTCACACCGGAAAAACTTATGCAATATGTAGTGTTCCTGACGATTTTGGCAATTATCATTTACGGAATCACATATACCTGGATGTATCAGCTTTTTGGAAGTTCTTTTTTGGTGGAAAGGTCGCTAAGATCCAAATTGATGGGACATCTGTTAAAGATGACACCTACCTTTTATGAAAAGAACCGTACAGGGGATTTGATGGCCCGCGCTACCAACGATTTGAAGGCCATTTCGACAACAGCGGGCTTTGGGGTATTGACTCTGATTGATTCGAGCGTTTTCATGCTAATCATCTTGGGGACAATGGGCTTCATGATCAGTTGGAAGCTGACGCTTGCGGCTATCATTCCACTGCCCTTGATGGCACTGGCCATGAATATATATGGGAAGAAAATTCATCAGCGTTTTACAGAAGCACAAGATGCCTTCGGAGACATGAATGACAGGGTTCTTGAATCAATTGCAGGGGTCCGTGTCATTCGTGCCTATGTACAGGAAAGGGCGGATCAGGGCAGATTCCATCAGATGACAGATGATGTTTATGAGAAAAATGTAAAGGTTGCCATCATTGATTCATTATTTGAGCCGACCATTAAGTTGTTAGTCGGTGCAAGTTATCTGATTGGTTTGGGATATGGAGCGTACTTGGTTTTTCACAAAACGATTACCTTGGGGGAACTTGTCGCTTTCAACGTGTACCTTGGCATGCTGATCTGGCCGATGTTTGCAATCGGTGAGCTGATCAATGTCATGCAGAGAGGGAATGCGTCGTTGGATCGCGTTAATGAAACTCTGGCATATAAAGAGGATGTAGCAGATCATCAAGAACCTATTGATGTGCTAAAGCCTAATACTATTGAGTTCAATAATGTTACATTCAAATACCCTTCCTCGACAGTAGACAATTTGAAAAATGTGTCCTTTCAACTGAAAGCAGGTCAGACACTTGGTATTGTCGGGAAAACTGGTAGCGGAAAAACGACGCTGATCAAGCAGCTACTTCGGGAATATCCGCTTGGAACTGGATTCATCAATATCAATGATGTGGAGCTGGGAAAAATACCACTTCATACCATCCAAGGATGGATCGGGTACGTCCCACAGGATCACATTCTTTTCTCAAGATCTGTCAAAGAGAATATTCTCTTTGGTAAAGAAGATGCCTCAGACGAGGATATTGCTCAGGCAATTAGATCATCGGCTTTTGAAAAAGATCTGGAGATGCTTCCGGAAGGCTTGCAGACATTGGTAGGGGAAAAAGGGGTTTCGTTATCAGGTGGACAGAAGCAGCGTATATCTATTGCCCGTGCTCTAATAGCCAACCCTGACATACTGATACTGGATGATTCCTTATCAGCAGTCGATGCAAAGACGGAAGCAACCATCATTGAAAATATCAGAAACGAACGGGCTGGGAAGACTACTCTTATCTCCACTCACCGACTATCAGGTGTCCAGGATGCCGATTGGATCATCGTTCTAGAAGACGGGGAAATCGTGGAATCCGGTATGCATGAGCAATTGATGGCAATAGGAGGATGGTACAAAGAGCAGTTTGAACGGCAACAGGTTCAGTCGCCAAAAGGAGGCGAAGTATTAACATGAAGAAAATAAAATCAGGCAAACGCCTATTTCAATATGCATTAACACAAAAGAAAATAATTATTATTGCATTGCTGATGCTCTCGGTTGCCGTTGCTGCTGAACTGACAGGGCCATTTATTGCAAAACGCATGATTGACAGTCATATTCTGGGGATTGAAAAAGCTTGGATTGCAACCGAACAGGACGGGAAGGACCGGGTCTTCTACCAAGGTAAATATTATGCCAGGGAAGATCGTGAGGAGATAGAAGCAACAGAGGGTAACACTGCCAGAATCCTGCAGATTGGTCGGGAATATTACTTCCTTCCTTCGGATATAAGTTTTGACGGAGAACGAACGGCACAAAACGGCAAGGTCATTATAAGCCGAGGTGACCAACAGGAGTCCTATCAAGCCCAAAGACTGTCAAACAGTGAGCTGGTCAGCTTTTATCAGCCTGAAGTGAAATACATCATCTATCTGGTAGGGCTATACTTCGGCTTGCTAGTATTGGCATCCTTCTTCCAGTACGGACAGAGCTACTATCTGCAGACATCAGCCAACCGTATCATCCAAAAAATGAGGGAGGACGTGTTTGGGCAGATTCAGAAGCTCCCGATCCAGTATTTTGATCACCTGCCAGCAGGTAAAGTGGTATCAAGGATCACCAATGATACGGAAACCATCAAGGAATTGTATGTCACGGTTTTGGCTACATTCTTTTCCGGACTGATCTATATCACAGGAATCTATATTGCACTCTTTTTACTTGATGTCAGATTGGCGGCAATCTGCTTGGCGCTGATCCCTATTTTGATCGTTTGGTTCATCTTTTACCGTAAGTATGCCTCTGTTTATAATCACAAAATACGGGCACTTCTCAGTGATATCAACGGTAATATTAATGAATCGATCCAAGGAATGACAATCATTCAAGCCTTCAGGCGTCAGAAGAAGGCGTCAGAAGAGTTCGAGGGCTGGAATGAACAGCACTTTTCCTATCAAAATAAGCTACTAAGTTTGAATGCCCTGACCTCGCATAATCTTGTCGGGGTACTCAGAAACATCTCATTTGTTGTAGTAATCTGGTATTTCGGAGGCGCTTCTATCGGTATAGGAACCATGGTATCACTAGGTGTTCTCTACGCTTTCGTGGATTATTTAGGAAGAATGTTCGGGCCGATCACTGGAATGGTCAATCAATTGGCTAACCTGGAACAGGCTCGAGTTTCCGCGGTCCGTGTCTTCGAATTGATGGATGAGGCGGGTGTTCAGGTTTCAGATATTAAGCATCCACGCTATGAAGGAAATGTATCGTTTGAATCTGTCTGGTTCGGCTACAAGGAAAACGAGTATGTACTTAAAGACATCTCCTTTTCTGCCAACAAAGGGGAAACTGTTGCACTAGTTGGTCATACCGGGTCAGGTAAGAGCTCGATCATGAATCTTTTATTCCGTTTTTATGATATAGAAAAAGGAAGAATTATCATTGATGGGCAAAACATTCAAGACCTCCCGAAACAGGCAATTAGGCAGCATATGGGGATAGTATTGCAGGATCCGTTCCTATTTACTGGAACAATTGCTTCCAACGTAAGTTTGGAGGATCCATCCATAACCAAAGATCGGGTGAGGAAGGCACTTGAAGATGTAGGTGCAATGGACTTCATCAACGCACTTCCAAAAGGGCTGGAGGAACCTGTAATTGAAAAAGGAAGTACATTATCTTCGGGGCAAAGGCAGCTGATTTCTTTTGCACGTGCTCTGGCGTTTAATCCGGCAATATTAATTCTGGATGAGGCAACAGCAAGTATCGACACCGAAACAGAAGCTATTATCCAGCAGGCTTTGGAGGTACTTAAAAAAGGCAGAACGACCTTTATCATTGCACATCGACTTTCTACTATTAAAAATGCTGATCAGATCTTAGTATTGGACAGAGGAGAAATTGTCGAGAGGGGCAATCATGATGAACTAATGCAAAGAAAAGGAAAGTATTATCAGATGTATGAATTGCAGCAGGGTAACAAAGGGCTAGCAGGTTAAATAAAGAGGGTCACGGGTGAATAAAATCTCCGTGGCCCTTTTGTTATTTTTACATTTAGAAGGGAATAGTAAAAATAGGTATGCAAAATAAAAGGAAACAAAGTCTTTGACAAGTGTTCCAACATTTTATACTATACAATAGGTTACAATGAAAATAATTCATATAAGATTACTGGGGGTTTAACGAAATGAAGAAGAATTTACTGTCCATTTTTACACTTCTATTACTATCTGCAGTGGTACTTTCTGCATGTGGTACATCAAATAACAACGGTTCAACAGGAGATGCTCCTGAGAAAGAAACAGACAACCTTTTAACTAAAGTAGAAGAGGAAGGCGAACTTCTGATTGGGACAGAGGGTACATATCCTCCATTCACATTCCACGATGATTCTGGTAAATTGACAGGTTTTGATGTGGAGATTGCTGAAGCGATTGCCGAAAAAATGGGGGTTGAGGCGAAGTTCATGGAAACACAATGGGATGCCATGTTTGCAGGCCTTGATTCCAAGCGCTTTGACATGATTGCGAACCAGGTGGGAATTCGTGAGGACCGCCTTGAGAAGTATGACTTCTCCGAACACTACATCACTTCTGCTGCCGTATTGGTAACGAAAGAAGATAATGATGAAATCAAAGGCTTTGAAGATATTGAAGGGAAGAAATCTGCACAATCCCTGACAAGCAACTATGCGGATATTGCCCGTGATTATAATGCGGAAATCGAAGGGGTAGAAGGCTTTAACCAAGCGATTGAACTAATTAATTCCAATCGCGTGGATATCACTATCAATGATAAATTATCCGTGCTTGATTTCCAGAAAAACCGCCCGAATGCGGCAATCAAAATTGTAGCAGAACATGAAAATGCAGCAAAAAGTGGATTTATGTTCCGTAAAGGCAGTGACGAGCTTGTAGAAGCGGTGAACGAAGCACTTGCTGAACTCATTGAAGATGGAACGTACGAAGAGATTGCTGAGAAATGGTTTGGTGAAAATGTACTTAACTAGTATCCTGACTGATCCGGAACGCTTAGATAGATGGATGACAATTGCACAAAGTTCCCTTCTCCCTTTGGTGAAGGGAGCTTTGTCTTATACCATTCCGTTAACGTTGCTTTCATTTAGTTTGGGTTTGATGCTCGCCATTTTAACGGCTTTGGCACGAATATCTCCCATAAAACCATTACAGGTACTTGCCAAGATTTATGTTTCCATTATTCGAGGTACCCCACTGTTAGTGCAATTGTTTATTATCTTTTATGGGTTGCCTTCCATCGGAGTTACCATTGACTCTTTTCCTGCAGCAATCATTGCATTTTCATTGAATGTAGGGGCATATGCATCTGAGATTATCCGTGCTGCCATTTTATCCACACCAAAAGGCCAGTGGGAAGCGGCATATTCCATGGGAATGAGCTATCCACAGGCGCTGAGAAGAATCATTCTTCCTCAGGCTGCCCGTGTTTCCATACCGCCATTATCCAATTCGTTCATCAGTCTTGTGAAGGATACGTCGTTGGCATCCTTGATATTGGTAACAGAGATGTTCAGGGTAGCTCAGCAGATAGCTGCAACCAACTATGAATTTCTATTGTTATATGCTCAAGCCGGTGCAATTTATTGGATAATCTGCTTCTGTTTATCCTTGGTACAGGGAAGAGTCGAACGTCGATTAGATCGGTATGTTGCTAAATGACAAATAACAGCCAATTATAAAGGAGCTCGAGAAATGATTTCAGTAGAGAGCTTATATAAGCAATTTGGAGATTTGGAAGTACTAAAAGGTATTGACTTGAACGTTGAGCAGGGAAAGGTGGTAGTGGTCATTGGCCCATCTGGGTCTGGGAAAACCACACTCCTTCGTTGCTTGAATATATTGGAGACTCCAACTTCCGGTTTAGTGGAAATCGGTCAGCAATCACTTGATTTCACCTCCAAGGTTTCTTCTAACAGGATTGCCGATTTCAGAAGACTGACCGGAATGGTGTTTCAAAGCTATAACCTGTTCCCGCACATGACCGCCCTACAAAATGTCATGGAAGGTCCGATTACAGTTAAAAAAGAAGCGAAAGCAAAAGTGGAGGAACGTGCACGCATGCTTCTCGAAAAGGTCGGGCTTGGTGACAAACTTGACTTTTATCCTTTTCAGCTTTCCGGTGGACAGCAACAGCGAGTTGGTATCGCAAGGGCTCTTGCGATGGAACCTAAAGTGATGTTGTTTGATGAACCTACTTCCGCCCTTGATCCGGAACTTATAGGAGAAGTCCTCAGAGTAATGAAAGATTTGGCGCAGGAGGGAATGACGATGGTTGTTGTTACTCATGAGATGAAGTTTGCCAAAGAAGTGGCGGATGAAGTTATTTTCATGGATGATGGGAAGATTGTCGAAAAGGGGACGCCAGCTGAGATTTTTGAAAATCCTAGAACAGATCGAACGAAGCAATTTCTGCGATTGATAGAGAGTGGCGTCTAAAACGCTATGTCACAATAATACCCCGTTAATAGGTAACGGGGTATTATTTGTGTTTTTTCATGAAACGTTTGTCTATTGTGTTTTTTAGTAGCCAATTAAGCTTACTGTGAGTGGAGAAGCGAGCGTATTGAAGTAACGCTTCCCTATTCCCGCTGGAGATTAATGATAAAAAATGACGTTGAGGTGAAAAGTGGAGACAAACCTCTCCGTTTAGAAACCGGAAAATATTCTCCGAAAGCAATTCCCCCTGCCTGACAGCGTACACACCATTCTTCGCAAGGTGAGGATACTCCTTTAGGGTGATGCAGTCCCCAGCACCAAACATAAAAGGGATTCCTGAGGCTTGTAGTGAGCTCTCTACAAGCAAAAAACCATCCTCATCACATGGAAGTGAACTTTTGAGAAAGATGTCGCTTGCTTTCGGCCCTGTTAACCAAAGTAAGTGAGAGTGCGGGAAGCATAGACCTTTTTCAGTTTTACAATGAGTATCGTATATTTCTGCCACACGGTCTCCTTCAATGACGCGAACCCCTTTATTTACTGTGACCTTTTTGATATCAGCTCCTGCTTTCTGGGAAGAGGAGGGCAAAAGTCGTGAAGAGGAAATCAATGTCACATTTAAAGGGTATCCATTCTTTTTTCTCCAGGCTGTAATAGCCAATGCAATCTCCACTCCCGAAGCACCACCACCAACCACAACCGGATATTTCTGCTTGCGATATGCTTTCATTTTTTCCGCAAAGAGATAATTAGGTTTAAGGGGAACCAGCCACCTCTCAAAAGAAGAAGGCGCCTCCATATATGAGCCGATATCAAATGACACCACGTCAAAGGGGATGATGGTACCATTTTCTGTTATAAGTGTTTTATTAACACTTGAGACCTCGATAATCTTTTCTTGTAAAAGAACAACACCGGCATCATCCGCGAGCTTTTTCAGATCTATCCTGATTTCATCAAGCGAATAGATTCCTTCTGTAAATCCTGAGAACATACCGGAATAATACTGATATTGGTCAGGTGAGATAAGTATGATTGTTTGGTCCGATAAGGGAATATCTTTTTTTATTTGTGTTAAACACTTTAAATGTGCATGGCCCCCACCAACTAAGACAATTGTCAAACCATATCGCCCCCTTTATTATTTTAGATACATTTTAAGGGTTTATGGCACACTAAACAAGACACCCCATTTACATGAGGTGCCTTCAGCCATACCTATAAAGTTATTTTGTTACATAAAAACTGTTACTTATCTTCCGCCTAGGGATTGCTCAGCCATTTGAACTAGACGTTTAGTGATTTCTCCACCAACAGATCCGTTAGAGCGAGAAGTTGTGTCTGCACCAAGATTTACACCAAATTCAGTTGCGATTTCGTACTTCATTTGGTCGATTGCTGCTTGTGCTCCAGGTGCTACTAATTGATTTGACGAATTTCTTGATTGGTTTGCCATGATGATTCATCTCCTCGTAATATAGTTTTGGCTGGACCAACTGGGATTGCACCAGTAAGTGCAGAGAGTTCTGCTGCCGTCTAGGCTCGGTCCATCGGTTGATAAGTTGTTACTTGTATTATAGGAATTTCATAAAATCTTTATCCATTTTATTTTAGGTAATTTATGGATATTTTGAATTTGAGGAATATAGCATATTTACTGTTAAGATGTGAAAATTAAAGGGAAGCTGAGATGAATGTAACTGGAGGAACAATTATGGAGATTTGTCCGTTATGTAATGGCTTTGAAGATTTTAAGGATTCTTGCACATCTTGCGGGAGCATGCTGGTTGACACCGGGAAAGTTACGGATTATCTGGATGACTATAGTGCATATATGGAGGTAAATCTTTTGAAAATGGTGGATGGGGATTTGAACAGTTTGGAAGGTCATGTTTGCGTCCATTTGTTCAGTTGCCCTGTCTGTCAAAAAGAGCAGATCATACCCATTCAAGAATAAATAATTTTATCCTTAATGAAAATGTTCTGTAAAACCCCGCTGTTGATTTCCGCCCTGGGCTTCGCTTTCCGCGGGGCACTTGTGGAGCCTCCTCGGCAAGCCTGCGGGGTCTCCACTAACCGCTACCTCCCGCCGGAGTCTTCGCCCTGTGCTACAATCAACACCTTATCATTTTTCTTTTTTAACATATTGAAAAAAGAACAGGCCGGTAAAGACCTGTTCTTTCAAAAAGCATTATATTACTTGGAACGAATGCGAGATTCTGTTTCAAGGTCGAAGAAGTGGCATTTGTTCATGTCCAATGCAAGTTGAAGCTTCTGTTGAGGCTTCACATCTGTACGGGAATCAACACGTGCTACAAAATCCTGTCCGTGGATTTGAGAATATAACATGGATTCTGCACCAAGAAGCTCAGATACTTCAATTACTGCTGTGATGGTGCTTCCAACAGAGGCTTCGATGAACACAGGCTCGTCATGGATATCTTCTGGACGAATTCCAAGGATTACTTCTTTTCCAACATATCCTTGATCGCGAAGCACTTTCATTTTTCCTTCTGGAACCGTGATTTTTTGCTCACCGATTGTAAATGAACCATCTTCTAGTTTACCGTTGAAGAAGTTCATTGCTGGAGATCCGATGAATCCGCCAACGAAGACATTCTCAGGGTTTTCATAAACTTCTTTTGGAGAACCAAGCTGCTGAATGACTCCATCTTTCATAACAACAAGACGAGTTGCCATTGTCATAGCTTCTGTCTGGTCATGCGTTACATAGATAGTAGTCGTTTGCAAACGTTGGTGAAGCTTTGAGATCTCAGCACGCATCGCTACACGAAGCTTTGCATCAAGGTTGGATAAAGGCTCATCCATCAAGAATACTTTTGCATCACGGACAATGGCACGTCCTAGTGCCACACGCTGACGCTGACCACCGGATAATGCTTTTGGTTTACGATCCAAGTATTGCTCCAATCCAAGGATTGCCGCTGCTTCTTTAACGCGACGATCAATTTCTTCTTTAGGGAATTTACGTAATTTCAAACCGAATGCCATGTTGTCATACACATTCATATGCGGGTATAATGCATAGTTTTGGAATACCATCGCAATGTCACGATCTTTCGGTGCAACATCGTTCATTCTTTTTCCGTCAATTACGAAATCGCCTTTTGAAATTTCCTCAAGACCTGCAATCATACGTAAAGTTGTAGATTTACCACAACCGGATGGACCAACGAATACGATAAACTCTTTATCTTTAATGTGAAGGTTGAAATCTTCAACTGCAGTTACGTCGCCTTCGTAAACTTTATAAATGTTATTTAACTGTAACTCTGCCATGTTTGTTTCCCCCTAATGAAATCGTTTTCTTAAGCTGATTACAGTGTACCGAAAACGATTACATTCCGTAAATGTACAAGTTGCACAAAAAAAAGGCACGTCTTTGTGCAACGTTACCTTTTTTGTTCATTTTCCATAATGATGATTGCCAAATAGGCAGCCATTGCGCCCTGAAAGTTCTTTATATCTATCCCTGTCCGTTCGATGAACTTGTCAATCCGGTATTGAAGGCTGTTACGGTGCATAAAGAGCTTTTTGGAAGTGAGCGATACATTCATATTATTTTCTATATAGACCTTTACACTTTGCAATAGTTCCTTTTCATCTTCTAGGATCGTTCCAAACATAGTTTTGATATGAAGAAAATGTTCAGTCTCCAAATGGTCTGTCACGATATAGGGGAGGGCGTGCTCGAACGTATGGATGTTTCGTTGCTTTCTTCCTTTCATGGAAAGGGCAAAGCAGTGTTCTTCCCAATGAAACAGGTCGGTTAAGTTATCACCTGAACTGGTATATGCCCCAATGTATAGTTTTACATTTGTGTAAAAATCGGATGCGGTGGTATCCACAATATCTGAAAAGGAGACGAATTCATCTTCTTTGTATTCCGGCATGAAGTCGATAATTACTCCACGTGTAAGGCTATCCCATACGATTTCAATTTCACTATCGAAAAAAGCTATCAGGGCTTCCTTCCATTCTTCCTTATGCAACAAGGGCTCGGAGAAATGGAAATGGATAAACCGCGATGTTTTTGGTTGATTTTGTAAAAGGTTCTTATCGGGATTCTGGTGGAGAAACAATTGCTCGTGCCACCATTTTTCGGTATCTGTCATGGAGAACTGATTTTCTTCCACTCGTTTCAAAAATGTTTCTAGCAAAAGAATATCCCGTGGAGTGAGTGCTTCTTTTTCAATTCCATAATAGTCGTTGTCCGGGGAGATGAACCAGACATGACGGGAAAAGCTGTGGGGGGAAGATGTTTGAATAAGTGCATCTTTATAAATTTTTGCTAATTGGTTGTACATGGCTTATCCCTCTTCTTTTAAACCGTTGTTATTAACTAGCTGGTGAATGCTCATGATTCCATTATATCGAAGTGGGCAGGACAAACAAAGAACAAAAACTCCTCCACGGGGGAAGAGTCTAATTTCTTTCTATAGGTGGTTCTTCTTTTTCCAGGTCCCGGGCTTCTTCAATGTTGGTATATCGGTCCCGTTCAAAGACAGATCCACCGGCCATTCCCTCGTTGATATACCTGTCCACATCCATGAAATATTCGTCACGGCCTTCGTATTGCGGTTCTTTAGGCGTTTTTTTCTTTTCTGACATAAAAAATCCCTCCTTGTTGGTAGTGTTTCTAAAGGAGGGGAAATGATTCTTTTTATTTTGTTTGGCTCTGGTAACACCGCTGTTGATTTCCGCGTATAATAGAGCCTTAATCATAGACATGGAACAGCATCAATTCATGTATCTGGGCTTCCACTGCCTGTTTTTCCTCTTCGGATAGGGCTTGCGATTCCGGCCATTCAATGGAGCCGTTTTTGTGGTAGACGGCTTTTACGGAGTGCCCTTTATAAAAAAAGGAAAGGTGCCAGCCGGGTAGTTGATTGTTTTGGTACAGAGGTTTCAGTTGAAAGTGTGAAATCAAGCAAATTTCCTCCTCTTGGTGTAACAGTTATTTGACACTTATAACAATATTCTACACTAGGAGGTGGATTCCTGCATGGAATAATCCGTCCGTTCATAAAACACTCTGGTAATATTTTCAGCTGCCTGCTGCTTGATGGATGGCTCATCAAAATCCATCGGTTTGGCATTCAATTCGAAAATGTAAAGCTTGCCTTCGCGTGTCACCCCGACATCTGCCGAGAATTCCCCAATGTCATCATAGAAAGAAGAAAGCTGCTTCCCGCATTGGTTGATGAGTAGGTCCATTGTTTCATGGTCTGTTTTGACAGGAAGCTCATTTGTTGAGACGATCACGCCCCCGGAAGGAACATGGGTTGTTACCTGTTGTTTTTTGGCCAACCTGACTCCAACACCAGTGATTGTAAAACGGTTCAAGTTTGCATGGGCCAGGATTCGGTAATCAAATTTTTTCCCTTTCATAGGAACCGTGGAGATGGCCTCTTGGATAATATAGGAATTTAACGCTTCCTCCTTTTGCAGAAACCGGGCAAGCTTGCTTAAGGACGGAAACAGGACGGTCGTTGTAGAAGTTGTCCTCATCATATAAGTATTTCCATTTCTTGTGATCAGGTAAATTCCCTTTCCTTTCTTGCTTTTACGCTTCTTAATGTAAACGGTTGGGTAGGTCGCTAGGAACTCGGCCAAAGTCTCTTCGGATAACAGGGCAGTGTTGGGTAGATGCGAGATTAATTTATCATTATCCTTCAGTTGTAAATAAAGTTCCCACTTATCAAAAAATTGTGGATTGAACACAGGAATGTGGTAGAGAGAGGCAAGCTTCTCTGTTCGATCCAGAAACAGTTTTTCATCCTCATACCGGGACAAACGATTATAGAGAATGTCAGGAAGAGGGGTCTGTATCTTTATCCAGTGATCATGTTCTGGCTGGTAGCAGAACCCGTTGAGCCCATTTTCGGTAAGGTGTTTTGGAGTGACCACAACAGAGAGGCCACCATGCCGATGCAGGCTTTTCTGTATTCTTTTAAACAAGCTGATGTTCCCGACAAAACCGTCCTTTTTAGGGCTGGCCAAAATGCCTACAAGAGGTCCCGCTTTATGGTCCTTCAGAAGAAAAGGAAGAGTTAGATGTTTGGCTGTATGCTCTTTTTTATATGGAATGGAAAAATACTTTCCAAGCGTCACCTTTTCCTCTTCATCAAAACTCTGATACCAGGTCTGGGAGGTTAATTCATAATAAAGTTCTTTCATGAAAAAACACCTTCCGGATTTTTTATCGTGTTTTCTGTTAAATACACCGCATACTCGATGGAGAGTTTGCGGGTGAGGATATCTTCACTTCTCAACTTTGGATGATGGAAGATGGAACGACCAGGTTTGGAATTGGCTTCAAACATCCAAAGTTTGTGGTCCTTATCAAGTCCGAAATCAAATCCTATCTCACCGATGAAACCAGGCATATGGGTATCGATGGCTTCACTGATCAGGAGGGAGGCTTGGGTAAGTTTATCTATAACCGTTTCCTGATCTTTCTCATCTGTGTAAATCTCGGAAATGGTCTTTATGATACCACCACTGTTGGCATGGGTGGTGATGCTGCCTTTACCGCTAAGCTTAGCGGCCATCGCACTGACTACCCATTTTCCATGTTCATCCTTATTCGTATGAACTCGGAAATCAACGAAGGAGTCTTCCACTTTCAGTAATGGAATGCCTTGTTGAATCAAATAGGCGGATAGGTCCCTGTTTTTCAGTATATGGGACAATAATGCTTCCAAGGAGGAAGAGCGCTGCAACTTATTTACAAACTCTTCCGTTTTATAGCGGGCATAATATGCTTCCTCTTCCCGATTGTAGATAATTTTATATACGCCTAGACCCAGACTTCCGTTGGTAGGCTTTAAATAGATGAATGGATATTTAGACAACAATTTCTCTATCGATATAATTGTCACATCATTATGGGTCTCAGGGAGGTAGGAAACGATGTTCTCTTCAATCATCAATTTCTGATGTATATCCCATTTGTTGAAAAATCCAGGATTGAACCATGGAATGGCATAATCCTTTTGCATCTTATCACGTGTAGCCGCAAGCAACTTGTGTCTCTCTGTCCGTCTGTTGGGAAGACGATCATAAACGACGTGCGGAAAGGGGAGCGTTTTTTTACACCATCCCTGTTCTGTAAACATAAACCCTTCC
The DNA here is from genome assembly GCF_001037965.1 of Bacillus sp. LL01. Taxonomy (NCBI): domain Bacteria; kingdom Bacillati; phylum Bacillota; class Bacilli; order Caryophanales; family Bacillaceae; genus Bacillus; species Bacillus sp. LL01. The sequence continues at coordinate 308,454 of NZ_LFEL01000004.1, read as the reverse complement.
ATTGTTCCGTCCTCCCAATTTATATGGTTGGCACCGAACAGGAACATGTATGCACCAACCTTTCTTTCGGTGGCAAGCAGTTTAGAGAAAAATAAGGAACGTTCGCCGATTGGACGGATGATGGAACTTGTGAAGCCAGCTGTGAAAATACCGATTAATGGACCGAGATGCAACGTATTCTCATGGACGAACAAATGGACATTCCCTTCGTAGGGAAGAAGCAACTTATTGAATAAGTGCCTGGAAAGGAAAAGGGAATGCCCATCATGCCTGATTGCTTTACAAGCATGTTGGTGTGTACCAAAGGCAATTGCTTCTATTTCCATATTACTTATCTTATCCGGAACAAGGATCTGGTGGTCCTTTAATTCCTCCCTGCATTTAACAGGTAAGAGTGCTTTCATTAACATCAACTCCCATTTGATCACCTTTTTATAGTAGCTAAGTACATGCAGTACTTACTCGGGGCTTCGTAGATCTCTTTCTGGACAGAAGGAGAAGCCATTGTTACTATCTTATGACCGGGCTTTGAATTAATATCTAAAATCCATAAATTATGGTCACGGTCAACTCCGATATCTATGCCAAGCTCAAATAGAGGTTTAATGGTTTGCTCTATGGCAGGTGGCAAGAAGTCGGCGATTTTCTGTAGATTTTCTTCCATCTTTTTTTTCTTTGTAGAGGTCATTCCCTGGAAAAGAACGGAGAAAGGGAGCATTTCGCCACCTCCTGCCAAGTTCGAGGTGATATAGTTTTTGGGCCCTGTCCGAATGACCCGAACCCTCTCTGTCCAATCCCCTTCTTCATTTTTCTGTAGAAGAAGCCTTAAATCAAATGGAACACCCTTTTTGTTTTGCAAGGGAAGAAAAGGCTGGAATATATATTCATTACTTTTCATTTTTGTATGTAGCCACTGTTTCAATTTGGCATCAGAACGGAATACAAAGAGCTGTTCTCCAGGCTGCACCACTTCCTTTACGACGTATTGTCCATTTAGTTTCTCCACCTTAATCAAGCCCCTTCCTTGCGAGCCCTTTATCGGTTTGATCAACCAAGTATCGTTATAATTGAAGTGGGACAAAAAGAAAGCTACGCTCGTCAATTTTCTTGTAAGAGGGAAATACGACTTTAGATCCGATAGTGAAGAAAGTACTTTATACACTTCCCATTTATCCGGCAGGCCATAGCCGAGAAAGTGCACATCGTCCCTCATTTTCAGTGCTTCAATATGGTACTTGGAAAAAATTGTATTTTTGTTGCCGTAATAACAACGGTCGTAAATAAAGGAGGGAATGGGAAACGATGTGTTCTCCCATTCCTTTTTGTTTGAAGCATATAGCAACCCGGAAACTATTGAAGAACTCCCAGTCAATTGACTAGGTGAAATGATACAAATCATGACTTCATTATTGGCTGCATGTTCGGCAATTTTCGTGAGGTAGGGGGTAGGTTGTGAGAACGAGAGGACACCAAGGGTTATCATGTTATCTCTCCTTTAAATGTTCATGGATAAGGTATAGGCAATAGAGAATGACGGCTTTGGCAGAGGGTCTGATTGTCCTTGTGTTAGTCGGTTGATCCATATTTTTTGACGGTTTAGTATTCACTTCAATAATCCATGGGTGACCGGATGTATCTATAGTTAGATCAATGCCCAATTCTCCAAAAACACCTTCTGAAACAGCCCCTACTTCGCTTGCAACTTCCAAGGCCAGTTCTTTTAGGTGTTTGCGGATTTGTGGCGTTTCTTTGGCATTAAATTGGACACTCAGCACATGATTGATTGATAGCATTTCCCCTCCTTGGGCAAGGTTTGAAACAAATGAACCGCTTTTGGATGCCCTTGCAGTGGAGGATGTGACCTGCCAGCGATTATTCTCGGTGCGGTGACACAGATACCGGAAATCCACCGGTCTTCCATCGAGACGAAGTAGATCCAAGCCTTGTTGCAGGATATATTGCCTTTTTTTTATATGGGGGGAAAATCGCTTGTACAAATCATTGAAACTGCTGTATGTTTGAGATACTTGCTGTTGAAGAGAAGAGTAGTCCAGATTGTATCCATCGGTGGTTTTGCATATTTTGAAGATTTGTTTTCCTTGGCTTCCATTGATTGGTTTTAAAAACACCGAAGAATACTTATCCACCCATGATTCAAGCACTTTGGCAGAAAAGAGTGCTGTCTCCGGCAGGTACGGAAGCAAATGTTCCGCTCCGGAAAGCTGCTCATGGACAGTCCACTTATTGAGAAAATGATCATTGAAGTATGGAATGCTCCATTCTTGTAATTGAGAGGTGAATTCCTGGAACACTTCGCTCTTTTCATTCGTACGTTTATGGAGTCGGTTGTGAACAACTTGAGGGTATGGAAGCAATGCTTTGTTCCAGTTGTTGTTTTCCAGATAAAAACCTACCATACTTTTTTCCCTAAGGTGTTTATGAAGCGTAAATACATAGAAGATGACTCCGATATCTTCCGAATAGTTGGCAAGCTCCATACAATACTCTTTAATGGATTTGAGGTCGATTTGGTTATCTTCTTTTATAGAAATTTCGGTCAAAAGCGCGATGACAGGGCCGATATGAAGCTTGTTATCCTCAGCGTCATAGGTGATGAGATAAGTTCGTTCTTCTTCAAAAAGGAGTAGGGCCTCCTGGATGGCTCTGTCCATTCTCAACAGGTTTCCTTCTATATTGATATTTACGACATTACATGTGATTGTATTCCGGCTGCATTGGACAGTACACATGGATACATCTTCGGGAAGCTTTAATCTTTTTGCTAAAGCTCCACTTATTTGTATAATTGGTATAGACGTTCTATTTTCAACAGGAATTACTCTGACTGCTTGAAAGTTCATGTTTTTCCCTCATTTTTCGTCTAAGGTTAGGCCACTGTAGGAAAGACATGGGGAACTGCCCCACAATGTATAGTATTGAAACAAAGATAAATCGGTGATTGGGAAAGAGGTTACATAGATGGATATATTGCTAGTTATTGTGTTGATGATGGGTATAGGCGCCTTGATAGGTGGCGTTACCAATTCTCTTGCGATTCGGATGCTGTTTCGCCCGTATAGTCCAATTTTTCTTTTTGGCAAAAGGGTGCCGTTCACTCCTGGATTAATACCAAAAAGAAGATCAGAGCTTGCCGATCAACTTGGAAAGCTGGTCATGGAGCACCTCCTGACAGCAGAAAGCATGAAAAGAAGATTGTTGAACAGTTCCTTCCAGGAAAAATCGGAAGAATGGATAAAAGAGGAAATGGATCGCTATCTGCAAAAAGGGATAAGCGTGCAGGAAATCTTGGTGAAATTCGGCATAGAAGACGCCGAAACACTTTTTCAAGAGAATTTACACCAAATCGTGGAGAGTAAATACGAAGAAGTCATGAAAGGGTTACGTTCAAAACCCATACAGCAGGTATTGCCAGCGCACCTGCTACATTCCGTGGAAAGTAATATCCCGACAGTTTCTGAATTTATCCTGACTAAAGCTATCCATCACTTTGAGAGTGTGGAAGGGAAGCGGCAGCTGACCAAGATGATCAACGACTTTATCGCAACCCGTGGAAAGTTGGGGAGTGTTGTGCAAATGTTCATGGGCAACTACCCTCTAGTTGACAAGGTTCAACCCGAGATCATAAAGTTCCTAAAGCATGATGGGACTAAGGATGTACTCATGAATGTCCTGTACCGGGAATGGAACAAACTGAAGGAAATGGAGATTCAGAATCTGGAAAATAAAATCTCTAGAGAAGCAATTCTTTCCTCTCTCCATACAGTAGTAAGGCGTACGGTCGATGTACCAAAATGGATGAATAAAACCGTTACAGAAGCGATTGAACCAATCTATCCGTGGATGATGGAGAAATTGGTACCCGCTGCCTTTTCAGCAGGAAGCGAGCTTCTGTTAGATAAATTGGAAGAGCTGCTTGTAAGGTTGAAGCTTGAGGAAGTGGTGCGGGACCAGGTGGAATCCTTTTCCCTCCAGGAAGTCGAGGAAATGGTCCTATCCGTATCCCGTCGAGAATTGAAATTAATCACATATCTAGGAGCTCTACTAGGTGGGCTGATAGGGTTCCTACAAGGAATGCTGGTACTTTTCCTTTAGTGCTAAGTATTGCTAAAGAGCCAGAATGATTTGCGATTACCCCTGTAGATTGGAGTGCAAGGGGTTCGACTCCTGCGGGAGGTAGCGGTAGTCTTGAGACCCCACAGGCGAAGCCGAGGAGGCTCAAGCACCGCCCCGCGGAAAGCGAACCCCTGGAACGTAAATCTACAGGAGATGCATGGCTAAACCCTTTTGATTTGTATGACTCTGGCAGGTTTGTTATACTGGTCACTAGCATGCCTGAAAGATGGGCAAAAAAGGAAGGAATGACATACAAATGGCAAACAATGTTTATGATGTAGCGTACAACCTGGAAACAGCAGTAAAAGAGAGTGATGAATTCAAAAATCTACAATCTTTATATAAAGAGGTTTTCGCTGACGAAACGACAAAAAGAATGTTCGAAAACTTCCGCAACATTCAATTAGAGCTTCAACAAAAGCAAATGAGCGGCCAGGAAATCACACAAGAAGAAGTGGAACAGGCTCAAAAGACTGTAGCAGTTGTTCAACAGAACGAATCAATTGCAAAGCTTATGGAAGCTGAGCAACAAATGAGCATGATGGTAAGCGAACTTAACAAGATCATCATGAAGCCTCTTGAAGAATTGTATAGCGATGTAGATTCTGCTAACTAATTGACACGTTGAATAGTTAGGATAAAACGCACCTTTAGTGGTGCGTTTTTTCTTTTGCCTATAAAGTTATATGTAGGAGTGGATTGTAGCGGAAGGGAACGGTCAAATTTCTAACCGACTCTCTCCTCATTTTTTACTTGACGTAAACTCCAAATGTTCTATTTCCCCCATTTCCCTCATACTCATATCAATAAGTACAAACATCTTAGATAAGGAGGTCTCTCCATGATATACCGCCTGCTCGCCATCAATATTGATGGAACGCTACTGAAATCGAATGGAAGATTGGCAAAGGAAACGAAAGAAGCGATAGAGTATGTGAAAAACAAGGGAGTCTACGTTACACTTGTTACCGGCAGAAACTTTGCTTTTGCGAAAAAAGTGGCCAAATCTTTAAAACTTGATACGTTTTTGGTCACACACGGGGGATCTTTTATTGCTTCCAAACTGGAGCAGCCTCTGCATGTTAAGCGACTGTCGGAGGATAAAACATTCAATCTTGTCCAGGTGCTTGAGAACTATGACTGCACTGTACGTATCCTGCACGAACGCTACTCAATTGGAAACCGGCTGCGCGGTGCCAACAACTTAATGGCAAGAGCGGTACTTGGTTCAAGCGATCCATTGATCTATCCTATGCAATTTGTCGAGTCCTTAGGGGATACGTTGATCGATAATCCGATTGCTCCACCGAAAATGGAGGTCTATTTTACAGAACCGGAAGAAAGGGAGAGAGTATTAACCACCTTAAAATCCGCGTTTGAGGGGATAGAAATTCTTGTTCATCCCGACGGAAAGGTGGATATCCTGCCAGATGGTGGAACTAAGATGGACGGTTTATTGATTCTTGGTGAAGTGCTGAAGATTCCACCGCAGGAAATGGTTGTCATCGGTGATACGATGGAGGACCTGCCGATCATCGAAGTGGCAGGACTAGGTGTTGCAATGGGCAACGCACCAAAAGAAGTGAAACTCGCTGCTGATTGGATTACTAGGACAAATGATGAAAACGGTGTAGCCTATATGATCAAAGAACATTTCCGCAAACAGCAACGTATTGCGTTTTTAAATAAAATGAAGATTTAGAAGGTGAAGGGGACAGACTCTGAAAATGGGGTTTGTCTTTTAGTTTGTTTATAAACTTTCTTTTCTAGCGGTAATATCTTGATAAGCGCGCCTGACATCCGTTACACTAGTGGGAGTGAAAAATCTTGCGGAAAAGAAAGCAAGTGTGAAAGGTGATTAGCTTGAAGATTGCTGTAAAAGGATTACATGATGATAGATACCTGCGTCCGTTATCATTGATTGCGGATTTATTTTTTGAGGAAACAGAAGTAGTGCTAGGGGAGCATGATTCCTCCGAGATGGAAATTACATTTACACTGGCAGAGAAAAACAACTCCACTTTTACTGTATTTGGTGAATTAGGGGAGCTTTCCTGTTCGCATGAGAAAGACCTTGGCGATTCTGATGAAAAAGAGAGCTTTCGCCGTAAAAAGCAAGCAGTTTCCTATGTTTATTTAACTCTCCTTCAGGAGCAAACAGGCATTATCCAGAAGTGGGGGATACTGACGGGAATCCGTCCGACGAAACTTCTCCACTCCAAGCTTCAGAAAGGGGTGCCACAAGAAAAGGTGCATCAACAGCTACGGGAGGATTATCTGATTACAGATGAAAAAATCGAGTTGATGCAGCAAATTGTGGATCGCCAGCTTGATGTGGTACCGGACTTGCATAAATTAGGTGAGGAAGTAAGCATCTATATTGGAATCCCATTCTGCCCGACAAAGTGTGCATATTGTACATTCCCGGCCTATGCCATTAATGGAAAACAGGGAAAAGTGGATTCGTTTCTTGGAGGATTGCATCATGAGATTGATGCTATTGGTGCTTGGTTAAAGGAAAAAGGCATCAAGATCACCACTGTTTATTACGGTGGAGGTACTCCTACAAGTATCACAGCGGAAGAAATGGATATGCTTTATGAGCAGATGTATGCTTCATTCCCTGATATGGAAAAAGTACGTGAAGTGACAGTGGAAGCTGGACGGCCGGATACGATTACGCCAGAGAAACTTGAAGTGCTGAAAAAGTGGAATATTGACCGGATCAGCATCAACCCGCAGTCCTATACACAGGAAACCTTAAAAGCGATCGGGCGCCATCATACCGTAGAAGAAACAATTGATAAGTTCCACCTCGCACGGGAAATGGGCATGAACAATATCAATATGGATCTGATTATTGGCTTGCCAGGCGAAGGGGTGGAAGAGTTCGCCCATACATTGGAAGAGACGGAAAAGCTGATGCCGGAATCATTGACCGTTCATACCTTATCATTCAAACGGGCATCTGAAATGACACAGAATAAAAATCGATACAAGGTTGCAGACCGCTATGAAATCGGGAAAATGATGGATATGGCAACCGAGTGGACGACAGCTCATAACTATGTCCCGTACTACCTGTATCGCCAGAAAAATATTTTGGGCAACCTCGAGAATGTAGGTTATGCATTGCCTGGCCAGGATAGCATCTATAACATCATGATTATGGAAGAGAAACAAACAATCATTGGACTCGGGTGTGGGGCATCAAGTAAATTTGTCCATCCTGAAACAGGCAAGATAACTCGGTTTGCCAATCCGAAAGATCCCAAATCCTATAACGATGGCTTTGAACATTATACGGATGAAAAAATCGGGATTTTGGAAGAAGTTTTCTTTGGATAGGGCTCTAGTTTCATTTGATTAATTAACTAAGGGGTGAGGATAGGGTTCCTCATCCCTTAGATTTTTTGTGTTAATGAGTGAATAATCATTCATTTTTAAACGTTTTCATATTATACTAGATATATATAACTTGGAGGAGGGAAAGGGATGACAGTCCAAATAGGAGAGGTACTGACTTATTCGAGAACATTTACAGTGGAGGAGATCTTGCAATTTGGAGAAGTTTCAGTGATAAAGGCAGGCACCATGTAGAACAGGATGAACTTGGCCGTTTAATGGTTCATGGATTGTTAACTGCAAGTCTCGGTACCAAAATAGGGGGAGACCTGAACTACATTGCAAGAGAAATGAACATGGAATTTCTACGCCCCGTTTTTACAGGAGACACCATCACCTGTGAAGCCACCCTCACCAATGTCCAACAACAAGAAGGCTACAAACAAGTCAACGTAACATCCATCTACACCAACCAAAAAGGCAAACAAGTCCTCCTAGGCAACAGTAAAGGTATTATTCGAGATTGAGAGAGAAACTCCTGCGGGGGTCTGACCCCCGCACAGAACTTTAATATTTCTGAATATTTAAAAATAATTCAATGGATTCCTAGAAAGGGTGTGTTTGTATGAGTACGGTTAATGTGTTGAATCAAGGTTCGGTTGTGGTGTTGGAGTTGAATCGGCCGGAGTCGTTGAATGCGATGAATGTGGAGATGCTTGTGGAACTGGAACGTGTCCTGGATGAGATTTCAATGAATGATGCGAAGGTGCTGGTGTTAAAGGGAAGCGGAAATGTGTTCAGTGCCGGTGGGGATATCAAAATGATGCTTCAGGAAAATGTAGGTGGGGACTTTGACCAAGTAATGGATACAATCGGTTCCATTATCACCAAGCTTTACACGATGCCGAAAATTACGATTAGTGCCCTTCATGGTGCCGCGGCAGGACTGGGTTTGAGCTTTGCTCTTGCCAGCGACTTTGTAGTAGCACATACCTCCACGAAGCTTGCCATGAATTTCATCAAAATCGGGTTGATCCCGGATGGCGGCGGTCACTTTTTCATGGAAAAGCGTCTTGGTGAAGCAAAGGCCAAACAGATGATCTGGGAAGGTAGAACGATCTCTGCTGAAGACGCTCTCCGTTTAGGTTTGGTGGATAGCCTGGCAGGAGATCAAGTCGAAGAGGAAATCTCGCAAAGAGTTGCTCTACTTCTCCATGCTCCCCTGCAGGCGATGCTAGAAACGAAGGCGATTTACAAAAAGCAATCCCTGCCAAAGCTACAGCAGATTCTTGAGCTTGAAAAAAATGCTCAGCGTAGAATGAGACAATCCCAAGACCATAAAGAAGGTATTAGGGCTTTTGTTGAAAAGAGAAAGCCTCAATTTACTGGAAAAAACAGAAACAATTAACAAAAACGCTTGGAGACATAATGCAAAGGTCTCCAAGCGTTTTTTACTTTATTGGAATGTTTAGCACTTTTGTTGCACCTGTCTACCGATGAAAAAGAACCAGCTTTCCACTTGCGTTTGTACAGCGGTGAGTTGTGTCCAGAAGTTTAAGCTCTTCTAGTTTTTTTTCGCCTATTTCCTTTGCCGCTTCTTCTGTTGCAGCCTCAAAGCTCTCATCAAGAAGTGTTTCCCCGTTTTTACTAAAGGCCGTTAACATATATTTTCCCATTTGTTTCCCCTCCGTGTCTAGTAACTGAATCGCAATTCATTAAATCTATTTTACTACATTATGAAACTATTTTACACTTATAATCGTATAGGTAACAGATAGCATAGGAGGGATTACTATATGGCATTAAAGATAGAAGGTGTGACCAAGAAATTTGGGAAGCATGTAGCCGTTAATAACTTGACCTTGGAGATACCTGAAAGTGAAATGTTTGGTTTTCTAGGTGCGAACGGTGCCGGTAAGACTACCACATTCCGTATGGTACTTGGATTGTTGGAGCCAACGCAAGGGAAGATTTCCTGGGCAGGGAAGCCGATAACATATAGAGAGAGCCACCTGGTCGGATATTTACCAGAAGAAAGAGGGCTTTATCCCAAGCTGACAGTAAAGGACCAAATGATCTATTTGGGCAGGCTGCGCGGGATGGAGAAGGCGGAGATCCTGAAACAGCTCGATTACTGGTTGGAACGGTTCAAGGTACCGGAATATCTGAATAAAAAAGTGGAAGAACTCTCAAAAGGGAATCAGCAAAAAATACAGTTTATCGCGTCGACCATCCATAATCCGAAACTGCTTATTTTGGATGAACCTTTCAGTGGTCTTGATCCGTTGAATGTGGAGTTGCTAAAAGAAGCGGTAGTGGACCTTAAAAACCAAGGAACATCTATCGTCTTTTCAAGTCACCGAATGGAGCATGTGGAAGAGCTTTGTGAACATTTATGTATCATGCATCATGGTCAGCCTGTCGTCCATGGGTCCCTTAGGGATATCAAACGCTCATTCGGGAAGAAGAATGTCATCATTCATGCAGATTTTGACTTAGGATATTTATCAAATATAGCAGGTGTAACGAAAACGAAAAAGACTGCAGAAGGAATGATTCTACAGGTTGATGATGAAGATGTTTCACAGACCCTGCTGCAACAGATAACAGGTAAAGGCTATATCCGGAAATTCATCTTGGAAGAGCCATCCTTGAATGATATTTTCATAGAAAAGGTGGGTGCTTCTTATCATGAATAAATTCTTGATTATCTTAATGCACACATACATGAGCAAGTTGAAGTCCAAATCGTTCATTATTTCCACATTGATTACAACAGTGCTTATTATCGGTGTTACAAACATTCAATCCATCATTGATATCTTTGATAAACAGGAAGACAAAGTGGTAGCGGTTTTGGATGAGGAGAACGCAATCGCACCATTATTGGAACAGCAACTTGCGATGAATCCAAACAGTAATCTGAATCTAGAAATGGTAAGCAACGAAACAGATGCTGAGAATAAAGTGACGAAAGGAGAGTATGATGGGCTTCTCGTACTTTCCACCGACCAGGCCGGCTTGCCATCAGGAGTGTATAAAGCCGCTTCCATTACAGATTCTGAGACGATGATGCAAGTGGAGGCTATGCTTCAACAGGTGAAAAATGAACTGGCAACAAGCCAGCTTGGGTTATCACAGGAGGAGATTGCGCAGTTATATACACCAATCACTTTTGATGTAGTGGCATTGGAGGAGTCAGCAAAGTCAGCTGAAGAGCTTAACCAGGCCCGTGGATTGGTTTATGTCTTGCTCTTTGTCATCTACTTTTCCGTCATTCTTTACGCAAGCATGATTGCAACAGAAGTAGCCGTGGAGAAATCCTCCCGTGTCATGGAAATACTTATTTCCTCGGCATCCCCGATCATGCATATGTTCGGAAAGATCTTGGGAATCGCCTTGCTGAGTTTAACGCAGCTTGCGTTCTGGATTATCATCGGATATTCTTCACTGAGCCGTAATCTGGATGGCATGACCGAAGCTGGTGGTGTGTTTGAATTTTTTGGAGTCGGTGATCTGCCAATAGCAACCTTTGTCTATGCGGTTGTATTCTTCCTGTTGGGATATTTCCTTTATGCAACATTTGCTGCTTTCCTTGGCTCGCTTGTAAGCAGAATTGAAGAAATCCAACAGATGATCATGCCGATGACGTTATTGATAGTGGCTGGATTCATGATATCCATGTTCGGTCTCGGTAATCCTGACAATTCCTTTATCCAGGTAACTTCATTCATTCCGTTTTTTGCGCCAATGATCATGTTCCTTCGAGTAGGGATGTTAAATGTTCCTCTTTGGGAGATCAGTCTTTCCATTGGCCTTTTGATGGCAACAATTGTACTGTTGGCCATCTTCGGTGCAAAGGTGTATCGTGGTGGCGTCCTGATGTATGGAAAGTCCTCGTCGTTGAAAGATATCAAAAAGGCATTGCAGCTAACGAAAAATAAATAGTTTTATTGAAGGCATGTGGGATCAGGATGTTGGAGCCCATGTGCTTTTTTCTATATCCATAAGAAGAGTCTTCGCAATTTGCTACAATCAACAGCTAGATAACTGAGAAATCTTCATACCGAACGTGCATTCGTATTTCGTCCGTGGTAAAATAAAGGTAAGACAAATAATAAGAGGTACTAAAAAATGATGAAAAAAATTCGTTTTCTTCATGCAGCAGACCTGCATTTGGACAGTCCCTTCAAAGGGTTGACCCATCTTCCACCTGAAATTTTCAATCAAATAAAAAACAGCACATTCCGGGCATTGGCTAACCTCATAGACATGGCAATCAAAAAAGAAGTGAATCTGCTTCTTTTGTCAGGGGATTTATTTGACCTGGAGCAAAGAAGCCTGTATGCACAAGCCACACTCAGAAAAGAATTTGTAAGGCTGTGGCAAGCGGGAATTCAGGTTTACATTATCCATGGAAACCACGATTATGTCACAGAAAACCATCGACTCTTTCGATATCCTGAAAATGTCCATGTTTTTAAAGAAACGGTTGAATGCGAGCCTTTCATCAAAAATGGGACGCATCTGGCCAACATCTATGGTTTCAGCTACAGCAGAAGGCATACGACAGAAAATATGACCAAGCATTATCGGAAGTCTAACACGAGCGTCCCTTTTCATATCGGTATGCTCCATGGAAACCTATCCGGCAGGGAAGAACATGACCCTTACGCTCCTTTCAGTATTCGTGAGCTTTTGGAAAAGGAATTTGATTACTGGGCACTTGGGCACATACATAAACGGGAAATCTTGCATAAAAATCCTCCGATTGTATATCCCGGCAATATTCAGGGAAGGCACAAAAAGGAAACAGGAGGCAAGGGTTGCTATATTGTGGAACTGACAGAAGGAGGAAGGGCAGAACTAGAATATGTTGAAACATCCCCCATCGACTGGGAGGAAGTGGAGATTTCCATCAAAGGACTGGAGTCGTTGGATCAGTTGATGGAGGTAACAAGAAAAGCATTAATTGCCCAAAAGGCTGAAGACAAAAGTAAATTGGTAAGGCTTATTTATAAAGGGAGTGGGGCACTGCACCAATCCCTTCAAGATGAGAGTAAACAGGAAGACTTGCAAGTCCTTTTGAATGAGGGAGAGGACAATAGAAATCCGTTTATATACATATACTCCTTGCATGTTCGGACAACAGGTGCTTTCAATAGAGAAAGCTTGCAGGAAAAGAGCTTTTACCGTGATTTTTATTCCATGTTGGAGCAGATGGAAGATATGGAAGAGGTTCTATCCGCCCTATACCGGCACTCAGAAGCAAGGCACTATCTGGAGCCATTGGATGATGAAGATAAGAGAGAGATCCTGGGAGAAGCAGAGCAATGGTTGGTGACTAGGTTTCTGGAAAGCGAGAAGAGGTGAACGCGTTGAAAATAAAGGCATTACATATTTATGGCTTCGGAAAATTGGAGAATGTCATGGTGGAAAACTTTTCTCCAGCTATTCAGGTTTTCTATGGAGAAAATGAGGCGGGAAAGTCCACCATCATGGCGTTCATTCATGCAGTCCTTTTCGGATTTCCTGCTAAAAATCAACAGGACTTACGTTACCTTCCCAAAAAAGGATACAAATATGGTGGAAAGTTAATTATCGAAACAAATGATCAGCGCTCCATTACCATCGAGCGAATTGCAGGAAGGTCTTCAGGTGACGTCTCTGTATTGGACGAACAAGGAAATCAGTGTGAATTGGATGATATTCTAGGCGGATTGGACAGATCGATGTATAAGGGGATCTTCTCCTTTAACATCATGGATCTGCAGAATCTCAAGCTGATTGATGCGGAACAGCTTGGCGGTTATCTGTTTTCATCAGGACTTATCGGAAGTGACCAACTCCACAAGCTTTCCAATCAGCTAAATAAAGAGCAGGAGGATCGCTTCAAACCAAACGGAAGAAAGCCTGAAATCAATAGGTTATTGATTAGTTTGAAAGATGAGGCGAAAACGGTACAGCTTTGGAAGGGAAAAATAGAAGAATATGAAAGGCTTCAATCTGCTATAACAGATTTGGATGAACAACTTAAAGCTATCCAGCAGAAAAAAGAAGATGGTACAACGGAATTAAAATATATCGAAGCCATGCTTGCCATTCAGCCCCTTGTGGATAAAATCGAACTTATTCAATATCAGATGAAAAGTTTGGGGGATGTCGAATCGATACCGGTGGACGGCCTTTCCAGGATGGAAAAATGGCAAACCGAAGAGGGGTTCTATCAGACTAAATTAGAAAAAGTGTTCCAAGATATCAGGGACAGAGAGAAGGAACTGCTAGAACTTCAAGTGAATCAACACCTTTTGGATAAGAAAGAAATGCTGAAGCAATTGTTATCCCAACGCCCAACATATGAGCAGGCAAAGAATCAATTGGTCCTGCTTTCCTCAGAACTTGAAAAACTGGATAATCAGATTGTGATTTTGAAGACGGAGTTGGATTGGAAGGGATTACATGACGAAACGATTGATGAGGTCAATACAAGCTTGGCTTCCAAAGCCGATTTAAAGGAACTGTTAAAGCAAAATCATGAGCTTTCTATTCAGAAACAGCGACTGGATGAACTGTTCCAGGCAACAAGGGATGAACTGGAAATGCAAGAGGAAAGGGTGCAAAGTCTGGAAAAAGAGTTGCTCCCGGTGGATGAAGTGATGCGGATGAAAAAAGTCGTCGGAGATCTGGGGAAGGACAGCCTTGAGAAAGAGATCCATGTTACCGAGCAGCTGCTATCCCAATTAGAAAGGCAGCTCGAGGGTCAGGAATTTGCCAAACGCTCGAAAAAGAAGAACAAGATAATTACAGGCACAGTAACTTTCTTAATCGGTTTAGCCGGCTCTATAGCTTTGTTCTTGCAGAACCAATTTTTCCTTGCACTGTTGTTTTTCCTGATCTTTGGCGTTATTTCGTTTATGATTACCAGAAAGTATGAACCAGATGGCCTTTGGGCAGATTTTAAAAAGGAGAAAGAAGAATTGCAGAGCAAGCTGGAGAAGTTGAGGGCCGAATTCTTTTCAAGCGGAACCTATGAAAAATTGGATGAATACCAGCAGGCCCTTGCGAAAGAAGAACAAGTAAATCATCTTTTGCAAAAGGAAAGGCTACTTCTTTCTCAAAGTGAACGGGCATACAATAAAATTATTCATCAGTTTGAAGAATGGGAAAAGGAGAATTTCCTATTTGAGGATAATTGGAGAAATTGGGCCAAATCAACACGCCTTGCCCACATCTCATGCACCTTTATGGAGGAAGCGTTCGATAAGGTGGTCCTTTTGAAATCCACTATTGTTGACAGAAAGGCATTAATCGAAAAAAAGAAGCATTATGAACTTTTAGTAGAAGATTTTACAGTCCGTGTTACTCAAATGGTGAAAGACATCAACTGGGAGGACGAGTATGCTTCTCCTGAAGATGTTCTCAGTCAAATTGATAATATTATGGAAGAACATATAAACAGACGGCAAAGGGCTGATAGAATCGAGGAAATTGTCTCGGAAATGCGTGAGGAGTCTACTACATTAGCCGTTCATCTTGAGGATGCACGTAAAAAGATTCATTTGTTATATGAGCAGGCTTGTGTAAAGGATGAAAATTCCTTCCGTTTGAAAAGTCACCAACGCACAGAACAGATGGAGCTTGAAAGGGACCTTGCGTTGGTATCGAGTCAATTAAAACAACTTCAAAATGCCTATCATGTCACACTGGAAGCAAGTAGACCCTTGGATAGCTGGAAAAAGGATAAGGAGGAGTTGGAGCGGAAGCTGGGAGTGCTAAACGAAAACCAGCAACATCTGCTTGAAAAAAGAACTGCTACTTATGAAACCATCCGGCATCTGGAGGAGGGCGGAACCTATTCAGACGCCGTTCAACGACTTGAATTGTCCAAAAGTACGTTACAGCGTCATGCGCGCAAATGGGCGGTGTATGCTACAGCTCAGCACCTTCTTACAAAAACCATGGACTTTTATCGGACAGTTAAGCTGCCCAAAGTTCTCGAGCACGCTTCAGAACACTTTCGTTTCCTAACCGATGAAAATTATGTCAGAGTCCATGACAACAAGCTTGAGAGAAAAATCATAGTGGAACACCAGGACGGTACAATTTTTGAGCCGAAAGAGTTAAGCCAGGCAACGATAGAACAATTATATATAGCCATCCGCTTTGCGGTAGCACAGGTGTGGAGTGAAGAACAGAGACTCCCATTTATGATGGATGATAGCTTTGTCAATTTCGATCGAAAAAGGTCAGACCTGGCTATCGAGTTGATGAACAGGTTGGCGCAACAGGGAAATCAGTTTATCTTTTTCACCTGTCATCATTCGATCCAAAAAAGACTGTCACATGGAGCCGCCAACTACGTATTTTCATTCAGCAACAACACTGCGGTCGGAACGTTTTCATCTCCTGATTGAAATTGGCCCCATCCATTGCCGAATGGAAGAAACAAGTGCTATGCTTAAGTAGGTATAGACAAGCAAGTTGAAAGGATAAACAGAATGAGTGAGAGTGTAATGAAAACTAATAAAGCACCGTTGATTCTATTAAGCTTCAATCTATTTATCGTCATGGTCGGCATAGGATTAGTCATCCCGATTCTTCCTTTTTATATCGATAAATTCGGTGCAGATGCAAAGACGTTGGGATTGCTGGTAGCAGTATTTGCGTTTATGCAATTCCTCTTCGCTCCTATGTGGGGAAGGCTCTCGGATAAGGTCGGTCGAAAGCCTCTCATCACTATCGGTCTTTTTGGATTTGCGATAGCGGAATTCATCTTTGCTTTTGCAAACGGATTGGGGATGCTGTTTCTATCGCGAATACTGGCTGGAACATTCGGTTCGGCACTGATGCCTACAGCCATGGCTTATGTTTCAGATGTCACCTCTTCTGAAAAAAGAGGACAGGGCATGGGAATCATGGGGGCTGCCATGGGTCTAGGTATCGTTGTTGGGCCTGGAATAGGAGGATGGCTTGCCGAATACGATCTCTCGCTTCCTTTTCTGGTGGCAGGTGTTGCGGCAACCATCGCCGGTATAGTTTCTGTGTTAATACTGCCAGAATCCTACTCCAAAGAAAAACGCGAAAGTGACGCTCTCCTAACATCGGGAGAGAAGCGGGACAATCAATTTATTGTCATGTATAAAGCGATTAAAAGCCCGGTCGGTTTCTTGCTTATCCTAGTGTTCATTATGAGTTTCGGTTTGGCCAATTTCCAATCCATTTTCGGTTACTACACCATGCAACGTTACAACTATAACCCAAGTGAAATAGGGCTAATCATATTGATTGTCGGCCTAGTGGGAACCATTGTACAGGGCGTTCTGGTTGGTAGGCTGACGAAGCGGTTTGGAGAGGAAAGGGTGGTTACAAGTGCATTAATGATCAGTGCGATTGGTTTTGTGATGATGACACTTGCTACAGGTTTTACTACGGTCCTTTTGACCACCTGCCTATTCTTTCTCGGAAACTCCCTCTTAAGGCCTTCCTTGAATTCGTTCATTTCCAAACTCGCAGGAAGCAGACAGGGGCTTGTCATGGGTCTCAATAATTCTTTTCTTAGCCTGGGAAATGTAGCCGGTCCCATATTGGCAGGGATTTTCTTTGAAATCAATATCCACATACCCTATCTGTTTGGAGCTTCCATCATGCTATTCGGATTGTTTGTCACAAAAATATGGCTCGCCAAGAGAAAGGAACGGGTAGAGGTTGCTTCATAACATTGTTGTTCCTGATTATAAATGAGTAGTATTATAAGCGTACTCACATCTCATAATCATCATTTAATTTTTGATAGGGGGAAGGAAAGATGAAGAAGGGTATTCTCCACTTTGAAGTGGGAGAACAAGTAGATGTTCATTTACTGATTAAAAATGCAACAAAAGGTATCGCCAGCAATGGAAAACCTTTTTTGACTTTAATATTCCAAGATAAGAGCGGTGAGATAGAAGCGAAACTTTGGGACGCTTCTTCCGATGATGAGGGGCTATATACGCCACAGAGCATTGTGAGGGTCCTTGGGGACATACATCATTACCGAGGACGTAATCAGTTGAAAATCCGTAAAATTAAGCCGAAGGAAGACCATGAAAACGTCAGCGTCTCCGATCTCATTGAAACAGCCCCTTTAAGCCAGGAGCAAATGATGGATAAAATCACTCAGGCGATATTTGAAATGAAAAATCCAAATGTCCAAAGGATTACAAGGCATCTATTAAAAAAACACCAGCAGGATTTCCTGCAATATCCGGCTGCTACAAAAAATCATCATGAGTTTGTCTCCGGATTGGCCTACCACGTTGTCTCCATGTTAGATCTGGCCAAAGCGATAGCTGAATTATACCCTTCCTTGGACAGGGACCTTCTCTATGCAGGAGTGATTCTACATGATTTAGGAAAGGTGACGGAACTGTCTGGTCCAGTTTCCACGAGTTATACCGTAGAGGGTAACCTGATTGGGCACATCTCTATAATGGTGAATGAAATCGGTAAAGCAGCAGACGAACTAGGAATTGAAGGAGAAGAAGTGATGGTGCTTCAACACCTTGTATTAAGCCATCATGGTAAACCGGAGTGGGGAAGTCCTAAGCTGCCACTGATTAAGGAAGCGGAGATTCTACACTATATCGACAATATTGATGCCAAGATGAATATGCTCGACCGTGCTCTTGAACGAGTGAAACCTGGAGAGTACACAGAAAGAATCTTTGCGATGGATAACCGAAACTTCTATAAACCTACTTTTCATAAATAAGTACTAGCCTCCCATACTCTATCATATGTATAAATTAGTAGCACATATGAAAGAGAGGGGGCTTTTTTATGCCGTGGTGGATGCTATTGGTGGTTATCGGGATATGTTTCAGCGCATATATGACTTTACGTTCGGCCAAGGAAGAGAAAGAAGTGGAGACTGCCATCATTGAAAAAGAGGGACAAGTCTATATGGATAGGATACAAGAAGAGAGAGAGAAGAAACGACAGGTTGTGAATGTATAAAATTAAGGCTCTTTTCTCAAAGATTGCTAATTGGTAGTAAAAAGTCGGCATTAGGACTTTTTACCGTTTATCTACTTTAAATTAGGCATGCATATTATATTGGACAGCTAGGAAAAGAGCACGACAGCAAGGATTATAACGGTTGTATTAAAAATTTCGAAAAAGCAACAAAGTTTACGAAAACAGCCAAATATAAAAAGGAAGCGGGGGATTCCGCTTCTTTTTTGTTTTTGGATTTACTGTTGATTGCCGTTCCAGGCGCTTCGCTTTCCGCGGGCGGTCCGGGAGCCTCCTCACAACGCTTCAGGGGTCTCCCTTGTCCCTTCCTCCCGCAGGAGTCTGCGCGCCTTCCACTGCAATCAACAAGGTTTCTGCATAACAATTAGAATTGGGGATTCCGCTTCCTTTTTGCATTGTTTTTGTATTGGGATTTACTGTTGATTGCCGTTCCAGGCGCTTAAACAGTAGCACTGTGTTGATGTTTATCTTTTATTGTTGCTCCTGCTCTTCCTCTTCTTCCTCTTCAAATGTGTTCTTAAGAGAAGAGTCTTTCACGACAATATTGGCAGCATCCAATTCTTTCTGAAGTGCTGCGTCAGCAGCTTCTTGCTGTACTTTGGACTGAAGAAGCTCTTCTTCCACATCTTTTCTGATTTCCTCTAATGGTGGTTTTTCTTTCTTATCGGTCACCATGATGATGTGATAGCCGTACATGCTTTCAACAGGCTCACTGATCTCATTTACTTCAAGATTGTAAGCTGCTTCTTCGAATTCCGGTAGCATTACCCCTGAACCGAACCAATCAAGATCCCCGCCATTTTGTGCAGACCCTGGATCAGTTGAAAATTCAGTTGCCAGCTCTGCAAAGTCAGCACCTTCATCCAACTGTTTTTTTACTTCCTTGGCGGTCTCTTCATCTTCCACTAAAATGTGGCTTGCCCGTATCTCATGTTTCATAGCATCATAGTGTTCTTGAATCTCTTCTTCCGTAACTTCGGCATTTTCCATTGCTGCCTTTTCCTGAAGCATGGAAATGCGTAATGTTTGGCTCAATTGTTCTTCATTTTTGAAGCCGCTTTGTGCTAATGCCATATCAAATTGCGGTCCAAGTTGTTGCTTCAGCTCGTCCACTCGCTCCTGCAATTCTTCATCTGTTACTTCATACTTTTCACTAAGTACTTTTTCGAAAACCAATTCACGAAGCACTTCTTCACCGAATCGATCTTTCATAGCCTCATAAAGTTCAGACTGTGTAATGTTCCCGGCAGAGGTTTCCGCAATCACCTTTGAATTGTCGGCTTTATCAGTATTGCATGCAGATAGCGCCAAGAGTGAGGCTGTGGCACTTACAGCAATCATCCATTTTTTCATGTTGATCAACTCCCATATGTAGTAGAACGTTCTACCCCATACTATAGCATAATCTCCTAATTTAATGAAATATTATCACATTCATCCAAAGTCCCATGTGCTTTTTTAAAAGGGTCTGTTCACAAGCGCTGTTGATTTCCGCACCGGGCTTCGCTTTCCGCGGGGCACTTGTGGAGCCTCCTCGGAAAGCCTGCGGGGTCTCCACTAAGCGCTACCTCCCGCTGGAGTCTTCTCCCATTGCTACAATCAACAGCTATAACATCAAAAATTTTTACATTCTACTCTAACATAACCTTTTAAAAAATGGGCTATCGTCCATTCCCATTCTAACATTCTCACATACTATAAATGGAATCATGAAATACACCAACACAAACTTGTTGTCCCAGAATTTCATGTAAAAAACTTTAGGGGCAGGATAAACGCCTATGCCTCCTTGGAATTTGTTGCATAAGATATCGTAACAACTCATAAGGGAGGTGTTACAAAGATGGGTAATGCGTATGCAGGTGGCTTCGCATTAATCGTAGTATTGTTTATCTTGTTGGTAATCGTAGGTGCAGCTTGGTTGTACTAAATACATTTAATCAGAGGGAGGAACCAACATGTCTGGTGGACATTCCGGCGGATTTGCGTTAATCGTAGTTTTATTTATCTTGTTAGTAATCGTAGGTGCAGCTTGGTTATACTAAGCTAGGACCATGGAGACGGGACAATGTCCCTTTCTCCAAAAAAACACCTTCCATCAAAAATGGAAGGTGTTTTTGTTCGGTTTATTATTGGGAACTAAGCAAAATATCTACATAAGAAGAAATTAATAGAATGGTAATTAGTACATTTATGGTTCGGAAAACTTTCGGATGACGTTCCTCCGGGATTTCTTTCTGAACGCATAACGCATTCGTTAATTTGTTTATGTAGAAGAGTATGAATATAGCCACCAAAACAAATAGAGATGCGATAGCCATAAAATCCCTCCTTTGGCTTGATTGCTTTTAAACTATTATACGAATTTTATACTTATGCCTTTTACCATACCAAAGATTTTGAAAAAAAGATACCTTCACATTCCAAAAATTTTACAAGAGGCTGTTTTCATGTACTTTATTGTTTTATGGCAACGGTTTTAAAAAGGACTTACAAAAAAATGAAACAACATCCCAGTTAAGGTTAGGACGCTATTTCATTCCTACTCTCATTGATTATTAAAATATCATACCCATTTTCCAATTCTTCAATTTGACATTTGTTCGGTGCTCGCTGAATCAGTTGAATATAGAGGAAGTCTGGAATACTCAGGCCGATATTTACTGCTGCTAGCATCGAAAAGTAATGATAGTAGTCTGGAAAGATATGGGCAAGTAGTATACACGCTGTTGTGATGATGGCAAATGGAGCCAGTAAAACAGCGTAGGATTGGATTTTTGTAAATGGTTTTTTTGTTTTTATTTTCATATAAGGCATATAGCACTTAAGTTTCCATCTGAGTTTTACTTGGTTTTTTGTCGCAATTAGCGGGAGTACATGACATAGCTTGTGCATGGTGAACATACCTGCAAGCCCAAGGATAAACCATCCAAAGTTAGATGATGAGACAGTTGTGTCATTGTATATAAGGCTAAAAGTTAAAAATAATACAATAAACGAAAGTAAAGTGATGATAAACGATACAAGTGTTATGCGATGGAGTCCATATTGTCTTGAGATATCAATGGATTTCCAGCAGTTCATAGTTGGATCACCTACCGTAATTGCTATTCGTAATCAAAATTACTAAATTAATGTAAGCTTTTTTAACCGAAAAATCAATAGGTGAATGTAATTTATTTTTCAGTAATGGCATCTAAATATTGGTAAGAACTATTATTTGATGTAAAATATATAGATGCTATGGGGTTTTGGACGGCCGAAAAGCAAATAGCTAACAGAAATGTACTTGGTGAGGAATGAGTAAATTGGAAGAAGAAAGACTGGCGACTTTGGAGTATTATATAGATCTGTTAGTGAAACAGATGGATGGTACACGTTTCCCATGGGATTACTTAATTATCAGAGGGAAGCTTAGTAGAAGGGATGTTCAATCCATATACGATACTTGTGAAGAATTGAGCAAGGAAATGGAAAAACAAAAAGCGGAAGGTTTTGTCACTTTCTCTCCGCTTCTTTTACAATTCAGACATGCATTGCCACCCGGTTTACCGTGGGAAGAGACAATTAATGCCCTACATTCGCAAGGACTTTACATTTCATTAATGGATGAATTTCATAAGCTGATCAAGAAGAAGTAACGCTTTCATTTTTTTCTATAAGTGTTTCTTCTTTTTTAGATAGCTTTCCATCAATCTCTTCGAAGTCCTCCTCAATATTGTTAAAGGATCTTTCGAAAATTTGCATGAAATCCTCTCCGTACACATTACGTATCACACACATGATATCCAGCAATTCCGGAAACTTCCCGTATAAGTCATGCATCGGCAATGCACCACTGAACACCGAATTTTTGCTAGGGTCATAGCTTTCCATCAAATCCAGAAGTATTTGCTCTCCTTTTTCAGTGAGCTCGATATAAGTATTACGTTTATCGTTCTCTTTTTTGGAAAAGCGCAGTAATTCCCTTTCCTCCAATTTCTTCGAAAAGTTGAATGCAGTGGAAACATGCATAACACCGAACTTGGCAATCTCAGAAATGCTAGCCCCCTTTAGATGATAGGCAATCCAAAGAATGTGGTGCTCATTAATATTTAAGTCATAAGGCTTGATCCATTGCTGCCAATCCTTTTCAATTGTTTTCCAAAGAGCTTTGCTAAGCTGTGCAACACGCTGGCTGAAGAGCATAGCTTCCTTTAATGAATACTGTCCATTCTGTGTATTCACAAACTCACCTACTTTTTTCTAATATATTACTATCTATTATGACAATAAAATAAAAATTAATAAAGGTCAAAATTTACAAAAAATTAAAATTTTTTTATTTTGTTGTGTTTTTAGCCATTTCTTTTTCCAGATTTTCCAATTCTTTTTCTAAATTCGCAATGTTTTGCTGTATGGATTCCTGATGCGGTTTTATAGAATTCTGCCAAAGATCTACAGAAACCTGAATTTCCTCCGCAATGTTTCCCACAGTTGCCTTGCCCTCCTCAAGTGCTTGTGCTACTTGATCCTTGACCTGAATAGCTTCTTGTTTCAATTCATTCAGTGTGGATTGGATGTTACGTGCTGCAGACTTTACTTGGGCTCTTCTGGTCGCTCCGGATGTTGGTGTTGTTAACAGTGTCGAGATTCCTGCAATTGTTCCTCCTAATAGAATTCCGTAGATGAATGATTTCCCATTCATAGTAATCACCTCAAATTAAAATTATGTAAGTATAGTTCAATACCCTAAGATTATTATATAATTCAACATTTCTAAAAAAAATCCTCTTTTTATGATCTTTTTTATAGAGTTTATTTCGACATATATTTGTATTCTTCCCAAAATGGAAACGATATATTTAATTTCCGGAAGTAATAGGGGCTAGTCGATCGATCATGGATGACAACTTGTTTCATAAGAACAGGGAGATTCGCATAGTTATGGTAGAAAAGGGGGCGGGCTAATTTGGTAGGCGTAACATTCGGTTTATTCACCTTAAGTATTTTGCTTTTATTTGGAGGTGGAAATTACTTTCTTGCATCGCAGAGAGCAGGGGTATATCCGCCTAGACGAGTATTGCAGCAAAAGGCCCTTACCATCTGTGCTGCGGGAGGAGTCATTTTACTGTTGGCGGTATTTGCGACCTGGATAACTTAAGATACACAGAAAAGAGGGAAAATTCCTGAGTAGGAATTTTCCCTCTTTATTATGTTGCTGGAATTAAATTAGAGCGTTTGGCAATGCCTTTTACTATGGGATAGAGAATTATCATCACTACTACATTCATGGCAACAGCGGGAAGTACAGCTGTCAGCATGAAGAATGCAAAAGTTCCTCCGCCTGGCAGACCTACAAGTGTCAAGGCGGATATTAAAAAAATTGCTCCTGAAATGAGGGTGCCGATTGCGGTTAATAGTCCTGCTTTAACAAGTGGTTTGTTAACCTTCTTCAGAGCAATCAACATGAAGAAAAACATAAATGCTGTGATTGGTTTGTCTATGATATTTGGAATCTGCCCGCCTGGAAAAGTGGTGGTCAGTGCGGATATCAATCCGGTGACGATACCTATCAGCAATACATTTTTCTTTTCAGGAAATAGCATAATTCCAAGAAACATCATCGTTAAAGCCAAATCAGGTTTCATTCCCAGGATAAGTCCCGGTACAATTGTGTGTAGTACAGCACCAATCCCAACAAGTAAAGCCAGTGACACTAAAATCTTCGTATTCATTTCTCATCTCTCCTCAACTAATCATCTCTTTTATAACTCCATTAGTACACTCGTTGTCTAATGCGAATTATTAGGTACTAGTATAGTAAAGTTAATTGCTTTTGAAAAGGGTAAAGCTATCCATTACTTATACTTAATTTGAAAAGCATGCATGAACGTTGCCAATGCCTCACAGGACTCTAATGGTACCGCATTATAAATGGACGCCCGGCAGCCGCCAACCATACGATGTCCTCCGAGTCCGACAAAGCCTTTCTCTTTTGCCTCTGCTAGAAAAGCTATTGTAAGTTCCTCTGTAGCGAGGTTGAAGGTGATATTCATGTGAGACCTTGAATCTTTTTCGGCATGACCGATGTAAAAGCCTTCACTTTGATCAATAACTTCGTATAGAAGCTCGGCCTTCTTTTGGTTGTTCCTTTCAATTGTATCCACACCACCCTGTTCCGCCACCCATTCCAATACAAGTGACAGCATATAGATGGAGAAGGTAGGAGGGGTGTTGTAAAGGGATCTGTTTTTGGCAAAGGTCTGATAATTCAACATGGTCGGAATGTTATTAGGACATTGCTCGAGTAATTCTTTTTTTATAATCACTACTGTCACACCTGAAGGACCGAGGTTTTTCTGGGCACCTGCATAGATGATGGAGAAATCTTCAATGTTGATCTGCCTGCTCAGGATATCGCTCGACATGTCCGCAATCAATGGAACTTCCGGAGAAAGGGAAGGGAAGTTCCACCATTGTGTTCCGAAGATTGTATTATTGCTTGTGATATGTAGATAGGCAGGATTACTAGATAGCTCCAGGTGAGTAGAGGTACTCGTATAGCCTGACTCTTTCGTGGAAGAGGATACGTGAGTTTCTCCGATTTTTCCTGCTTCCTTTAAAGCTTTTTCAGACCAAGAACCGGTTAAACTGTAATTTCCCGTTTTCCCAGGGGCAAGAAAATTCATGGGTATTGCCGAGAACTGAAGACTTGCGCCACCTTGCATAAAGAGGATGTCGTAGTTATCTGGTATATTCATAAGTTCTTTTAATAGTGTTGCTGCTTTATTATGAACCTTTTCGTACTCCTTGCTTCGATGACTTAATTCCATCACGGACATGCCTGTAGCTTCAAAATCCAACAATTCCTGTTGAGCACGCTTTAATACTTCTTTTGGTAGTGCAGCCGGACCTGCATTAAAGTTATACACACGCTTCATCCTATTACCCTCCTAAAGTGTCCTGAAAATATTAATATATATCCTATCATGGATTGTGTTAGAATACATGAAAGATTTCGAAAAAAGTTAGGAGTTTTGTAATGTATCGTGAACAAAAGCCTTTTGATGTAAGTCCATATGATCATCCGGATATCTATCCTGGACCAAGACCTGCCACTTCCTTTTTATTTTGGCAAGGAAAAGCCCGCCGCCTGGAAGCTCAAAAAGGAATGT
This sequence comes from Bacillus sp. LL01, assembly GCF_001037965.1. NCBI lineage: Bacteria > Bacillati > Bacillota > Bacilli > Caryophanales > Bacillaceae > Bacillus > Bacillus sp. LL01. Next base: position 282,805 of record NZ_LFEL01000004.1, on the reverse strand, counting down.
CGGTCGAGCAACATTCCATCCACTTTTCCAATGTGGATCATGTATTGGGAAGCCTTGCTTTTCAAAGTGCTGACGTGAAGAAGGTGGAAGATTTTTTACAGGAAGACGGTTTGGCATCAAAGGTTCCGGTGGTCGCCTATGGTTCTAATGTCTGTTTGGCACAGCTTCAATATAAATTCAGCTTACGTCCAGATGAGGATGATTTCATGCTTTGTTTGAAAGGGAAGGTGTTGGATTCCGATATTGTGTATGCACCATTCTTGGCCCCATATGGTTCATTGCCAGCAGTCATTGCCCCTGTAAAAGGTGCTGTGGCAGAGGTGTGGTTGACGTTCATCGATAAGAAGCAGCTGGAATTGATCAACTCTACCGAAAAAGGATATGAACTTAGGGAACACTCCGGAAAGAAGGTGCAATTGGAGACCGGAGAGGTTTTTGATAAGGTGTATGCCTACTTCGAGCCACGGGCGCTATTGTGGGAAGGGGAGATGCGCAGATTTGCGGATATTCCAGGGGACAGTCCGCTTCAGCCTGTATGGCAAAGTGATATGCTGAACAAGTTAAAATCTGCTGTGGACCATAAAGGAACACGAGAGGAATTTATTCATTTATTGAGGTGGGATAGAAACTACAGGGATTATGTTGAGGGTTACCTGAAGTCAGAGTGTACCTACTCGTTTAAACACCCGGATTGGAAGATGGTAGAAAATATTGCATCGGTAGCGGACATGAGCAGATCGTTTTAATTTTAAAAAATGACGTGGGAGCACTGTTTGTCCCACGTCATTTTTGCCTTATTTAATGCCATCTTTAATCTGGGATGAAATTTCTTGTAGATCCTGAGGTGTGTAGTCACTCTGGTTCGATTTCCACACAGCACCAAATCCGTCACCTTTGCCATAGCGCGGCAAAATATGTAGGTGGTAATGGAATACGGATTGCCCGGCAGCCTCTCCGTTGTTGTTCAATAGGTTTAGGCCAATTGGTTGAAACTGCTCTTTAATGGAGTTGGCGATTTTAGGAACCACTTTAAATAGGTTCTCTGCTATTTCAGGGGTAAGTTCGTAAATGTTCTCTTTATGTACTTTAGGAATCACCAAAGTGTGCCCTTTTGTCACCTGACTGATATCGAGAAAAGCCAGTACATGCTCATCTTCATAGACCTTGGCTGCAGGAATATCCCCATCGATAATTTTACAAAAAATACAATCACTCATCAGTATCACCTCTGGAATTAGTTTCATCTATTTTACCATGTTTTGGACAAGTAGCCTAATATGGTAGGAAGACAAATGAAACAAGCAAGAGCAAATGCTCCTGCTTGCTAAGAAAGGGAAGAGAGGCAACAAGCTTCTCTATCTGAATAAGGAGAAGCCTACAAACATCATTTTAGCGTTCAAATAACTGTGTTTGATAAACACCTCATCTGATTTATAAAATGTGTCTAATTGTCAGCTTTCCTGTTCAAAACAACCATCCCCTTGTTACTGAGTTTGACAACTTTAGTAACGCGGCTATCGACTTAAAGTCTCTTTAACGAACACCTCATTTTCAAAATGAATCAATCACAGGTTACGACTTTACAGTAAAGTGTCGCCCGTAAGCACCTCATTTCTTCATCAATCGGAGTTACGTTACAGATGATCGTGTAGTTGCAGTCGGTTAAGTCCCGCAACGACGAGAGTAAATTGTAAACTTTATCAAGAACAAAGCAAAACTGTCTTTGACAGTCACCTCATCTATAAAGAAGTCTTAACTAAAGGCCTGTATAAGTGCCCCTCTGTCCCCTTCCCTACATATGATGCGCACTTTTGCTTAAATTATGTTATGGTAAAATTTAATAATTAGTTTATATTTCATATAGGTTACAGGAGGATTAAATTTTGAAAAGGGGTCAGACCCTTGAAGGATTTCCGTCCTCCATGTAGTAGCTATATTCAATACATAAAATGGTTGGCAGAAAGGATAGGTTGATGTGAGTTTATTGGAGATTATCGGGTTGACTGGTGGGTACACGAATCAAGCGGTGTTAAAGGATATTTCGTTTGGTGTGAAGCAGAATGAGTTGGTGGGCTTGATTGGGTTGAATGGTGCCGGGAAGAGTACCACGATTAAGCATGTAATCGGGACGATGGAGCCGAAGAAAGGGTCCATTAAGATCGATGGCATTTCAATTCAGGAGGATACGACGAAATATCGCTCGACTTTCACCTTTATTCCTGAAACCCCGATTTTATATGATGAATTGACGTTGTATGAACATCTAGAATTGACCGCGATGGCCTACGGTTTATCGAAAGAAACCTTCGAAAAGCGCCTTCACCCATTGCTAAAAGAGTTCAGGATGGAAAAACGCCTTAAGTGGTTTCCTGCACATTTCTCTAAAGGGATGAAGCAGAAGGTAATGATCCTTGCTGCTTTCTTGATTGAACCGAAGCTGTACATTGTAGACGAGCCTTTTGTAGGGTTGGATCCACTTGCGATCCATTCTCTCCTGGAAATCATGGACAAGGCGAAAAAGAGTGGAGCGGGGATTCTCATGTCCACGCATATCCTCGCGACAGCGGAAAAATACTGCGATTCATTCGTTATCTTACATGAAGGAGAAGTGCGAGCAAAAGGAACTCTCCAAGAGTTAAGACAGCAGTTCAAAATGCCAATGGCTTCCCTTGATGACCTTTATATCCAGCTGACAAAGGAAGAGAGCAATGTTTAATGTCGATCAGCTCTGGAAGTCCAGATTCAGCCAATATATAAAGGATACTCGCAGATATTTACGTTATATGTTCAATGATCATCTTGTTATCGTGATGATTTTTCTTCTAAGCGGTCTCGCTCTCGCTTACCAGAACTGGCTGGACATCGTTCCGCCTGATTTTCCTTATCCATGGCTCATGGGGGCAGTACTGGCGATCTTGATGACCAGAGGAAGCATACATACATTCCTGAAAGACCCCGACCTTGTCTTTTTGCTTCCTTTGGAAGAAAAGTTGAAGCCGTATATAAAGAAATCATTTCTTTATTCGATTGTCTTAGAAAGTTATTTTCTCTTGCTGGTTTTTGGCGTTTCTGTGCCTTTATTTTTCACGTTGACAGATGCTACGTTCCAGACACTTTTAGCCATTCTTCTCTTATTGCTTGGAATGAAATCCTGGAACCTGTGGATGACGTGGCTTGTTAATTTCTATACAGATAAAAAAGTGAGATTAACGGACTGGTGGATCAGACTTGCATTGAATTTCGGTCTGCTATATCTTGTTTTTTCCGAAGCGAGTCTGCTTTTTATTGGATTAATAATAGTAGTAATGCTACTGCTACTTGCTTACTTCCAGAAAGCTTCCCAAAAAATGAACTGGAAATGGGACTTGCTGATTGAAAACGAAACGAAAAGAATGCAGCTGTTCTATCGTGTGGCAAACCTGTTTGTCGATGTGCCCGGATTGAAGGAGAAAGTGAAAAGAAGAAGGTGGCTGGATTTTATCCTGGGGTTCACTCCTTATGCCAGAGAGAAGTCCTTTCACTATCTCTATTTGCGTACATTCCTTCGTTCAGGTGACTATTTTGGATTATATCTTCGCCTATTGATTATCGGTTGTGTCCTGCTTCTTACACTCCCAGTGGGCTATGCGACTTATTTGGTTCCGGTACTTGTTCTTTATCTGACAGGTTTTCAACTTATACCGATGTGGAGACATCATTATAATAAGCTATGGCTATCCATCTATCCTGTTCAGGAAGAGCATCGGGTCCATGCTTTTACCAAAATGATATCCCTGATTCTTATTTCACAAACGGTAATCCTCGCTATCCTTTTGGCCTTCGTGGCAACATGGATGGAAGTGGCGATTATCCTTGGTGGGGGGATGTTCTTCTCCTACATATATGTGCAAGGAGTTGTAAAACGAAAAATTGCATCAATTAAATAGGCTCTTTTCTCAAAGATTGTTGCTATTTGCTTGTAAAAAGTCGGGAATTGGACTTTTTACCGTGTATCTACTTTCAAAATATCATGCAATCTCTCCGAATAACCAGGAAAAGAGCACGACAGCAACAATTATTACGGTCGTTGTAAAAATACGAAATAGCAACAAAGTTTACGAAAACAGCCATTAAATAACAGGAAAACACTCAAATGATCACTGAGCATTTGGGTGTTTTTCTTATTTTGAAACATACTGCTCAGAATACCCGTATATAAGATATAATACATAAACCATACAAGGAGTGCTTCCAATGTACGAGGATAATGTGAAGGCTGAGGTCAGAAAGTGGAAATTGCAAGTAGCGAAAAAATCTACCATGTTTCAGCGTCTTTCCAAAGGTGCGCAGAATAAAGTGAATACAATGATTCCGGAAAGGGTTCATACCGTCATGACGGAAAGCATCAAAAAGATGGTGCAGGGGACACTTGTAGGAAGTAAGCTGACAACCAAAATAAATGAGGGGCATGTCGTAATGACCCTAGAAGAAAAGGAAAAATGGATCCAGGAGAAAATCAACATATATAAAAGGACCGCAGCGATGGAAGGAGCGGGAACGGGAGCAGGTGGAATATTGCTCGGGTTGGCGGACTTCCCATTATTGCTCTCCATCAAAATGAAGTTTCTTTTTGAAGTGGCAGCCATATATGGATACAACACGAAAAACTACGAGGAGAGGGTGTTTGTTTTATATATTTTTCAATTAGCTTTCTCCAGTGATGACAGACGGAAAGAAGTGCTGAGGTATATCGAGAATTGGGAGGAGCACAAAGAGGAAGCAAAAGAGCTTGATTGGAAGGTGTTTCAGCAGGAGTATCGAGACCATATCGATTTAGTCAAGATGCTACAGATGATTCCGGGACTTGGAGCAATCGTCGGTGCATACGCAAATTATAATTTTCTCGACCAATTGGGTACCACCGCGAAAAACTGCTACCGTATAAGAATGTTCCGGGAAAAGGGGGAAGACATATAGGCTGTTTTCGCAAAGTTTGTTGTATATTTAAAATGTTAAATGGATGAGTGGATTGGAGCGGAAGGCACTCGACTCCAGCGGGAGGTAGAGGGAAACGGGAGACCCCGCAGGCTTGCCGAGGAGGCTTCCGGCCCTCCCCGCGGAAAGCGAGTGCCTGCAGCGGAAAGGAACGGTCAAACTTTAAAATAACAAAAATCTTTTAGAAAAACAAAAAATGCCGGGCTCTCACTTAGGAGGTAGCCCGGCGTTTTGCTTTATAAACCAACTATGATTGATGGGAAGGAACAAGCTTTTCCTGTTCATACTGGTGGTACATAACTGTGGCCGCGCCTAACGTTTTAGCAGCAACCAACAATGCTTTTTCATGAATATCAAACTTAGGGTGATGATGTGGATATGCCACTTCCACCCCTTCAGGCTTCGCACCGGTAAAGAAGAAGGTCCCCTTGACATGTCTCAGGTAATAGGCAAAGTCCTCTCCCCCCATATGCGGATCAGTCTCTTCCACGGCCTCCACCTCTCTGACAGAGGACGCGACACTAACAAGATAGTCTGTTTCGTCCTTATGATTGACGACAGCAGGATAGCCTCTGTCAAACTTGTATTCGTATGTCGAACCATTTAGAGCGCAAGTGGAGGAAGCTACCACATCTATTTCTGATTCGATTTGATCACGCACTTCATCGTTGAATGTTCGAACCGTCCCCTCCAAATAAGCCGAGTCGGCAATAATATTGAAGGCATTCTCCGCCACAAAAGTTCCGACCGAAATGACTGCGGGATCGACAGGATTCACTCTTCTGCTGACAATCTGTTGAAGGTTAAGGACGAGTTGAGAAGCTGTGACCACAGCATCTTTTGTTTTATGCGGCTGTGCTCCATGTCCGCCAGAACCTTGAAGCTTGATGGAAAAACGGTCGGCCGCAGCCATTACCGGTCCGACACGGTACTGAATGGTGCCAAGCTCAACACCTGACCAAAGGTGGGTTCCAAAGATGACATCCACCCCTTCCAGACATCCATCATTAATCATCGCAATCGCTCCGCCTGGTGCATATTCTTCGGCATGCTGGTGGATGAAGACAACATTCCCTTCAAGGTCCTCTTTCAGTTCATTTAAACATTTTGCAAGAACGAGCAATGTCGCAGTGTGTCCATCATGTCCGCATGCGTGCATGACACCTGGGACTTTTGATTTGTATTCGACATCCTTCTCGTCCTGGATGGGAAGGGCATCAAAGTCCGCTCGTAATGCTACGGTTTTCCCGGGGCGTGCACCAGCGATTTTTGCCACCACACCATTGCCGCCGACGTGTGTCTGATGGGCAATGCCTAATTTTTTATAGAAGTCTGCTATGTAAGCTGCAGTATGGAATTCTTTAAAGGAAACTTCAGGGAATTGATGCAAATAACGTCTAATCTCTACCATTTCATCATAACGATTTTCCAACAGTTCATTCAGCTTATTTAACATAGTGCACTCCTCATTTCGAAAATTTTGTATTTAATGGCTGTTTTCGTAAACTTTGTTGCTTTTTCGTATTTATAAACCAACCATTATATTCCTTGCTGTCGTGCTCTTTTCCCGAGTATCCAGAGTAAACTACATGCCTATTTTAGAGTAGATAAGCTGTGAAAAATCCAAAGGCCGATTTTTCTTGTGAAAAGTCCAATAGCCGACTTTTTACTAGTGAATAGCAACAATCTTCGAGAAAAGAGCCTATTTAATATAGTATTCTATCTGACTCTGTTAAAAAAGAATAGTCATAACTTTCTTAAATTTAGTAAAATTAAAGGTGGATGATGGAATAAGAGGAGATGATTGGAATGCAAGCGGAATATGGCCGGGAGTTGGGCAAGAAAAAGAACAATAAATTGTGGAAAAGGCTTACGTTACTAATTTTTTGTGGAGCCTTCTTTATCTGGTCTTTTCAACAAATCGTGCTACAGAACTCAATAGGATTTGATGAATCGATTCGCAATGGTGTAAATGGACTTGAAGCGGAATTGTTAGTTAGTTTTTTTCATCTGTTCACAATGCTTGGTGATAAAACCGGAGTCATCATTATCATGCTATTATCGATAGGGCTTATTTGGTGGGTAAAGAGGGATTATGCAGCAATGGGAGTGATTGTCGGCGGAGTGATTATCGTCAATGAGCTCAATAAATGGCTGAAAGATTATACTGGTCGCGAGAGGCCGATGACAGGACCAGGTGCGGAAAGTCTCAGTTTCCCTAGCGGACACGCGATGGTCGGCCTTTTCTTCTATGGGTTATTACTTTATTTTGCGTTAGCTTATACAAAAGGAAGCAAAAAGAAGCTTGCGATCGCTATTTTCGGAACGGTGTTTATTGCATTGCTTGGAACAAGTAGAATCTTTTTAAACTACCATTATCCTTCCGATGTGCTTGCAGGGTACTCGGCTGGATATATCTGTTTGATACTTGGGGTATTGGTGTACGAATGGATTCAGGCTATGGTCATGAAGAGGAAAGCGATGTAGCTGAAGCTCATCGCTTTTCCTGTTCCACCTGTGACTCAATATAATTTCCGCCTCCAGACGGACAAAGAAAGTGACCGGGGATAGGGGATTTTCTTCAATGAAATTAGTAAACTAACAGTATAGTGGAGGAATTGCTTCTAACAGTGTCAAATTATAATAGAAGGGAGGCTTCAGGAAATAGATGAAAACATTCAATCAAAAAATAATTGCCATTATTTTTGTTTTTATAGGAATTATGTTGCTGTTTGTCAACATAGGTGTCATTTCCTTGGAAATAAAAGAGTATTTTGTCACATACTATCCGGTCCTGATTGTGCTTTTGGGACTGAAATTTTTGGTCGACACCATTTTTTACCGTAGGCGTGTGCTCTTCTTAAGCGTTTTTCTGCTAGCCTTTGGCGGGTTGCTTTTAATGGACCGGTTCGGATTAGTGGTGTTTGAATTTCATATGTTCTGGAAACTGTGGCCGCTTTTGATTATTTACTTAGGTGTAAGGCTTTTTGTAAACAAGCGTCCGGTAAAAGTCTCATTCGCTAAAGGAGATACCGACTTCGATGTCCATTTCGATTCGGATGAGGAGAAGGCAGAATTTCAGGAATCAAAAAGAGCAGGTTCAAAGAAAGTGATAACCATCGGCGATATGAAAATGAATAAGCAGAACTGGGCGGTGGAGCCATTGACCGTCTGGAATGTAGTGGGGGATTACTATTTTGACTTCAGTAAAGCATATATTCCCGATAAGGAAACAAACATCCAAATCAAAGGAGTGGTCGCGGATTTAAAAATGCTTGTACCTGAGGATCTGCCAATTAAAGTAGCGGCAAAAGTGAAAGTAGGTCAATTGAATATCTTTGGTAATACGTCTGAAGGGAAGGGGAACAAACTTTTCTATGTATCACCAAATTATGAAGAGGCAACCAGAAAACTCAATATAGTGCTGGATATGAAAATAGGGGATGTTCGAATTGATCGGGTCTGATAAAGGGAAGAAAATAGAAAGTTTGCGTTTTTGGTATATTCGTTCCTTTATTGTCGTGTCGGTTGTTTCAGCTTTTCTTTTATTCATTTTCCTCCAAAGTGTACTGCTTTTCTATCCTGAAGGCTTGGTAGTCAATGTCCAATGGAGTATGTTGATGACGGTTGTCGCTTTTTTCATCATGACAGTAACCAGCTTGTATTTTGGATATAAGCAGAGCGGCTATATGAAAAAACGTGTGGAAGATATCTCGACCTTCATTGCGACTCTTGGGAGAGGTAAATTTTCGGAAAGAATTGCTGTCGGACAGACAGATGAGTTGGGAAGGTTATCGGAAGATATCAACCAGCTGGCCATTAAGATACAGAATCAAGTGAAATCCTTGCAAAAGCTTGCCGAAGAAAAAAATGAGCTTGCGATTAAAGCCCATAACGCTGCTACGATCGAAGAACGCCAGCGTCTGGCGAGGGAATTGCATGATTCAGTAAGTCAACAACTGTTTGCACTTAGCATCATGTCTTCGGCTGCTATCAGGATGTTTGATTTGTATCCTGAAGAGGCAAAGAAACAATTGACTGATATCGCTTCCATTGCAGCACAGGCTCAGGGTGAAATGAGAGCACTCCTTCTCCATTTAAGACCCATTTCTTTGACAAATGATTCCTTGTGCGTCGGAATTAATAAGTTGCTAGAAGAACTTGAGGATCGTACTCCAATCACTTTCCAAAAGGAAATCCAGGAGACCAATGTTCTTTCAAGTGCCACTGAAGATCATTTGTTCCGAATCATCCAAGAAGCCATCTCCAATATTCTTCGGCACGCAGATGCAACAATTGTTAAATTGGACATGCATCAAAAAGGGAACCAGTATGTATACATATTTATTAGTGATAATGGAAAAGGTTTTGATATCAATCAACAAAAACAGGCTTCCTATGGACTACATACCATGAGAGAGCGCTGTGAAGAAATAGGTGGACAGTTCAATATTCGCTCCAAAAAAGGGGAAGGGACGCATATTGAAATCCATATCCCGATAAGAGAGGGGGAAAAATAGATGGATAGAATCAAAGTGGCGGTAGTGGATGATCATGATATGGTGCGAAAAGGACTATTAGCATATTTAATAACAGAGCCCACTATCGAGGTTGTCGGGGAAGGTTCGAGTGGACAGGCGGCTATTGAATTGGCAAAAAGAGAAAAACCGGATGTGATGTTGATGGATCTGCTAATGGATAACGGCACAGGAATAGAAGCGACACGGGAAATCGTCAAATTTCTGCCTGATTGTAAAATTATTATCATTACGAGCTATTTCGATGACGAACAAGTATTCCCTGCCATTGAGGCCGGAGCATATAGTTATTTATTGAAAACAGCAAGAGCGGAAGATATCATCAAGGCGATCGAGAAGGCTGTGCAAAATGAGCCTGTCATTGAGCCCAAGGTCGCAAGCAAAATGATGAAACGGTTCCGATCACCTTCAAAGCTTCCGCATGATGAATTGACGGAGCGGGAGCTGGAGGTGCTCATGTGCCTTGGAGATGGATTGACCAACCAGGAAATAAGTGATGAACTTTTCATCGGGGTAAAGACTGTCAAAACACATGTAAGCAATATTTTAAGCAAGCTGCAAGTGGCAGACCGGACGCAGGCAGCCATTTATGCCAATAGACATGGCGTTCTCCGTGAGAAAAAATAGCTCTATAATTGACGAAACCCGCCATTCTTAAAAGAAGTGCGGGTTCTTTGTTATAGGCTGTTTTCGTAAACTTTGTTGCTTTTTCGTATTTATCAACTAACCGTTATATTCCTTACTGTCGTGCTCTTTTCCTGGGTGTACAGAGTAAACTACATGCCTGTAAAAGTCCAACGGCCGACTTTTTACTAGTGAATAGCAACAATCTTTGAGAAAAGAGCCTTGTTAAAAGATAAGAAAGCATATAATTCTGTTGATTTCCCTTACAGGCGCTTCGCTTTCCAGTGGGCGGTCCGGGAGCCTCCTCGGCAAGTCTGCGGGGTTCTCCCCTGTCCCTTCCTCCCACAGGGAGTCTGCGCGCCTTCCACTGCAATCAACAAGGTGGTTTCATTCATCGAAAGGATAACAAAAAACTATCTTAGTTTCTAGCTGTGGATTGGAGCAAATAGCGTAGACTCCTACGGGGGAGTAGCGACAATCTTGAGACCCCGCAACGGAGTGAGGAGGCTCAAGGTCGCCCCGTGGAAAGCGGAGCTATTTGCGGAAAGGAACAGCGGCGGTTAACCAAACAACTAATGATTTTTAGCTTAAAAAAGGACCAGGCGAGTTTTGCCCGGTTTTTCTTTGTTTAATCCTTTTCCGGCATTTCCGCAACATAGGTGGTTACATAGGAAGGGCGTGGGAAGATTTGTTGCTTCTGGTCTACCCCTTCGGAGGATCCGCGTTTTTCGTGTGCTTTATCATAAGCTTTTGACTCCTGCCATTTTTTGAAGTACTTTACATCCTCCCACAATGTCAAAATGACATACGTATCCGAACCAGTTGGACGCAATACACGAATAGCGGCAAAACCAGGCTCTTTTTCAATTAGACCTGCACGCTGACTGAAACGGTATTCAAACAATGGACGCCCTTCATCTGTAACGGGAATGTTATTCAGAACAGCAAATTTTCCATTTCCTAAATCCCCATTCGAGTCAAGGACTTCGAAGTTTTTGCCAGAGTTGAAGCTCGTCTGCTCGTTGGTTTCATGCATCAATACAGCATTATCCTCGCCGTACATCAACAATGACTCCCCATTATCTAGATTGTTTTTCAAGTCGTTCAAGTAATCGGTTGTACCGAATGTCATATAGAAATTCATCCTAATCCCTCTCCTTTATGTTTAATTTGTGCCATATAATTACAAAATAAGGTAAACTCGAGAAAAAATATGTAGAATAAGGTAGAATATAGGTGAATTAACCTTAAAAACAAACCTTACGTACTAATTATTCCCGTAACATAGGAGGAGGTAAACCACTTTGGAGAGATTTAGAGGAAAAAAACTATCAATTAAGAAGCTGAAGAACATCAAAACAATCTTATCTAAAAAATACTTCCTTATTCCTTTTATTTTTGCAAGTATTGCAGCTGTTGGCCTTTTTGGTTATATCTTCATCATTTTTTTAGGGGATTATGTTATAGATGAAAAGAAATTAATTATGGATTCCGCTACTACGATGGTAGATGAAAATGAAAACGAAATAGCTTCTCTCTTTTTTGAAAATAGGGAAATCGTTGAGATCAATAGAATTCCACAGCATGTTCAGCAAGCATTTGTTGCTGTGGAGGATAATCGTTTTTATGAACACAGAGGGATTGATGTCCGAGCAATCGGCAGGGCGGTTTATCGGGATGTTCTTGCAAGAAGCAAGGCTGAGGGAGGGAGCACTCTTACCCAGCAGTTGGCTAAAAATATATTTTTGACTAACGAAAAATCATGGCTTCGAAAAACAAAAGAGGCTGTTATTGCTATCAACCTTGAGCGAAGATACACTAAAAATGAAATAATGGAAATGTATTTGAATCAGATTTACTTTGGTCATGGTGCCTATGGGGTCCAAGCGGCATCTCAGCTTTATTTTAACAAGAATGTAGAAGACCTGACAGTCGAACAAGGGGCATTATTGGCTGCACTTCCGAAAGCGCCGAATGGCTATTCCCCCATCAATTATCCAGAGGAAGCGAAGAGTCGACGAGATCTTGTATTGCACCTAATGGAGAATCATGGTTACTTGGAAGCAGAAGAAGCGGTCGGATTGATGGGGAGAACACTGGGACTGGATATTGTTGAATCCCAGGAAAAACAGGCATACCTGACGTATATCGATATGGTGACCGAAGAGGCGGAAGAAAAGTACGGTCTTACCCCGGAAGAGCTACATAGAGGCGGATACAAAATTACAGTTCCCATGAACGTTGCTGCCCAGGATGCCGCATTCCAACGCTTTCAGGAAGATCAATATTTTCCAGGCACGACTGACAATGTCGAAGGTGCTTTTGTCATGATGAATCAGCACAATGGAGGAGTCATGGCTGTCATTGGTGGAAGAAATTATGTTACAAAGGGCATCAACAGAGTCAACATAACAAGACAGCCGGGATCTACGTTCAAGCCCTTAGCAGTCTATGCTCCTTTGCTCGAGGAAGGAAAGTATGAGCCTTACAGTCTTTTAAAGGACGAACTGCTTTCTTATGAAGACGGACAAGAAGTCTATAAACCAAGAAACTATCATCATCAATATAAAAAGGAAGTTACCATGTATGAAGCAATCAAAGATTCATTGAATGCTCCAGCAGTATGGGCATTAAATGAATTGGGAATTAATACGAGCAAAGATTATCTGAAAAAGATGGAGCTTTCCATTCCTGATAATGGTTTGGCCATTGCACTCGGAGGTCTGAAGGATGGAATTACTCCTTTGGATTTAACAAAGGCGTACCGTTCATTTGGCAACAACGGGAAAATAGTTGAACCTTTTTTTATTAAAGAAATAAAGACAAGGAAAGGCGTAGTGATAGCCAAGGCTAAAAAAGTGGAAAAGGAAGTCTTCAGTCCACAGACGGCATGGAATATGACACGAATGTTAGAAGGGGTTGTACGGGAAGGTACAGCCCGCAAAGGGGAATTGCAAGGAGAATTGGCAGGGAAAACTGGAACCACCAACTATCCCGGTGCAGATGGGGCGATCAAGGATACGTGGTTTGTCGGATACACACAGGATGTAATTGGAACGGTATGGATGGGCTATGATACGACTACAATTGATCAGCACTTAACGGCAGGAGGGGATTTTCCTACTAGGTTGCTGAAGGATATCTTGAAAGATGCCGAACTTGATAATGGAGAATTTTCGGTTCCAGTTGGTGTTACAGACCTGGAGGAGCCTATCACTTTACCTGAGAACACCAAATTGAATGGGGCGATGACATTTCATCCATTAAGTCTGTTCACCGTGAACCTCGAATGGACGGAAGCCGACGATGATCGAATAGTCTACCGAATATATTCTGTCGCTGGTGACAAGGAGATCCTGGTTAATGAAGTCTCAGGGGAAAATCAATATTCCATTAAAAATGTAAATGTTTTCAACGTACCAGAGTACTATGTTGTTCCATACAATACTCAAACAAAGAAAGAGGGCCAGCCCTCTGAACCATTGAAACCTTCGTTTAGATAGCGGAAAAAATGCTAGGAACGAACTGTTAGAGGAGAAGCAGGAGATGAATTTTAAACTAGGAACTATTTTAACTCGTTCTCTGACGAGTTTAAGGGAAGTCTGGCTCAATGAAAAAAGGATGAACAAGGAACAGGTTCATATTATTCATCAAAAAAACAAGCTGATGCTGGTTGTTTTTACAACCCTATTATTCCTGGATATATTGACAAATATATTTATATTTCCAGAAATATTGCCTGCCATTCTCATAACAGCAGGTACGGGATGTTTATTGGTAGGATACTTTGTGATGCGGCCAAAGCTTGCCAAGGTAGGGATGTATGTCACTGTATGTGCATCCTTTATTCCATTCTGGGTAGTTGCCTATCTGGATAAAGATGTTATCAACTTTTACTTTTTATCGATGCCATTGATTATGTCCTCTCTGTACAATCGCATTTTGCCTATATTAATATCCAGTTTTATCACTTGCATCACCTTATCTTTTTTTTATATAGACTATAGCGTTATTGTATTTTCGAACCATTTGAAAGTGGATGTGTTCTATTTCATCCTCTTTTCCATCTTTGTGACTATATTTCTACTGTTTTCCAGCAGGTTGACGGGAAGTCTCCTATTAAAGGCGGAAGAGAAAGAAAAGAGGACTTCTTTGGAATTGTTATCCACAAAAGAGTATCTGGAAGCGTATTTCAATAATACAACGGATGCGATCGGGGTGTATGACCTACAAGGGACCATATTAAAGGTCAATGGCTCCTTCGAGAAAATGTTCGAGGTGGTGGCAAAGGACGTAGTCGGCTTCAAAACCGGCTTTCTATCCTTTACATCGGAAAACTCATTGCGGGTATTCCTTAAAAAATTGAGTAATCAGAAGCAGCTGTCCTTTGAATTGTTAACCTCTACTAAAAGTGGTGGTCATATTGACGTAAGTATTACCGTTACTCCCGTGAAAAATAGTGATGGGGATATCCTTGCACTTGTTTTTCTTATGAAAGATGTAACAGATGAAAAGCGGACAGAGGAAGCACTGATGCAGTCAGAAAAGCTATCAGTGATTGGTGAGCTTGCAGCTGGAGTGGCACATGAAATCAGAAATCCAGTTACAGTGTTGAAGGGATTTGTACAACTGCTTTCCCAGGAAAGTAGAGAAAAAGAGTTTTATACAATCATGGACAAGGAACTGGAGCGCATCAATCAGATCACAAATGAATTTATGGCTTTAGCCAAACCACAGGCGATAAACTTTAAGAAACAAAACTTGAGGGAGCTTATCGAGGAGGTTTGCTTGTTTCTCGAAAGCGAAGCATTTATACACCAAGTGGTCATCGAAGTTGTCCATTTAGACGAATACATATGGTTGAACTGTGAACCAAATCAAATGAAACAAGTGCTGATCAATACGATAAAAAATGGGATGGAAGCAATGCCGGATGGGGGGAAAATCACTATACAAACAGAAATTGTGGACGGGTTTGCCCACCTGTTAATCAGGGATGAAGGTACTGGAATTCCTGAAGAAGTGGTTAATAAAGTTGGACAGCCTTTCTTTACGACAAAAGAGCAGGGAACGGGTCTTGGATTGATGGTTTCCATGAAAATTATTGAAAATCATGGTGGTCAATTAACGATCCACAGTGAAGAAAATAAAGGCTCAACTGTGGAGATTCTTCTGCCACATTCAAAGGAGTCCGAATAATCGTCTATTTTATGAACAATAAGCACTGATTCTATACTTTCCTATCATTTATAGGTATAGTGTAACATGACAGAAGTGTAACGTAATAAAAGCAGAAAAAGTCAGACGGAAGGGGTCATCATTGTGAATCAATCAAAATTTAATGATACATTTTTAAGAGCATGTAGAGGGGAGAAAACGGAGCATGTCCCATTATGGTATATGAGACAGGCTGGGCGTTCTCAACCCGAATACAGAAAAATCAAAGAGAAGTATTCTTTATTTGAAATCACTCATCAGCCGGAGCTATGTGCTTATGTTACAAAGCTGCCTGTAGATCAGTACAACGTGGATGCTGCCATTCTTTATAAGGATATCATGAGTCCCCTTCCTGCAATTGGTGTGGATGTTGAAATCAAATCCGGAATCGGTCCGGTCATCGACAACCCGATACGTACTGTCCAAGACGTTGAAAAGCTTGGAGAAATCAATCCGGAAGAAGATGTTCCCTATGTACTTGATACAATTAAACTATTAACAAAAGAACAGCTCGATGTTCCTTTGATCGGCTTTGCAGGTGCACCATTCACGCTTGCCTCCTATATGATTGAAGGCGGTCCATCCAAAAACTACAATAAAACGAAAGCATTCATGTATGCAGAACCGAAAGCATGGTTTGCATTAATGGACAAGCTTGCAGATATGACAATCACATATGTTCGTTCTCAAATTCATGCAGGTGCCAAAGCGATCCAGATTTTTGATAGCTGGGTTGGAGCATTAAATGTTGAAGACTACCGCTATTTCATCAAACCGGTAATGAACCGTATTTTTTCTTCGTTAAGAGAGGAAAATGTACCATTGATCATGTTTGGAGTCGGTGCAAGCCACCTGGCTAACGAATGGCACGACCTTCCACTTGATGTAGTGGGACTTGACTGGCGCTTGCCTATCTCAGAAGCAAGACAACGTGGAATCACAAAAACAGTGCAAGGTAACTTAGACCCAGCGATCCTGTTAGCACCTTGGGATGTAATTGAAGCAAAGGCCAAAGCAATCCTTGATCAAGGAATGCAACAACCAGGCTATATCTTCAACCTCGGTCACGGAGTATTCCCGGAAGTTAACCCGGACACTCTAAAACGTTTAGCAACATTCGTACATGACTATTCTTCTAATAAATAAGTCGTAAAAAGATATATAAGCTGTTGATTGGAGCACAGGGCGAAGACTCCGGCGGGAGGTAGCGCATAGTGGAGACCCCGCAGGCTTGCCGAGGAGGCTCCACAGGCGCCCCGCGGAAAGCGAAGCCCAGTGCGGTAATCCACAGCGACGTTTAACAAAGTACCAATATAAAAAACGACCAGAAAAGAGGTAAACTATATGTCAAAGAAAAAAATGGGCCTTTTGGTAATGGCATACGGTACACCATATAAAGAAGAAGATCTAGAACGCTACTATACACACATTCGCCATGGCAGAAAACCATCGGACGAAATGCTTCAGGACCTTCGCGACAGATACAACGCAATCGGTGGGATATCACCACTTGCACGAATCACCGAAGAACAGGCAAATGCACTTGGGGCACACTTGAACAACATCCAGGATGACATTGAATTTAAAGTCTATCTTGGGTTAAAGCATATTGAACCGTTCGTGGAAGATGCTGTCCAACAAATGAAAGAAGATGGAATACAAGAAGCGGTAAGCATCGTACTTGCCCCTCACTTCTCAACATTCAGCGTTAAATCTTATAATGGACGTGCGCAAGAAGAAGCTGAGAAGATTGATGGACCGTCCATCGTTTCTGTTGAAAGCTGGTATAACGAGCCAAAATTCATCCAATATTGGGTGGACCGCGTCAAAAAAACATTCGCTTCCATGAGTGGAGAAGAACGTGAAAAGGCAGTGCTGATTGTTTCAGCCCACAGCCTTCCAGAAAAAATCATTCAAATGGGTGATCCTTACCCAGATCAACTCCAAGAGACGGCAGACCTTATCGCTAAAGGTGCTGGAGTTAAAAACTATGAAATTGCATGGCAAAGTGAAGGGAACACACCTGATCCGTGGTTAGGCCCGGATGTGCAGGACATTACCCGTGACCTATACAAGGAGAAGGGCTATACCTCCTTCGTGTACACACCGGTAGGGTTCGTTTCCGATCATTTGGAAGTTTTATATGACAATGACTACGAGTGTAAGATTGTGACGGATGAGATCGGTGCCAAATACTATCGTCCGGAAATGCCAAATACGCAACCTGAATTTATAGATGCAATGGCTACAGTTGTATTGGAAGAATTAAAGAAAGTAACACAGTAAATCTAGAAAAGAAGGCGATGAAACCATGAATGAGGAGAAAAGAAGGGTTGTCATCATCGGTGGCGGCATCACTGGCCTTGCTGCCGCCTATTATCTTCAAAAGGAAAGCAAAGAAAAAAACCTTGATATAGATATTACCCTGATTGAAGCAAGCAACCGTCTTGGGGGAAAAATCCAAACTGTACAAAGAGACGGCTACACGATAGAACGCGGACCGGATTCCTTTCTAGCAAGAAAGTTGAGTGCCGGCCGTTTGGTAAAAGAAGTGGGACTTGAAGATCAACTGGTGCATAATTCGACGGGTAAGGCATACATCCTTCTTAAAGGGGAGCTTCACCCGATGCCAGAGGGGGCTGTAATGGGTATTCCCACAAAGCTCTCTCCATTTGTGACCACTGGTCTATTTTCTCCTATGGGGAAAATGCGAGCAGCTGCCGATCTGATTCTGCCGGCTTCCAACAATGGAGGGGAAGACCAATCCCTCGGTTCCTTCTTCAGAAGAAGACTTGGCAATGAAGTGGTGGAAAACCTGATTGAGCCATTATTATCCGGGATATATGCCGGAGATATTGATAAGCTCAGCTTGCAAGCCACGTTTCCTCAATTTCAGCAGGTGGAAGAGAAATACAGAAGCTTGATTTTAGGGATGAAACAGACAACTCCTAAACAAAAGCCGGTACCTGCACAAAAGAAAAAGGGCATGTTCCAGACGCTGCGTGGAGGACTTCAAACACTAGTTGATGCCATTGAGGAAAAACTGGGCAATGTGAACGTTTTGAAAGCAGTGAAAGTTGATAGTCTGGTGAAAAAAGGTGACAGTGGATACCAACTTTTCTTGAGTAATGGTACAACCATCGATTGCGATAGTGTCATCGTATCAACACCTCATCATACTATTGCAAACTTGATTAAGGAAGCGGACTATCTCGCGCCACTTCAAAATATGTCTTCCACATCTGTTGCTACCATTGCAATGGCCTTTGACGAATCAGCACTTAAACAGGACATTGATGGAACAGGTTTCGTCGTTTCAAGAAACAATGATTATACGATTACAGCTTGTACCTGGACCCATAAGAAATGGCCACACACAACACCGGAAGGAAAAGTGATCCTTCGCTGTTATGTTGGTAGAGTGGGAGAAGAAGCGATTGTCGACCAGAGTGACGAGGAAATCAAGAAAGTGGTGCTCGATGATCTCAACAAGATTATGGAGGTCGGTGCAGAACCGGAATTCACGATAGTTACACGTTGGAGAGAAGCGATGCCACAATATGCAGTTGGCCATAAACAGATGGTTCGTGAGATGAATGAGCGTTTAGCAGAAGACATGCCTGGTGTATATCTTGCAGGAAGTTCTTTTGAAGGTGTAGGGCTGCCTGACTGCATCGATTCCGGTGAAGCGGCAGTCAAAGCTGTACTATATAGTTTAAACAAAAAACCTGCTGTCCAGGTTTAACTAATCGGTTCAGTCGCCGGATAACAGCGACTGGGCCGTTTTTTCTTGCTTTCTAATCGCTTAGAAGATATAATGAGAACTTATTGACTGTAAATATCATTTGGTCAGTTTTTTAGAAAGGGGCAAACTAATGGATCGTAAACAGAGCATCCTTGAAGCGGCGTTAAAATCATTTTCGATGTTTGGATATAAAGCTACAACGATGGATCAGGTCGCAAAAATTGCAAATGTTGGAAAAGGGACCATCTATACCTTTTATTCCAATAAAGAAGAACTGTTCAGTGAAATTGTTGCTGGCATTTTAAAAGAAATGCAAGTAGTTGCAGATAGATCGATTGATCCTGAGCAATCCTTTTTTGAAAATGCGCATCGTGCACTTATCAGCTTACTTGATTTTCGCAGTGAACATCAATTAACCGTCAAACTGATTCAGGAAGAAAAGGAACTCGGAACCCGAGTAGTCAACCAGGAACTTAATCGATTGGAGCAAATGATCATTACTTTTATAAAAGAAAGAATTGAGAAGGCCATCGAAAAAGAGGAAATAAGAGAGTGTGACCCTGAAGTTACAGCCTTTCTGATGCTCAAACTCTATGTGGCTTTAGTAGTGGACTGGGAGGAGCATCACACACCTTTGTCAAAAGAGGAAATAGCAAATCTATTTGAATTGTATTTTATCAAAGGATTGTCAACCTGATGATCCTTACTATTTTATCAAAAAATGACCAGAAGACAAAATTGGTCATAATGTAATATGGAGGTAATATGTAATGAAAAGTGTACGATCTGAATGGAATGAATTACTGACCAATAAAAAGATTCTGATCCCAGTGATAGCTGTTCTATTAATTCCATTACTGTATAGTGGAATGTTTCTCTGGGCTTTCTGGGATCCCTATGAAAAACTGAATGAACTACCGGTAGCGGTGGTGAATTTGGATGAAGGTGCTGAATATGAAGAAAAAGAGTTAACAATCGGTGAAGACCTCGAGGAGAATCTCAGGCAGAATGACGGATTCAAATGGGAATTCGTTTCAAAGGATGAAGCATATGAAGGGCTGGACAAACAACACTTTTATATGGTGATTGAAATACCAAGTGATTTTTCCAGACGTGCTACCACGCTCATGGATGATACCCCATCTGCTTTAGAAATGAAATTTGTACCAAATGAAAGCTATAATTTTCTGTCTGCGCAGATTGGTTCTACAGCGGTGGAAAAAATAAAGGAAGAAGTGTCAAAAGAGCTGACAGGTACGTATGCAGAAGCAATGTTTGCCAATATGGAAACAATGGCAGAGGGTTACCAGCAGGCTGCAGATGGCACAAGTGAGTTAAATAATGGAGTTCACGAGTTGAGAGATGGCTCTGAAGCTTTAAAAAAAGGGTTGGAACAGGCGGCAGAAAAATCGATTGTTTTCCATAATGGAGTGGAACAAGCTTATTCCGGAGTGAAAGATATCCATAAAGGGAACCAGGAACTTTCTGCAGGGTTAGGTTTATTGGTAGAAGGCCATGAAAAACTTTCTTTAGGTTCAGACAGGCTTCAGGCAGGAGCAAAATCGCTTGACGACGGGTTGGCTGAAAGCAATGAAGGAATGACACGGTTGCTTGAAGCTCAAGAAGATCTTTCAAATGGAGCGGGCAGTCTGGCTGAAGGTTCCACAAAATTGACCTCTGGAATCTCAAAGCTAGAAGCAGGGTCGGCACAAGCTCGAGGACAAGCAGAGAAATTGAATCAGGGAATAGTTCAGCTACAACAATTACTCCAGCCAATGTTAGATCAAGCAAGTGAGGAACAAAAAGTGGCAATAAATACTTATATGGAGGAGCTCACTAATGGAAGCAGCCAATTCTCCCAAGGGTTAGTGGAACTCGAGCAGGGAGCGTCCGAACTTAATGAAGGAGCTAATTCATTAGAACAAAACGTTAAGAAGTTTGCAGATGGACAAAAGAGGTTAAACGCTGGCCTCTCAGAAATGGCAGAGGGCTCCAAACGAATAGCTGCTGGTTCATCGGAACTTCTTAAGGGCCAGACAGAATTCAACCAAGGACTATCAAAGTTTGGTAGTAAATTGGGAGAGGCAAATGGAGGCAGCGTAAAGCTTGCAGAAGGTTCCGGGCAGCTTTTAGCAGGAATGCAACAGCTTGACGGAGGATCCCGGCAATTTCAACAGGGTACAAAAGAGTTGGCAGAAGGATCAAGTAAAATCACATCAGGACTAACGGAAGTCGGGGATGGAACAGAAGAGTTGCAAGGGAAATTGAGGGATGCATCAGAAAAATCCAGCTCGATTAAAGGAACTGAACAGACATACGATATGATTTCTGAGCCGGTGAAAGTGAAATCTGAAGTCGAAAATGGAGTGCCCAACTATGGAACAGGCTTTGCTCCTTACTTTTTATCACTTGGCTTGTTTGTTGGTGCACTGTTATTATCCATTGTTTATCCAATGCGTGAGCCTGCAGGCGTTCCTAAATCAGGAACAGCCTGGTTTACTGGAAAAGTAGCTGTACTTTCAGTGGTAGGTATTCTGCAAGCATTACTTGCAGATGCAGTTCTTTTAGTAGGGTTAGGGGTGGAAGTGAAAAGCCTGCCTCTGTTTATATTCTTCAGCATCATTACATCATTCACCTTTATTGCATTGGTGCAATTTTTGGTGACAACGCTTGGAGACCCTGGGCGTTTTGTGGCGATACTGATATTGATTCTGCAGTTGACAACAAGTGCTGGGACTTTCCCGCTGGAACTGATTCCGGATGCGCTTCAACCGTTCAATCTTTTATTGCCGATGACCTATTCCGTTTCAGGCTTCAAGGCCGTCATTTCAAGCGGTGATATCGAATTCATGTGGGAGAACGTCTGGATATTAAGCGGATTTATGTTTGTCATGCTTGTAGGTACTTGGGCTTATTTTGCTTATAGGTTCAAAAAGAATGATAGATTGATAGATAACTCAGTTTCTATTGAATAGTTGTGATGACCGGAGTCCTGTGGGCTCCGGTTTTGATATAGGATAATGTTGATCCTTAGCAATTCTAGCTGGTGATTGGAGCGAAAGGCGAAGACTCCGGCGGGAGATAGCGCTTGGTGGAGACCCCGCAGGCTTGCCGAGGAGGCTCCAGCAGCGCCCCGAGGAAAGCAACAGCGGTGTTTAACAATCCAAAAAATGCTTTCAAAAAAATAGATTTAAGTTTAAATTGTAAAATTTTTATTGAAAACACTTACATTTCCTTTTATACTAGTAGTTATGAAAACGATTTCAAACGTTCTACTAACATATCAATTTCAGCTAAGGTGGCGAGACTCGTGGCAACAATAGAAGATGTAGCAAAACTTGCAGGGTTATCGAGGACCACTGTTTCCCGTGTCATTAATAACCACCCGTATGTGTCGGAAAAGAAACGTGTACTTGTATCGAACGCAATGAGTGAACTTGGGTATGTTCCAAATTCATCTGCAAGAAGTTTGCGAAGTCAGAAGACGGAAATGGTGGCGTTATTAATTCCACGTGTGATGAATCCATTTTTCAGTGAGCTGATTGAACGAATGGAAATGGCCGCTGCGGAAAATGGTTACCAACTGATCATCTGTCAGACGAAGTATTCCAAGAAAAAGGAACTAGATTACTTGAACTTGTTGAAAACGAGACAGGTAGACGGAATCATACTTTCTTCCATACAAAATGACTGGAATATAATAGAACCGTTTTTAGAATATGGCCCAATCGTTTTATGCAATGAGTTTGAAGAAGAAGCAGAAGTGCCATCTGTAAGGCTTGACCAGACGTATGGAGGATACATATCCACCAAGCATCTTTTGGATCTTGGCCATCGGAAGATCGCCTATTGTACTGGGGGCTACAAAAGCAATGTTGCCAAAAGCAGGGAGGCAGGCTTTCGAAAAGCGCTGGCAGAATTCAAGGTGGAATTTCGGGAAGAGTTTTCCTTCCGTGACGCCTTTACCATCGAGGACGGTAGAAGGGTTTTCCGGGAGATTTTGGAGTTGGAGGATAAACCAAATGCCATTTTTACAGGCGGGGATGAGGTTGCTGCTGGTATCATTTCAGAGGCAAAACGCTCAGGCTGGAAAGTTCCAGAGGACCTTGCAGTAGTAGGCTTTGACAACCAGGCAATTACGGAACTAGTGGAGCCGACCATCACCACGGTGTATCAACCGATTGATGAAATGGCCCGCAAGGCATTTCAGGTGATGATGGAAAAGGTCCGGTCCAAGCGATACCGCCACAAGGAAGTATATGAATATGATCTCGAACTCATCGTTCGGGAATCAACGGTCAAACAAGGGGTTTACGTATAGAATAGAGGAAAAGAGCACTTATGGGGATGAGTGCTCTTTTTGTTATTAGCGATAAAGTTTGACGTTCCTTTGCGCTGCAGTCACTCGCTTTCCGCGGGGCGGTGCTTGAGCCTCCTCACAACGCTTCAGGGGTCTCAAGTCTACCGCTATCTCCCGCCGGAGTCGAGTGCCTTCCGCTCCAATCCACTCTTTTGTTTCAATAAAAAAACAGGGAACCTGCTATGAATCTAGCAAATTCCCTGACTTCTATTTACATAATTATTTTAATTGACCTGACATACACTCATTGCATTGGTTGCCGTAGCATTCGTGCTGCTCATCCATTGTCTTTTTGCATTCTACACATTTTTTAGGTGGTAAGGTTTTAAAAAATTCTGTACTTTTAATCAACATGTTATCACCCTCCGTTTTCTTATTTATTGTTATTGTATTATAACAGAACTTGTCCTGTCAACATCTGTTTTAACACAACTAATCAAAATAGGAAATTGGGCAGGGATATGGTAGACTTGATTCTGGAAACCAAAAGAAGGGTGATGTATAGCCATGAAGCTTACTGTGGTAGGGTTTTGGGGAGGATATCCGGCTGTTAATAGTGCGACATCGGGGTATTTGGTCGAGCATGAGAATTTTAAATTACTGATTGATTGCGGAAGTGGTGTATTAGCACAGCTTCAAAATTACATAGAAGTAACAGATCTCGATGCCGTCATTTTATCGCATTACCATCATGATCATGTAGCTGACATCGGGCCATTGCAATTTGCCAGACTGATTTCGTTTTATATGGGAAAAACAGTGACACAGCTTCACATCTACGGGCATCAGGAGGACATGAAAGGGTTTGCGGCACTTGATCATAAAGAATACACAAAAGGGATTGCCTACGATCCATCCAAAGCATTAAAGGTAGGCCCGTTCACAATAGAATTTCTGAAAACCACCCACCCTGTACCTTGTTATGCCATGAAGGTATCCACTGAAGAAGGATCATTTGTGTACACGGCAGATACTAGTTATCAAGAATCGTTCATTCCTTTTACTAAAGGAGCAGATTTACTCATCTGTGAGTGTAATCTCTATGCCCACCAAAACGGCCAGGCCGCTGGGCATATGAACAGCCATGATGCTGCAAAGGTAGCAAAAGGTGCTGAGGTGCCGGAATTGCTGCTCACACATCTACCCCATTTCGGAACAGTTGATCAGTTGGTGGAAGAAGCCGCAACCATCTTTAAAGGGAAGATTGCATTAGCACATAAAGGATATATATGGGGGAGTGGAAAGAAATGATGCTTTTTATAGATAATCATGGAATAACCGATCCAAGGATAAACTTGGCGATTGAAGAGTATGCATTGAAAAACTTGAACATTGAAGATACATATCTACTGTTCTATATAAATGAACCGTCCATTATCATCGGGAAAAACCAGAACAGTGTTGAGGAAATCAGTACGAAGTATGTGGAAGACAATGGCATTCATGTGGTGCGCCGGCTTTCCGGTGGAGGAGCGGTCTATCATGATCACGGAAACCTGAATTTCAGCTTCATCACAAAAGATGACGGAGAGAGCTTCCATAACTTCAAAAAATTTACCGCTCCTGTTGTTGAAGCGTTGAGAAGTCTTGGCGTCGAGGCGGAGATGAGCGGGCGGAATGATATTCTTGCAGAAGGACGCAAGATTTCCGGAAATGCCCAGTTTTCTACGAAGGGCCGTATGTTCAGTCATGGAACGTTGTTGTTTGATTCTGAGATTGAGCATGTCGTGTCCGCCCTGAATGTGAAAAAAGACAAAATAGAATCCAAAGGGATAAAGTCGATCCGCAGCCGTGTGGCAAATATTAAAGAGTTCCTGTCAGAGGATATCACTATCGAACAGTTCCGTCAGCTTCTGTTGGAAGCAATATTCAAGTCAAAGGATATACCTAAGTATGAATTGACAGAAGATGATTGGAAAAACATTCACGAGCTTTCCAAAGAACGGTACCAGAACTGGGATTGGAATTATGGGAAGTCACCTAAGTTCAACCTGCAACATTCTCATCGTTTTCCTGTGGGTCAGATTGATATTCGCCTTGATGTAACAAAAGGGAAGATTGAAAATTGTAAAATATATGGTGACTTCTTCGGTGTAGGGGATGTGACTGAGGTTGAGAACTTGGTTTCCGGTGTGAAGTATGAGAAGGCGGAAATTGCACAGGCTTTAGAAGGAATAGATGTGAAACATTATTTTGGAAATATTACCAGAGATGAATTGATTGATTTGATATATTAATTTTGTAAGCAGGGAGAGTGGGGAATTCCTGCTCTTTTTTTATATTAAACTAACTTTAAACGCCGCTGTTGATATCCACAATAGGCTACGCTTTCCGCGGGGCGACCTTGAGCCTCCTCAGCAAGCCTGTGGGGTCTCAAGATTGTCGCTACTCCCCCGCAGGAGTCTACGCCTTTTGCTCCAATCAACAGCTAGAAACCAACTCATAATCTACCATTTTAATAGAGCTTTATATCAAAATATTTTATCAGAAAATTTTAATTTTATCGACATAATTTAATGACAGATATCTAGCAATCTACTATAATGGATAATGGGAGATTTATGAATGGTCATTCATTCAATTTTAGTCGAAGGGGAGATGAAAAACTTGAATATTTCATCGCAATTGGCACTAACTGCAAAAACGAATCCGATGAAAGAAGCATATATTTTTGAAGGGGATTCAAAAACATATGCAGAATTGAACGCTGCCATCAATGCATTTGCAACTGGGCTTGAAGGAATGGGAATCAAACAGGGAGATCATATCGGGCTTGTTGTAGGGAATTCTCCATACTTTGTCATTGGGCTATATGGAGCTGCGCGAATTGGGGCAACCGTTATTCCTATCAATCCAATTTATACTCCAGACGAACTTACTTACATTCTTAGAGATGGCGACGTGAAAGTCATCATCACCTTAGACCTTCTTGTTCCGCTTTTTGAAAAGCTTCATGCACACCTGCCAATGACTGAGCATTACATTATTTGTGAAACACCGGACGGAAAAGAGAAAGTGAAGGATTTTCCTATTGAACAACTTTCAGTCTATCCAAAATTGAAATCGTTTACATCCATCATGGCTTCTGGAAGCTTTACATATGTAGGACCGGAGCTGAAGGAGGAGGATGTGGCAGTTATCCTTTACACCTCAGGTACTACCGGCAAACCAAAAGGCGCGATGCTAACACATAAGAACCTTTATCGAAATGCCAAAGATTCTGCCGACTTCCTGAAAATCAACGAAGGAGATAAAGTTGTTGCAACCCTGCCGATGTTCCATGTGTTCTGCTTGACAGTTGCCCTCAATGCACCATTGATGAATGGAGCAACTGTCATTATCGTACCAAGATTCAGCCCACAGGCCATCTTTGATGTAGTGAAAGAATACAAAGCGACCGTATTTGCAGGAGTGCCGACAATGTACAATTTCCTGTTGCAGTCCCCAGGAGAAGTGGATGACCTTAAATCCTTGCGTCTATGTATTTCCGGCGGAGCATCTATGCCTGTTGCCCTGCTGAAGAATTTCGAAAAGAAATACAATGTCATCATCTCTGAAGGCTATGGTCTATCGGAAGCATCTCCGGTAACATGCTTCAATCCATTGGACAAGCCCCGTAAAGCAGGATCTATTGGAACGACCATTGTAAACATAGAGAATAAAGTGGTGAACGAACTAGGTGAGGAAGTGGCTCCAGGGGAAGTGGGAGAGCTTGTTGTCCGCGGACCGAATGTCATGAAAGGCTACTACAAAATGCCGGAAGAGACGGCTGTTGCCATCAAGGATGGATGGCTATACACAGGCGATCTTGCCAAAATGGACGAAGAAGGCTATTTCTATATCGTCGATCGCAAAAAAGACATGATTATCGTCGGTGGCTACAATGTCTACCCACGTGAAGTAGAAGAAGTTCTGTACAGCCATGAAAACGTGGTGGAAGTGGCAGTTGTCGGCGTGCCTGACCCTCAGTTTGGTGAAGCGATAAAGTGTTTTGTCGTAACAAACAGCACAATAAATGAGCAGGAATTACTTGGATACTGTAACGAGCGTCTGGCCAAGTATAAGGTTCCATCTTCCATCGAGTTCCTTGAAGAGCTTCCGAAGAATACAACTGGAAAAATCTTACGAAGAGCGTTAAAAGAAAAACTTGGTGTATAAAGGATTTTTGCTCTCTTTAGAGAATGTATAAAATAGCGAAATTTGTAACCGCTAACAATCTAGAAGGGAGACTGACAGACTTGAGTTATATTGGATTAGAGGTAAAAGATTATTTAGCAACTGTAACGCTCAATCGCCCCGATGCGATGAACGCGTTTAATTATGATATGTTAATGGAATTGGGAAATGTCGCCGAGGAGCTTCGCACAAATGCCGACGTGCGTGTGGTAGTGATAACTGCTGCAGGGGAGAAGGCGTTCAGTGTCGGTGCGGACCTTAAGGAAAGAAGAGGGCTTACTGAACAGCAGGTTAGGCGAAATGTCTACAAAATCGGAGATGTATTCAACCGGATTGCCGACCTACCGCAGCCAACGATTGCAGCCATCAATGGCTACGCCTTTGGAGGCGGGATGGAGCTTCTGCTAGCCTGTGACTTCCGTGTGACGGCGCGTGAAGTGAAAATGGGATTGACTGAAACCAGTCTGGCCATCATTCCTGGTGCTGGTGGAACCCAGCGCCTGCCCCGTATTATTGGTGAAGCGAAAGCAATGGAGCTGATACTGACGGCACGCCGTTTTACCGGGGAAGAGGCGAGTGGGTTCGGTCTAATTACAAGATTGGTAGAGGAACCATCCCATGTGTTGGATGGGGCCATGGAGCTTGCCCATGAGATGCTGAAAAATGGACCAGTTGCTGTGCAGCAAGCGAAGTTCGCCATCCGACAAGGAATGGGTGTGGATATGCAGACAGGCTTGCAAATTGAGCGTAAAGCATATGAAGTCATCATTCCTACGGAGGATCGCGTGGAAGCGCTTGTTGCGTTCGGGGAGAAACGAGCGCCGGAATTTAAGGGGAAATAAATAGTTTGTTTGCTTTTGTACTCTCTCTTCTGTTTGAAGGGGGAGTTTTTAATAGGCTCTTTTCTCAAGGCTCTTTTCTCAAAGATTGTTGCTATTCGCCAGTAAAAAGTCGGCAATTGGACTTTTTACAAGAAAAATCGGCCTTTGGATTTTTCACTGCTTATCTACTCTAAAACAGGCATGCGAGATATTCTGTACACCTAAGAAAAGAGCGCGACAGCAAGGAATATAATGGTTGGTTTGATAAATACGAAAAAACAACAAAGTTTACGAAAACAGCTTTTTAATAGGAGAAAAATAATCGGATGATACGAATTTGTCTCGCATTTCGAAATACCCTTTACATACCCAGCGATCTACTAGTATATTTATAAATAATTCAATTTACTAGTATAGGAGAAATGCACAGTGGCAACCACTATCGCAACTAGAAATACCTCTTCTTTTCGAAATGGATTGCAGGCTGGTGTCAGTATAGCAATCGGCTACATACCAATCGCCATTACGTTCGGACTCTTGGCAAAGTCCGCGGGCTTGACGGTCTCGGAAACAGTACTAATGAGCTTGCTCGTTTTTGCCGGAGCGGCACAATATATGTCTCTGAATATGATTGTACTGGGGTCGGGAGTATTTGAAATTGTCATGACCACTTTTATTCTGAACATCCGCCATTTCCTGATGAGCGCTTCCTTGAACGAAAAGGTGGAAGAGGAGAACCTTTGGAAAAAATCACTTTACTCTTTTGGAATTACAGATGAAACGTTTTCTGTCACGGCTACCAAAGAGGATAGCATCCAGACAGGTTATATGTTCGGTGTCATCCTGATCGCCTATTCCAGTTGGGTGGTCAGCTCAGGAGTAGGGCATGTTATTGGAAGCAGTCTGCCGGCATCTCTGCAGGAGAGTATGGCTGTTGCCCTTTATGCCATGTTTGTTGGCTTGTTGATGCCGTCTTTGAAAAAGCATCGGAAAGTGGTTGTTCTCGCTGGGACTGCCGCTATCCTCAATTCTGTGTTTTCACTTGTACTCGGTATAGCAGCAGGATGGTCTATCGTACTTGCAACCATCACAAGTGCTGTAGGAATTGAGATTTTATTTAGCAAATGGTCGAAGGAGGAGAATAGAAATGAATAGCACCATTATCATCATGATTGTGGGGATGGCTGTCGTTACCTACCTTCCGAGGATGATTCCTTTTGTCATGTTCCAAGGCAAGGAGTTGCCTCCATTCGTCCAGAGCGTATTGAAAAATGTTCCCTATGCTACATTAGGAGCGCTTATTGTTCCAGGGATCTTTCTTATCAATGAAGATATCATGTATGGGGTAATCGGGGCAGCTGTGGCTTTCATTGTCGCCTATTTCGGTGCTAATGTCATTCTGGTTGTCATCAGTGCCATCGCAGCATTGAGTGTATATTCCTGGATGGTTGGTTAACAAAGAAAAACCGGGCAAAACCCGTCCGGTACTTTTAAGTTACATGTTAGGTTAATCACCGCTGTTCCTTTCCGCAAATGGTTGCGCTTTCCACGGGGCGGACCGCCCGCAGGAAAGCGAAGCGCCTGGAACGGAAATCAACAGAATTATATACTTATTCTTAGAAAAAAACGGGCGGAAGATTGAATCTTCTTAAGTTACCATGCTCCCTTCTTGCTTTACGGATGAAAATATCATTTAGTGTAAATATCTTTATACTTAATCCCATAAAATAAAGAAAGAGAGCATTGGACAAGAGGGGGGACGGAACTGTGAAAAAGGTAGTTGCATGGACACTCTTCGGCTACATTCTTTATGCCGGGGCGGTATCCTTTTATATATGGGTGGGGGCAGATACTTCACTTCCACCTGAGCTTGTAGGTACAAAAGCGGACCCTGCCACTTTTCTCAGTAACAAGGAACTGCTGTTTGCAGAAGAATATTCCAAGATTCGAAATACAATTTACTTCCTAACACTTCCTGTGGAATGGATCTTTTATTTCCTCCTTCTTGTTTTAGGTGGGGCAAAAGCCATTCAGGGATGGACGGAGAAGATAACAAACTATAAAACACTTCAGGCAGGCATCTATTTATTTTGGCTGACCCTTTTCAGCACCGTGATCCATTTTCCACTAAGCTATCTTCGCTATTCTCTTTCAAGGGACTATGGCATTACCATTCAATCATACTCGAGTTGGATGCGTGACCAGGTCGTCGGCTTTTGGGAAGGAATCCTCATCATGTGGGTGGTGGTTCTTGTCCTATATGTGCTCATTCGTAAATTCCAGAAGTGGTGGTGGGCAATTGCCTGGGGATTATTTATACCGTTCGTGTTTTTTATGATGTACATCCAACCGGTTGTCATAGATCCTTTATACAATGATTTTACCGAGCTTCAAGACAAAGTGCTCGAGGAAAAAATACTGGATCTGGCAGTTGAATCGGATATCCCAGCAGACCGGGTGTATGAAGTGAACATGTCCCAAAAAACAAATAGTATAAACGCTTATGTCACTGGGGTGGGCGGAAACTCTCGTATCGTTCTTTGGGATACACTCCTAACCCGGCTACAGAATGATGAAATCTTGTTTATCATGGCACATGAAATGGGACACTACGTCATGCACCATGTTGTCATCGGCATTACCGGATATATCATATTTTCATTCTTCGCTTTTTATTTGATCCATTGGACGGCAGTGAAGATTATAGACAAATTTGGCAGGAGATTGAAGATATATAGTTTAAGCCAACTTGCATCACTTCCGCTATTGCTGTTGCTTGTGTCTCTGCTGCTTTTCATAGCAAGCCCCATAACGAATGCAGTATCCCGTCATCAGGAACACAAAGCAGATGTATTTGCCCTTGAATTAACTGGGGACCCTGAACCGGCCATTGTAGCTTTCCAGGAAATTACGAGGTCCAGTTTAAGTGAAGTGAATCCTCCAGCTTTAGTGAAATTTTTTCGATATACCCACCCTCCGATGGTGGACAGAATTGCCTATTTGGAACGGTACGTAAAGGAAGAGTGAGCAGTGTGCTAAGGGTGCGCTGCTTGCTTTTTTTAGTGGTAAGAAAGCATATAATTCTTTAGTTGTCGTAAAGCGGTTGATTTCCGTTACAGGCGCTTCGCTTTCCAGTGGGCGGTACGTGAGCCTCCCTCACTCCGTTAGAGGCCACTGAAAAAGTACTTAATTCTAGGTTTTGGTTAAACACCGCTGTTGCTTTCCGCAAAAGACTTCGCTTTCCGCGGGGCGACCTTGAGCCTCCTCGGGCTATGCCCTGCGGGGTCTCAAGATTGTCGCTACTCCCCCGCTGGAGTCTACGTCTAAATTGAGATATCTATACTTGTTAATCCAATAAGGTCTGGGCGAGTTGCCCTTTTTTATATGATTTTCTCCTGTCGAAAAAAAATTCAATAAATTTTCAAAAAAGTCTTTTTATCGCGAACACTCTGTTATATAATACAATACAAATATACTAACTGTTTCATAACAAGAGAGGGGCAAGTATATCGTGAATATTGGTACAACAGGCATTAGCGTTACAGGTAAATTGGAAAATGGCTATGAAACTGTACTAACACAGGCAGCTCTATCCTTCATTGAGAAGCTACATCACACATTCGACGAGCGCAGAAAAGAATTGTTAGCAGCAAGAAAAGAAAGGCAACTTAAAATCGATCAAGGAGAAAAATTAGACTTTCTGGAAAGCACGAAAGCTATTCGCACAAGTGACTGGCAAGTAAATGAAATTCCAGAAGATCTTCAGGACAGAAGAGTCGAAATAACGGGGCCGGTTGACCGCAAGATGATTATTCATGCACTCAACTCCGGTGCAAAGGTGTTCATGGCAGATTTTGAGGATGCATCTTCACCAACGTGGAGCAACATGATAGAAGGGCAAATCAATCTGCGAGATGCCAACCAGCGCAAAATTGACTTCACGGCACCAAATGGGAAGAAATATAAACTGAACAAAGAAATTGCAACACTCCTTGTAAGACCAAGAGGATGGCATCTCGATGAAAAGCATATTCAGATCAACAACCACCCTGTTTCTGGAAGTCTATTCGACTTTGGATTGTACTTTTTCCACAATGCCAAAGTCCTACTGCAAAATGGAAGCGCTCCATATTTCTATCTTCCCAAGCTTGAAAGTCATCAGGAGGCAAGACTTTGGAATGATGTGTTTGTTTTCGCACAGAAGGAGCTGGGAATCGAACAAGGGACCATTAAAGCGACTGTTCTAATTGAAACGATAACGGCCGCATTTGAAATGGATGAAATTCTGTATGAACTGAAAGAACACGCTGCAGGACTTAACTGTGGAAGATGGGATTATATTTTCAGCTTCATCAAGAAATTCAGAAATGACCCATCATTCCTGTTACCGGATAGAAGTCAGGTGACGATGGCTGTCCCGTTTATGAGAGCCTACACACAACTTGTAATTCAAACTTGTCATAAGCGAGGAGCCTTCGCAATTGGCGGTATGGCAGCACAAATCCCTGTCAAAAATGACGAAGAAGCAAACACTGCGGCATTTTTGAAAGTAAGGGAAGATAAGCTTCGGGAAGTAAAAGATGGGCATGATGGAACGTGGGTAGCACACCCAGCATTAGTTCCTGTAGCACTGGAAGTATTCAATAAACATATGGATGGGCAGAATCAGGTGCATCGAAAAAGAGAGGACGTCATTGCTGACCCAATAGTCCTTGTACAAATTCCAGAAGGCACGATAACGGAAGATGGCTTGAGGAAAAACGTTCACGTCGGCATGGAGTATATTGCTGCATGGCTGCATGGAAATGGTGCAGTCCCTATCTTCAACCTCATGGAGGATGTAGCAACAGCAGAGATTTCCAGATCACAAGTATGGCAATGGGTAAGGCATCCACATGCGGAACTAGAGGATGGAACACAGCTAACACTCGAATTGGTCAAGCAATTGATCCAGGAAGAGAAAAAGGCCATCGTCGCTAAAGTAGGACCAACCCGCTATTCACCAGGAAAGCTTGATCAAGCAGCAGCCCTATTTGAAAATTTGATCAAGGATGATGAATTTGCTGAGTTTTTAACACTTCCAGCTTACAGTTTATTGGAAGATTAATAGATACCTATAAAACAAGGGAGGAAATAAAAATGAAAAGAGAAGAAAGAATTGCACATTTAGAGGAAAGCTGGGAGCTTGACCAACGTTGGAACGGGGTTGAAAGACCCTATTCCGCTGAAGAGGTATTACGTCTACGGGGATCCATTGATATCGAACATACATTGGCGAAAAGAGGGTCACAGAAGCTTTGGGACCTACTTCATAATCAGGAATACGTGCATGCACTTGGAGCTCTAACAGGAAACCAAGCTATCCAACAGGTGAAAGCTGGTCTGAAGGCCATCTATTTGAGTGGCTGGCAGGTAGCGGCAGATGCAAACCTATCAGGTCATATGTATCCGGATCAAAGTCTCTATCCGGCAAACAGCGTGCCACATGTGGTTAAACGTATCAACCAAGCTCTACAGCGTGCAGACCAGATTCAATACTTAGAAGGACACGAAGATGTGGATTTTTTTGCCCCAATCGTTGCAGATGCAGAGGCAGGATTCGGTGGCCAGCTAAATGTGTTCGAACTGATGAAAGGTATGATTGAGTCTGGGGCTTCCGGTGTTCACTTCGAAGATCAATTATCTTCGGAGAAAAAATGCGGCCATCTTGGAGGAAAAGTGTTACTTCCTACACAAACAGCTGTGAAAAATCTGATCTCAGCACGTCTGGCCGCTGATGTAATGGGTGTTCCAACTGTATTAATTGCCAGAACGGACGCGGATGCAGCTGACCTTATCACAAGTGATATTGATGAGAACGATCATTCTTTCTTGACTGGTGAGAGAACAGCAGAAGGCTTTTACCGCACAAAAGCGGGAATCGACCAGGCAATTGCCCGTGGTCTTGCATATGCACCATATGCAGATCTAATCTGGTGTGAGACGTCTGAGCCGAATCTTGAGCAGGCAAGAGCATTTGCAGAAGCAATACACGAGAAGTTCCCAGGGAAACTTTTGGCATACAACTGTTCCCCATCCTTCAACTGGAAATCGAAATTGGATGACGCAACCATTGAAACGTTCCAAGAGCAGATCGCTCAGTTCGGTTATAAATACCAGTTCGTAACCTTAGCAGGATTCCATGCTTTAAATCATGGCATGTTCGAACTGTCAAGAGGATATCGTGACCGTGGAATGGGAGCATATTCCGAGCTGCAACAGGCTGAGTTCGAAAGTGAGCAGTATGGCTACACGGCAACTCGACATCAGCGCGAGGTAGGAACAGGGTATTTCGATGAAGTAGCGAAGCTTGTTTCCGGTGGAACGTCCTCCACTACCGCACTAAGTGGATCTACAGAAGAAGAGCAGTTTTATCAAACGAAAAAATAATTATATACTATGAGGCAGGTTTTCCCTCCTCACTGGTAAACAAGAACGAAAAAAGAGAAGAG
Organism: Bacillus sp. LL01; assembly: GCF_001037965.1. Classification (NCBI taxonomy): domain Bacteria; kingdom Bacillati; phylum Bacillota; class Bacilli; order Caryophanales; family Bacillaceae; genus Bacillus; species Bacillus sp. LL01. The sequence continues at coordinate 247,859 of NZ_LFEL01000004.1, read as the reverse complement.
CCGGTTGTGCTCTTCTCTTCATTTTGGCGTTTTAATCGTCTAAGCAGCAACGCCCCAATCATTCAGGAACTTTTTATATCTGGCGGAAAGTAAGTGAAACAAGGAAGGGTCATTCGCATCAAGAGCAGAGTCAATCTTTTCTTGCAGAAGGTTTTTGTGGTAGTGGAATAAAGACTCATCAATAATCATCTGGACATAAACATTCATCATAAAGGCTTCAACGGACACTTTCTTGCTCATCTTTCTTGCCTTCATTAATTCCGTATAAGACTTCTCATTCTTCATGAGTTCCTCACCTCGAGCCTTTTTACTAGTATATTGAGTAATGCTATAAAAATCAACAAATATTTAAAATATTTAAAATATTTTAAAAACCTTTACAACGGACGTATTATTTGGGAAAATATACATAATTAGACAAATTATTAGTCCTATTGTCGTATAGAGGCAATTGGAAAAGGAGAGAAAGGGTGAAATCAATGAAGAATAGTGTCGATTTATCAGTAGATTATGAGATTAACGGATTCACAATGGCAATAATTCCCGTTGAGGTGGAAGGGAATCTCTATTCAAAAGTTCTTGAGGAAGAGGGGGAGCTCTATGTGGCATTGCCTCCAATTAAAATTATTGAGGACAGCTGCAACTTCTATGGATCAAGCTTTGAAGGAAGAAAACAAGGTACTAAGGGCATCTCCGGCTATACCCACAAACCCCCTATTGTCATTGATCCGATGAATGACATATTCTTTTTCCCCACTGCTTCACCTACAAATGAAAACTGCATCTGGATTTCACTACATTATGCATATGAATATAAAAAAACTCCTGCAGCGAACACTAATGTTATGTTCCCGAACAACACCACCGTGGAATTTCCGATTTCCAAATCCTCTTATGAGACCCAAGTACATCGCACCTCCCTTTTTCGGGCTAAGCTCCAACAGCGGGTCAACAGGAAACGGAACAGTGCTAACCGAAGCCTTGTCGCTACACCTGGAATGATGTACCGTTTAAGAAATAATAAGGATCTGCATTGTTGATACTGCAAAAAGTATATTGAATATTGGAATCAATATTGTCTACACCCTACGTCTTTCAAAAAAGAAAGGCGTATTTTTTTTGAAGAAATATGCATATCATCCCCTTTTTGAATAAGGCTAAGTAAAAGGATGGAGGAGCGATGCATATGGAACTTTTCATTGACTTATTTAAGGTGCTGTTTCGCATTATAACGATATTGCCATTAATGCTCATTGTGACCCTATTTATGGGAAAGCGTTCAATTGGTGAACTTCCTGTATTTGATTTTCTGGTCATCTTAACCCTAGGGTCGGTAGTAGGAGCAGACATCGCTGATCCTAACGTCCATCACCTACCTACTGTGTGGGCAATCATAGCCATTGCGCTACTACAAAAGCTGATTGCATGGTGGAAAATAAAGAATCATAAAGTTGGGAGGCTTCTGTCCTTTGAGCCGACCCTTGTTATTTATGAAGGGCAGTTCCATATTAAAAATATGCATAAAATCAGTTACTCCATTGATAATATTCTGCAGATGTTAAGGGAAAAGGATGTGTTTAGTATGGAGGATGTCCATTTCGCATTAGTCGAAGCGAACGGTGAGCTTTCAGTGAAATTAAAACCAGAAAAAGAACCGGTGAAAGTGGAACACGTGCAGTCCGCTCTGCCTAAAACCTCCATTGAATACACCGTCATCATGGACGGAAGGATCCAGCAAAAGGCATTGGAGTTTCTGGGGCATGATGAAGCTTGGTTAAGGGAGGAGCTTCTGAAAAAAGATATTGTAAATATCCAAGATGTTTTCTATGCGGCAATTAATGAAGAGAGAAGACTGCATATTACTATGAAAACCCCCGGCTACACACAAAATGTACCCATTTTTCATTAAGGTCAACTTGAAGGGAGAAAAAAGTGGAGCTATTCATGGATTTTTTAAAGGTACTGGGCAGAATTATTACAATCCTGCCGCTCATGTTGGTAGTTACTTTATATATGGGAAAGCGGTCGATTGGAGAACTTCCCGTATTTGATTTCATTGTCATCATTACGCTTGGGGCCGTGGTTGGGGCTGATATAGCAGATCCCAGCATCCATCATCTGCCCACTGCAGGTGCCATTATCGCCATAGCACTTTTACAGAAAGTGATAGCATGGGCGAAGATAAAAAATCAACGGGTGGGCAGACTTTTAACCTTTGAGCCCACAATGGTCATTTATGATGGAGAATTTCATATTAAAAATATGCAGGGAATCAGTTACTCCATTGACAATATTCTGCAGATGCTAAGGGAAAAAGATGTGTTCAAGGTGGAAGATGTTCACTTTGCCTTAATCGAGGCGAACGGGAACCTCTCTGTTAAGTTGAAACCTGAAAAAGAGACAGCAAGGGTGGAAGATGTTCGATCAGCACCATACGTAAACTCGATAGAACTTCCTGTCATAATAGACGGCCGTATCTATAAGGAAACTTTGGCATACCAAGGATTAGATGATGCATGGCTTCGGGAGGAACTGCTAAAACAGCAAATAGCTACTGTGGAGAATGTATTTTACGCGTCTATAAATGAAAAAAATCAATTGCATGTTTCTTTGCGAAATGCTCCAAACCGATCCATTCCTATTTTTCACTAGTGAAGTTATCTTCCGCTTTCAGAAGATATTGCATCATAAGCTCGTTCACCCTGTTCCTGATACGCGGGTTGAAATAGTTGTGATGTTCTTCATATCCGTTGAACAGAAAGGCATACATTGTAAACGATTCATCCTGTTTCAATTTGTGGAGCTTCATGTGTTGCTGTTTCATGTCGGATTTTATTTGTTTAAGCTGAAGCTGAATTTTTCGCATGACCTGGTCGATAAGCGCCAGGTAGGGTTCCTTTAATTTGATGCTGCTATCTTTAATGATGGTGGTATCCCTTTCCAGGACAATAAGTAGCAAAGGAAGATAAATAGCCTGTTCAAACAGGTTTATTTGCTCTTTTGATAATCTGGTCATTAATCTTCCTCCTAAAATAACTAGAACGTCTGTTCGTATTTATTTTATACCAAAAAGCTGAAAATATGCAAGTAACTTTTTAAGCTCGTAAAAAAAAACGGGCTTTTTTATATTTTTTAGAGGGGAATTATTTCATTTGTCGAAATAAGTAGAATGGAGAATTTTACATAAGGGAGAGATTAGAATGGCAAAGAGAAAAATAGAGTCAAACGATCTGTTTCGACTAACATCTTTAACTGATCCACAATGGGATAAACATTCCCGCAGGTATGCATTTGTTCATACAACGATAAATGAAGAAGACAATGAGTATCGCTCTACCATATTCGTAGGTGATTTGGAGGGGAATAAGGTCCCCTTTACTGCCGGAAATGGAAGAGCGACAAGCCCGAGGTGGTCACCTGATGGCAGCAAGCTTGCTTTTGTTTCCAACCGAAACGAGAAAAGCCAGGTTTATGTGATGCAGGTGAATGGCGGAGAGGCCGAGCAGGTGACTTTCTGTAAAAATGGTGCAAGAGGACCTGTTTGGTCACCGTGTGGGACAAAAATTCTGTTCAGTACATCAGTGGAAAGTGCGGAAGATTTGCATGCAGTAAGGGATAAAAAAGAGGAAAAGAAAAAGCCCGAACCTCTTGTAGTGGAAAAAATGCGTTATAAATCGGATGCAAAGGGATTTCACGATAGTAAAAACGACCATCTTGCTTTATTGAATTTGGAAACAAAAGAGGTGAGTCTCCTTACAGAAGGAGATAGGGATTATGGCAGTCCTGCTTGGTCACCGGATGGAACGAGTATCGCCTTTGTGGCAAACCTTGAAGAAAATCCGGATGTATCGTTGGTATCCGATGTATTTGTGATGGACCTTGAGACAAAACAGAAGAAAAAGATTACCCATAGCAATGGTTTCTTTTCCACGATTTCCTTTTCACCAGATGGACAGTACCTTGGTTTCCTTGGTCATGAAAAGGAATTCCAAAGTGCTACGTTGACACGAGTATGGGTGACGCAGGTTGCAACCGGTGAAACCCATTGTCTCACAGAGAACCTCGATGTGGAGGTTGGCGATGTGGCGATTGGTGATTTCCATTCCGGAAATGTCAACCCGGGACTTATGTGGACGGAAGAAAGTGAAGGCTTCTATTTCCTTATGAGTGACCAGGGCGGAACAGGAATCTACTTCGGTTCCTTGGATGGATCTATGTATCCAATTCATGTTCCAGATGAGCATGTGTATGCCGTAAGTATGCTAACTGATACCCATGAAGCGATTGTAGGTGTAAGCAACTCCACAGATCCAGGGGAGCTTTACCATCTTGATTTCAGATCACAAACAAGAAAGCAGCTGACGAACGTCAATGAAGCATGGTTAAAGGAAGTCGAACTCAGTGTGGCAGAACCAATCCGCTACAACGCTCCGGATGGTTGGGATCTACACGGCTGGATTATGAAACCTGTAGGCTTTGAGGCGGGCAAAAAATACCCGACGATTCTCGAAGTGCATGGCGGACCTCATGCTATGTATGCTAATACGTATTTCCATGAGTTTCAAACGCTCACAGCCCAAGGATTCGTAGTGCTCTTTACAAACCCGCGTGGAAGTCATGGTTATGGCCAGGATTTTGTAGATGCTGTTCGTGGTGATTATGGAGGAAAAGATTATCTCGATGTGATGACTGCGATGGACTATGCTCTTGAAACTTTCGATTTCATTGATGAAAACAATCTTGGAATAACAGGTGGTAGCTATGGCGGCTTTATGACGAACTGGGTGGTAAGTCATACCGACCGATTCAAAGCGGCCGTTACACAGCGTTCCATCTCCAACTGGCTGAGCTTTTACGGTGTCAGTGACATCGGCTATTATTTCTCCGAGTGGGAAGTAAAAGGCGACATGGGAGAGAATGTAGAGAAGCTTTGGGAACATTCCCCGATTAAGTATGTGGCAGATGTGAACACACCACTGCTGATTTTGCATGGGGAAAGAGATTACCGTTGTCCGGTGGAACAGGCGGAGCAGCTTTTCATTGCACTTAAGAAACAAGGAAAGACGACCAAGCTGGTACGATTCCCTGGAGCTAATCATGAGCTTTCCAGAAGTGGAGATCCCGCACTTCGTGTTCATAGACTTGAGCATATAAAGAACTGGTTTGTGGAGTATTTGGAAGGCGCTAAGTAAAAAGTATAACGCAGCGAGGCTCTTCCTTTTGGGAGAGCTTCGTTTTACTGAAAGCTGTTTAGTAGCCTAGGTCGACAAGGCAGCTGAAAAAATGGCATCGGCATGAACTCGGTGCTATTTGGCCTGAACTATCTAAAAATCTATCAGAATTAATAGAAGGAGGAACAACACAAATGATAAAAGGTCTGGATCACGTCGTTTTATTTTGTAAAGACACGGAAAGCTCCAAAGAATGGTACACAAACGCAGGGTTTCAATACTCCCATGGCTATGAAGGAATGCACTGGTTCCACCTTGGAAGCGGACTGGTCATGCTTCATCCTGCAGATGAAACGAATCCAGGTATTACGGAAGTCCATGCAGCAGTACAAAATGTTAATGAATTATTTCGTTTTGTTCAAGAAAGCGGACTTATTCCCATAGATCATCAGAACAACAATAAATCTCTTACAGAGCCCATTACCCGCCCCTGGGGGGACATCCAGTTTGAGCTGGAGGATCCCGATGGTCACCGCTGGGCATTTACACAGCGTGGAGAATAGGACCATGGTGAATCTCCCGTCCAATTATATTCAAACAATCAGAAACATCCATAAAGAAAAAGGGGAAGAGTGGCTACAGAACTTTGGCACACTAATCGAATACTGTGAGAATAGATGGAATCTCAAGGTTCTCTCGCCATTCGAACTTTCATATAATTTTGTAGCTCCTGCGATAAAAGAAGATGGTAAACAGGTTGTTTTAAAGCTTTCCGTACCCAATAGGGAGTTTTATTCCGAAGTGGAAGCGTTAAGTTACTTTGCTGGTGATAAAATGGTCAAAGTCGTAGACGCTGAAATGGAAAAAGGGATATTGATTTTAAATCGTCTCACTCCGGGGGATACGTTGGCAAACTTGGAGGATGACATAGAAGCAACGGAAATTGCGGCCGATATCATGAAATCGTTATGGGTACCGGAAACACCAGCTTCCCGCCTGCCCAAAATCGAAGAAAGGGAGAATAGTTTACTTAATTTCCAAAGTAAATATCCGGTAGGGAAGAACCCAATTACAAGAGAGCTGCTTCAAAAAGCAGTTCATACCTTCCAAAGTTTACTGGAGGAAAAAAATGAAAGATACATACTGCATGGAGACCTGCATCATTACAATATCTTAAAGGCGGAAGCATCATGGGTGGCCATCGATCCAAAAGGGCTGGTGGGAGAACGGGAATACGATACGATTCAATTTCTATTGAACAAACTACCTGAAGAAAATATAGAAATAATCCTTTCGAAAAGAATTTCCATTTTAGTGGATAAATTAAAGCTGGATGAAAGAAGAATACTTGCCTGGGGGTTCGCGCATGGTGTTCTCTCCACATGCTGGTCTATCGAGGACGGAGAAGAATATAGTATCCCATTTTATGAAAGCATTTTTGTGTTTGAGAAACTGCATCATCAAAGATATGGACCTTTTGGAATGAAAATTGGACAGACAGAATAGAATGTTATTTAATAAAAGGGCTTAGTATAAGCAAGTCTTTTTATTTTGCTTTTAAAAGGAGCGTAAAATAACAAAAAATATAGATTCTTTTAAATTTGATGTTATTTATTGGGTGAATAAAGGTATAACTAGTACAATAGAGAAAGAAGATTTGCACAGAAGTGGAGATAGCATAATGGAATTTTTAGACTATATAAAAGAATTACTGACAATAGAGAACCTGTTGGAGCTCTTGGAGGAATACCAATCATTTGGTCCGCTACCGGGCTTTTTGTTGGTGGTACTGGAAGCATTCCTTCCTTTTTTGCCGCTGATTGTCATCGTGATGGCTAACGCTGCTGCATTTGGACTATGGATGGGGTTTCTTATATCTTGGGCAGGCTCAGTAGTAGGAGCGGTGATCGTCTACTATTTTGTACATAAATTGCAAAGAAGCCGCAGAGTACAGGCCATGCTAAGAAAAGAAAAGATAAGGAAAACGATGTCTTGGATAGAGAGGCATGGTTTCGGGCCCCTTTTCTTTCTATTGTGTTTCCCATTTACGCCTTCGTTTTTAATCAATGTGGTAGCAGGACTTTCAAAGATAAAATTCTTTCAATTTTTTCTTGCACTAGTTGCTGGGAAAATGGTCATGATATTTACCATCAGCTATATTGGTTATGACTTGTTATCATTCATACGTGCGCCTATTAAGACCGCAATTGCCCTCACCATTATGTTGGTGTTGTGGTTTATCGGAAAAAAAGTGGAGCTCCGTCTGCAACTGTCAGGAGAAAAATAAGGCTCTTTTCTCAAAGATTGTTGCAATTCGTTAGTAAAAAGTATTATTCATTTGTAAAAATTCAGTATATTATGATAATATTAGAGTGCTAAAGACCTACTAGATAGAAATTCGGGGGTTATGAATTGAAAGAAAAGAACACTAAACGTAAATCGGCAATGAAATGGTTGATCGTCTCTTTCCTTTTGGTGCTTATGGTTCGTGCGCTTTTCTTTTCTAATTATATTGTGGAAGGGCATTCCATGAATCCTACATTGGAACAGGGAAATTTCCTTATGGTCAATAAAATGGTCTACTCCTTCACCAAGCCGGAGCGTTTTGATGTGGTTGTTTTTCAACAGGAAAATGAAGAGTTTAATTATGTGAAAAGAGTGATTGGTCTACCGGGAGACCAAATAGAGTATAAGCAGGATATGCTATATGTGAATGGTAATCTTGTTCTGGAACCGTTTATCCGTTCTGATCATTTGAAGGTATTCGGGGGTAATTTTACAGGGGACTTTTCACTTTCAGAGATAACAGGGGAAGAAGTAGTGCCAAAAGGGCATGTGTTTGTCATCGGAGACAACAGACTGAACAGCTTGGACAGCCGGCATTTCGGTTTTGTGAAAATAGAGGACATTGTAGGTAAGGTTCATGTCCGCTATTGGCCATTTGATGAATTTAATACGACATTCAAGTAGAGAACAGCTTTATAAATAAAAGCTGTTCTTTTTAGTGCTATTGGAAGTTTTAATCATTATAATTGAATTAAAAAGATTCTGAAAAAAGGGGGCGGATTGATGATCTCTCAGGATACCATATTGCAGACCAAGATTACGACACCAACTGTCAAAGAGTATGTTCTAAGGAGGGCTAAGATAGCAAGAAAAATGAAAGCGGTTACGAGTTTTGGGGTCACCCTTGTTCACTCCGGTCCCGGATATGGGAAAAGTACCATTGTAGCCTCATTCGTACCTACGTTTGAATCCACTTCCTGTTGGTACACCGCAACGGATTTCGATGATGAATTGATTCCGTTTCTTCGGTATGTTGTCCACTCTATTAGAAACAGATACAGGGAATTCGGAGAAGGTCTTTTAAATTACCTGAACAGAATGGACCGGTATATTCGAGAGGAAGAAGTCCAAGATCTTTGCTCTCTGTTCATTAATGAAATCGCGCTTATTGGAAAGCCTCTCATATTAATTATAGATGACTTTCATTTTGTTCAGAACAATCCGGAAATTATTACATGGTTCCATTGGTTGCTACAGCATATCCCTAGTAATCTTCATGTGATTTTAATAACTAGGGAAAGACCTGGCTGGGAAGTTGTTACAGCGATGAAAGTTAAAAATGAGCTCTTGGAAATAACGGAAGAGGATCTTAAATTTTCGATAGAGGAAGTGGAGGTTCTTCTGGAAGATGTTTATATGCTCGATGTTGGCAAAGATGATATAGAACTAATCTATTCTTTGTCGGAAGGATGGGTCATGGCATTAGGGTTGTTGAGTCAGAGGCTTGTGGAGCAAACATCCACGGAAGGACTGATTATGACGCAAGGAACATTGGAGGACCTATTCAAATACTTGGCGACAGAAGTGTTCATGAAACAAACCCCGATGGTACAGCAGTTTCTGGAACAAACCTCCATATTGGACGTTCTGAACGGGGAGATGTGTGATGAAGTTCTTGGAATCAATGGGTCCAATTACTTGTTGCAATCCCTGACAGAACGTCACCTGTTTATTACCGTTACCGGAAAGAACCAATACCGTTATCATGCCTTGTTCAAAGAGTTTTTGGAAAGAAGGATAAAAGATCAGGAACAGCAATTTATGCTTTTGCATAAGCGTTGTGCCAAGTGGTATATGAAACAAAGAGAGATTCTTCCTGCAATCGCTCATTTTGAAAAAATCGGGGATTATAGAGCCATAGGAGCTCTAGTTCATGAGCATGGAGTAAAGTTGTTGGAACAAGGCCAGCTATCTTATGTCTTAGAAAAACTGCTTAGAATGAATATCCAAATTAAAGGGAACTACTATATGCTTTGGTATATACAAGGAGAGATACTGCGCTATCGCTGTCAATATGAAGAGTCAGAAACGGCGTATAGAAATGGCTTGGAAGCAGCAAGAATGAATGGTGATTCACTGGTCATCATCAGATCGTTAAAAGGAATCGCGAAAATATACCTAGATACCATCCAACCAATCAAAGCAGAAAGGGTCTTATCGGAAGCCATAAAACTAATGGAAAACTGCCCTATTGAAAAAAGAGAAGAGAACCAGCTATATGCCATCATGGCCGAGAATCTATTAAACGCGGGTCATGCCACCAAAGCCTTTGAATGGTTTGAAAAGCTGGATACATTTTATAAACAAGAGGAAGCCGGAAATCTGGAAGCCAGAATCCTGTTGCGTTCCGGAAAACTGCAGATGGCTAAGAAACTGCTGATATACAAGAAAAAAAGTCATACAGAAGGGACACTTCCTCAATCACATCGTGAAACAGACCTCCTGTTATCTCTTGTGGAAGCATTTATCGGCAATGCGGATCAGGCTAAAAAACTGGCTGATGCAGGAATTAAACAGGGAGTCAAACTTCAAGCCCCATTCGTGGAGGCTTGTGGCTGGATTCGTCTGGGTCATGCGGTTCAATTGATGGAGATATATGATAGTGTCCTTGCCAAGGAATGCTATCAAACCGCATTGGAAATTATGGAAGATTTAAATGTTTCAAGAGGGAAAGCAGAAGCGAACATGGGGCTTTGTATTTTATATACAGAACAAGGCGCCTATGAGAAAGCCATTCTTTGTGGGGAAGAAGCGTTAAAAGAAACGGAAGAGGTAAAAGATAATTGGCTTTCCGGCCTTATCTATCTCGCGATGAAAATTGCTTCTGTTCATAGCAGGAAGTGGGAAGAGGTTGAGTTATATGGACTTCGGGCGACCAGACTTTTGCATAAATGCGGAGATGAATATGCAGAGATGTTGCTGAATTTCTGGCAGTCCATCTATCACTATGAACTCCAGGAGTGGAATGGATTTAAAGATTCTATGAACGCATTTTTAACGACCTTACAAACCGGAAATTATGAATTCATTCTATTCAATCGAACCACTTTCGGTCCAAGTGACCTTCAGAAATACACTCCCCTTTTGTTGGAAGCGCAAAGCAGAAATATTCAGCGCACATATGTGACATCCTTGCTGAATGAACTTGGTTTTTCTGAAGTCCGAAATCATCCGGGCTACACTTTGAAAATTCAAACATTAGGTAGCTTCAGAGTCTGGCTTGGACAAAAAGAAGTCGAAGCGAAAGATTGGCAGCGTATAAAAGCAAAAGAGCTCTTAGAGTTTTTCGTCACCAAAAGAAACAAGCAATTAGTAAAGGATGAGATTTTTGCAGCATTGTGGCCGAATGTACCGGAAAAGTCCATGACCCGGGATTTCAAAGTCGCCCTGAATGCCTTGAACAATGCATTAGAGCCGGAGAGGAAGGCGAGAACTGAATCTTTTTTCATTCAAAGGGAAGGGCATTCATATGGTTTGAATCCTAACAGCGGCTATTTGGTAGATTGCATCGAATTTGAATCATTCGCCTCGGCTGGATTGGAAGAACAGGATCCAACAAAGGCCTTTGCGTATTTAGAAAAAGCGTTGGCAGTATATAAAGGAGATTTTCTCCCTGATCAGAAATATGCTGATTGGTGTCTGAATGAAAGAGAGCGACTATTAGTCTATTATTTACGATGCAGTGAAAAGCTTGCACAGCTATTGGTGGCCCGCAAAGAGTATGATACCGCCATCCAATGGTGCGAGAAGGTTATTGAAAAAGACCCTACTTGGGAAGAAGCGTATCGCCTACTGATGTTTTGTTACTACCATAAGAATAATCGATCACAAGCGATGAAATGGTTTGCAAAGTGTAAGCAGTATTTGAAAAATGAGCTCGGTGTGGAACCGATGTTTTCCACAAAGCAGATGTACGATATGGTGCTTGGAAAAGCGAATTGAACTCCACCTGAATGGTGGGTTTTTTTTCTGGTTTGTCTTAAAGCAGTTGATTTCCGTTACAGGCGCTTCGCTTTCTAGTGGGCGGTCCGGGAACCTCCTCACTTTGTTCTTGTAACCCATTTGTAACCACTTCGTCTTATGCTGAAGCTACAACTTTACAAATCAAAGGGTTGATGAGGGGGAAAGTAGATGAAAAAGTGGAAGACAGGTTTTCTGCTTCTGTGTATGATGATGCTGGTGTTGGCAGGATGTAGTGACAGTAATGCCGGGACAGACACAGACTCAAGTGATGATGGAGACAAGAAGGTAATTAAGGTTGGTGTACTAGCGTCAATGACTGGAGCCCTTGAAACGTATGGTAAGCAAACGGTGCAAGGGTTTGAAATTGGTCTTGAGTATGCAACGGAAGGAACAATGGAAGTGAACGGCCATAAAATCGAGTTTGTCGTGGAAGACACGGAAACTAAACCGGAAGTGGCCATCCAAAAGGCTACCAAGTTATTGGAAGAAGACAAAGTGGATTTCTTGGTGGGATCTTCGAGTTCTGGAGATACATTGGCAGTGCTTCCTCTTGCTGAGGAATATAAAAAAGTGATGCTGGTCGAGCCGGCAGTAGCAGATAGTATTACGGGAGCCGATTGGAACAAGTATATTTTCCGTACAGCACGTAACTCTTCTCAAGATGCGGTGGCTGGTGCAGCTGCAATTGCTGGTGAGGGAGTGAAAATAGCTACTTTGGCACCTGATTATTCATTTGGGCATGATGGAGTTGCCGCTTTCAAAGAGGCGGCATTGGAACTTGGTGCAGAAATTGTCTTGGAAGAATTTGCGGATCCGGCAGCAACGGACTTCACATCCAATATCCAGAAGATTTTGGATGCCAAACCTGACTATCTGTTTGTCGTATGGGCTGGAGCCAATTCTCCTTGGAATCAGATTTCTGATATGAAAGTGCAGGACAGAGGAATCAAGATCTCTACAGGTGCCCCTGATATTGCGGCACTTTATACGATGGAACAATTGATTGGCATGGAAGGGTTCACTGTTTACCATCACACATTACCTGATAATCCGGTCAATGACTGGCTGGTGGAGAAGCATAAGGAGAAATTTAACGGAGAAGTTCCTGATTTGTTTACACCAGGTGGAATGAGTGCTGCTATTGCAATTGTGGAAGCATTGAAGAAAACAGAGGGTGATACGGATACGGATTTGATCATTGAGACGATGGAAGGGATGAGCTTTGATACTCCAAAGGGGCAAATGACGTTCCGTGCTGAAGATCATCAGGCGTTACAAACTTTATATGCTGTGCGTCTGGAGAAGGTGGATGGGTTCGATTATCCGGTTCCTGTGTTGATGAGGGAGTTGACTCCGGAAGAAACAGCGCCTCCGGTTCGGAATAATCAATAAGCTGATGTGGAACTTTGGGGCGCTGCCCTGAGGTTCCTTCGTGTTATTGGAAAACTTCTATGGAGGGGTCTGTTAAACGCCCTGTTTCCTTCCGTTCCAGGTGTTCGCTTCCGCGGGGCGGTGCTTGAGCCTCCTCACTCCGTTGGAGGGCACTGTAAAACTGAAAACGAATTGTTTTTAATGGTTTCTAGCTGTGGATTGGAGCAAATAGCGTAGACTCCTGCAGGGAAGTAGCGACAATCTTGAGACCCCGCAGGGCGCAGCCCGAGGAGGCTCAAGGTCGCCCCGCGGAAAGCGAAGCTATTTGCGGAAATCAACAGCGGTGTTTACCCAAGAACTAAAATTCAGTACTTTTTCAGTGGCCTCCAGGCTTGCCGAGGAGGCTCCCGGCCCTCCCCGCGGAAAGCGAGTGCCTGCAGCGGAAAGGAACGGTCAAACTTTATAGCCAACAACAATCTTTTAGAAATCAGCTTTTAAATGAAAAGGAGGTAGTCAGCTTGAATCCGATTTTGCAGACAAAGGATTTAACCATCGCTTTTGGTGGGCATGTGGCAGTGGACCATGTGAATTTTTCGGTGGATCCATATCATTTCAAGTCCATCATCGGTCCGAATGGAGCGGGAAAAACAACCTTTTTCAATTTATTGAGCGGGCAGTTGAAACCGACAAAAGGGGAAGTGATCTTAAAAGGGGAGGACATTACAAAGCTTCCGCCAATGAAACGGACAAGGAAAGGAATTGGCCGCTCCTTTCAGATAACCAATGTGTTTCCCAATCTGACGGTGTTGGAGAATGTTAGGCTGGCCGTTCAGTCGCAAAGAGGCGTCCGATATAACATGTTTTCCCATTTTCTTCACTTTAAGGAGTTTGAAGAGCGGGCGCTGGAACTGTTGACGACTGTCCTTCTGGAGAACAAATCCCATGCTGTTGCCAAGAACCTTGCCCACGGTGAAAAGAGAAAACTTGAAATTGCCATGCTATTGGCGCTGGAGACGGAAATTCTTCTCTTGGATGAACCGACGGCAGGGATGTCCATAGAAGAGGTTCCAGCTATCTTGGAGGTTATCAAACTAATAAAGGCCAAAGGGGACAGAACTATCATCCTCATTGAACATAAAATGGACATGATTATGGATTTATCGGATTCGGTTACCGTACTGTTTAACGGAAGATTGTTGGCGGATGGGACACCAGAAGAAATCATGAACAATGAAACAGTACAGTCGGCGTATTTGGGAGGACTATATGATGACAACGCTTCTTAAAGTGGAGAAAATCCAGACGTATATTGAACAGTTTCATATATTGCAAGGTGTTGATTTTGAAGCCAAACAGGGGGAGGTTACCGTTCTTCTAGGTAGAAACGGCGCTGGAAAAACGACCACTCTAAGAAGTGTCATGGGGTTGAATCCACCTCAAAAGGGCTCGGTTGTTTTTGACGGGGAGGATATTACGGGACTGGCAACCTATGAAATTGCGAATAAGGGAATCGGATATGTGCCTGAAGATCAAGGGGTTTTCGGGGAACTAACTGTGGAGGAGAATATGAAGGTCGCCATGAGAAAGAATGATGAAACAACACTTGCAAAATTAGAATGGGTGCTCGAACTGTTCCCAGATTTGAAGACATATTGGAAAAAACGTGGCGGGAACTTAAGTGGCGGTCAGAAACAGATGCTGGCAATCTCCCGAGCTTATGTCAATAACAGCAAGCTACTATTGATCGATGAACCAAGCAAGGGGCTCGCTCCGATCATGGTGGAAAAAGTGATGAATTCCATCCAGGAGATGAAAAAAGAAACAACGATCATCTTGGTGGAGCAGAATTTTTACATGGCTAGTACAATCGGGGATTGTTTTTATATATTGGATGACGGGAGGACCGTTCACCATGGCCTCATGCATGAGCTGAAGGAAGATGAGGAGCTCAGAAGGCATTATCTTGGAATTGCATAATAGGAGGGGCGATACGTGGAAGTTTTAGTGAATCTGACAGTAAATGGATTAGCAACAGGAATGCTGATATTCTTGCTTGCTGCTGGTCTGACATTGATATTCGGTCTAATGGATGTCCTTAACTTTGCCCATGGGGGTCTGTTTGCCTGGGGGGCCTTCTCCGGAATCTGGGTGTACACGGCAACAGGGAGTTTTATGATAGGAATTATTGCAGCGATAGGTACGGGACTTATACTAGGGTTGGCGTTAGAGCGTTTTATCATTCAACCTGTCTATGGAAATCATGTACAGCAGATCCTAATTACATTAGGGGTCATGCTTGTTTTAAGTGAAATGATTAAAGTAGTGTTCGGCCCGAATCAGCTCAGCGCGAGAACCCCGTCTTATTTAAGTGGAAGCTGGGAATTTGGCGATATCATCATTATTAAATACCGCGTGTTCATCATCATTATCGGGGCGCTTGTTTTTGCAGCCATCTTCTATATTTTAAGGAATACGAAAATTGGTCTTATCGTTCGTGCTGGTGTAATTAATAAGGAGATGGTGCAGGCATTGGGCATCAATATAAAAAGAGTGTTTATGCTTGTGTTCATGGCTGGAGCAGCAATGGCTGCGCTCGGGGGGATGCTGCTTGGACCATATTCCGGAGTCATCTATGCAGAAATGGGACTTGAATTCGGGATCTTGGCGTTCATTGTGGTGGTCATCGGAGGAATGGGGAGTATAACAGGTTCGGTCCTTGCAGCCATCCTGGTCGGAATAAGCGGTTCATTTATGGCCTATTACGTACCGGACTTGGCGCTGGCAGTCAATATGCTGCTGATGACCATTGTCTTGATTTTCCGTCCTCAAGGCTTATTTGGAGTAAAGGGGTGAGAGCATGAACAGATATATGACAAAACCCAATACAGTGTATATCATTATTTTCCTGATGCTTCTTGCCCTTCCGTTTGTTACAGACTCTCGTACTCTGTTAATCATGTTCACCCAGATCTTCCTTTTTGCCATTTTCGCAATGAGCTACGACATCCTACTTGGCTACACAGGAATTGTCTCGTTCGGGCACGCTATGTTCTTCGGTATTGGAGCCTATTCGACAGGGATAATGCTGAAGCAATATGATAGTACTATTGCCATGCTTCTACTGGCAGTGCTCGTTGGTGCCATCATCGCTGGCATTGTCAGCTATATCGTTGGAATGCTTTCCCTCCGGTTGAAAAGTCACTTCTATGCCATGTTAACACTTGCATTCTCTGGTCTGTTTTTGGTATTGGCAGAAAAATGGCGTACTCTCACATATGGAAACGATGGGTTCACCTTCAGCATTCCGGATCTGCTGCGAGACAGGTTGAATCTGTATTTGCTAGCTTTGTTGCTGATGGTGGTTATCTTTCTTTTATTAAAAAGATTTACACATTCTCCTTTAGGCAGGGTATTGCAGGCTATAAGAGAAAACGAAGACCGGACAGAATCACTTGGCTATCATGTGCTGCATTACAAAGTGATAGCAAGTGTGGTGGCCGGAGTCATTGCAAGCTTTGCCGGTAGTCTTTATGTATTGACACTAAGATTTGTCAATACGTCCGTATTTGCGGTCGATGTTACGTTGGATGCCTTATTAATGACTATCATTGGAGGCGTAGGCACATTGATAGGAGCAATCATCGGTGCAGGATTGATCGAGTTTGCCCATCACTGGTTGACAGATCTTGCAAAGGTGCATTGGATATTTGAACGCTGGATCATATTTTTCGGAATCCTTTACATCGTCGTAGTTATGTTTTTCCCACAAGGCATTGTAGGGACAGTCAGATTATGGTGGTCCAAACGAAAAGGCCCACAACTAAAAGTTAAAAAAGAGAAAAATATGAAAGATAAACTAAGCGGGTGATGAGATGACGTCAGTCGGAATTGTAAGTGTCGGTACATTTCTTCCAGAAAATTTCATGACCAGCAAGGAGATTGCAGAAAAATCTGGAATACCTATATATGTGGTGGAAGAAAAGCTTGGTATCAAGACTAAGCCTGTAGCAGCAGATAAGGATCATACCTGTGAGATGGGAATAAAAGCTGCAAGGGTTGCCATGGAGAAGGGGAATGTTGATCCGGAGGAAATAGACCTGATTATCTATATCGGAGAAGAGCACAAGGAGTATCCGTTATGGACTGCAGCCCTTTATATGCAAAAGCAGCTTGGGGCGGTAAATGCAGTTGGTTTTGATATGGCTTTGCGGTGTGGTACCACGATAATGGGGATAAAACTGGCAAAGGATATGATGATAGCGGACGAATCCATTCGGACCGTCTTACTTGCAGGTGGCTATCGGAATGAAGATTTTATTGATTATACAAACCCTCGCACCCGTTTCATGTATAACCTGGGTGCCGGGGGTGGAGCCATCCTGCTGAAAAAAGACTATGGGGAAAATGGAGTTTTGTCTTCCCATCTTATTACGGACGGGTCCTTTTCAGAGGATGTTGTCGTGGTTGCGGGAGGAACAAAACATCCCATTTCAGCAGAAGCACTGAAACGAAGGCAAAATAAACTGGATGTATTGGACCCTGAAGGAATGAAAGCGAGACTGGAAGAAAAATCAATGAGAAACTTCCTGCAAGTGATACGCGGCTCGCTATCCAAAAGCGGATTTACCCAGGAGGATGTGGATTATCTCGGAATTCTTCACATGAAAAGATCTGCCCATGATTATGTACTACATGAACTAGGTTTGTCGGAACATCAATCTATCTATCTCGAAGACTATGGCCACATCGGGCAAATCGATCAAATTCTCTCGTTGGAGCTTGCCTTACAGCAGGGCAGGATCAAAGAGGGAGACATAATAGTACTTGTCAGTGCAGGTATAGGTTATGCGTGGGGCGCAACGACTATTCAATGGGGAAAATCTTAAAGGAGGTTATAATAATGATTGTGCAAAAGCAAGTGAAACTGCCAAACGGGGAGACGTACGGCTATAGGGAACGTGAAGGTTCCGGAAAAACATTGGTACTTATTCATGGGAATATGACTTCTTCCAAGCATTGGGACCTCCTGATGGAAAACATGAATTCTTCATACCATCTTGTCGCAGTGGATATGAGGGGTTTCGGTGAATCCACTTATAATGAGAAAATATATTCCATCAAGGACTTGGCGGATGACATAAAGCTATTTGTAGATGAATTGAAGCTTTCAAGCTTTGTAATGGCTGGATGGTCGACAGGTGGAGCAGTGGCCATGCAATTCGTTTCCGATCACCCCGGCTATGCAGAAAAGCTTATTTTGCTGGCTTCCGCTTCCACAAGAGGATATCCAATGTTTTATACCGATGAAAACGGTCAACCGGATCTAAGCAAAAGGCTATCAAGCTATGATCAGGTATTACAGGATAAGACAAGGACCATAACCATTTCTCACGCATACGAATTACGAAATAAGGATGTACTTAGAATGATCTGGGATTATGCCATCTATCATGACAATAAACCGGAACCTGCACGCTATGAAGAATACCTCGACGATATGTTAACACAGCGAAACTACCCGGAAATACTGCATGCACTAAACACATTCAATATCAGTTCCCACCATAACGGCTTGAAAGAAGGTACTGGGGAAGTGAAGAATATCAACATCCCTGTCCTCGTTTTGGCAGGAGAAAAAGACCTCGTCATTTCCGAACAGATGGCAAAAGAAATAGTCGAGGATCTTGGCGATGCCGCCACGTTCATCACACTGAAGGGTTGCGGACACTCCGCACAAGTAGATGATCTACCACAATTATTGCAAGCGATTACAACATTCGTAGCGAAACAGGAGGAACTGTACAAATGAGATTAGAAGGAAAAGTTGCCATCATAACCGGTGCTGCAAACGGATTGGGATTGGAAGCGGCACGAGTATTCTTAAAAGAAGGGGCGAAGGTGGCCCTTGTGGATTATGATGCAACGACTGGGGAACAAAGAGCATCAGAGCTTCAAGCGGAAGGGGAAGCGGCATTTTATCAAGTGGATGTAGCCAACCAGGAAAAGGTTGTGGAGATGGTCTCCATGGTAAAAGAAAGGTTCGGCAAGATCGATATATTAATCAACAATGCAGGCATTACAAAGGATAATATGCTTCTGAAAATGAGCGGGGAAGATTTCCAAAAAGTGATGGATGTCAATGTGAACGGTGTCTTCAACTGTACACAGGCAGTGGTACCTCATATGCTGGAAAACGGTAAAGGGAAAATTATCAACACGTCTTCTGTCAGCGGTGTTTATGGAAATGTCGGGCAGACGAACTATGCGGCGTCCAAAGCAGCGGTAGTGGGAATGACAAAATCATGGGCGAAGGAATTCGGCCGAAAAAATATTAACGTGAATGCAGTGGCTCCGGGCTTTGTGGATACCAATATGGTAGCCACTGTACCGGAGAAGGTGATACAAGGGTTACTACAGGTGATTCCGATGCAGCGTCTTGGAAAGCCGAGTGATATCGCGAATGCCTATCTGTATCTTGCTTCGGATGAATCGGATTATGTAAATGGTACAGTGCTGCATGTGGATGGCGGCATCATGATGTAATTGTATATTCTTTTCTGGCTAGGTACTGATATGGTACCTAGTTTTTATTCATATATTTGGGTTATTTCACTGAGCGGTTGATTTCCGTTCCAGGCGCTTCGCTTTCCTGCGGGCGGTCCGTAAGCCTCCTCACTCCGTTGCGGGGTCTTACCTGTCCCTTCCTCCCGCGGGAGTCTGCGCGCCTTCCACTCCAATCAACAAGGTGGTTTCATTCACCGAAAGGATAACTAAAAACTATCTTAATGAGATGACTGGTTTCTAGCTGTGGATTGGAGCAAATAGCGTAGACTCCTACGGGGGAGTAGCGACAATCTTGAGACCCCACAGGCGAAAGGCCGAGGAGGCTCAAGGTCGCCCCGTGGAAAGCGAAGCTATTTGCGGAAATCAACAGCGGCGTTAAACAGAGCCTGTTTTTTATAGACCTAACAAATCTTGTATATCTCATTTATTTTGGCAACAAAAGTAACATTTCGTTCTGAAGCATATTCATTCTTGCCAAGTGGGATGCCAACACCTTATGATGAATTCATGATATATAGTCAAATTTGAATAATTGCGTATAGGAGGACATCCAGGTGTTTAATGCACTCATTAAAAAGCCAAAGGTAACATTAATTTTCCTACTATTATTGGTAGTCATCGGTTCGTTGACCTATTTTCAGATACCAAAACGGGAGATTCCTGAGATCTCTCTAAATGTCGGGACGATAACTACCGTCTATCCGGGGGCTGCGCCGAACGTGGTAGAGCGGGACATCACCACCCCTCTTGAAAAAGAATTATTGGATATTGATGGAATGGACAGTGTCACTTCCATTTCAGGATTGGGGATATCCAATATCGTATTGGAATTGACGGATGATGCGGACAGGGATAAAGTATTCTCTCTTGTCCAGCAGAAAGTGTCCGATGTGAGCCGGGAGTTCCCGGAGGACGCATTTGAGCCGACAGTGAACTCGGACATTCAAATGGGAGCCATCGCCTCCTACCATATACTTCATGAAGACCGTGAATTTCTATTAGAGCAGAAAGATGTGATTGATAACTGGATTCCTCAAATAGAAAAAATTGATGGAGTCCGAAAAGTCACAGTCAAAGGACTAGAAGAGTCAAGTTACACACTTAACCTTGATTCGGAAAACATGCAGGAGGAAAGAGTGCTACTTCCGGATGTAATAACAGCTATCCAGAACGAGCTCGAAATCACTCCGCTCGGCAGTAAACAGGAAGGAAACCAGATCTCCCAGCTGACTTTTGAACACATTGAAAATATCGAAGAAGTGGAAAGTGTTTTTCTAAAAAAGGATGATGAGGGCAATTCCCTTCATGTCGGGGATATCGCAAGCTTAACGCAGGTTCCGACAGACCAGGAAGACTTAATTACGTATAATGGGACACCTGCCATTTCCTTGACCATTATGCAGGAAAAAGGAGTGGACATCCCGACGCTGCATGCGAAAGTAGATGCAGAGATGGAGCGCCTCTCCAAAGATCTTCCAGAAGAAATGAAGATGGAGCTCTACTATACCCAAAATGATATTGTGTCTAAAATTTTCAAGGACTTAGGGGTTTCATTCCTGATTTCCATTTTAGCAGTGGTATTGATTACTTTCTTTGGATTAAATGCCGTTTCGGCCATCCTGGTGGCAATCTCGATTCCGATTTCGATTGCACTAGGATTGATTCCTTTGCCGTATGCAAATGTGGATTTAAACCAAATTTCCATAATCGGAATCATCATTGCGCTAGGAATTCTGGTGGATGATGCCATTGTAGTGAATGACAATATCCAGAGGCGTTACCAACTTGGGGATGGCCCGCTTGAAGGTGCCATTAAGGGAAGTAAAGAAGTTCGGGTATCCATCATTACCTCCACCCTGGCCATTGTCTTTACCTTCTTGCCATTGACGTTCCTTGGTGGTCCGAACGGGGCTTTTATTTCTGCTCTGCCAACCGTGTTGATTGCCACCATCATCGGTTCGACCATTGTCGCTTTAACGATTGTGCCAATTTTCATGGCATGGCGCCAAAAGAAAAAGAAGCGTAAAAAAGCAAAAGACGGACTGCTAGGATCACAGTTTGATAAAGCGAGTAACTGGTATAGTACAAGAATATTGACAAAGGTAGTGAAAAAGCCCCTGCTTACAGGACTTGCTGTTCTTACCTTTTGTACAGCAAGTTACGCCCTTGTTCCATTTATTCCGGTAGTATTCTTCCCAAGTGCCGATCGTGAAGAGGTAACCGTGTCCGTTACCTATCCAGCAGGCACACCACTTGAGGAAACAGAATCAAGGCTTCAAGAGATGGAAGAAAGCATCAAAACAGATGAAGCTGTTTATGAGACAACCATCTTTGCTGGGAGCGGGGAACCTGGGATATTCGGAAGCACATTATCCAATTCAGGTGAAAACACTGGTCAGGTTGTACTCAGGGTCGACCGTGAACTTCAGTCTACTGCAGATACGATTGCCCAGTGGCAGCCTAAACTCCGCGATGAAAATCCGGATGCGCTGGTCATGCTTTCCACTATTGAAGCCGGTCCTCCTGTTGGAGCTCCTATTGCTCTGACGGTAGTAGGGGAAGATATAGAAGAATTGATGGAATCCGTCAATGGGATGAAAGAAGAGATTCAAAGTCTCGAAGGAAGTGGAGCAGTTATCGATGATGTAGGTTCCGCACAGCCTACCATCAACTATGTTCCAAACAGGGAAGCGATGGAGGAGCATGGCATAACAGCTCAAGAAATAAGTAATCAAATCAGGCTCGTTACAGAAGGCATTCCAGTTGGTTCTTATGAAGCAGGACTTGAGAGAGAGACATTGACCATCGTCCAAGATCTTGTAGAGGATGGAGAAGCAATTGTTCTTGAAGCCTTGGAGCTGCCAAGTAAAACAGAAACCACTGAGTTTGGAGCACCGGTTCTTGTTCCACTAGAGGAGCTTGTTTCGGTTGAAGAAACAGAAGTGTTGCCGTTAATTCCTCACAAGGACGGAGACAGAACGATAACGGTTCGTGTATATCCAGGGGAAGATGATAAGCAGCAATTAGAGGCGGAAGTGAAAGACATAGCTGCTACTTATGAATCTGACAGTATTTCCGTTTCTGTTGGAGGAGAATCCTCTGCAAGAAGTGACTTCTTTATTGAAGTGGGAAAACTCTTTCTGATCGTTATTTTCCTGATCTACATCTTAATGGTTGTTCAGTTCAATTCATTACGACTGCCGTTGCTAATTATGAGTTCCGTGTACCTGGCCATTTCAGGGGCAGTGATCGGGTTATTCATCACCCAAACAGGCCTAGGGTTCATGGCCATGATGGGGATTGTCTCGCTTGCCGGAATTGTGGTGCGGAATGCAACGGTGTTTATCGAATTCATGGAATCTCGATTGAAAGAAGGCGCTACGCTTAGTGAAGCGGTCATTGATTCAGGAAAAGCCAGATTGCGACCGGTAGTACTGACGGCCTTTACATCCATTGCCGCATTGCTTCCTATTGCGTTCAGTGGTGACGTACTTTTTACACCACTTGCGATTTCCATTATTTCAGGGATTTTCTTCTCGACATTCTTTACGCTATTGTTTGTACCAGCATTTTATATTGTGATCAAACGGAGAAAAGTGAAAGAAGCATAAGCATTTGCAAACGGGCGTCCATCATGTTGATGGCGCCAGTTTTCTTTTTGCAGCCGTGGAACTGCAGAGAAATCATAAATCTCCTCCCTGTAACCCTTCTGTAACTCTCTACTCCTATAGTGGTAGTATCTTGTAGGTTGTAGGGGAGAGATGGAAGTGGAATGGAATGATTCTTGGTTACAGAAGCGTTCACAACTGTCTCCATGTAAGGTCGCGGTGATAGACGGCGAAACAGGAGAAAGATGGACTTATAAGCAATTGTATGACCGCTCAGAAGTCATGGCTGGCAGACTGAATTCGGCCGGTATTGGAAAAGGGGATCGAGTGGCGTTGTTGTCGCCCAATCATATTCTATTCTTTGATTTGTTTTTTGCATGTGGAGAGATAGGAGCGATCTTTGTTCCGTTAAATTGGAGACTTGCGGTAGAGGAATGGAACTATATAGTAAGAGATTGCAAGGCTAAATGTGTGGTGGTGCATGAAGATTACTTAGAGGATGCAAAAGGGCTGGAATGTCAGGTGCTTTCGCTGAAAGAGTTGTCAAAAAAAGAAATACGAGCGAAAAGCCCACACACCAAACATTCCAATGCCCCGGTAGCCATCATCTACACCGGTGGCACAACAGGACAGCCGAAAGGGGTCATGCTTACCTATGAGAACATCACATCCAATGCTATTAATACAATTGTAAGTTGGGGATTGAATGGAGAGGATATCACCCTCACTTGCCTGCCCATGTTTCATACTGGAGGTTTAAACGCCTTGTCGACTCCATTACTCATGGCAGGCGGGACCGTGGTTTTAATGAGAAATTTTGGTGCGGAAAAAGCGATTGATCTCTTGAACTTGTATGAATGCACAATTGCCCTGATGGTACCTACTATGTATGGCATGCTGATAGAACATCCCCGTTTTCATAGCACAGACTTCCCGACCATGAGAACGTTCCTCTCAGGTGGGGCGCCTTGTCCGTTGGAAATATATGAGGCTTTCTACCAAAAGGGAAAATTATTCAAAGAAGGATACGGATTAACAGAAGCAGGTCCGAACAACTTTTACATCGATCCTCATGAAGCGTATGGAAAAAAAGGTTCGGTCGGGAAAGCAATGCTATTCAATGAAGTAAAATTAATGATAGATGACAGTCAGGAAGCAACTGAAGGGGAGGTTGGGGAGATCTATATCAGAGGTTCCCATGTCTTCTCGAAATATTGGGAGAAAGAAGAAGAAACCAATAAAATCAAAAGTGATGGCTGGCTGAAAACGGGTGACCTGGGTTGCAAAGATGAAGATGGCTATTATTATATAGTCGGCAGGGTGAAAGACATGATCATTTCAGGTGGGGAGAATATCTACCCTTTGGAAGTGGAGCAGATTCTCTGTCAGCATGAAGCGGTCAAAGAGGCCTGTGTAATTGGTGTACCTCATCCTGTTTGGGGAGAGGCAGTTATTGCGCTCATTTCCAACAAGAAGCAGACTTCTGAAAAGGAACTGTTGACCTTTTGCAAGAGGAAGATAGGGGTCTATAAAATACCGAAGAAGATAATCTTCGTCGCTGAATTGCCGAAAACTGCCGTAGGGAAAATGGATAAAAAAGAGCTGCAGGAAACTTACAGTGATCTGTTCGTCCACATGGAAAATAAAGAAGAACATGTATAGAAGGAAAATTAACAAAAAGATACACCTAGTAATTATTGCTGACTAGGTGTATCTTTTTATTGTGGGGATATACTTTAAATGAAACTTATATAATCCCGATTCGTACAAGTAGTATCGTATCTACTATACTAACAACAAAAAGGTGAGTCACATATATGGAATTCTATCTCGATTTGTTACTCTATGCACCATATGTAACTGCCGGCATCCTTTGCCTGATCACATTCTGCTTTTACTTGGATTCAAAGTATGTGGTTTATCAACACAATAGCTATACCACATCCTTGGATTTAGAAACGAACAAGCTGCAGTCAGTAATCGGCAAAAGAAGAAGGCTTATTACCTTTATTTATAGAAAAAGACCGACAAAAGAATCAGTGTTGGATGAAGAAGACTCCTCCATCTACTTTGCTTACACGAATCAATAATCTTGTAAAAAGTAGGAGGAAGTTACATGAGAAAGTTTTGGACAGTAAGTTTAATAGTATTTTTGGTGGCATTATTAACAGGTTGTAACATGAGTGAGCCGATTACGGCAGATAGTTCGGGAGTCTGGAATCATTACTTCGTCTATCCACTATCTCTTGCATTGACGACGGTTGCAGATTGGACAGGCGGAAGCTATGGTATTTCCATCATCATCGTCACAATCGCCATACGTTTTCTCATATTGCCACTTGCTTTGAAGCAGCAAAAAAGCATGCTGGCGATGCAAAAAATTAAACCTGAAATGGAAGCTCTACAAAAAAAGTATAAAGACAAAAAGAATCCTGATGATCAAAAGAAGATGCAAACGGAACTGATGGCTTTATACCAAGCCCATAAAGTAAATCCTGCCGCTGGTTGTTTACCGATGATGGTTCAAATGCCTGTGATCATGGCTTTCTATTATGCAATCGGCAGAACAACGGAAATAGCCGAGCATTCATTCTTCTGGTTCAGTCTTGGACAGCCTGACCCTATGTATATTTTACCGGTAGTGGCGGCTATCACTACATTTATTCAAACAAGAGTCACCTTGACGGATGATATTCAGCCTCAGATGAAGATGGTCATGAATATCATCCCGGTGTTTATCTTAATTGCTGGTTTGACCCTTCCTTCCGCATTGGCGCTTTACTGGGTGGTCGGGAATATTTTTGGAATTGCTCAAGGTCTTTATTTGAAAAAACGAATGAGAACCTTGAGAGAGATGGAAGCAACAACCGCTGTTCCGAGCACATAAACACCTTTTCGGTATAAAAGCCTCTAACCTCCTATAAAGGAAGTTGGAGGCTTTTTTAAAGGCTCTTTTCTCAAAGATTGTTACTATTCACTTCTTATCTACTCTAAAATTGGCATCCAAGTTATCCTGTACAGACAGGAAAAGAGCACGACAGAAAGGAATATAACGGTTGGTTTATAAATACGAAAAAGCAACAAAGATTACGAAAACAGCCTTTTTAAAAGACAAGTATAAAAATTCAATAGTTGTCTTAGAGCGGTTGATCTCCGTTCCAGGCGCTTCGCTTTCCAGTGGGCGGTCCGTGAGCCTCCTCGGCAAGCCTGCGGGGTCTCACTTGTCCCTTCTTCCCACAGGAGTCTTCCACTGCGATCAACTTGGTTCTGCCATTTAGCTTAAAATTAGGTTTGGAAAGCTCTTTTAGTACCTATAGTTTAGGTATCTTTCTTGATATTCCAAATGAAAATTGAATTCACTAAAAACCAGATGCCTAAGAAAGCCAACACAGATGCAAATGAGAAGATATGGCTTATTATTGGGCTTAATGCGGTACCAATTAATAAAGTGAAGGAGTACAGGGAGATGGCACTACCACGGTGTTTCCCCCCGAGTATCCCGATGTAGGTGATGGTTGCTGGCAGGAAAAAAGAGATGGCAGCAACATAGATGACAGATAATGCACCTATCATGAACAGACTTTCGCTGAAAACCACCATAAAAAAGAAGGATAGTGAAATGGCCAAAGAGCACAAGAAAATAAGGCGCTTTGCACCAACAGTACGTAGCAGTACATCTGAAAACAAGCAGGAGACAGTACCTATTAACCCGATGGAACGGACCAACAAGAAGGATTGGTCAGGAAATTCTTTGGATAGAAAATGAAAAAGGCTGTCGTAAAAAGTTACGAAGGAGAGCAGTAAAGAAAAAACGATGATATAGAGGATTCTTAAATCACGGTCAGCCAAGAGGGTGGAAAAATTCCGCAACGGTTGCTCCCCCTTACTACCCAATGCTTTCGATGGTCTTAAAACTAAATGTGCGAATAAAAACAATAGAAAATATAAGAATGCAAAGAATACGTAAACTCCGTCCCAATGATAATAAAAAGACACTTTCTCGCTAATCATCGGTCCAAATATACCGGAAAGCAAAAACCCTGCATTGATGAGGGAAATGGTAAAGGTTCGAAGGGACTGGGAGAAATGATCAAAGCAGTAAGCGAAAGCAACAGGAGCAAAACACCCCAGCGCGAATCCTTGTATGGAGCGGGAGAGATATAAATGAGAAATATTCGTAGATTGGGAGATTAGAAAAGTGACAACAAAGGAAAAAAGAAATCCGTAGCTGATAATATTCTTCCGGCCGAATCTATCGGATAATGGCCCGAATGTCAGAAGCCCCAGGGCATAGAAAACGCTGAAGAAGCTGCTGGCCAGGATTACCTTACGTGTTGGAACATTCCATTCCATGCTGATCTGATCGTACAGAGGAATCAATGTGTAAAGGTTACAGACCACTAAAAATCCCATGATAATCAATAGTGCCGCTGAAAAATAATGGTTATTTCTCGTTTTCATCCCAATCACCTGCCCATTTTACCTTATGCACCATGGGTTTGACCGGTTACGTGCACGAAAGATACAACCTTCTGAATATGGCTGTGACATTGGCAATAATGATAGTTTTTCAGTACAATAGAAATAGAAGAACATAAGTACGTATAATTATTTTGGATATATAAAGTGGGGGATATCTTGTGTCAATACGTTTTTTATTAGGAAGAACAGGCAGTGGGAAAACAACATGGTGCAACGAGCAAATTCTCCAAAAACTAAAGAGTAACCCACAAGGAGCCCCAGTTGTGTATCTAGTCCCTGAACAGATGACGTTTCAATCGGAATACCGCATTGTCCAATCACCTGACATAAAAGGAATGATACGGGCCCAAGTGTTCAGTTTCACTCGCCTGGCATGGAGAATTTTACAGGAAGTCGGGGGTATCAGCCGTTTTCACATTGACCAGACAGGAATTCACATGCTTCTTCGGAAAGTGATTGAAGAACACAAAAGTCAGTTTCAGGTGTTCGGTAAATCAGCCGAGCAGTTTGGATTCATTGAACAAATGGAAAGCATGATTACAGAATTTAAACGTTATTGCATCACACCAGACCTTTTGCAAGAAGAAATCGTGCAAATCGGAGAAGACGTCTCCATTTCCGAACATGAAAAAATGCTAGCCAAAAAGCTGACAGATATTCTGGTAGTCTATCGTCAATTGGAAGGAAGCCTTGAAGGAAAGTATTTGGATGGAGAGGATTACTTACAGCTTCTAGCTGAAAAAATACCCCAATCCAGTTATATCCACAAAGCGGATATTTTCATTGATGGCTTTCATAGCTTCACCCCCCAGGAACTGGAAGTGCTGAAACAATTGATGAAGCATGCAAACTCGGTCACAATTGCCTTGACCGCAGATAAGCCGTATGACGAAGAAGCACCTTATGACCTACATTTATTCCGTGAGACAGGAACGACCTATCAAAAGCTGAGAAAGCTTGCATTGGAAGAGGGCTGCAAACTGGGGGAACCAATTCTATTAAAAGATCCACTCCGGTTTCAACATGCAGACTCCTTGCGCCATATGGAGCAGTATTTTGATGTTCGACCTACAGTCGTCTATCACAACAAGGCAGAAGTTTCTATTCTACAGTCGGTCAACCGGAGAGCGGAGATTGAAGGGGTGGCCAGGGAAATCATCTCTCTTGTCAGGGACAATGATAATCGCTATAAGGATATAGCGGTAATTGTAAGAAATTCGGAGTCCTATATAGACCTGGTAAATACTGTTTTTAAAGATTATGATATTCCCTTTTTCGTAGATCAGAAGCGGACGATGCTTCATCATCCATTGGTAGAATTGCTGCGCTCAAGCCTTGAAGTGATAATTAGGAACTGGCGCTATGAATCGGTTTTCCGTTGTGTGAAAACGGATTTCTTTTACTCGCTGGACCAGGATATTAATGAAATGCGAGAAAAGACGGACAAACTGGAAAACTATTGCCTATCGTACGGAATCCAGGGGAACAGATGGACCTCCAAAGAGCCTTGGAGATATCGACGTTTCTTTAGTGTGGATACAGAAGGGCCATATGTGCAAACAGATGAAGAGGTTGCCTATGAACAGGAAATCAATGAATTAAGAGGAATGATTGTAGAACCGCTCCACATGCTTGAAAAGCGCTGGAAAAAAGCGAAGACGATGGATAGTTACTGCAAAGCTCTCTATGAATATATGGAAGACCTCAAGATCCCTCAAAAGCTGGAAGCAAGAATGAAAAGGGCCGAAGAGGAAGGAAATCTTTCCGCTGCAAAAGAAAACGAGCAGGTTTGGAAGGCCATCATACAGATGCTAGATCAAATGGTCGAATTGATCGGGGAACACCCAATATCGATGACCATGTACACGAAAATGGTCGAAAGCGGGTTGGAAAGCCTTCGTTTCAGTCTTGTGCCGCCAGCTATCGACCAGGTAATTGTCGCGAACTTCGACCTTTCTCGTTTGACGGATATTAAGCACAGCTTTGTAATTGGGGTTAATGATGGAATAATCCCTGCGAAAATTAAGGACGAGGGGTTTGTGTCCGAAGAAGAACGCGAGCTTTTGACTAACTACGGGATGGAGCTTGCCCCGACTAGTATGGAAAGGCTGCTTGATGAACACTTTCTTGTCTACTCATCCTTTTTGAGTCCATCGCATCATTTATATATTAGTTATGCCCTTGCAGATGAAGAGGGGAAAACACTTCTACCGTCCTCCTACATTAAGCGGATCAAGGAAATGTTCCCGCTGCTGGAAGAGAAATTATTGCTCAATGAACCTGCAGAGCTCTCCCAAGAGGAGCAGCTGATGTTTGTGCATACACCTTCTACCACGCTCTCCAACTTGGCGGTTCAGCTTCAGGCCTGGATGAAGAAATATCCGGTCGAACCGATCTGGTGGGATGTGTACAATACACTCTTGGATAGTGAAGAATGGAAGGCTAAAACCGAACAGGTCTTACGGAGTTTATTTTATAAAAATGAAGCCAAAAAGCTGGAGCAGAAGGTTAGCCGTGAGCTTTACGGAAATTTCATGGAAGCAAGTGTGTCCAGAATGGAAAAATTCAGTGCGTGCGCCTTCTCCCATTTCGCATCACATGGCTTGAAACTGAAAGACAGAAAAATTTATCGATTGGAAGCACCTGATATTGGTCAGCTTTTTCATGCCGCACTGAAACACATTTCAGATAAACTCAGGAAGAGCGGCAGTGATTGGAAGCACCTTTCCAAGCAGGAATGCGAGGTTCTGGCCAAAGAGGCGGTTCACATTCTCGCTCCTAAGCTGCAAGGGGAAATACTGCTCAGTTCCAATCGCTTCCACTATATTAAACGGAAGCTGGAAACGATCATTACAAGAGCATCGCAGATCCTGAGCGACCATTCCAAAGCGAGCAAGTTCACACCTGTTGGGCTGGAGCTCGGCTTCGGTAAAAAAGAGGAGCTGCCTCCCATCCAGATCAACCTGCCGAACGGCGTCCAAATGGAGCTTGTAGGCCGAATAGACCGTGTAGATAAAGCGGAGGGAAGCAATGGATTACTGCTTCGTATCATCGATTATAAATCAAGCAACAAAGCACTTGACCTAACGGAAGTCTATTATGGATTGGCCTTGCAGATGCTGACCTATCTGGATATTGTCATTTCCCATTCGCAAGGCTGGCTTGGAAGTGAAGCCACCCCTGCTGGTGTTTTGTACTTTCATGTACACAACCCGATGATCAAGACGAATGGAATGACACCTGAGGATATTATTGAAGAAGAGATTTTCAAGAGCTTCAAGATGAAGGGCCTTCTTTTAGGAGAAGAGGAGTCCGTAAAACTGATGGATCAGACGCTTGAAACCGGACACTCCAAAATAGTGTCTGCCGCCCTTAAAAAGAATGGCGGATTTCAAGCGAACTCTTCGATTGCAAGTGAGGAAGAATTTACGCATCTGCGCACATATGTCAGAAGAACATTTGAAGATATCGGCATGAAAATTTCTGAAGGGGAGACAAGTATTGCTCCTTACAAACTGAAGAATCAGACCCCATGTACGTTCTGTTCTTATAAATCATTCTGTCAATTCGATACTTCTCTAGATGAGAACGATTATAGAGTGCTGTCTAACATACCGAAAAACGAGGTCATTGCCTCGATGAAAACAAAAATCGAAGGGGGAGAGGAATCATGAGCATGGAGCTTCTTCCTAAACCGATAGATGCCCAGTGGACAGATGATCAGTGGAAAGCGATTGTCGCCTCTGGTAAAGATATATTAGTAGCTGCCGCTGCTGGTTCAGGTAAGACCGCGGTCCTTGTGGAAAGGATGATCCATAAGATTGTCGAGGAGCATGTGGATGTGGACAGGCTGCTTGTTGTGACCTTCACTAATGCATCAGCTGCCGAAATGCGCCACCGTATCGGGGAGGCTTTGGAGAAGCAACTAGAGAAAAAGCCTGCATCCCTGCATTTGCGCCGCCAGCTGAGTCTGCTTAACCGTGCGTCAATCTCCACCATCCATTCCTTTTGCCTGGATGTTGTAAGAAAATACTACTACATGATTGATATTGACCCAAGCTTCCGTATTGCCGATACAACAGAAATCCAATTGATGCAAGAGGAAGTGCTCGAGAATGTTTTTGAAGAGGAGTATGGAAAAGAGGGGAATGACGCTTTCTTTGAACTGGTAGACCGGTACACAAATGACCGTTCTGATGGTGCACTGCAGAATCTTGTCCTTGATCTTCATGAGTTTTCAAGAGCGAATCCTGATCCCGAGAAATGGCTTGAGGAAATCGAGAAATTCTATCAATCCACAAGCCTGCTTTCCATAGATGAACTGCCTTTTATCTCGACGTTGAAGAGAGAAATGAAACTACAATTTCTAGGGGCGGAAAGCTTATTAGAAAATGCGATGAAAATCACGCTTGAGCCTGGTGGGCCTGCTCCGCGAGCTGAGAATATTGAACAGGATCTGTCTCAACTTCACAGACTTCAAACCGCCCTGGATTCTTCATGGGAAGAGTTGTATGCGGTGATGCAAGAGCTCGATTTCTCAAGAGCAAAAACTTGCCGCGGTGATGAATACGATAAAGAACTGATAGAAAGATGGACCAAAGTTCGTAACAATGCAAAAGCTATGGTTCAAGGAATAAAAGAAGAACTGTTTTCAAGACGTCCTGAATCCTTCCTAAAGGATCTGGAGGAACTAGCACCTGTGATGGGCACACTTGTAGACCTAGTTAAGAAATATGGCGTGGAATTCAGCCTATTGAAGCAGGAAAAAGGTTTGGTGGATTTCTCCGACTTGGAGCATCTATGCCTTAGTGTACTCGCAAAAAGTAAGGAGGGTAAGATCGAACGTTCCGAAGCTGCCCTTCGCTACCAGTCGACTTTCAAGGAAGTGATGGTGGATGAGTATCAGGATACCAACATGGTCCAGGAGGAAATCCTCAAGCTTGTCACAAAGGAAAGCGAAGAGACTGGGAACATGTTCATGGTTGGGGACGTAAAGCAGTCCATCTACCGATTCCGATTAGCGGAACCATTTCTTTTTTTAAGCAAGTACAAGCGATTCAATACTGCAGGGGAGGAATCAGGTTTCCGTATCGACCTTAATAAAAACTTCCGCTCCCGGCCTGAAGTCCTGGATGCAACCAACTTCATTTTTAAACAGATCATGGGAGAAACCGTAGGGGAGATCGACTATGACGACGATGCGGAGCTGAAATTCGGGGCCACCTATTATCCTGAAGCATCAAACCGGGAATCGGAACTGATGCTGATAGATCGAAGCAGTTCCCCTTCAGGTGAAGAGGAAACGGACGAAATGGAGGAGTCTGCAGGAGGTTCCACCGGTTTTGATAAAGTGGAATTGGAAACGGCTCAAGTGGAAGCGAAAATGATTGCTCAGAAAATAAAGCATCTCGTCCAGTCTGGCTATGAAATCTTTGACAAGGACAGAAAGGTGATGCGTCCTGTAACGTACAGGGATTTTGTCATCCTAATGCGTTCGATGCCATGGGCACCACAATTTATGGATGAGTTCAAACAGGAAGGCCTTCCGCTGTATGCAAACTTGAGTACAGGATATTTCGAGGCAACAGAAGTCGCCATTCTTCTCTCCCTATTAAAAATTATTGATAACCCCTACCAGGATGTTCCACTAGCATCCGTTTTGAGATCGCCGATAGTCGGTTTGGATTCCAATGATTTGGCCACTATCCGTATTCAGCAAAAGAGGGGATCCTATTACGAAGCATTGATTGCATTTATGAAAAAATCACCGGACACAGCAGAAGAGCGTGACCTGGCAAAAAGAGTCCAGCTATTCTACCAGATGCTCCAGACATGGAGAACGGCTGCCCGCGAAGGAGCATTATCGGAATTGATCTGGCAGATTTACCAGGATACGCATTTCTACGACTTTGTCGGTGGCATGCCAGGCGGTAAGCAGCGCCAGGCGAATTTGCGAGCTCTCTATGACCGTGCACGACAATATGAGTCCACCTCTTTTCGCGGCTTATTCCGGTTCCTGCGTTTTATAGAAAGGATGCAGGATCGAGGGGAGGACCTTGGAGCTGCGAGAGCACTTGGCGAGCAAGAGGATGTTGTAAGACTCATGACTATCCACTCCAGTAAAGGACTTGAATTTCCCGTCGTTTTTGTTGCCGGCTTGTCCAGGCAGTTCAATATGATGGATCTCAATAGCAGCTATCTGCTTGATAAGGAGCTTGGTTTCGGGTCCAAGTATGTTAATGCAAAACTGCGAATCACGTATCCTACGATTTTGCAGCTGGCGTTGAAGCGAAAAGCCAAGGCGCAGCTGATTGCAGAGGAAATGCGAGTATTATACGTAGCGTTGACACGGGCAAAAGAGAAATTATACCTTGTTGGAACGGTCAAAGACTTTGAAAAATCTCAAGCGATGTGGAATGAACACACCTCTCATGCAAGCTGGCTGTTGCCGGACTATGCCAGAGCGGGGGCGAAATCCTATATGGACTGGGTTGGTCCTGCGCTTGTTCGCCATAAAGATGCAGAAATCTTGAGAGGCAACGAGCTGTCAAGTGCCGTTCCTGAAGATATTACCAACCATCCAACTTCATGGAAGGTTTCAGTGACAAACGTGGAACAACTCCTAGAGGGGATAGAAGCAGAAAAAGAAGAAGAAAACCTATTGCTGGATAAAGTAAAGCATGGGGTACCGGTGGACATAGAAAGTCCATATAAAACGAGAGTAATAGACCAACTCACCTGGTCCTATCCATTTAAAGAGGCAAGCCTTCACCGTTCCAAGCAATCCGTGTCGGAAATAAAAAGAATGAGAGAACAGCAGGATCCTTATGCAGATACCTCTCTTGTCCAAACGGAAAGAAAATATTTCCTTGATCGCCCGGCATTTCTGCAAAAGAAGAAGCTGTCAGCTTCAGAGATTGGAACTGCGATGCACGCCGTGATGCAGAATATCGACCTTTCGGCAGAAACAGTCGATAGAGATTATGTCCAAAGACAGGTCCTGGACATGGTTCAAAAAGAATTGATTACAGCAGAACAGGCAAACGTGATAGATTTTGAGGCAATTGTAACTTTCTTTTCCACCCCTGTCGGAAAGCGGATGCTGCAGTCGGTTCATGTTCATAGGGAGGTTCCGTTTAGTTTCGCACTTCAAGGCCATGAGCTTGGAGAACAAACGGAATTAAGAGAAGAAACCATCCTCGTGCAGGGGGTTATTGATTGCCTACTGGAAGATGAAGAAGGTCTCGTTTTGATCGATTACAAAACGGACACCATCACAGGACGATTTGTTAAAGGATTTGAAGAGGCGGAACCTGTGCTCCGTAACCGTTATAAGGACCAGGTTGCTTTGTATGGGAAGGCTGTTGAAGCAATCTGGAAGAAAGACTTAAAGGAAAAATATTTATATTTCTTTGACGGAAACCAATTAGTGAAAATGGATTAATACAAGCAAAGAGCTCAGGCGGCAAAAGTAAGATGTTAGAAAACTTGTTGCTTGAGCCTCTTTTAATGAAGGGAAGAGGAAGAAGATGCGAATACTTCATACGGCCGACTGGCACTTGGGTAAGACACTGGAAGGAAGAAGCAGGTTGCAGGAGCAGGCACAGTTCTTGGAAGAATTATTGCGAATAGTGGAGGAGGAGAAAGTGGATGTCGTTTTGATGGCCGGTGATGTCTATGATACGGTCAATCCCCCTGCACAAGCAGAAGTCCTATTCTATGAATCGCT
The DNA here is from genome assembly GCF_001037965.1 of Bacillus sp. LL01. Lineage (NCBI taxonomy): Bacteria > Bacillati > Bacillota > Bacilli > Caryophanales > Bacillaceae > Bacillus > Bacillus sp. LL01. The sequence continues at coordinate 212,625 of NZ_LFEL01000004.1, read as the reverse complement.
AAAGCAGCTATCAAACAATGGAAAAAGACCGGTTGCCGTAATTGCAGGAAATCATGACAATCCTGACCGTCTCTCGGCATCCCGACCTCTTGCAAGATCACAGAATATATCCTTGCTGGGATATCCTACAATGGACGTTCAGAGCATCTACATTCCTACAACAGATGAAACCCTCAAGCTAGCTTCCTTGCCATACCCTTCAGAATCCAGACTTAACGAAGTACTTTCCGAAGAGTTTGAAGAAAAAGCGATACGGGATCATTATGATGCAAGAATTCGTCAGATCTTTAACAAGATGTGTGAGCAGTTTACAGAGACATCTGTCAATATAGCGATGAGCCATTTGTTTGTGGCTGGTGGAAACTCGACCGACTCAGAACGTCCAATTGAAGTTGGCGGGGCATTTACCGTAGCCGCAGAAAGTTTGCCCCATCAGGCTCAATATGTCGCTCTTGGTCATTTGCATCGCCCGCAAACCATAAAGCGTGCGAAAACCGCAGCCAGGTATTCAGGCTCACCGCTTGCCTATAGTTTTTCCGAGGCCGGATACACAAAAAGTGTCACCATTATTGATGCCAAGCCAAGTGCAGAGGTGGAAACGAAGGAAATCTATCTATCCAGTGGAAAGCCTCTTGTGAAATGGAAAGCGACAGAAGGGATCCAACAGGTTTTTGGCTGGCTGGATGAAAAGAAGGACAGCAACGCCTGGGTCGATGTCGAAATACATGTGACAAACGCGCTATCTATGGAAGAGATCCATCGCATCCGTAAGCACCATGATGGCATTCTTCATATTCGTCCTATTTTTCCTGAAATGGTCGAGGAACGCAAAGCGGTGAAGATGGACAGTGTTCCGATTGAAGAGCTGTTTGTTAAGTTTTATGAAAAGCAATCTGGAGGAGCTCAGCCTGAAGAGGAATTGGTTCGTCTATTCCTGTCATTGCTGCAGGATGAAACAGTGAAGGAGGGGCAGGCATGAAACCGATATCTTTAACGGTTGCAGGATTACACAGTTTCCGAGAAAAGCAGGTAATTGATTTTGAATCACTTTGCCAAGGTGGCGTATTCGGGATATTTGGTCCTACAGGAAGCGGGAAATCCTCCATTTTGGATGGTATGACTCTTGCTTTATATGGAAAAGTGGAACGTGCCTCCAATAATACCCAAGGGATTATGAATCACGCAGAAAACGTTCTAGAAGTCTCCTTCCTTTTTGAACTGGAAAACGCCAAGGGCAGGCAACGATTCAAAGTGGAGCGAACCTTTAAACGAACCGATGATATCAGGGTCAAGTCTGGAATATCGCGTTTATCGGAAGTGAAGGACAGTGAACATATAGTCATTGCAGACAAGGCTAGCGATGTCAATGCCGCGGTCCAGGAAATTCTAGGGCTGACCATTGATGATTTTACTCGTGCGGTCGTGCTGCCACAAGGGAAATTCGCGGAGTTCCTATCCTTGAAAGGTGCAGACAGAAGACAAATGCTACAACGTTTGTTCCAATTGGAAAAGTACGGAGACCAGCTTTCCAGGAAAATAAAAGAAGAGCTTCAGGAGAAAACAAGACTGCTTGGAGAAATACAGGCCGAACAGCTTGGGTTGGGCGAGGCTTCTGATGAAGCGGTGAACGCAGCACAAAAAGCTTTTAAAGAAGTGGAAGCTATCGTCAAAGCTGCGGAAAAAACACTACAAGAAATCGAAAAAGTTTTTGAGAGTAAAAAGAAACAATGGGAATGGCAAACGGAAAGAGGACTGGTGGAACAAAAACTCCATACTTTTAGAGAGCGAGAAGCTTCCATTAAAGAACTGGAGACATCCTATACTCTTGCCGAACAAGCGGAAAGCTTGAAGCCGCTATTGGAAGACTTGAAAGAAGTAGAACTCGCCTTATCTCAATGGAAACAAAAAAGCGATCAGGACCTCGCTTCTAATACCACAGCAAAAGAGGCATTAGAAGAATCGGTGAAAACCTATGAAATGGCGAGGCTAAAGAAAGAATCAGAACTGCCTCCACTTCTCTCTAAGAGAGAAAAATTGGAACGTGCCCAAAAGCTAGAGGATGGACTGTCTGTTCACCAACCAAAGGTAGTTGAGTTGCAGCAGTCTTTAGCATCCAAAAAAGATGATCTTTCCCAAATAGAAGCACAGGAAGAAAAAGCAAAAGGCCTTTATGCGAGAGCGGTAAAAAAACAGAAGATGCTAAAGGATGAGCTTGCTTCCCATTCCCTTGCACCTGCGAGGTTGGAATTTCTCCAGAAGGCATTTGAAAGCAAACAGGAAATTATGCATATCGAGAAAAAAGTGGCGGAAAACGGCGCAGAAGTTTTAACGCTGCAAAACAAGATTGCATCTTTTCAAGCGGAGAACCAAAAGGCAAAGACAAACCTGAAAAAGGGAAAAGAAGGTCTTTTGGAAATTTTTCAAACTACAGAGAAGCATTATGACCATGCTTCAGAAATGACACAATCCCTTGACTGGCTCGAACGACAGGCAGAGCAGTTTTTACAGGCGGAACAAAAGCTTGAGGAAGATGCAAAGATCCACCAGCTGGCATTGGAATTGGCCCAATCACTTGAAGAAGGCGAAGCATGTCCTGTTTGCGGGTCCAAAGACCATCCAGGCTTTGCCTCACATGAAGGACTACGGGAAGTAGCCAGCAGTAAAGAGGAACATGGAGTGGAAAAGCTACCTACAGCAATAGCTCTCCAAAAGCAGGAGAATCTGAAAATTAAGCTCAAATTGGAGCAGTTGGCTTCTGAGCTTTATCGAGATCTTGAAGGTGAAAGAGAATTACCTAGCCCAAAGGAATCTTTTGAAAAAGTGGACAAGTGGAACAAGGAATTGGCCGAGTCGAAGGACGCTGCAGGGCTTCTGATTGAAAAATACAGCAGAATTGTCACAGAACAAAAAGCGCTGATCCAGGACCTTATCCAAGTGCAGGAAAAGAAAAAACAAGTGGACAGTTATCTTTTAACCTGGTCCGGAACATTCAAGGAAACCGAAAAACTATCTTCGAGTTACATCGAGCAACGGGAAGAGTGGGATAAGCGCCAGGAAACTTCCAGGCTGGAACTGGCAAACAAAAAGGTTCAGTGGGATAAGGCCTTCGAAAATGAGGACTTTGAAGAAATTGACCGAACCTATCAGGATGCCAAAGAGATTGAAAAGCTAAGAGTGGACCTGCAGGAAAGAATCAATAAAAGTGTGGATTTTATAGAGACAAAAGAGAAAGAATTAAAAGAAGCGCAAGAAAAGAAAATAGAAATGGAAAAAGTCATTTACCAAGAGAGTCTCAGTCTCGACCAAATTCATTCCCGTATTAGTGAAGCGCAAGAAGAAATAAAGTCCATTGTTGGAGAAAATAAAATCCAGGATGAACTTAAGCGCGTAGATCTTGCCATGGAAAACTTAAATGGGATGGAAAAAGAACGCTACCAAAAGTGGATCTCAGCACAGAGGGTGGCACAGGAAAGTGAAAAAGCTACTTCTCAAAGCGAACAGATGGTAAGGGAGACAGGATCTCGTCTGGAGAACATCCAAGAAAAATGGAAGCTTGCTTTGGAAAAATCCATATTTTCATCCATCGATTCAGTAACAGAAGCAATTGCCCATATAAATTCAAAAGATTTGTGGAAAAAACAAATAGAACAATATTGGGAAGAAAGAAGAGCGGTCGAAAAGGATATTTCCCGTCTCAACACACTGATAGGATCGGAAAAATTGGAAGAGGCAGAATGGTTGGAATTGCAGGACAAGCTGCAGTTGGCAAGGAAGAATCTGCGTGAAGAGATAGAAAGAAAGAGTGCGCTCCAACAGAACCTTTCTTCTATCGTAGACCGGAATGAACGGTTCAGGTTCCTTGAAGAAAAGAAAGTGAAATTGTCTGAGGAAACCCAGGCGTATCAGAAACTGCAGGCTGTCTTTAAAGGGAACAGTTTTGTAGAATACTTGGCTGAGGAGCAGCTTCTTCAGATAAGCAGGGATGCATCAGAAAGATTGGGACACCTTACGCGTCAGCGATATGCATTGGAGATGGATTCACAGGGAGGATTTATTATCCGTGATGATGCAAATGGTGGAGTGAGAAGACCGGTCTCCTCCCTTTCCGGTGGGGAAACATTCCTTACCTCCCTTGCACTTGCATTATCTTTATCAGCTCAAATCCAATTGCGTGGAGAATATCCATTACAATTCTTTTTCCTTGATGAGGGATTTGGTACACTGGATTCGGAGTTGTTGGATGCAGTGGTTACAGCGTTAGAGAAGCTTCAATCCAACCACCTAGCAGTAGGAGTGATTTCTCACGTCCAGGAGCTGAGAGCCCGCTTGCCAAGGCGGTTGGTGGTTACGCCTGCACAATCTTCCGGCAAAGGATCTGTGGTTACACTGGAAGACCTATGATGACCCTTTTGTTTGTAAAGATGGCTAATGTAGGGCTGATGATTTGAATCTTGGAGGTGTATGCTGAAATGGCAAAGAAGAAAAAACGGGAATTTGGTATATGCGAGCTTTGTGAACGGGAAGAGGTGGAGATAACAGTCCATCACCTGACCCCGAAGGAGATGGGAGGAACCTTCCTTCCAACGGCAAATCTTTGCATCCCATGCCATAAGCAGATACACGCCATATACACAAATGATGAACTGGCCATACGTTTGAATACGGTGTTACTTTTAAAAGATGATCCGAAGGTCGCCACCTTCATCAAATGGATCCAAAAACAACCGTCCACCAAAATACCACAAACAGTCAAATCAAATGAACGAAAAAAACAAAAACGTTGAACACAAAAACCGTGCCACTTGCGTGTGCACGGTTTTTGTGTTATTTCCCCATTGAAGGGGAAACTCCTAGAGGGGTCTGACCCCTTTTTTTGAAAAGTAAGAAAGCATAAAATCCGGTTGATTTCCGTTCCAGGCGCTTCGCTTTCCAGTGGGCGGTCCGGGAGCCTCCTCGGCAAGCCTGCGGGGTCTCCCCTGTCCCTTCCTCCCACGGGAGTCTTCGCGCCTTCCACTCCAATCAACAAGGTGGTTTCATTCACCGAAAAGATAACCAAAAACTATCTTAATGAGATGACTGATTTCTAGCTGTGGATTGGAGCAAATAGCGTAGACTCCTTGAAAATGCGAGCATTTTCTGCGTGCGATGTATCGCTGCCGAAGCCTTCCTTGTCCTACGGGGGAGTAGCGACACTCTTGAGAACCCGCAACGGAGTGAGGAGGCTCAAGGTCGCCCTTAGGATAAGCGGAGCTATTTGCGGAAAGGAACAGCGCCGGTTAACCAAACAAATAATGATTTTTAGCTTAAAAAGGACCAGGCGGTTTTTCCTGGTTTTTCTTAAACCCCTTTTTTTTCTCTTTTTCTTATTTTAGTTATTCGCCACAATATCCTGGTCATTAATGTCAGGGTCAATGGCGTTGGTGGCGCTGAGGCCGTTGTTTGTGATGACGAAGTTACCGGTATTTAGTGCACCGGAACCTGCAGCAGTTTTGGAAGCGGATTTGGGAGAAATATAGAAGGAATCTCCAAAGTTGATAACGCCTCCACCTACGCTTGTGATGGCAACCGGACCGACAATAGCTGGCATGTAGAACATCCTTTTTCTTTTTGATACTTACACTATATGAACTCCTGCCTAAATGGTGAAGGACACGTTTCTATAAAACCTTACTTACTATCGAGTTGACCAATCAGATGATGATACACGAACTACTATAACTGTTGATGGACTTCTGGACCAAGCAGTTGTCTAGTATGTTTAACTCTCGCTTCTGCACATATGGTTTGGGACGATCCTATTTGCAGGACAGAAGAGGATGAAACCCCTTTAATCTTTATGTGATTGACACAAATATTCGGGTTGATATTTGAAACGCTCATATTCACCTGATCGGTAATTGTAGGCTGAGGGGACTGCATAGTAAAAATAGGATACGTAGAGAAATTCCCCTCATTTCCATAAAATCTTGGAAACTCCCTTTTGACTGCCAGTGCACGGGATTTTGCATTAATATAGTAGGAATCCCCTATATGAAAATAAGAACTGAATGACAAGGAGTGCAGGTTGATTTCATTCACTCTAGAAACTCTCATTGGCTTATTCCGTTGTAAGTGGTACAAACGGTCCAATAATCAATGCTTCTGGAGGCGTATCAAAATAGGAGGTAAGGCAGATGTTCTGTGTGTCCCCGACGAGAAAGATGGAGGAAGAAGATACTCCCAGAATATTGATGTTATCTACTTGGAGATTATGGTTTGATACTTGAAAATTCATAAGTTAACACCACGCTCATAATTTTTGGCTGTTTTCTAAAAAATTGACTCTAAAGTTCACCCGTTCCTTTTCGCTGCAGTCACTCGCTTTCCGCGGGGAGGGCCGAGAGCCTCCTCGGCAAGCCTGCGGGGTCTCCCGTTTCCCTCTACCTCCCGCTGGAGTCGAGTGCCTTCCGCTCCAATCCACTCATTTGTCTAACTTTTACTATAAGCAACAAACTTTGAGAAAAGAGTCTAATTGTTTGCAGGCAGGTTCTGGATAAATGCTGAGAATGCTTTATCCATGTCTTCTTGTAGCTGGCGGACTGTTACTTCCTTGATTTTTTCATCATTATAGCCTTTTTGGACTGCCTCGGAAGTTATCATATTCAAAGTATGATTGATTCTGGAAGGAAGCTGTTTGCTGACATCCTGAATCATAAAATCATAATAGTGCCTTTCGAGTGTTCTTCCTTGTTGTTTGGCAATCTGTTTTATCTTCGCTTCTCCTCGTTGGTTCAAATACTCCCTCAGATCGGTCTCTACTACCTTGGCCAAGTTCTGGTTCTGCTCTGGGACAGGTACTTCCAAGTTGTTCTGGGTAACGATGAAGTCTTCGATTTCCCCGGCAGAACCAGGGGTCAGACCGATATTCAATGTACCCTCAAGCGTCTCGACCTTCAGTTGGTCAAATTTGTACTCAATCCGTTCTATGTTGATACTAGGCTTTGCTTTTAACTGGATGATCTCCTGCTGCATCAGTTTGACCAGTTCCTCAAGGGCGGAAATCTGTTTCGTCTGATTATCAACTATTTGTTGAAGCTGCTGGATCTGCTGTTGGGATTGATAAAAATACTGATAGTTATTGTACATCTGGCCACCCCTTTCCTTGGTTGCTGTCGAGTTCCGAGAATCATCTCTAATACTTTATGCAATCATTGAAAATGGGTGAATGCCCAGAAAATGTTTTAACTTGTTCCTTTTAAAGGTACAAACGGTCCGGAAGCTCCCGAAGCTCCCGAAGCACCCGAAGCACCAGTACCTTGTTGACCTTGGGCAATCTCAGCACTGCTTACTGGGCCTGGTTCAGTGAATCCTCCTGTGTTGTAAAGATTGGAAAGCGATTTAATTACGCCTGCACTGCCAATCTGAAAGACGGAGGAATTGGTGATTCCCCCAATTTTCAGATGATGGATGACAATGTTTTGATTGATAAAAAAATTGGATGCCATAAGGCCCCCTCCTTGTCTAGCTCTGGGCGGCAGCGTCTATCAAACTTCCCTCACCTCCTTACGATAAGCTCAACATCGAATCGCTATCGCTCTTCGTGTTTCCTTTATCTCATACGGCTCAGTCCAGTTTGTACGCCGCTGAACGGGCGCCCTCCGCTTTTCGGTTTACATATTCAACGCCACCGGTTGGTCATTGACGTCCTGATCATAGGTGTTGGTCTGGCTGTTGGTATTGCTTATTGAAATACTGTCTCCGGTATTGAAACTCCCGGCTCCTGCAAATGTTTTGGCTGAACTGACCGGAGACATCTGGAACACGTCCCCGATATGAAAGATTCCAGAATTACCGATACTGTTAACATTTACAGCTCCGACGATTGCTGGCATAAACGTTAACTCCTTTACTGTGCGCTTATGCTATATCCTATGACATTAGCCCGGTATGGTGAGTGGATAATTGGAATCGTAAAACAGAATGATTTGATGATAGGAATATAAAGGAAAAAGAGCTATAATGTTCTTTATGAAGTAAGAAATAAAGGGAGGAATCTGGATGCAAGCGGCACCAATACAAGAAAAAGAGAGAATTGTAGCTTTGGATATTATTAGGGGAATTGCGATCTTAGGTATTTTCTTAGTGAATATGCCCTCGTTTTTTTCTCCGATGCTTTATGTGAACATGAAAACATACTGGTCGGAAACAAGGGACATAGTAGTAATGAATGGAGTGGATATCCTCGCCCAGGCTAGTTTCTATACACTTTTTTCGTTTTTGTTCGGGTATGGTTTTATTATCTTTGCCAATAGGGTGGCGGAGAAGAATCTATCTGTACCAAAATATTTTTCTAGAAGACTAGTCGTATTGTTGGTAATAGGAGTAATCCATGCTTTCTTCATTTGGCATGGCGATATCCTCATTACATATGCGATTTGCGGATTTCTGTTATTGGTGATGAGGAAGATGTCAGCAAAGGCAATGGTGTGGACGGGGCTGCTGCTTATTGTTATACCGACCATAATGTTATCCTTATTGATGCTTGTGGTGACCATGACAATGGGGGATGCGGATATCTATGCTCCGTTACAAGCGAATGCTCTGCAGTCTTTAGAGGTTTATGCAAATGGGACATTTACGGAGATAACCAAACAGCGTATTTCTGATTGGTCATTTGTTAATATAGCGAACTTCTTTTTTATTGTGCTTTCTGTGTTGCCGATGTTCCTGTTCGGGGCGGCTGCAGCAAAGTCCAAGTGGCTTGAAAAAGTGGAAGAGCATCTTTCAGGAATGAAAAAGCTCTGGGCATTGACATTTGTGTTGGCATTGATTTTTAAACTGCTTCCATATTATACACAGCAGAATTATGCTACGGAATATCTCCAGGACGGGATTGGTGGCCCTGCAAGTGCGGTATTCTACTTCCTTACAGTTGTGATGGTTACCAGAAAAAGCTTGGGGATGAAGCTTTTGTCCCCTTTCCAGTATGTAGGGAAAATGAGTTTGACCAACTATTTGTTTCAATCCGTTGTTTGTTCCCTTATCTTTTACAGTTATGGATTAGGGTTATACGGTTCATTTACACCATTTTATGGTTTATGGCTCGTCCTTGGAATTTATATATTCCAAATCATAATCAGTAGAATCTGGGTGTCCTATTTCCACTATGGCCCGATGGAATGGCTATGGAGGGCAGGGACTTACGGTAATAGACCTAAATTAAAAAAGATGTGAGCATATGCTTCACATCTCTGTTATTGGGCAAAGGAATATTTATTTTGGTTTTCCAATATCCGAAGCTGTTGTGATTGTTTGTTTAACAGTACATCGAGTTCTTGGCTGCATCGTACAGTTTGGGATGCAGTAAATCCGTATTCTTTTGCGCAATGGATCATTTGCTTTCTTTTTAGTTCAATTTTTAAAGCTAACATTTGCTTCTACTCCAATTTTATAAGATTAAGTAACGCCAGAGTCCTTATTATGGCACGGCTTTTATAAGAAAAAAAGCACTTCGATAAAACAAGTCATAATATAACAAATTACTACACAAACCAAGTGCGACGTGAAAGGAGCAACTAAAAAAATGCATTTCGTAACGATGGAAATAGAAGGTGAAGTAAGAATCGGATTGACAGATGAAACCCATAATTATGTACTTGATTTATATAAAGCGCATAGAGTTTCTGCTGATGGTACCACTTGGCCATCCACTCTAATGGAAGGAATTGAACAAGGGGAATCTTTTATTGAAAGGGTCTCCAAGTTAAGAGATTGGGTATTTACGCAAAGGGACTCTGAATCTTATTTTTATGAGATGGGGGAAGTCCATCTTCGTGCTCCGATCCCAAGGCCACGCAAAAATGTTTTCTGTGTCGGAAAGAACTATCACGATCATGTGCTTGAGATGGGAAGTGAAGGCGACATACCGGAGCATATCATGATTTTCACAAAGGCTCCGACTTCAGTTGTCGGCCCAGGAGCTTATATCCAGAGCCATGAAGACATTACAGACCAGCTTGATTATGAGGGTGAGCTAGCTATAGTCATAGGGAAGTCAGGGAATGGCATCTCCATTGAAAATGCCTTTGATCATGTATTTGGGTACACCATTGTCAACGATATAACAGCAAGGGATATGCAGAAGCAGCATAAGCAATTCTTTCTTGGAAAAAGTCTGGATGGATCGTGTCCAATGGGTCCGGCAATAGTACATAAATCGGTCATTGAAAATCCTCAAAGTTTGATGGTGGAGACGAAAGTGAATGGGGAAATCCGGCAACATGCATCAACAAAACTGATGATGTTCTCGATACCTGAGATCATCTCGACCATCTCTAAAGGGATGACCTTGGAGCCCGGGGATATTATAGCCACAGGAACTCCTGCTGGTGTAGGAAAAGGATTTAAGCCGCCTCGCTTTTTGAAAAAGGGTGATGTGGTAGAGGTTACTGTAGAGAAAATTGGAACCTTGAGGAATGTAGTGGTTTAAAAAAGCTGTCCAAAAGGTTTATTCACCTTTTGGACAGCTTTTGCTTTTTAAACAGATAATACCTTCTTCACTTTATCAATAGCCCAATCCAGGTCTTTCTTGGAAATGACTAATGGTGGTGCGAAACGGATCACCGTTTCATGTGTTTCCTTGCATAGTAGTCCTTCTTCCTTCAGCTTTTCGCAATAAGGGCGAGCAGCTTCAGTAAGTTCCACTCCGATAAAGAGTCCGCGGCCACGCACTTCTTTTATGGCAGGGTTATTGATGGTGCGTAATTCTTCCATCATATAGTTGCCTAGTTCAAAGGAGCGTTCCACCAATTTTTCTTCCTCTAATACTTCCAATGATGCCATGGATACGGCACATGCCAACGGGTTTCCTCCGAAAGTGGAGCCGTGAGATCCAGGGTTGAATACACCAAGGATATCTTTGTTCGCTGCAACGCATGAAATCGGGAACACTCCGCCTCCAAGTGCTTTTCCTAATATGTACATGTCAGGTTCGACATTCTCCCAGTCACAAGCGAAAAGTTTGCCTGAGCGGCCAAGGCCAGCTTGGATTTCGTCGGCTACATATAATACGTTGTTCGCTTTACATACTTCGTAAGCTTCAGTTAGGAATCCTTCAGCAGGGATGTTGATGCCTGCCTCACCTTGAATAGGTTCGAAAATGAAAGCGGCAGTGTTCGGGGTGATGGCACCTTTTAATGCCTCAATGCTTCCATAAGGAATCACTTTTATTCCAGGAAGCATCGGTCCGAACCCTTGCTGGTACTCTTCACTCGAAGACATGGATACAGCGGTCATGGTGCGGCCGTGGAAATTGTCTTCGCAAACGATGATCTCTGCTTGATTGACTGGTACTTCTTTTACATCATATGCCCAGCGGCGAACAGCCTTTACTGCCGTTTCAACAGCTTCTGCACCTGTGTTCATCGGAAGGACCATGTTTTTGTTAGTTAACGTTGCCATTTTTTCATACCAAGGTCCGAGCTGATCATTATGGAAAGCCCGGGAAGTCAAAGTGATTTTATCAGCCTGGTCTTTTAATGCTTGAATGATTTTAGGATGGCGATGCCCTTGGTTGACTGCGGAATAGGCACTTAGCATGTCCATGTATTTGTTGCCTTCCGGGTCTTCCACCCAAACACCTTCCGCTTTTGAAATAACGATTGGAAGTGGATGATAGTTATTGGCACCGAATTTTTCTGTGATACTGATGATGTCATGAGTTTTAGTTGTCATATATGAAATACCTCCATCTAATCAATGTAATGGCTTTCAAAGGTATTATATCATTGTTAATGTCTATTTTCGAAAAATTTGTTGTTGAGGTAATTTATTTAGTTTTTTTCGGACTCTATGGTATGATACAAGTAGTTTTGAGTTGAATGAAGGAGGTTTGGGAAAATGACACACGCGCATATTTCCACATGGGCAATTGCACTTATTTTGTTTGTTGTTGTTCTTGTTTTGACAAAGGTAGGAAAAGAAAAAGGTGCTAAAATTACATCGATGGTGCTGAGGTTGTTCTACATACTTATTGTTGTGACAGGCTTACAACTTGGCTGGGGTTGGATTACTAACGGGCAATATGTATTGAAAATGGTCCTTGGTATCGTGGTCATAGGCTTGATGGAAATGATTTCTGTCCGCACAAGAAAAGGGAAATCCACTGTCGTGGTATGGGTTCTGTTTGTGCTTACATTGGCTTATATCATCCATTTGGGCTTCAGTTTACCGATGTAACTCTTCATACTTTAGAAAAAACTTGGGTCCTATTTCATGGGGATCCAAGTTTTTTTGTTTGGGAATGTTTTCACAATTTTCGTTTTTCTATTTAGATTTATATGATAAAGTGAAAGGTAGATAATTGCAAAAAACCATTGATTTGTCAAATGTTGTAGAACGTATAGGAGTTCTTACTTATGAAAACATTCAATCTTTCTTGTGTTGATCCACAGGAAATAGTTCCATTTATTCATAAAAACAATTTGTTGTCGTTTCCAACTGTGCTTGTACAAGTTTATTCAGGTGTGCTCCAAGAAGGGAAGTTCCATACCATCCTGTCCGAAATCAAAAGTGTACTACCTTTTTCCACGGTTATAGGGGCAACTACAGACGGTGAAATCTGCAATGGTGAGGTTTCAACCAATAAAGTGGCAATCTCATTTATGGTGTTTGAAAAAACAACAATCAATGCAAAATTATATTCTGTAGAAACAGACCAGCCATTGGAGGTAGTCGGACAAACATTGGTACGGGAAATGCTTTCGTCTCAGACAAAGTTGTTACTACTGCTGGCAAATAGCTTATCTATTGATGTGGAAGGATTAATGGAAGGCATAAACGAAAATATGCCTGAAACGAAAATAGCGGGAGCACTTGCAGGAGTAGAAGGGAATCTCGGGGCAACCTTTGTTGGGTTAGATAAAGAGATTACTAGTCAAGGAATTGTAGCAGTTGCCTTTGAGAGTGATGAATTGCAGGTGCATTCCTACACGAACCACAGCTTGAAAGAAATCGGGATAAACTTTTCCATTACAAGTGCGGAAGAAAATGTTATTAAACAGATAGACAATAAAAATCCACTTAAAATGTTAATTAAATATTTGGGGAAACATTTTGTCCAAGAACTCCCAGAAAGTGGAGCCCAGTTTCCACTGATTATCAATAGAAATGGGAAGAAAACCACTATTTATGTGATAAATACTCTGGAGGAAGGGTTCATACAAGTCGACAGGAAAGTCCATGAAGGCGAGCAGTTTACTTTTTCCTATGCTAACGCAGAGGGAATACTTGAGTCTTCGAAAAAACAAATCAAAGATATGTTGACCAAGCCGGTAGAGTCTATCCTGATTTTTAATTGTATGGCCAGAAGGCGAAATTTTGAGGGGTTTGTGCTTAAGGAGATTGAAGTGCTGCAACAGATAGCACCGACATTCGGTTATTTTTCCTATGGAGAAATCCAGAGTTCAACGGAGGGAGAAGTCGACTATCGAAACTTTACTTCCATTCACTTGGCTTTATCTGAGAGTAACTTAGTGAAGGTACCAAAAGATGTGGATGTCGATATTCAAATTCCCGATGAATCCAAGGCGGTCATTGCACTTTCGAACCTCATTGATGCTTCTTCTCGTGATATTGTGAAATTGAATCGCAAGGCGAAGAGGTCGGAGCAGCGATACAAGTCGTTGTTTGAGCATAATAGCGATATCGTTTTTTCGGTGGATCTATTTGGTAGAATCATTAGCGTAAATCCGAGGTTCACGGAAATATTTGGATTTTCGGAAAAACAGATTCTACGTAAAAGTGCTTTGAACTTTTTGAAAACGAAAGATATCGAACGTGTAACTCATCATTTTTTCAAAGCGTTGGACGGAATTGAACAGACGTATGAAATAGAGCTCATTGAGAGAGATGGGGAAGAGAGAACCTACCTAATAAAGCATGTTCCGATAGTCATAGATGGAGCCAGAACTGGTGTCTTCGGTATTGGTAGGGACATTACAGCGCAAAAGAAAGCAGAAGAGCGAGTCGCCTATCTTGCTTACTATGACCCGGCAACCTCTCTACCAAACAGGCAGAACTTCAATGAAAGTTTAAAAATGAAACTTGATGAGTTGAAGAAAAGCAAGGAGAAACTGGCAGTAATGTTTATTGATTTTGACCGGTTCAAGCTTATCAATGATAGCCTAGGTCATTTGGTGGGAGATGAGCTCTTAAAGAGAGTAATCACACAGATATCGCATGCTTTGCCTGCCAATTGTTATCTTGCGAGGTTTGGCGGGGATAAATTCTCCTTGTCTTATACTGGATTCAATGAGGTGGATGAAGTATTCAGTTTGGCAAAGTCCCTTTTGACTTCAATTAATCAGCCAATCATGTATCAGGAACAGGAATTCTACGTGACGGCAAGCATCGGGGTAAGCCTATACCCTAATGACGGCGTTCATGAAGAAAGTTTGCTAAAAAATGCAGATGCCGCAATGAACCAAGCTAAAAAGCTTGGTGGAAACCGGATGAAATTTTACTCGGATGACATGAACAGCCAAGCATTGCATCGAATTGAACTGGAAAGTTATCTCCGGAAAGCTCTGGAGAAAAATGAGTTCTTCCTATGCTACCAACCTTTCATCGATATTGAATCACAAACGGTTATAGGAGCAGAGGCACTGATCCGTTGGAACCACCCGAAACTCGGACTCATCCCACCAGCGGATTTCATCCCGCTGGCTGAAGAGACTGGCATAATTGCCGAAATAGGAGTCTGGGTGCTTAACTCGGCCTGCAGGCACACAAAGCAATGGCAGGATAAAGGCTATGGAGATTTGAATATTTCTGTGAATGTCTCTGCTCAGCAATTTCAACAGCCGAAATTTGTGGAAGAAGTGAAAAACGCTTTGGCAACTACTGGACTTTCACCCCGTCATCTTCACCTTGAATTGACGGAGAGTGTCATGTTGCGCAATGCCTCTTACAGTATTGAAGTCATGGAGAGTCTTCGGAAACTAGGGGTACAAATCTCGGTGGATGATTTTGGCACAGGTTATTCCTCCTTAAGTTATTTGCGAGACCTTCCTATCAATAATTTGAAAATAGATCGGTCTTTTATAAAGAATCTTCGTGTTGAATCAAAAGATCATGCCATTGTTCATGCCATCATTACAATGGGGAAAGGGTTGAATCTGAACGTGATTGCTGAAGGGATTGAAACGGAAGAACAGTTGCGCCTTCTTAAGGAACTGACTTGTGATGTGGCACAAGGCTTTTATCTTTCTAAGCCTAGGCCAATGGCGGAATTTGAGAGGTTCATGATCGAAAGACAACCGAGTTTTTTTCTATGAATAAGTATATAATACTGTTGATTTCCGTTCCAGGCGCTTCGCTTTCCAGCGGGCGGTCCGGGAGCCTCTTCACTCCGTTGCGGGGTCTCCCCTGTCCCTTCCTCCCGCAGGAGTCTGCGCGCCTTCCACTACAATCAACTTGGTGGTTTCATTCACCAACGGGTTAATTAAAAGCTATCTAATCGAGGTGATTGAAATAGCCATTAACCTATCTTTCTATAGAATTTATAGCTGTGGATTGGAGTAAATGGCGAAGACTCCTTGAAAATGCGAGCATTTTCTGCGTGCGAAGTATCGCTGCCGTAGCCTTCCTTGTCCTACGGGGAAGTAGCGGCAATGTTGAGACCCCGCAACGGAGTGAGGAGGCTCAAGGTCGCCCCGTGGAAAGCGGAGCGATTTGCGGAAAGGAACAGCGGTGTAGAACCCAACTAACAAGGAAGGACTGGGAGGTTTTCCTGATTTTTCTTAGCTCCATGAAAAACCGTGATTCGCTAGATGAATCACGGTTTTTTTCTTATGTTCTTATTCCGCCTTTTTGCGTTCCATATTCGTAAACATATATCTTTTTCCTGTTTGCAAGGTATATTCGAAACGGTCGGATACAGATTTACCGCGGGCAAAATGGTGCTGTACGGAACAAATGAAAGTTTCATTATCATATACAAGGAAATTTACTCCCGAAGGTTCTTTTATATTATCCATGAACTGCATCGTATTATGACAATAGATACAATCATACAGCGAGATATTCGAATTATTTAGAAGGGTGGTGAATTTCGCGAAAGCATCCTCCGATAGCTCCTCCAACAATTCCATGTAGGGCTGAGGGAGTCTTTTGCGGACACGAACTGCATCTCCGTTATTCAATTCATATAAATGTTTCGTATGTAGTACCACCTGACCTGATTCTAGAAGTACTCCTGGTACCCATTCATTGGATAGCAGTATTTCAATGCCATCTTCCGAAATTTCCTCCAGCAGAAATGCTTCATCATCCTCCGCCTCAAAAAAAATCCATTGTTCGTTTATGTTCTCGATCGTTCCGCAAGTAAAGGAGCGTTTTTGTTCATAAATGATGTTTTTCCTTTTTTGAAGATTCACAGTCGTTTCCTCCATTAGTCAACAAGTTTTGAGGGGTTAAACCTTTGTGTTTGACATTCTTCCCTACTTGGCAAACCTTTAAACGGCTCACAAGTTTCCCTAAGAATATGGAAGAAGGACTGACATGAAAATATGGTCGAAACCCTATCTGGAATTCATGGTATAAGCACTCTCGGCATAGTATAAAACAGCCGTGGTTTGCCTAAAGCAAAGGAGTGGATGGACAATATGTGCGGAATTACAGGGTGGATAGATTTCAAAAGGGATATAAAGGACCAGGGAGATATAGTGAGAAAAATGACGGAAACGTTATCGCTTCGCGGCCCTGATGATACAAATGTCTGGATCGACCTTCATGCGGCATTTGGACATAAACGCTTGGCTGTTGTCGACTTAGAGGGTGGCAAACAGCCGATGACGAGAACAAAAGCGGGAAAAAATTACACCATCTGTTACAACGGGGAGCTATATAACACCGAAGATATCAGAAGGGAGCTTTTAAGGAGAGGATACTCTTTCCGTGGGCATTCAGATACGGAAGTATTGCTGACTGCCTATATAGAATGGAAGGAAGAATGTGTACATCATTTGAATGGCATTTTTGCTTTTGCCATCTGGGATGAAGAAAAAGAGCAATTGTTCATTGCAAGAGACAGGCTAGGGGTGAAGCCGTTTTTTTTCCATGAAGCGGAGGGGAAGTTGATCTTTGGGTCTGAATTGAAAGCGGTCCTGGCACACCCTGATGTATCGAGTGAAGTGGGATATGATGGCTTGGCAGAGATCTTTGGTCTTGGTCCATCCCGTTCCCCTGGCCATGGATTGTTCCATGACATAAAGGAGCTCAGACCAGCTCATCTTCTGATATTGTCCAAAAGTGGCGGGTTGAAGATAAAGCGCTATTGGAATGTGAAAAGTAAACCTCATACCGACAGTCTGGACGAAACGGTAGAGCGGGTTCGCTATTTGTTTACAGATGCAGTAACAAGGCAATTGGTTTCTGATGTGCCTGTTTGTACCTTACTCTCAGGCGGACTGGATTCAAGTGCTATCACCGCCATTGCTGCCAATGCATTCAAAAGGGAAGGAAAGCCGCCTTTAAATACGTATTCCATCGACTACGAAGAGAACGACAAATATTTTAAAGTCAATGAATTTCAGCCGAATTCCGATGAAAAATGGATAAGGAAAATGACAGAAACCTTTGGTACGGTCCATCACAGCTCCGTTATATCGCAAACAAACCTCGCAGCCTTTCTAAAGGAAGCGGTACTTGTTAGGGATCAACCGGGAATGGCGGACATCGATTCTTCTCTTTTGTGGTTCTGCCGGGAAATTAAACAAAATTATGTGGTAAGCCTCTCAGGGGAATGTGCCGATGAAATATTCGGCGGGTATCCATGGTTCCATAGACCGGAAGATTTGGCATCGAGCAATTTCCCTTGGATGCGTTCCACCAAGGCAAGGATGGATTTGCTTCGGCCTGAGTGGAGAAGAAAACTGAAGCTTGATGAATACATCACTTCCAAATTTGAAGAAACAGTGGCTGAAACTCCTAGACTAGAAGGGGAAAGTCTTTTGGAAGCGCGTAGACGTGAACTTTTCTATTTGAACATGATTTGGTTTATGACAACACTGCTTGATCGCAAGGACAGAATGAGCATGGGAGCGAGTCTGGAAGTACGAGTTCCTTTTGCCGATCATCGTCTGGTGGAATATGTGTGGAACATCCCTTGGGAAATGAAAATGCATGGCAACAGGGAGAAGGGGATTTTGAGGAAGGCTTTGGAAGGGATATTGCCTGAGGAAGTACTTTATCGTAAGAAGAGCCCATATCCAAAGACCCACCATCCAGTTTATACGAAGTTGGTCAAAAACTGGCTGGAAGAAATCCTTCATGATAACAACAGTCCTTTACTGGAATTTTTCAATAAAAAGAAACTGCAAGAAATCGTTTCAACTGAAGGAAAAGCTTTTCAAGTACCTTGGTTCGGCCAGTTGATGACGGGTCCTCAGCTTCTCGCCCACCTGGCACAAATTCATGTATGGTTTACCAATTATAAAGTAACAATAAAGGAATAAATTGTTAATGAAAGTTAAGTATGCTTTTGTTACAGTAAATCGCTTTACTGTATTAGAGAAGTGAAAACTCCTGATGAGGGGTTTTTATTTCACTCTTCAAGTAGACAAGCTTACATACATTTTTACTTGCAAAGTATGGGGAAACAGCCTTTACCTAATAAAGAGTATTAATGATTGATAGAAAAAAATATATTGTGTATAATTTTTGTATAATCTTTGTTTAATGATTGAACGGTTTGTTTGGAATGAGGAGGCGTACAAAACGTGAGTAAGAAGATAATAGTGGTTGGCGCAGGACCTGGGGGTTTGGCAGCTGCCATGATGCTTTCAGCCAGCGGTTACCAGGTGACTGTATTGGAAAAACAGCCATATGTTGGAGGACGTAACTCTGCCATGAAAATTGGTGAGTACACGTTTGATATGGGCCCAACCTTTCTGAGTATGCCTCAAATTGCACAAGAGATTTTCGAGGAATCAAAGCGGAACATGCATGATTACATGGAAATGAAAGAATTAAAGGACATGTATGAACTTGTTTTTCCGGATAAATCATTCATGGTAACTCGCGATCAAGAGAAAATGAAACAGACTATTGAAAACTACTTTCCGGGCGACGGGGAAGGGTATAAACGATTCATGACGGAAACGGAAAAACGAATGGAGGCCCTGACTCCCATTCTCCAAGGAAAGATGGACCGCTTTTATCATTATTTTCAATGGAAGGTCATTAAAGCCCTTCCGCAACTCAGTCTAGGAAGCAGCTTGTATGATCAATTGAGTAAATATTTCCGATATGAACAATTAAAGCTGGCATTCACTTTTCAATCTAAATATCTGGGAATGTCACCTTGGGAATGTCCGGGTGCATTCTCTATCCTTTCCTGGATGGAGCATGCTTATGGAATCTATCATCCTATTGGAGGAGTCAACCGGCTATCCGAAAGCATGGCTAAAGTGGTGGAAGAACATGGTGGCACGATCAGTCTTGGCACTGGAGTGAAAAAGCTGTGGCTAAAAGGTCGTAAAGTGGTTGGAGTCATGTTAGACGATGGTACGAAGGTGGAGGCGGACGAGGTTGTAGTAAATGGAGACTTTGCCCACGTCATGACGAATTTGGTGGATGATAAAGTGTTGAAAAAATACAGTAAAGGGAAATTGGAAAAGAAAAAATTTTCCTGTTCAACGTTCATGATCTACCTTGGATTGGATAAAGTGTACGATCTACCTCACCATAGCATTATATTTGCAGAGGATTACAAAAAAAATGTGGAAGAGATCACGAAAACGAAAAAGCTTTCAAGTGACCCTTCCATCTATGTTCAGAATGCCTCGGTGACAGATCCCACATTGGCACCAAAAGGAAAATCCGCCCTCTATCTACTTGCTCCCGTTCCTAACAATTTCAGTGAGATTGATTGGCAGGAAAATAAGGAGAAATTCAGACAATTGGTGTTTGACACATTGGAGAAGAAGAGTGGATTCAGAGGACTTAGAAATCATATAGAAGTAGAAAAAATTATTACTCCAGCAGATTGGGAAAAAGAAGTGTTTGTATATAAAGGAGCCACTTTCAACCTTGGACACCAGCTGACCCAGATGATGGTACTTCGTCCACATAACAGATTTGAAGAGTTGGATAACTGTTGGCTAGTTGGTGGTGGAACCCATCCAGGGAGCGGGTTGCCGACCATCCTGGAATCTGCCAGAATCACGACCAGACTGGTGCGTGAAAAATACGAAATGGACTCTCAAAAAAGCTTCCAAGCGCAAAGACTGGAGAAAGCTCAATGAATAAACATATTGCCATAGCAGGAGCGGGAATAGGCGGAATGATAACAGCCCTACTTTTAAAGAAGCAGGGATTTGAAGTGAGTATTTATGAAAAAGAGAATAAGGCAGGAGGTCGCCTTGCTTTTGTCGAAAGACAGGGTTACCGAATTGACAAAGGTCCAACTATTGTCCTTTTGCCTCATATGCTTAAAGATATATTGGCTGAAGCGGGAGTCTCTAATGATGCTTTTGAACTCTTAGGGCTTGATACCTTGTACTCCATTCATTTTAAAGATGGGAAAAAGTACACGAAATACAAAGACATTGCTAGGCAGCTGAATGAATTGAGCCACGTATTTCCTGGAGAAGAGGAAGGGTTTAAGAAATACATGAAAGAAATGCGTAGAAGCTTTGAGATAGGGCAGTCTGCTTTTTTGAAAAAATCTTTTTCAAGGAAAAGGGATTTTTGGACAGCGAAGAATCTGAAATCCCTTGTCAGATTAAAAGCCTACCAGTCCATGAAGAAATTTGCCGGCACCTTTTTTAAGGATGAACGCCTACGGGAAGCCTATTCTCTTCAGACATTGTACATTGGGGGGAACCCGCAAACTGCTCCGGCAATGTATAGTCTAATTCCTTACAGTGAACATGAACATGGCATCCATTATTTGAAAGGTGGCTATGCATCGCTTGTAAAGGTATTGACAGATACTTTGGAGGAAAAAGGTATTCCTTTGTATGAGAATAGTAGGGTGGAGGAAATCCAAAAGAAGTTAGGAAAGGTAGTTTCCATAAAGGTTAATGGAGGAAGCGTTAAAGTGGACGGTCTTGTTTGGAATGGTGACTTTCCGTCTGCCGCCAAACTGCTGGAAGATCGCAGAAACTATGAATCTTCATCAGGGTGTGTTCTGCTCTATTTTGGAATAAATGGAAACTATCCTAATTCGAATGTTCATCAATTTTTTATGGGCGGGAACTTTGAACAGCATATGAGGGAAGTGTTTCAAGAAAAGAAGATTCCAACAGACCCCTCTTTTTATACATTCAACCCAAGTCTAATGGATTCCACTTTGGCGCCTGTAGGGAAAAGCGTTTTATATGTGCTAATTCCAGTTCCATCAGGAAGTCATATCGATTGGAGCGAGGAATCGGAGTTTATTGATAGAATGATAAAAAATATTGAAGCGAGAGCATTTCCTGGGCTGACGGAAAAGATGGAATGGATGGAAGTCCGAACACCAAATGATGCGGAACAGGAAGGCCTATTTCAGGGAGGAAGCTTTGGTATCGCACCTAGTCTGTTCCAATCAGGTGTATTTCGACCTCAAGCTAAGCTATCCTCGTTCGAAAATGTGTACGCAACAGGTGCTTCAATTCATCCCGGGGGCGGTATCCCTATCGTGATGCAAAGTGCCAAGCTTGCAGCAAACCAAATTATCCATGATTTTGCCCATCATTCATCTGCAAAGGATGTGAATCTTAATGAACGATTTGATGAAAGCATATCATCATTGTGAATCCATAATTAAAGAACATTCCAAAACGTTTTACAAAGCATTTATGCTCTTGCCGAAAGAAAAGAAAAGAGCGGTATGGGCAGTCTATGCATTCTGTAGGCAGGTAGATGATATTGTAGATGAGGGGGCAAATCCTAAGAAAGAGCTTTTTGCATTCAAACAATCGTTTTCTATATTTCTGGAAGGGGAGTTGCCATCTGCCGATCCGATGTGGCTTGCCCTTCAAGATGTGTTCGGAAAATATGAGATGGATGTTCCAGCCTTTCACGACATGATAGCTGGGCAGGAAATGGACCTGTACAAAAAGCTGTATTATACAGAAAAAGAAGTATTGCATTATTCCTACCATGTGGCAAGTACGGTTGGTCTGATGCTGTTGCCAATCCTTGCTCCTAAAACTAAGGGTGCCTTGCGACAGGATGCCATTGCGCTTGGGCAGGCAATGCAGATTACTAACATACTTCGGGATATTGGGGAAGACCTAGAGCGTGAAAGGATTTACATTCCGATTGGAAAGCTAGAGGCCGCGGGCTATTCCATGGATGAGCTGAAAAGGCATGTGGTGAACAACAAGTTTATCTCCGTTTGGGAGGAGATGGCTTTTGAGGCGGAAAAGCTATATGAGCAGGCGATGGTTTCGATAGATTTATATCCTCTTCATTCCAGAACGCCTGTTAAGGGAGCAGCCTATCTGTATCGAGCTATACTCGGTTCCATTCGCAGAAAAGGATATTCTGTATTTAAGAGGAAGCATTTTGTCAGCAGTGAAGAAAAGCATGAAATCATTTCGCAAATATAAAGAAACACCACAGTGTGATGGTTGGACACTGTGGTGTTTTTTAGTTGCCTTCTGCAATAAGCTTTCCTATATTCAATCCCGAGAGTGTGACCATTGGAGAGCCTCCCCCTGGGTGTGTGGAGCCTCCGACAAAAAAGAGATTTCCGATGTCAGTGGATTTATTTCTGGGGCGGAAGAAGGCATCCATTTTTCGGTTGGAAGCAACCCCATACAAAGCGCCTTTGAAAGCTCCGAATCGGGATTGGATATCGCTTGGGTCAATTACCCTTTCTGTCAAAACATGTTCCTTTAGAGATAGACCCTTTTGAGCTAAAATTTCGTAAATCAACTCTTTGTGATTGTCTGAAGCGCCGGTATGGTGCCTGCAAATTGCAGGTGCGTTCACCAAGATGAACAGATTATCTCCATTGGGACTTTTCTCCCTTTCCGTAAAAGAAGAATTGCTCAGATAGATGGTAGGGTCACTTGCATATTCTTTATTCTTAAATAGACTTTGAAACTCTTCTTTATAGTTTCCTGAAAAGTAAACGGTATGATGAAGCAATTCGGAATGCCTCTTGTTCATTTCGGCAAGAAGTACATAGGCGGAGATGGAAGGTTCATAGCCTTCCGCCTTTTTATCGGAAAAATGTGGTCTGTCCAGTTCATTCACAAGTTCTGGATATGCGACGAGCAAATCCGCATTCATGACAACCGTATCTGCCGGGTACAGCTCGCCATTTTCGGTTGATACGGAAACCGCCTTCTTATTTTTCACTTCGATACTCGTAACCTTGCAATTGGTCAGGATAGTGACACCAAGTTTTCTGGCAACCTTTTCAAATCCTTCTGCAATTCTAGTGTTTCCGCCTTTCGTATAGAAGACTCCATCCACCAGTTCCAAGTAAGCGATCAGGCCAAATGTGGCAGGGGTAACATAGGGAGAGGAACCGATATAGGTAGCATAGCGATCCAACGCTTGAATGACAAACGGGTTGGTGAAATATTTCCGATGAAAATTATGTAAGGATTGCAGTGGTCGAACTTTGCCAAAAGAAGCACCTAAACTCGGTGACAAGTAATCTTTAGTGGAGGTAAAGGTTCTGCGAAAAAACTGGGATTCTCCAAGTTTGTATAATCGAGTGACTTCCTCTAAGAAAGCAGGATAGTTCCTTGCACCAATGGGATCGAGATTCCCTAACTGCTCGAGCATTTTTTCTTTATCAGCGCTGAAATCGAATATGGTACCTTCAGAAGAGATATTTCTCGTATGGGAGTCCAGTTTAATAAAATCAATATAGGTTTCAGGATTTTCCCCAGTCTGAGAAATTACCTCACGAAAAACATCAGGCATGGTGATGGTATTCGGTCCAAAATCGAAAGATGCCTGACCGAGCTGAACAGGCATCAGCTTTCCTCCTAAGTGGCTGTTCATTTCCAATAACGTTACGTTAGAACCCCTGGTGGCTAGGGTGATGGCAGCTGATAAGCCTCCAAGACCTCCTCCGATAACAACGATCTTTTTCATTTATAGGCACGACCCTTCCAGATATAATGTTGCTTCTTCAATGATTTCCACATGGAGGCGTGCAGGATGACTAGGAAAGCGAGTGCGCTTAGTGGCATGAATAGAAACAGATAGGAAAGTTGCCCCGTTTGCAAATCGATATAGAGCTTTTGCATCCAGACCAACACTAGAGGCACTAAAAACCAGATACCGTAGATAGGGGATAGAAACGCCAAAAATAGAGGCAACACATAAAACAAGCTGTAAAAGATCGTTAATACGGTTACCATGACAGGTGACTTCCCGATTCCTATATAAATGTTTTTCAAAAAGCCATTCCAAACTTCCCGATTGGTTTCGTACATATGACAGGTAACATAAGGTGTTGCATTGATTAGTTTCACTTGAAAGCCATGCTCTTTCATAACCCGTGCTAGATGGACATCCTCCACAATGCTCGACTTTACAGAAAAGTGCCCCTCTACAAAATCATAGGCGCTTCTTTCAAAAAACATGAACGCGCCATGCGCAGCACTTGCGGGCTTAAAGGAGCTGTAATTTGCCAGTCCAAGGGGAAGGTGGAGCCAGATAACAAAATGCTGCATTGGCACAAGTAATTTGCTTAGCCATGATGTAACCGGGAAATGAGGAAAGCCTGTTACCAACCCTACCTTTTCATTCCGGAAAAAGGGAAGCATCTTCTCTATGGTGTTCTTTTTAAGTCTTGCATCTGCATCCAGAAATAGAAGGTAGTCTCCGTTTGCAGCAAGGGAAAGCTGATAACAGGCATGCACTTTTCCGGCCCAGCCTTTTTTCAAGGGAGCTCCCTGGATGATCGAGAATCGACTATCTTTATTGATGTGACCGAGAGCCAACGAATAAGTGGCGTCGGATGAATGGTCATCCAACAAAATAATCTCCAGGTTTGGAAAAGTCAATTGGGTTAAGTTTTCAATTAGATGAAGAACATTTCGTTCTTCATCTCGCATTGGTACAAGGATGGAAACTAGGGGATTTACATACACTTTATCCGGTTTCTGAAAACTGGGATAGAACAGGCCATTGACGATAATCCAAAGGAAAGAAACGAATAGCAGGGCGGATAACAGGTAGATGAATAGTTCCAAATCGATTCCCTCCTTATTTAATCACAGTAAGAATTAAAATAATGAACGGTAATTTGCGATATCTTGCTTAATAACCTCCTGCTTCACTTTATCCAGCAGCACGGTATAATGATTTTCCAGGAATTGATTTTTCTCTTTGGATGAAGCACCCTCAAGCTGAGAGTAAAAGAGGGGTTCATTAAGTTTGATAAATACTTCAGGTTTTCTCTCACCGGTAAATGTATAGTACAGGCATACGGGAACAATCGGAATATCGGTATTTTTCACGATATGAATCGCGCCGGGAAGGAAAGAGAGCGGCCGAATCTCAAGGTGACGTTCATCTCCTTGAGGGAACAGCCACAGGGTTTTTTCTTCTTTCAATCTATCTTTTGCGTAGTTAATGGAACGAACAATATCCTTTGGATTGTCTCTGTTCACGGAGAAAGCTCCTATTTTGCGAAAAAAAGAGAATTCCTTGATACCTTTTTCATGCATCATTACGTAACTCTCCTGTCTTATCACAAGCTGATTCAAATGAAAAACAACGAGTGCGTCCCACCAAGTACTATGATTGACGATAAACAGAGCAGGGGATGGTGGGATGGAAACATTTGGTCCATCCGCGTAATGTACTCCCCTGAAATGAAATCGAAGAAAGCGTTTATTGAACTGATGAAAAAAGAAATCAAACTGACTGCTTTTTTTTGCTGGAATCATGCGCTAACCCCTTTAGTTTCAGAGTGGCCACGTATAGGAGAAGTGTTGGAATAATTGTCACGGTCAAAGCTAAATAAAGTTGCGCTGTAACGGCTATCATACAGAACATTGCAACCATCATCCCGTATAATACATACATATTCTTTTCCCAATAGATGTTTTCCTTTGAAGAAATATTTTTCGAAAAAAGTAATAGGAATAAATGAAACATTAAGGATAATCCAAACCAGCTGTAAAAATTGAACATCGGAATGTCGTAATAGAAGCTTGTGCTTTCCCATATCCAATACTCCTTTGCGATGAACGCGACCGGGTCAATAATCAGATCCAACACAACCGTAGCAAGAGCGCCGAGTATAGCTTTGGTGGAAATGGATGCATGGGGAATGACTCTCAGTGCAATCACATGGGAGGTCGATATGACCAAAACCCAGGCAAAGCCTATCGTGATTGGCACATCAAACAGTTTTGGTCCGAAATAGGAGTTATAGTAGTAGTTGCCAAAGAGGAAACCGAATTTCACTCCGAAATGCTCGGCAGCCATGGATACGAAGAATACAACCAATGTAAAAATAACTCCGATGCCACGGTAGTTTTTTATAAAATAAATCGCTCCAAGAGTTCCTGCTGTCACCAGGAATACGACATTTGCCCATTCCAGCCATGGTGGTAGAAGGTCAAAGGTTAACAGAACGACGCCGCATATGTACCAAATAATAAAAAATCGGAAAATCATTTTTTCCCACGTGCTAGTGTTCAAAATTATCACCTCTAGGAGGAATTATATCATCATAGTTAAATGATTGTATATGTTTTGTATATGCAAAAAAGCGATCCGATGGGCTCTGCCATGAATCGCCTTTTGTTTTATTCATGTTGGACGATACGGAAACTTTTTATACTTAGCTCTATTCAAATTATATGAAGAAATTGAGTTAATGTGATGGTTTCTAGCTGTTGATTGGAGCAAAAGGCGTAGACTCCTGCGGGAGAGTAGCGACAATTTTGAGACCCCGCAGGGCAAAGCCTGAGGAGTCTCAAGGTCGCCCCGCGGAAAGCAACAGCGGTGCTTAACAGAGCCTTAATATTAGTTAGCTTTAGCTTTTTTTGCTGAGCTTCCCAAATTATTGAGTCGGTGGACAAGGCCTGTTCCGAATTCAGGAGCAGAGCTGTTATCGGAGAATACCGACTCTCTTAATTCATAAGCAGAAGAACCATGCTCTGCAAAATCAAGTCCGGAAATCTCTTCTTCTTTCGTAACACGGATGCTGGTGAACTTAGTGACGATAAAGAGAAATACACTCACGGAACCGATCGTCCATGCTGTAACTGCAATCACACCGATGGCCTGAATGCCTAATTGAGTGATCCCGCCTCCGTAAAATAAACCGGAGGATGTGGAGAATAGACCGACTGCAAGTGTACCCCAAATTCCGCAGACACCATGAACCGCAATGGCACCGACAGGGTCATCTAGCTTCAATTTGCGGTCAATAAAAGTAACTGCCTCTACTAAAAGAACTCCTGCGATCAACCCGATAATGATCGCACCAATCGGGGAAACATCTCCTGTACCAGCAGTGATTCCAACCAACCCTGCCAACGCACCATTAAGTGTTAATGATGGATCAATGCGTTTATAGCGTAGATTTGTATAAAATGCGGATGCCAACACTCCAGCGGAAGCGGATAGTAAGGTAGTCGTGATGACATGTGGGATAAGGGACGGGTCTGCCGCCAATGTACTTCCCCCGTTAAATCCGAACCACCCAAACCAAAGGATGAAGACGCCAAGTGCCCCAAGCGGGATGTTATGACCAGAAATGACATTCACTTTTCCGTTTGCATACTTTCCAAGACGTGCGCCCAGGAACTTGACGGCAACAATTGCTCCAAGTGCACCGGTCAAATGTACCACGGTAGATCCTGCAAAGTCGGTAAAGCCTAGTTCCGCCAACCAGCCTCCACCCCATACCCAGTGGCCGACAATCGGATAGATTAGTGCCGTCATGGCAACCGTTAATAAAATATAGCTTGATAGCTTCATGCGTTCTGCCACAGCACCGGAAATGATGGTAGCACATGTTGCGGCGAACATAGCTTGAAAGACGAAAAAGCCTATTTGGTCCTCGTGACCTCTCAGAAAGAAACCGTCCAAACCGGTAAAGCCTCCTATTGAGCTGCCGAACATGATGGCATAACCTAAGGCTAAATATAGGACAGCGGCTATGGAAATGGTAAGGAAGTTTTTCATTAAAATGTTGAGGGCGTTTTTAGAACGTGTAAATCCAGATTCCACCATGGCAAAACCTGCATGCATGAAAAATACTAAAAGTGCTGCAACCATAATCCACACCATATCAAGGGAAACACTGAGGCCTTCGACTGTAGGTGCCTGTGCGTGTGCAGTGGAGCTGATCAACATTCCGCCAGTAACTAGTAAACCAATCTTTTTCTTCAATTTGTATCATCCTTTCTTGATTAAGTTAGATAATTGCCAGTTTGCCGTTCTCTCCAGTTCGGATCCGTATGGCGTCTTCAATCTGATAGATAAAAATCTTCCCGTCCCCGACGGTGTTGCTTGAGCAGGTTTCTTGAATGATCTGTACAATTTCATCCACAAACTCGGCTTCCACTACCATTTCCACCTTCACTTTTGGCAGCAATTTAATTTCAAATGTGTTTCCTCTAAACAAACCTTGTTGTCCTTTTTGTTGTCCGCAACCGGCAACTTCTGAGACTGTTAATCCGTTGATTCCGACTTCTTCTAATTTTTCACGAAGAGTGCGGAAAGTTTCTGGTCTGACGATGGCTTCCACTTTTTTCATCGATATCTCTCCTTTAATTCAATGTTATGTTTCCTAACATCTGTAGTTATGTTTTATATCATATTCTATAATTATGTTGGTTGCAATAGGAATTATCAAAAAAATCAGTCGAAAGCGCTTACTAGTTTGTAAGGAAACCTGACAATGTAAAAAGCCCTCCGATTAAGAGGGCTTTTTGTAAGGCTAGGATGCTTGTTTTTGCACAAACGATTTGTTGATCCACACACGTGATCTCCAGCGGAACAGCATGATGATTCCACGCAACCATTCATCTAATATCATGGCAATCCATACACCGACAAGTCCAAGGCCGAAATGAATTCCAAGTATATAGGAAACAGTAACACTAACACCCCACATCGAGCATATGCCGATATAGACCGGGAATTTTACATCCCCTGCAGCACGCAAGGCATTTATGACTACTAGGTTGAACGAGCGGCCGGGCTCCAATATGACCGTCAACAAAATTAATGTTCCGCCAAGTGCGATAATGTCAGGGTTTGAAGTGAAAAAGCCTAACAAGGTATCAGAGAAAATGGCAATGGGTATTGCAGTCAACACAGAAATCAAAATCGCAAGTCGCAAGCTTTTGAGGCAACGTTTATAGGCATCCTCCACCTGACCTGCACCTATCTGATGACCAATCATAATTTGAGTCCCTTGACTGATTGCGACGCTGAAAAGAAAAATGAACATCATCAGACTCTGTGCGTACACTTTGGTGGTTAGTGCTTCCGTTCCCATCATGACAATAAAGTAAGTGATAACAATCTGTGAAGTGTTATAGGATAGGTGTTCACCAGCTGATGGAATGCCTATTTTCAAAAGATTTTTCAGGTGTTCAACAGGTAATCGGAACATTTTTCCGAAAGGCAACGGCTCTTCAATTCTTTTGAAAAGTAGGATCGTAATCACAATCAATCCCAACGTACGGCTTGCCACAGTGGAAATCGCCACACCGTCCACACCAAGAACCGGAATTCCGAATGGACCAAAGATGAATAAATAGTTTCCTATTACATTAATGATATTCATTCCGATGGTGACATACATGGCATCCCTGGTGAAACCGTAACTTCTAATGGTAGCACCGATTGTAATGACAAGCGCCTGGATGAAGGAGAAAACTCCAACCAGTTTTAAATAAGAATCAGCCTCAGATAGGAGGTTGGGAGGAAGGTCCATTATTAATAGAAGCTTGGAACTAAAAAGAAACACAGCAATACTGATGGCAACACTGAATATCAGATTGGCACCTATGGAGACGACAGTCACTTCTGCAGCTAGATTTCTGTTTTTCGCTCCTAAATATTGTGCAACAAGAATCGTGGTTCCTGTAGCGATAAAGCCGAACATGACTATCAGCATGAATAGGATCTGATTTGCAACCCCGACTGCTGCCACCGAGTCATCCGAATATTGGCTAAGCATTAATATATCTGCATTCCCCATCAGCATGTGCAAGAGAATTTCTATGAATATTGGCCATGTTAAGGCAAATAGAGTTAATTTTTTTGTGTTGTTTTCTTTCATTGAGGATACTCCTTTTGATGAATCCGACATAAAACCATTCCTAGTTTAAACGGATTTCATTATAATAGAAAGAGAGAATTTCGATACTTATTGGATTATTACGACTTGAGGTGTAAAGAATGTCAATGATAGCAATGTCAATTCCGCCATTTCCAACCTTCATAAGGGGAGGGGAATACACATTTTATAAAGGAGAATGTCATTTCTCTAGGGTGTTTACCGTTTTTGATTTGCTTTATGTGAAAAAAGGAACTTTGTTTATGCAAGAGGGAGAACAGAAATTTGAAGTGAAAGAGGGGCAATATGTCATATTGGTTCCTGGAGAAAGGCATGAGGGATATGCAGATTGTACGGATCAAACCGATTACTTCTGGCTTCACTTTGTTATTCCCGACAATGAATATCTTATGGTAGAAGATAAAGAGCTGGATTGGTCCTTTGTTTATAAAAAGGAGCCAACTTTTACAGAAGTGGGTCACTATCAGTTTCACATCCCGCAATTTGGTGAAGTGAAAAGAAGGGAGATTGTGGAGCAGCAATTGGAAACGCTGCTAAGTATCAGAGATGGAGATGCACATGTACCTGATGATTATTTGAGGCAACAAATCCAGTTCTCTGAATTTATCGTCCAGTTGCAAAAAGAGGCATTTTCCATTCCGAGCGCAACCGAAAAGGTTTGCGAAAGTGCAATGAAATACATTCAAGAGAATTATAAGAAACACATCAATATGAGTGTTTTGAAAGAGGAATTGAATTTCCATCCTGATTATCTTACTAGGTGTATGCAAAAAACGATTGGGATAAGCCCTATGCAATATTTGACCCATTACCGTATGCATCACGCTAAACGTCTGTTGGCGGAAACGGAGTATAAGGTCTCAGCCATTTCTCGCGAGGTAGGCATTGATGATGTCACTTATTTTTCCAAGCTGTTTAAGAAGATGGAAGGGACGACGCCGATGGAGTATAGGAGATTGGTGCATAGAAAGTCATAAAAACCCGCTAAATACTTAGCGGGCCCCATCAATCGTGCAAGAATCTATACCTAACTTTCAGCCAAAAACAATCAATAAGCCAATACCATAAAGCCGTAAGCGGGAAGCTTCGCCTGCAACGTCTCAGCTTCTGCAGCAAACTCCTCCCCGGTCCATAGATCTCGCAATACCTCGCCTTTTGTACTTTCAGGCAAAGTCACTACCAATTCCTGATCACTGTTATTCACCACAAACAGAATCGACTCCTCAGCGGAACCGGAAAACTTCTCATACATTACATGGTTGGTTTCATCATTTGCTTCAATGAAACGGATATCTCCGTGGTTTCCGAACACAGGTATTTCCTTGCGAAGCGCAATCAATTTCTTAACAAAATCGAACATTTCACGATCCTGTTTCTCTTTCTCCCAAATCATGCACTTGCGGCAACCTGGATCCTGATTACCTGTCATGCTAATTTCATCTCC
Organism: Bacillus sp. LL01; assembly: GCF_001037965.1. Lineage (NCBI taxonomy): Bacteria > Bacillati > Bacillota > Bacilli > Caryophanales > Bacillaceae > Bacillus > Bacillus sp. LL01. The sequence continues at coordinate 180,907 of NZ_LFEL01000004.1, read as the reverse complement.
ATAATAGATGCATGGAGTTCCGATAAAAGATAATTGAAATAAGAACAAAAGCTTCAACTTGTTTTTGTCCTCTTCACAAATCGTTAGAATACGTGGAGTATCGTGACTTCCCAACAGATTGAAAGCAACCTCGTTCACATTTGCAGGGTAGGAATGCATTACCTTTGAAATGGAATTTGCGAAATCCTGTGCCTTCGTTTTGTTTTTAGCCAAGTAATCAAGTGTTGCAGTAGTAAACGGATAGTTCATAACTGCATCAAATTGATCTCCTTGCAACCATGGCATCGAGTCATGCCATATTTCTCCAAGGATATATACATCTTCTTTTTCCGATTTCACAGCTTTACGGAAGTCTCTCCAGAACTGATGGTCTACTTCATTGGCAACATCCAATCTCCAGCCGTCAATGTCAAACTCTCTTACCCAATAGCGGCCGACTTCCAATAAATAATCCTTAACCTCTGGATGTTCCGTATTAAGTTTAGGCATTTGAGAGACAAAGGCAAAAGCATCATAGTTCGGATTAGGTTCTGTCACTACTGGAAAGTCCCAAATATGGAACCAGTCTTTGTACTTCGATTCTTTTCCATTTTTCAAGACATCCTGGAAAGGTGCCCAATAGTAGCCGCTGTGATTGAAAACAGCATCCAACATGACTTTGATACCATGCTCATGGCATACTTCAACAAGCTTTTTGAAAGTTTCTTTCGTGCCGAACTGAGGGTCAATTTCCATATAGTCAATGGTGTCATATTTATGATTTGAATGTGCTTTGAAAATAGGAGTGAAATAGATGCCGCTAATTCCTAACTCTACTAAATGATCGATATGATCAATGACACCTTCAAAGTCACCGCCAAAAAAATTGGTCGTGGAAGGCTCCGTGCTTCCCCATGGAAGTGCGCCTACAGGGTCATTTTCATTGTTGCCGTTTCCGAAGCGTTCGGGGAATATTTGATACCATACCGTATCTTTTGCCCATGCAGGAGCTTGGAAAACATCTATTTTATTAAGGAATGGAAAGCAAAAATAGAGACCGCAATCTTTCGGTTCCTCTTCATAAAAGCCTTTTTCATTGTAAATTAACTCTACTCCGCCTGATGTCATTGCGAATCCGTAACGAAGACGTCTGTACTCAGGGGCAACCTCTGCAAGCCAATAATCATAAAGCTCATCGGAACCTGATTTTTTCATCGGCTTTCTTTTTGAAATCCACTGGTCTTTTTCCCATACATAAGGATCGCCGTATATCAATTCAACAGAGTCTACATCATTTTTCTTAGTTTGCAGACGGATATGTAATGTCGTTTCATTATACGCGTATGCAAAATTATTCTTGGGACGATGGAATATTGCTTCCTTTAGCATATAGCTTTCAACCTCTCCTTCATGCAATCGCTTGCATTTTTTGTGAAAAAAAATGGTTGAAATGGTTTCATTGCCATTTTATTCAACATAAGGGTATGTCAAAACGTAAGCGTTGTCAATGAAAAGAGAAACAGCTTGAAAGAGAGAGGGGAAGATGAAAAAAAATCATAGATTAAAAGTCCTGAAGAACTTTTAATAAACTCATATCTATCAAGGTTGGAACTTAAATAGATTGCTAATTTAAACTTATTAACTATCACTATATTAAATTTTTCGAAAAAAACAGGTTGTCAATTGGGCGAATACATGTATAATAAAAAGTGAAAGTTGTGCAATCGTTTTCATTGAAATGTAAGCGCTAAATGGTTTCGCTTTCATTGTTATGCAATCGTTTGTGCAATTTAGTAGAAAGACTATTCAAATGACGGAGGGGTCAAAATGAAAAAGTTCCTAACAATGTTAATGGTTGCCGTCCTTACTTTAGGCGTCCTGGCTGCATGTGGTCCACAACGTGAGACTAACAATGCTGGTGGCAACAACGACGCTGATGAAGGCGAAGGTACTACTACTGAAGGTGTAGATAAGCCAGAAAGCCTTACAGTATGGGTAAATGATGATGAGAAACAAAAAGCGGCATTAGATGAAATCTTTGCAGCTTATAAAGAAGAAACTGGTATTGAAGTTAAAACAAATGCTATGGCTATGTTAGATCAAGTGGAAGCACTTGCTTTAGATGGTCCTGCAAAAAAAGGTCCAGATGTATTCTTCGGCCCACATGACCGTATCGGTGATATCGTTCTTCGTGGTCTTGCAGATCCTATCGACTTAGGAGAAGATGCTGCTCTTTACAGCGAGACAGCTATCAATGCTGTAACAGTTGATGGAGAAGTGTATGGTGTACCACAAGTTCTTGAAACTTACGGTATGTTCTATAATAAAGACCTAGTTTCTGCTGAAGAAATCGCAACAATGGAAGGTCTTATGAAAGTTGCGGAAGAGAAAACAGATGACAGTAAAGACGAGTACGGATTCTTAATGGAAGCAACTAACTTCTATTTCGTCTATCCTTTCTTCGCTGGTAACGGCGGTTATGTTTTTAACAACGATGGTTCCGGTTTCGACGCTTCTGACATCGGTCTTGCTAATGAAGGCGCTGTTGAAGGTGGAGCATTGATTCAATCTTGGTTTGACAATGGTTACATCCCTAAAGAGATCAACGGAGATATCATGAATGGATTATTCACTGATGGTAAAGTTGCATCTGTACTTACAGGTCCTTGGAACATCGCTAATTATAAAGAAGCTCTTGGTGACAAATTAGGTACTGCTACATTACCTAAGCTTGACAATGGGGACGTTCCTAAGTCTTTCGTTGGCGTTAAAACTTGGATGTTGAGCTCTTACTCTGAAAATCAAGAGTGGGCGATCGACTTGATGAAATTCATCACAAGCTATGACAATGCAATGAAATATTACCAAGCTGCTGGTGAAATGCCTGCATTACAAAAAGCTTTAGATAGCGAAGAAATTGCTAACGATGAAATCATCGGTGCTTTCGCTGAGCAAACTCAATATGGTGAGCCAATGCCTAACATCCCACAAATGCAACAAGTTTGGGATCCAATGGGTAGCGCGCTTCAATTCATCGCGAGCGGCGACGATGTTGGTGAAGTTTTAGAAGAAGCTGTTAAACAAATCGAGGATAATATCGCAGCTAGTGGAGCTGAATAATTACTAACGATTAAACCTGGTGGGTAGACTAAGCTGCAACGCTAGTCTATCCACTATATTTCTTTAAGAGGAGGATCTGCTATGTCCGGCACAGCAACAGAAAAAATGCGCTCGCACAACCCAACCTTAGCGATGGTCCTTTCGATTATTTTTGCAGGGTTAGGTCAACTCTATAACCGCAGATATGCGAAAGGGATAACATTCATCATCATCGAAGCGGCATTTTTGATTACATTTTTCGAGTTTCTTAACATTGGATATTGGGGACTATTCACACTCGGAGAAATTCCTCGTGTAGACCACTCCATCTTTTTATTAATACAAGGACTTATTTCTGTTATCATCACTGTTTTTGCAGTGGCCTTATACTACCTGAACGTTGTCGACGCTAGAAATAATGCAATCGACATGAAGTTAGGAAAAGAAAAGCCGACTGTAAAAGAAGCACTTAAGAGCTTTTATGACAATGGTTTTCCATATTTCATGGTAATTCCGGGATTGATTTTGCTTTTATTTGTCGTAGTACTTCCTTTGATGTTCATGGTTTCATTGGCTTTTACAGACTACAATTTATACAATACACCACCTCGAGCATTATTGAGCTGGGTTGGATTTGAGAACTTTACAAGTCTGGTATCGATTCCACTATGGAAAACCACTTTTGTAAGTGTATTCGCCTGGACGGTTGTTTGGACAGTTTGTGCAACAACCGGACAAATCGCATTAGGACTATTTTTAGCATTGCTAGTAAATGACCCCCGTATAAAATATAAACGATTCATCCGTACAATCCTGATATTACCGTGGGCAGTGCCTGCATTCGTAACTATTTTGATTTTTGCGGCGATGTTCAATGACCGATTTGGTGCTATTAACCGCGACATACTTGGTACGATTGGTGTTGCACTTCCTTGGTTAACAGATCCGTTCTATACAAAGATTGCAATCATCATGATTCAAACATGGCTTGGATTCCCATTCGTATTCGCCTTATTCACAGGGGTACTTCAAAGTATTTCAAAAGACTGGTATGAAGCAGCGGATGTTGATGGCGGGACACGTTTCCAGAAATTCCGTTTCATCACGATGCCACATCTTTTATTTGCAACTGCGCCATTATTGATCATGCAGTATGCTGGAAACTTCAACAATTTTAATATCATCTATCTGTTCAACCAGGGTGGTCCTGCAGTTCGTGGGCAGAATGCCGGTGGATCGGACATCCTGATCTCATGGGTTTATAAATTGACGTTCGATACGAGTAACTACAACATGGCAGCAGCAATTTCCATTTTACTAGGAGTAATTGTAGCAGGCTTTGCCTTCTTCCAGTTCCGTCGTACCCGTTCGTTTAAAGAGGAGGGTAATATTTAATGAACCGTAAAACAAAATCAAAGATCGAAGTATCATTGATCTATTTATTCCTTGGCTTCATGTTCATCATTATTGCCTACCCACTTTTATGGACTATTGGATTATCCTTGAATCCTGGAACAAGTCTTTACTCCGCTTCCATGATTCCGGAAAACTGGTCGCTTGTGCACTATAAATGGTTATTTACAGACCCACAGAGTGATTATGTAACCTGGTATAAAAACAGTATCATGGTTGCAATCGCCAATTCGTTTTTCTCTGTAATGATTACGGCTTTTGTGGCATACGCATTTTCACGTTATCGTTTTAAAGGAAGAACGTATGGGTTATACGCATTCTTGCTATTACAAATGTTCCCGGCACTGATGGCAATGGTAGCCATTTATATCATGTTGAATATGGTCGGTCTATTGGATTCACTCGTAGGATTGACATTGGTTTACATCGGTGGACAAATACCATTTAACGCATGGCTTGTAAAAGGGTATTTCGATACCATTCCAAAAGAGTTGGATGAAGCGGCCCGCATGGATGGAGCAGGACACTTTGGAGTATTCTTCAAAATCATGCTACCACTTGCTAAACCAATACTTGCTGTAGTAGCACTATTCAACTTCATGGCACCATTTACAGACTTTATCCTGCCTCGAATTGTTTTGAGGAACCCGGAGAATTTCACGTTGGCACTTGGTTTGTTTAATTTTATCAATGACCAGTTCGCTAACAACTTTACCCGCTTTGCGGCAGGTTCCATATTGATTGCTATTCCAATTGCATTACTTTTCCTATTCTTGCAGCGTTATTTGATTGCCGGACTAACTGCAGGTGGAACAAAAGGATAATAATAGTATATAATCGTTTATGGAAAGCAAAGGTACATTTACCGTAAGCTAAATACTAAAACGATTTTAAGGGAGGGAAGCGGAATTGATGAAAAGAGTGATGGTGCTCATTCTCGTTCCGTTTCTTCTTTTTTCTGCATGGTTCGTTCCACCCGTTCAACCTGTAAACGCCGAAAAAGAAGAACACGCATGGCAAGATGAGATTATTTACTTTATTATGATTGACCGTTTTAATAATGGGGATATCTCCAATGACTTTGACGTCAACCGAGATGATCCAAAAGCATATCACGGAGGAGATTTCCGTGGTATTACAGAAAAGCTTGATTACTTGAAGGATATGGGATTCACCGCACTATGGCTGACCCCGATCGTACAGAATGAAGAAAAAGGCTACCATGGCTACTGGACGGAAGATTTCTATAAAACCGAAGAGCATTTCGGTACCATTGAAGAATTTAAGGAATTGGTACAAGAAGCGCATAAAAGAGATATGAAAGTCATCGTCGATCTGGTGGTCAATCACACAGGTTATCAGCATGCTTGGCTCAATGAAGAGGGTAGGGAGGACTGGTTCCATCCAGATGAACCTATCCGTAATTGGGATGACCAAGAGCAGGTTGAAAATGGCTGGATTTATGGTCTACCTGATTTAAACCAGGACAACCCTGAGGTCAGGGAGTATCTATTGGAGATGGCCAAATGGTGGATTGAAGAAACAGATATTGATGGATACAGACTCGATACCGTAAAGCACGTTCCGAAAGATTTCTGGAAAGAGTTTGCTCAAGAAGTTAAATCTGTGAAAGATGACTTCTTCCTGATTGGGGAAGTTTGGCATGACAAGCCGGAGTACGTGGCAGGCTATCAAGAAACCGGAATCGACTCCTTTGTCGATTTCCCGACATACAACGAATTGACACGTGTATTTTCATCGGCAGATCAATCGTTGAGCCGTTTAGACACACTGTTTTACCACAACAAAAATTTATATGACAATCCATATGTTCTGGGAACATTCCTGGACAATCATGATGTGGAGCGCTTTACAAGAGCTGCCATAAAAAAGAAGCAGCACCCACCAACACGATTGAAGCTCGCTCTTGCATATATGTACACTGCACCTGGAATCCCGATTGTGTATTATGGTACAGAAATTGCCTTAGATGGTGGGGAAGATCCTGATAATCGCAGAGATATGAATTTCCGTGCGGACAAAGAAATTATGGCTTATATTACTAAACTTGCAGAGTTGCGCAAAACGATGCCAAGCTTGACACATGGCTCCTATGAAATGGTTTATGACAATGCCGGAATGGCTGTCATCAAACGTGAATATAAAGGAGAAACCAGTTTTGTTGCCATCAACAATTCCAGTGAGACTCAAGCGGCACCAATCAATGCGGAACTGGTAGGTGAAGGGCTTGAATTGCGCGGTACACTCGGAGATGAGTTGGTACGGAATTCTAATGGAAAATACACCATCGGACTTGACCGGGAAACAGCAGAAATCTATACCGTAAAAGATGACTCTGGAATGAACGTGGGCTTCGTCAGTGCCATGGCATTGATTTATGGTGGATTTATAGCATTTATCGCCGCTGCTATCATCAGAAGAAAGAAAAAGAATAAAAATTAGATGCCTATTTCCTCCAATAAGGGGGAAGGTATCGTTAAATGTGTATGCGTTTTCAATTAATATAGGGGAGGGATAGGTGCATGGCAGTAACGATAAAAGATGTAGCAAAAGTGGCCAATGTTGCACCTTCCACAGTTTCTCGCGTTATCGCGAACAACCCACGCATAAGTGAAAAGACAAAAAAACGCGTGAGAGAAGCAATGGAAGAGCTTGGATACCATCCAAACTTTATCGCACGAAGCCTGGCAAACCAATCGACACAAGTGATTGGACTAGTAATGCCGGCATCAGCAGATAAAACATTTCAAAACCCATTTTTTCCGGAAGTACTTCGGGGAATCAGTACTGCAGCCCATGAAAAGCAATACGCACTTCATATGTCAACAGGGGTAACGGGAAATGAGATTTTAGAAGGGGTCATGCAAATGGTCCAGGGCCGTCGTGTGGATGGCATTGTACTCCTCTATTCAGCAGTGGAGGATAAGATTATTAAATACCTTCAAAAAGAGAACTTTCCATTTGTCGTAATCGGTAAACCATTCGAGCAGGTCGAAGAAATCACCCATGTTGACAATGATAACTACCGTGCAGCCAAAGAGGCAACACAGCATCTGATCGACCTGGGACACGAAAGGGTAGCCTTTGTCGGAGGTAGTATCCAATTGGTGGTTACCATCGACCGGTTGCTTGGTTATGAAAAAGCGATCAGAGACGCAGGAATTCAATACAGGGACGAATACATCATTCACGAAGAGTTCCTGAAAGAAGGTGGCCAAGAGGCGATATCCGAATTGCTTTCTCTAGAAGAGCCGCCAACAGCACTTGTCGTTTCCGATGACCTAATGTCACTAGGTATCCTTAACACTTTGCATGATATGGGAATTTCAGTACCAGATCAGATGTCCATTGTAAGTTTTAACAATGTCCTGCTTGCCGAGGTGGCACGTCCGCCATTAACATCTGTTGACATCAACATTTTCCAACTTGGCTTCCAGGCTGCCAAGACCTTAATTCAAAAGGTAAAGGACCCAAGTGAGCCGACAAAGCGGATTATCATTCCGCATAACATGGTGAAGCGGCATACTTGTAAGGAATTGACGAAATGATTTTCTGATAGAAGCTGGCCTCAGAAGATGAGGCCGGCTTTTAATTTTAGGTATAGTCGATATGACACCGCTGTTGATTTCAGCAAAAGGCTTCGTTTTGCGCGGGACGACATTGAGCCTTCGTTCTTAATAGTCTCTACCCATTCACAATTTTCCCTCCGTTCACATGCAGCATTTGCCCGCTCATATAGGAAGCATCATCACTTGCCAAGAACACAAAGCTTGGTGCGACCTCCTCTGGTTGACCAGGGCGTTTCATTGGAGTATTTGCTCCAAAACTCGCCACCTTACTACTCGAAAACGTGGAAGGGATCAAAGGGGTCCAGATGGGCCCTGGAGCCACTCCGTTAACTCTTATCCCTTTTCCAGCCAATTGCAGAGCCAGAGAACGTGTAAAGGACACAATGGCCCCTTTGGTTGCAGAATAGTCAACCAGCAGCTCATTACCCGCGTATGCTGTCACAGAGGCTGTGTTGATAATGCAACTGCCACTTGCCAGGAAAGGAAGGGCAGCCTTGGTCAAAAAGAAGAAGGAAAAAATGTTGGTTCTGAAAGTCTTCTCCAGTTGTTCAGCTGTAATATTTTCAATACTTTCCTGTGGGTGCTGTTCTGCAGCATTGTTGACAAGGATGTCCAATTTACTGAAGTTGCTCATTGTTTCATCTACGATCTGCTTGCAGAATGCCTCCTCACCAATATCTCCTGAAATAAGATGACACTTACGACCTTCCGCCTCCACTTGCTTTTGTGTCTCCTTCGCATCCTCGTGTTCATTTAAATACACGACGACAACGTCTGCTCCTTCTTTGGCAAAATAAATGGCTACAGCTCTCCCGATTCCACTGTCCCCACCCGTAATGACTGCCACCTTATCCTTTAATTTTCCGCTACCTTTATAAGCCGGATCTTCTGATTTAGGCTTAGGTGTCATCTCGGACTCTATTCCTGGCTGCTGGTTTTGATGCTGAGGGGGGAGAGTCTGTTTCTGTTGATCTGTCATAAAAAAGCACCTCCAATAATCTTTCCTATTATTAGAAAAGAAACTATAATTTATCCAACGGGAGAAGAAAAGGGGGGGAGAGAAAGAATGATTATTAGAGAAGCAAGAATAGAAGATGCAGAAGCACTCCTTACACATGCTAGAAAAGTATATGGAGAAGGGCGCAATCTTTTAACAGCACCAGAAGAATTCAAGGTCACCACAGACCAGGAAGAACAGTGGCTAAGGGACAATTTAGACAAAGGACATCTGACCCTTGTAGCAGAACAAGATTCCAGAATTGTAGGGATGCTTAACGCCACAAGGGGTTCAAGAATAAGAGTAAAGCATATCTGTATGTTTGGCATCAGCATACAAGAAGAGCACTGTGACAATGGTTTAGGAAGTAAGATGATAAATCGGCTGCTTGATTGGGCAAAAGAAGTGGAAGAAATAGAAAAAGTGTGCCTAGAAGTATTCGCCCATAACGAGCGGGCCATTCATCTTTACAAAAAGTTGGGCTTTAAAGTGGAAGGAAGAAAAGAAAAGCATGTAAAATTTGAAGATGGTACCTACTCGGATGAATTAATAATGGGAAAGTTTATAAAATAAAGAGATGCTTCGCCACGGAAAGGCGAAGCATCTCATTTATTTTTATCGGTAGTTCACAAACTGTAAATCAATATCCAAGTCTGCTTCGCGGAGAGCCGAGATAACCTGTTGCAAATCATCGCGGTTCTTTCCGGTTACACGTACCTGGTCGTCCTGGATCTGTGTTTTTACTTTCAATCCAGAGTTTTTGATGATAGTGTTGATTTTTTTCGTGTTGTCCTTATCAATACCTTGAACAAGCTTCCCGCGTTGACGTACGGCCCCCTTGGATGCATCTTCAATTTTACCGTATTGAATGTTTTTGGTAGGCACGTTACGTTTGATCATTTTACTGACCATCACATCTTTCAACTGATCCAATTTGAACTCGCTATCTGAAAGAAGAACGATTTCTTCTTTTTCAAGTTTGATGTCACTGACAGACCCCTTGAAGTCAAATCGGTTTTGAATTTCTTTTAATGCAATATTGATGGCGTTCGTTACTTCAGACAGATCGACTTTAGAGACGATATCAAAAGAACTCTCTTTTGCCATGGAAATCCCTCCAGCATAGGTTAAAATTTTACCAAATGGTAATGGTAAGAAAAAACATCGCTTTCTGTACTTAATTATAGTAGAATAAAGCGGTTTGGACAACTTAATCAAAGTCGGGTACACTTTATAATACAAAGCGTATAAAAGGAAGGTACATAATTATGATGGAAACAGGTACGGTATTGGAATTGACAGTCGATCGCGAGACGCCGCTTGGATATATGTTAACAGATGGGGAAGAGACCATTCTTCTTCATAAAAATGAAGCGACAAGGGAATTAGGGGAAGACGAAACGGTGGAGGTATTCTTATACTCCGACCAAAAAAGTCGCATCACAGCAACAATGACAATCCCTAAGGGTCTGAATGGACATGAGTGGATGGAAGTGGTGGAAGTCCTGCCGGGGCTTGGTACATTCATCAACATCGGGATTGCTAAGGATGCCCTTATTCCTGCAGATGATCTACCGGTGTTTGAAGAAATTTGGCCTCAGGTTGGCGACCAGCTGCTATGCCGTGTGAAAACGGACCGCCGTGGTAAACTGATCGGAAAGCTTGCTACACAGGATGTGATGTTGGATCGCTCCATCAAAGCACCATCCAATATCCTGAACCAAAACATTCAAGGGGCAATCTACCGATTATTGAAGGTTGGCAGTTACATGATTACTAATGAGGGTTATGTAGGTTTTATCCATAACTCCGAGAGAAAAGATGAGCCAAGGTTGGGCCAGGTTGTCGAAGGTAGAGTTATCGACGTGAAGGACGACGGAACCATCAACGTATCTCTATTGCCTCGCAAGCAGGAAGCGATGGATGATGATGCAAGAATAATCATGGATTATTTGGAGCTTAGAGGCGGAGCAATGCCATACAGCGACAAAAGCTCCCCTGAAGATATCAAGGAACAGTTCAATGTAAGTAAGGCAGCATTCAAGCGCGCGATGGGTAAGCTGTTGAAACAGGGATTGGTTAGACAGTCTGAGGGCTGGACGTATAAGAAGGAAGAAGAGAATTAACTGGCGAGAAGCAGTTCATTGTATGGACTGCTTCTTTTTTTGCACGCAGGAAGTGCTAACCAATCTTTTTCTCGATTTTTTAGCCTCATAAACTTATATTTCAGCTTCTATTTCCACAGTCAATCTTTTTTTCTTTCTTATCCCCCCACTCAGATCGTTTTTCTCGTCATTATAGGTACTTATTCCAACCATTAATAGAAGTGAATCCCCCCATAAATCACAGCAATTCCCCCATCACAATCTCAATCCCCCCAAAGAACAGATTATTCCCCCCATAATAGAGAAGAATTAAACCAGAAAATAAGAAGATTCCCCCCACAAAAGATAGAATTCCCCCCATTACTTAATCTCTTGAGCTTCTTCTTAAAGGCTGTTATAAAAACTCAAAAGCCGCCTCCCAATAGAAGCGGCTCCACCCATACCTTATATCCTACAAATGATCCGTCTTCTTGGAATACTGACGTTCACCTTTTTGTTCATTTTTCTCGCGTTCCATGTTCTTTTCATGGCGCTTTGCATTGTTGTCTTTCGCTTTTTTGTCGTTATCGCTTGTGTGTGGCATAGAAAACCTACCCCTTTCTGAAATAGATAGGAATAGGTTGTCCTTATATGGTGAGGTTATGTGTTATGCTTTTTTCCCGTTCAGGAAAAATAAGGCGATTGTGCCAGGGCCTGCATGGGCACCAACAGCTGAACCAATAGAAGTAATGGTATAATTGCTGCAATCTGATGATTCTTCAATCATTTCCTTTAGTGCTTGAGCTGTAACCAAATCGTCTCCATGGCTAATTCCGATACGCTGCTCAGAAGTATTAAAACCGTTACGATCACGCATGACATCAACCATGCGGCGCAATACTTTCTTGCGGCCACGTATTTTCTCCAATGGTATTAGCTTTCCATCTTCCATATGAAGTAAAGGCTTGATATTCAATAGTCCCCCTACAAAAGCCGATGCTTTGCTTACCCGGCCGCCACGTGCCAAATAATCGAGGTTGTCCACCGTGAAGACGTGCTCCATATGTGTGATGTCGTAGTTAACAGAGGCTAATAGTTCTTCTTTGGAAGCTCCATCAGCTGCAAGTTCAGCAGCTCTTTTAACGACTAGACCATATCCAAGAGATGCACACCTAGAATCAATAATCGTTAAATCAAGCTGTGGATACTCCTCCATAACTTCTTTTTGCATAAGCACGGCTGTTTGATATGTACCTGATAATTCAGAGGAAAAGGCAACATATATAGCTGTTTCCTCTTTTTTTGCCACCTCCGTGAAGAGCTCCTTCATAAAAACAGGGGAGGCTTGAGAAGTTTTCACTACTTGACCTTCGCGCATGGCATCATATACTTTGGATGAATCAATGGTGACCATATCCTCATATTCGGTTTCACCAAACAGTACCTTCAGAGGTATAAGGTCTACCTTTTCACTTGCAAAAAAGTCTTTCGGTAAGTCGCTGGCACTATCTGCAATAATTCTTATTGTCATAAGGTCACCTTCTTTATTATACTAACAAGCATGGGTTAAGCTTAATGTTGAAAAACTGACGATCCTTCCATTAGAGGAATATTGCTCCTTTTTCAAGTTTACCTATTAATGAACCACTCTTCAAGAAAAGAAATTCAAGTTTTCGTTTCAGAAGGGTAAAAAGAGGAAAAATACATAAAATAAGGCAGTAGGTTTGTTAGGAGGTTAAAAGCCATATGAATGTACAGCAACATACGAAAAAAGTGCTGATCGTATTGATCGGAGCTCTATTGAATGCAATTGCAATGAACTTTTTCCTGATTCCTGCGGATGTTTACGCTAGTGGTTTTACAGGTGTATCACAGCTGATCTTCCGTATATCTGAAGATTTTCTACCTTTTACGATTTCTACAGGTGTTATATTATTGCTACTGAATATACCGGTTACGATTTTAGCCTGGAAGAAGGTAGGACGCTCTTTTACCATTTATAGTTTTTTGAGTGTATTTTTGATGTCATTTTTCCTGGAAGTCGTTCCAATTTACTCTTTCAATAATGATATTCTGCTTAATGCGGTTTTCGGTGGTGTCATTGCAGCGGTCGGTGTCGGCTTGACACTTAAATGGGGGGCATCCACAGGAGGTCTGGATATCATCGCGATGATCTTATCGCGGATGAAGGACAAGCCTGTTGGTACGTACTTTTTTGCGCTTAATTCAGTAATCATCGTTACAGCTGGGCTTGTATTCGGTTGGGAAAAAGCATTATATACGCTTGTTACGCTATACGCCTCGACTCGTGTGATTGACGCCATACATACAAGTCATGAGAAATTGACAGCGATGATTGTGACGAAAAACGGGCAGGCGGTGAAGAAGGCCATACATGCGAAAATGGTTCGAGGCATTACAGCTGTTCCGGCTCGCGGAGGGTTTACCGGAGAAGACAAGGAGATGCTGATGATTGTCATAACCCGTTATGAAATGTATGATTTGGAGCGGATTCTGAAGGAAGCGGATCCGAATGCTTTTACGAATATCGTGCAGACTACAGGTATTTTCGGGTTTTTTCGGAAAGATTAAAGAAAAACAGCGCATAAGCTTGAAAGCTTGTGCGCTGTTTTTTGGTGTTACTTCTGTTTTTGACTACTGAAAAGTTCTTCCTGCAATTCCCGAAGCTGAACTTTCTCAGCATCATTGGAATTTGCATAAGCGGAGGATAATGCGTTTTTGGCAACACTCATCGAATTCGAGTCGACTTCTGATGAATAATCATGTTTGCTGTTATGCTCAGGTGCAGAATCATGCTTGCCCTTTACCACATTCATGACGGCTTCACGAGCGGATTGAAATAATTGGTTTCCCATGATTATATCCCTCCAAGTGAATTACGATCGGCTTGATGAGCTTTGCGTTCTGCCTGTTCCATCGTCAGGTGATAAGGGATTTGCTGGTCATGAAGCTGTACAGAATTCTTTCCCTGCTGAACAAAACGTTTTGATTTGCTGCTTCTACCCATTATGAAAGCCCCCTTTTCATATCGGACAATCACTTGTCCACTATGTAGTGTAAGTAATAACGGGCTGAACTATAAGTGCAAAATATTGGTCCTACAGCTTCAGTTTCTTCTCCAGATAGACGGCGATTCCGTCTTCTTCATTGCTCAGTGTGACTTCATTGGCTTTTCCTTTTAGTCCGTCAATGGCATTTCCCATGGCCACACCTGTTCCTGCATACTCGATCATTTCGTAATCGTTATCCTCATCACCGAAAGCGATGATGTTTTCCTGAGGGATATTGTAATGTGCAGCGACTCTTTGTAATCCAACGGCTTTATTCATGCCTGTGCGAACAAGCTCAATAACATGCCATGGAGCCGCCCAACGTCTATGGTCAATCACTTCTGCGTGCACTTCGGATAAATATTCCCTTATCTTCGGAACTTCCTCTTCACTTGCATGAATGAGAATACATGTCGGATCCTTTTTCAGGACCTGTCTAAGGTCACCTGTTTCAATTTTGGGATTCCCAAAACCAAATATGTCCAATAATTTTTCATCATGGAAGTGAAAATAAACATCATCCATCACTTCCGCCAAAATATTATGTATATTGTATTTCTCGCTCACTTCCACAATTTCCTTTACGGTTTCAATAGATAGTGGCTCATGGTAGATACCCCAGTCATCGTTGCCTGGAAAATGAACAAATGCTCCGTTAAAGTTTACAATCGGGGATGTAAGGTTCAATTCTTCGTAATACATGATGCTGGCGCGATAAGGACGTCCGGTTGCAATTACCACTTCATGACCTTGCTCCATCGCTTTTTGGAGAGCCATTTTGTTACGTTTAGAAATTCTTTTATCATCTGTCAACAATGTACCGTCTAAATCTACTGCAATTAGATGTTTTTTTGCCATATCAATACTCCTCTTTTCCTCCATAAAAAATCGTTCTATTCCAAGTGTAACCTTTTTCAATTTTGATTGTCTACATGTTAAACTAGACATGACCAGATAGAATAGGAAAAATGAGGTAAAATATTGTACAGGGGGATGTAAGATGATTAATGTGGCAAAGCAAAGAACAGGAGCGGTTTCCTTTCTTCACGTCTGTGAAGCACAATCCTTTTCAAATACTAAGCCTACTGTTATCTTTATACATGGGTTTCAAAGTGTAAAGGAGAACAACCTGCATTATGCCTACCTTTTAGCAGAAAAGGGATTTAGGGTCATCCTTCCTGACTGCATTCATCATGGAGAGCGGGATAGTGGACTGAAAAATCATGAAATGATGCAAGCGTTTTGGGAGATTGTTGTACAAACCGTCCTTGAGATAGATATTCTAAAAAAACATCTGATCCAAGAGGGGTTTTCTGATGAAACGGATATCGGGGTTGCCGGCACATCTATGGGCGGCATCGTCACCTTTGGTGCATTGAGAAAGTATCCTTGGATTAAAGCAGCTGTAAGCTTGATGGGCTGTCCAAGCTATCAGGACTTTGCACGATATAAAGTGGAAAAAGTTCTCGAGTCAGGATTTGTGCTTCCATTCAGTGAAGAGCAACTGATAACATATATTTCGAAATTGGAACCATATGATCTAGCAGCTGATCCTGCCACCCTTAATGAAAGACCTTTGTTATGCTGGCACGGAAAACAGGACAAAGAGGTGCCGATAGATCCGCTATTGACGTTTGTAAATGCTAATAAAGGTTATTATAAAAAGAAACCGAATAATATAAAGGTAATCGTAGATGAACAAGCAGATCACAAAGTAAGTAGGCTAGGTGTATTGGCTACA
This sequence comes from Bacillus sp. LL01, assembly GCF_001037965.1. Taxonomy (NCBI): domain Bacteria; kingdom Bacillati; phylum Bacillota; class Bacilli; order Caryophanales; family Bacillaceae; genus Bacillus; species Bacillus sp. LL01. The sequence goes on along the minus strand of NZ_LFEL01000004.1, from coordinate 164,933 downwards.
GTGGATTGGTTTGCCAATCATCTTCAGCACAATGAAAAGGAGCGATATCATGCAGGAAGTACTCAAAGATAAAGTCATGGAAATATTGGAAGAGGTCGAGGATCCGGAACTTGGGGTAGATATTGTAAACCTCGGACTTGTATATGATGTTGAAATTGATGACTCAAATAATGTGGATATTACAATGACCCTTACCTCCATTGGATGCCCATTGGCAGGGGAAATTGTAGAGGATGTCAAAAAGAAACTTGCCCCTGTTGAAGAAATCAATAATGTCGATGTTAACATCACATTCAACCCGCCATGGAGCAAGGATAGAATGTCCCGTCTTGCAAAAATCGCATTGAACGTTACAGACTGAAGATACATACAAATGAAAGGGGAGAAATGACCATGAAAAATAAGGTGATACTTGTCAGTTCCAATCAGTTGGGAAGAGGGGATGAAGCTCTAGGAGAAGGTGTACTTGAAACCTTTTTTACCATTCTGAAGCAACGCGAAGATAAACCAGAGGCAATTTTCCTGATGAATACAGGGGTCTATACGCTAACGGAAGATTCTCTGGTTTCTGTACATCTGAAAGAAATCCATGAAGCTGGAATTCCTGTTTATGCATGTAAGACATGTGTAGATCACTATGAGGTGGAACAGAAGCTCATAAGCGGGGAAATTAGCGGCATGGCTCATTTTATCGACCTTGCATCCAAACACGAAGTTTTAACAATTGCTTAATTTTGGAGGGAACCCCATCTATTTGTATCGGACATGAAAACTACCGCTTTGGGAAAGATAGTAACGAGATAATATATCTCGATGCACATACTGTCTGCCTAATTAGAAGTTCATGATCTGACAATAGGAGGGAATCGTATGGGCCAAAATCAACAATTCAGACCGGGACAGAAAGCGCCTAATAACGGTATCTATTTGGAAATCGGAGAAACTGGCAGTGGCGTCAAACATCCTCAGAAAATCAATCTGAAAGCTGGGGACACATTTCCCGAAACCTCCAATCATAACCGTCTTTGGGCGAAAAAGCGCCGTCCGTAATGGATAAGGTCATCCTCTTTCTTAGAGGGTGGCTTTTTTGGATAGACTCTATGGAAGTAAATAAGGGAAACTTTTAATTAATATGGTACGTACATAAAGGTGATCGAAAATTTTAATGGAAAACGATAGAATTTTTTTGCGACCATTGTCCAAAAGGAGTGATGCCAATATGAACATTAACCAAATGACCACCAAGCTCCAGGAGGCCATCATGTTAGCCAAGAGTCTTGCGGAAAAATTAAACCATCCTCAAATAGAACATGAGCACCTCCTTCTTTCATTGGTTCAGCAGTATGAAGGGCTTACAGATAGAGTCCTGCAAAAACTGAAAATAGATACTCAGATGCTTCAATCGGATTTAAATGACATGCTGAAAACAAAGCCTGAAGTGAGTGGCGCAACCAGCGACGCCTATATAAGCAATCAACTGAACCAAACGTTCAAAAAAGCAGAAGAATGGAAAATAGACTGGGAAGATGAATATCTATCCGTCGAACATATTCTTCTTGCTCTATTCCATCAGAAAAGCATGACATATCTATTGAAAAAGTTAAGCAATTCCTACAATCTTACTGAAGTACGACTACACCAAGCCATCCAGGAAATAAGGGGGAACCAGAAAGTGACTTCCAAAGAACCGGAATCTACATATGAGGCGTTAAAGAAATATGGAAGAGATCTAATTGAAGAGGTGAAAAGCGGCAAACTGGATCCGGTTATCGGCAGAGATCAGGAAATCCGCAGGGTAATCAGAATCCTCTCCAGAAAAACAAAGAACAACCCTGTCCTTATCGGTGAACCGGGTGTAGGAAAAACTGCAATTGTTGAAGGGCTGGCGCAAAGAATAGTAAGAAAGGACGTTCCGGATGGCCTGAAAGATAAGACAATATTCTCCTTGGATCTCAGCTCGCTCGTAGCGGGTGCTAAATACAGAGGGGAATTTGAAGAGAGACTGAAAGCTGTTCTTCAGGAAATCAAGAAGAGCGACGGCCAGATTCTGCTCTTCATTGATGAACTGCATACCATTGTCGGAGCCGGCAAGACGGAAGGATCAATGGATGCAGGCAATATGCTCAAACCCATGCTTGCCCGCGGGGAACTGCATTGTATCGGTGCTACTACACTAAATGAACACAGGCAATATATCGAAAAAGATCCGGCTTTGGAGCGCCGTTTCCAACAGGTTCTTGTACAAGAACCGACGGTAGAGGACACGATTTCTATTTTAAGAGGGCTTAAGGAACGTTTTGAGATTCATCATGGTGTAAACATACACGACCGTGCAATCGTATCTGCAGCAGTTTTATCCAACCGTTACATTTCCGAACGTTTTTTACCGGATAAGGCAATTGACCTTGTGGATGAAGCGTGTGCCATAATTCGGACGGAAATAGATTCTATGCCATCTGAACTGGATGAAGTGACGAGAAGGGTAATGCAACTGGAAATTGAAGAAGCAGCACTGAAGAAAGAAAAAGATCAGGCAAGCAAGGAAAGACTGATGCAGCTCCAACAGGAATTGGCCAACCTCAAAGAACTGGCCTCCACGATGAAAGCCCAGTGGCAGCTTGAGAAAGATGATATCCAGTTAGTCAGAGTCAAACGGGAGGAATTGGAGAGATCCAAACGTGACCTGGAGACGGCTGAAAACAACTATGATTTGAACAAGGCAGCAGAACTTAGACATGGGAAAATTCCGAGCTTGGAAAAAGAGCTTTTACAATTGGAGGAAAAAGCTAAACAAAAGAAAGATTCCAGTCAGCTACTCCGTGAAGAGGTCACAGAAGAAGAAATAGCTGGCATCGTGGCCAAGTGGACAGGCATACCTGTTACGAAACTTGTGGAAGGGGAAAGAGAGAAGCTATTGAAGTTGGAGGAAATCTTGCACCAACGTGTTGTCGGTCAGGAAGAAGCGGTCCAGCTTGTTTCCGAGGCGGTCATCCGCGCAAGGGCAGGGATTAAGGATCCAAATCGTCCGATCGGTTCCTTCATTTTTCTTGGACCTACAGGTGTCGGGAAAACAGAACTTGCCAGAGCGCTTGCTCAATCCCTTTTCGATAGTGAAGAGCAGATCATTCGCATCGATATGTCCGAGTATATGGAAAAGCATGCTGTATCCAGGCTGATAGGTGCGCCTCCTGGTTATGTTGGCTACGAAGAAGGCGGACAGCTGACGGAAGCTGTAAGAAGGAAGCCTTATTCTGTGGTACTACTAGATGAAGTCGAAAAAGCACATCCGGAAGTATTCAATATCCTGCTACAAATGTTGGATGACGGAAGAATAACGGACGCACAAGGGAAAACGGTCGATTTCAAAAACACCGTCATCATCATGACATCCAATATCGGATCCCACATATTACTGGATAATACAGCAGATATCATTTCCGAGGAAGCGAAAGACAAAGTGCTACAACAGTTGCGGAACCACTTTAGACCGGAGTTATTAAACCGTATTGATGATACAGTCATCTTTTCTCCATTATCCAAAAATGAAATAGGGCTTATAGTGGAAAAATTGATTAGGGATCTACAGAAGCGGTTGGAGGATAAGCATCTTACATTACGTCTTACAGAAGATGCGAAGCTATTCATTGCTGATAGTTCCTACGATCCTGCTTACGGGGCGAGGCCGCTCAAAAGGTTCATACAAAAATACATCGAGACCCTTATTGCAAAGGAAATAATAAAAGGGACCATCCAAGATTTTCAAGAAATAATTATTAAGTTAGAGGAAGGAAAACTCGTTATCGGTGACTAATAAATAAAAAGACAAAAAAGAACTTGTCCATAGGAGCAAGTTCTTTTTTTACAGACATTAATGCTTTTCAACCGGTTCGTTTGGTAACGCTTCCCCGATCAGCATAACTAATACGGCGAAAACGACAGCAATGATTGAAGCTAATACGTAGTTATATGTATCACCCTGCATGTTAGCAACAACATAAGCAACCATGTTTATAAGAAGAAGTGACCAGAAAATAGTCCAGAATGCGCGCATCGTGACTCCCCCTCCATCTATTATTTCGAAACTCATTCAGAGGATATTTTACCACAACTGGAACATATAATAAATGTAAATATGTTTAACTTAGTCGAAAAAGGGGTTGTTAAATGATGAATAGTAATGAAAAGCTTCTTGAACTGAAAATGCTGCTAGATCAAGAGGTCAGTAATTTGACGGAACTGGGGCAACAAACTTTGGAGATTTTGAGGGAAGAGTTACAATATGATGAGGTGGGAAGGGATTAGGTTTTATACCTTCCTTTTTCTAATTTTTCGGCTACAATGGTAGTTCTGGGCATCTCCCTGTTCTCTTCCGTTCCAGGTGTTCGCTCATTTTGATTTTTTATTATTAATTGTCACAAGTGGTCTTTTGTCCCTATCATTAAAAAGGTAATCTACATAGCATATGATATATGAGTTCGTGAATTGGAGGGTTGGGTGAATCGGATGAGCATAAATCAACGTTTTTTTCAAATGGGCGGTCAATGGAATGCTGTACATGTACCGGAAAAGCCGAACGGGTTTGGCTGTCTTATCATCGGGGATACCAACCATTTCGTTGATGAACATAATAGCCTGTGGTTACAGCATATCGGCCGGAACAGAATTGTAGAAGAGATATTGAAATGTGGATATACGTTATTCTATTCAAATCTATACGGTGCGCATTGGGGGAGCAGTCAATCTGTCCTGCAAGCCAAGCAACTTTATCATATCATTATGAAACAGGAAATCTTGAATGACAAAATTCATATTATTGCAGAAGGGATGGGGGCACTTACAGCTTTGCAACTGATGGAGGAGTTGGGGGAAAAGGTTCGTTCGGTCGCTCTCATCAATCCTTGTATGGATTTGAAGGCGCAGCTGGCACAAGAAAAAGACAGGAAGTTTTTCTATAAGAAGGTCAGGAATGAAATAGCCAAGGCATACAAAGTTTCAATAAATGAATTCGAAGACTATGAAGGGTTTCCTGAAATCCATCGGTTTCAGCATAGTGTGTTACCAGTGAAAATATGGCAGACCACGACCAATTTCTCTTTTGATCCCAATCTGCATTGTAAAAGGTATGAGGAACTTCGACAAAAGAACCAATCCCCGATAGCGGTTACCTATCACCTTGTAGAGAAACGATATTCCTACGGTCCATCCATATGTCAGTTCTTCAAAAAATATGAACAGAAACTATGAAAAGTCCCATTTCATCTCTCATGGAATAGGGACTATTATTATGTTTCCATGCATAAGGATACAATATCAATAATGATGAGTGGAGTGGAAAGTGATGAAAAATGCAGTAATTATCGGTGCCACAACACAGGTTGGGTTTGCCCTTTGTCAAAAGCTGATTAGTCGTGAAGTGGAAGTAACAGGGCTCGAATGGTCGGGGAAAATGGACGAAAGAGCGGAAGAGATGCTGATGGAAATAGGACGTAATGCCTTCTTTCATCTCCAAATTGATAGAACTTCGAATGAAAATTTTGATGTTGCATTTTACTTCCTAGACACGATAGAGCGTTTAAATCAAGACAACCAAGAGAAGTATCTGGCGTTTGCAGAGAATGCCAGCAAGCTTTTTTTTGTATCTTCCTATCACAACCGTCGAAAGAATAACAACTTCAAAGAACAGCTAAACAAGAAAGTGAAGGGTGACACGAAAAAAACATGCTTTTCCATTTACTTGCCGATGGTAATTGGTCCGTGGCAGGGGGAAGAGGAAGCTGTTCATAAAAGACTACTTGAAGAAAAGGATGAAAAAGATCGTCAGCCAATTGCCATTAGAGATACGGATGTATTATATGTGGAGGATGCTGCAAAAGCAATATACGAGCTCTCAATCATGGAAGAGGAATCGCAGGAAGTTCGCTTCAAAAACGAAAACCCAAAAGTGATGAATGAACTAATGAAAGAGCTGAATCTTACTTTCCTAGACCATACCGAACATGATGACGAATGGGATGAAGTAACAGAGTATAAGGTGAAACAGAGTCTGACTACGAAAGAAAGTCTTCAAGCACAGCGGGAACAACTGCGCCAAAAATTGAAATTGGAATAGATGTATAGGATACAGGTCCCCCTCATTTCCGAAGGTTTTTAACAGAATATTAACTTTTCCTTTGTCTTCAAAGCATGTACAATATAAAATGGAGAATAGGAAATAGAGGGGTATTCCTTTTGGGCACTAGGGGGTGGTACATACATGAAAAAAACAAAAATGGCAATTATACTATTAATACTTCTGTTATCTGCATGTGGACAAACTACTCCTGACAGCGGAGATCAAAAAGTCGGTCTATTGGTTCCGGATACTGTGAGTGATCAGGTATGGGGAACAAAGGGATATAAGGGTCTTTTAAGAATACAGACCGAATATGACCTAGACGTATATTACCAAGAAGGAATACATACAGATTCATCTATAAAAAAAGCAGTAGAAGAATTTCATAAAGATGGTGTGACCCTGATTTTTGGTCATGGAAGTGAATATGCGCAAACATTTAACTCGATTTCATCTGAATATCCAGATATTCATTTTGTCTGTTTTAATTCCGAAGCTCAAGGTGATAATGTCACAAGCCTGAATTTTGAAGCGAATGCAATGGGGTTTTTCGGTGGCATGGTAGCAGGTAATATGACGGAAACGAATAATATTGGAATCATTGCAGCTTTTGAATGGCAACCGGAAGTGGACGGTTTCTTTGAGGGAGTACTTCACGAAAACCCAGATGCAAGAGTCATGATAGATTATACCCAAGACTGGGATGATCCTGAAAAGGCACTGGCTATACTAGACAATATGCTTCTACAAGAAGTGGATGTCGTCTATCCTGCTGGAGATGGATTTAATGTACCCGTCATCAATAGTTTGAAGGAAAAAGGCCTTTATGCAATTGGGTTTGTCTCCGATCAGTCTGACCTAGGGGAGAATACGGTACTTACCAGCACGGTCCAGCATGTCCCGGCATTGTATGAACTGGTGGCAAGCCGTTATTTTGCTGGGGATCTGGATTCTGGAAATCTATACTTTGATTTCAAAGATGATGTGATTTCCTTGGGCAAATTTAGTCCATTGATAAGCAAAGAATACCAAGACAGCATTCAAGATCAAATTGAGGAATATAAAAAATCCGGTTTATTACCGAATGAAAAATAGAAAGTGGGTTTTATTATGGAACAAGATAGAACAATGCAGTATATGGCAATTGCAATGAAATACTTACCGGAAGCAAAACAAATGTTGGACGAGACAGGCTTGGAGCTTGAACCCCAGCACATCCAACCACTGGTTTCTTTATTGACCAAAGTGATGGATGAAGCATACGAATTGGGAAAACAGAACGCTTTAGATATGGAATAATGAAAAAGGGAGACTGTCCAGAATGTAGATTACAACTGGGCAGTCTCCTTTTTTATTTCTTATGCTCTGTTAAACACCGCTGTTGATTTCCGCGAATGGCTTCGGTTTCCGTTATTTCTTAAAATATTCCAACAACGGCGAAAAGTCCTTTAACATCGGTTTCAATTTATTTACCGAGTCCATAATGGAGTCCACCTGCTCCTTAAGCGCTTCATAATCATCGCTAACTTTTTCGGACCTGTTTTCTGCCGGTTTTTCTGTAACCTCTCTTCTTGACGGCCCACCAAACATCATTCTGGTAAAAGGGTCTACTTCAGCTTCTTCCCTTTCAGGTTTGCGCTGCTTTTCATTCATGTTCATCACCTCACCAAATCACATTTATCCCTTCTGAAACTATAATATGCCAGCTGTCGTAAATGGGATGGGCTTTGGTCCAATTGAGTGAACTACCTGTAAAATAGGCATTTATATATTGTCAAGACACAAAGAATAAGTTAAAATTAGTACCAAGTCATAATATTTGATAATAAATAGAGGTTTATATTGTCTTAAAGTTTGTTGCTTATAGAAAAGTTTGAATTATAAGTGGATTGGAGCGGAAAGCGAGTGCCTGAAGCGAAAAGGAACGGCCGAATTATAAAACTAATATCAACATAAGATGGCCATCTTAAATAAAAAGTCCAAAAGAGAGATAGGTGTTATATCTATGAATGCAGGGATACTAGGAATTGGAAGATATGTACCTGAAAAAATATTAACCAATGCAGACCTGGAAAAAATGGTCGATACAACAGATGAATGGATAAAAACAAGAACAGGCATAGAAGAACGAAGAATTGCAAGCGATGAAGTGAATACGTCACATATGGCATTTTTTGCAGCAGAAAAGGCCTTGGAGAACGCAGGAATTACAGCAGAAGAATTGGATATGATCATAGTCGCAACAGTAACACCAGATAATCCTTTCCCTAGTGTAGCGTGCACGATCCAGGAACGACTGGGAGCTAAAAAGGCATGTGCCTTTGATATAAGTGCAGCTTGCGCTGGATTCATGTATGGAATTATCACAGCGAAGCAATTTGTGGAAGCAGGAACATATAAACATGTACTTGTGGTAGGTGTTGAGAAGCTTTCCAAAATAACAAACTGGGAGGATCGCAACACGGCAGTTCTGTTCGGTGACGGAGCTGGTGCAACAATTGTCGGGCCAGTATCAGAGGGAAGAGGAATCTTATCTTTCGAACTCGGTGCAGACGGAACAGGGGCAAAGCATTTATATCAAGATGAAACCATTGTGATGAATGGCCGGGAAGTGTTCAAGTTTGCTGTCCGCCAAATGGGCGAATCTGCTGTGAATGTACTGGAGAAAGCCGGTCTGTCAAAAGAGGACGTAGACTTTCTAATCCCGCATCAAGCTAACATTCGCATCATGGAAGCTGCGAGGGAAAGACTAGGTCTTCCTCTAGAAAAGATGTCCATGACCGTGCAGAAATATGGAAACACATCGGCAGCATCCATACCCATTTCCCTTGTGGAGGAATTGGAAAATGGAAAAATAAATGACGATGATTTAATAGTTATGGTAGGATTTGGTGGAGGATTAACATGGGGAGCAATTGCCATCAGATGGGGAAGATAAAAATAAATATTAATTCGGATACAACGGTGGAAGGAGCAGGAAATCATGCAAATGCCTAAAAGAAGAGTAGTAGTAACGGGACTAGGAGCGGTGACTCCTATTGGATTAAATGTAAACGAGGCTTGGGAAAATGCGATAAAGGGAGTTTCGGGAGTAGGTCCACTGACAAGAGTAGACAGCGAAAAATTCCCGGCGAAAGTGGCTGCTGAAATTACAAATTTCAATGCCGAAGATTTTATGGATAAAAAAGAAGCGAGAAGAATGGACCGTTTTACTCAATACGCCATTGCTGCTTCATTAATGGCTGTAAAGGATGCTAACTTGGACATCACCGAAGAAATCGCTCCTAGAGTTGGAGTTTGGGTAGGTTCCGGGATTGGTGGAATGGAAACCTTTGAACAACAATATAAAACCTTTTTAGAAAAAGGCGCACGTCGTGTAAGCCCATTCTTCGTACCGATGATGATTCCTGATATGGCTACAGGGCAAATTAGTATCGCCTTAGGAGCAAAAGGGGTAAACTCCTGTACGGTTACGGCATGTGCAACAGGAACAAATTCCATAGGGGATGCATTCAAAGTTATTCAACGCGGTGATGCTGATGTAATGATTTCTGGAGGAACGGAAGCACCTCTAACGGAAATGTCTTTTGCAGGATTCAGTTCAGCGAAAGCTCTATCATTAAACCCGGATCCAAAAACGGCAAGTAGACCTTTTGATGCTAATCGGGATGGCTTTGTTATGGGCGAAGGCGCCGGGATAGTCGTATTGGAAGACCTGGAGCATGCATTGGCTCGTGGTGCTCGCATCTACGCGGAAATCGTCGGATACGGCGCTACAGGGGATGCACATCACATTACAGCACCTGCACCAGGCGGAGAGGGCGGTGTACGCGCGATGAGAATGGCTATTCAAGATGCCGACCTTCAACCAGAGGATATCGATTACATTAATGCACACGGGACAAGCACCGAATATAATGACAAATTCGAAACAATTGCTATCAAAGAAGTATTTGGTACAAATGCGAAAGAGGTAGCGATCAGCTCCACGAAATCGATGACAGGTCATTTGTTGGGTGCAGCTGGTGGAGTGGAGGCAATATTTTCCATTAAAGCCATTGAAAATGCCATTATCCCTCCAACAATCAATCTGGATACACCAGATCCGGAATGCGATCTTGATTATGTACCAAATGAAGCCCGCCATAAAGAGGTTAAAGCTGCAATGAGCAACTCATTGGGCTTTGGCGGACATAACGCTACCCTCGTTTTCAAAAAATACGAATAAAGGTTTCAAGCAGTAGGGAAAATAACTTCATTTTCCTACTGCTTTTTTTAAAAAGTAAGAAAGTATAAAATCTGGTTGATTTTCGTTCCAGGCGCTTCGCTTTCCAGTTTTAAGGGTCCAGTACAATCCTGCGGGATCTCCCATGTCCCTTCCTCCCACAGGATAGTAGCGGCAAAGTTGAGACCCCGCAACAGAGGAGGGCGCTGCAAAACTGAAAACGAATTGTTTTTAGTGGTTTCTAGCTGTGGATTGGAGCAAATAGCGTAGACTCCTGCAGGGGAGTAGCGACAATCTTGAGACCCCGCAGGGCGCAGCCCGAGGAGGCTCAAGGTCGCCCCGCGGAAAGCGAAGCTATTTGCGGAAATCAACAGCGGTGTTTACCCAAGATCTAAAATTCAGTAATTTTTCAGTGGCCTCCAACAGAGTGAGGAGGCTCAAGGTCGCCACGTGCAAAGCGGAGCCATTTGCGGAAAGGAACAGCGGAGGCTAGCTTAATATTTAGCATTCAAGGACCGGGCGGGTTTTGTCCGGTTTTTCTTATTAGAATACTCATATCGTTTCGCTAGTTACACACTTCACCAATTCCACATTCCAATCATACAATGTCAACAAAAAGCAAAGAAAAGGGCTGTAGAACATGAGTATTATTCAGACGGATAGATGGTTGGAGGAAGACTATCATCACCCATTGAACATTTCCAAGAAACTGCTGAAGTATTTTGAGGATGTAACTGCAGCAGAACTATACGACTATCTGATTTTGCATGGAATGTACCGGCCTGTAAGAGACGGCAAGGGGACTGTGGAAAAACTGAAGAATATGGATTGCTGGAATATTGTAATGTTGGAATGGAAACGATTAAAGAAACTGTGGAATGGTCCCGACATTCCAATCTTTATTTTTCCTTCAGACAAATATAACAGTCAGATAAAAAGAGATTTTAAAGGGAAAGCGGGAGTTGCTTTTAAGGATAAGCTGTTCTTGTTCCTGCCCGAAGACATTGACATAAATGAAATGAAAGCGCTGCTTACCCACGAGTACAACCACATTTGTGTATTGGCGAAAAATAAGAGGCCTGATGATCAATACACACTTTTAGATTCTGTCTTAATAGAGGGATTGGCGGAAAGCGCGGTGAATAATCAATTGGGGGAGGACTACACTTCCAATTGGACTTCGTATTATTCTGACAAGGAACTTGAAAGCTTCTTAAATAAATACATCATTCCAAATAAAGAAGTGAAGAAAAGTGAAAGAGATCATATGAAACTACTTTATGGTAAGGGCTTTTATCCCAAAATGCTCGGTTATTGTGTAGGCTACTATCTCATTCAAAAAATATTAAATAAAGAAAAACTCAGTTATTCCGCACTGATGTCAAAGAGTCTTACAGAACTAACAAAGCTATTAGCCATATAATTCTTTGAGGAATAGGAGAAATATTACAAAAAACAAAAAATCTAGCAAAAAAAGCTAGTTTTTTTGTTTTTTTTTGTATATAATCAGTTTTTGTAGAAGATTGCTACAAGTTGCAATTAAAAAAATTTTTAGTTTATTTTCAAAATAAGCTTGAACTTGTAACGGAATTGTAATAATATACAAACAGACGATAATTATTTTCCGATAATTTAGTTTTTACAGTAAATTTCAGAAAATAAACTGAATAATTTGTAATAAATAGCATGGAAAATCTATAAAAGCAGTAAATAAATAGATTGAAAGCTAGTAGTTTCATAAATTTGTAATATAAAGGTTAAGATTAAGTTAAATTTTCATAATCTTTAAATTGCATATTTAGACATCATACAGACCATGCATCGAAAGAAAAAAGGATGGTGAAGGCTAAATGTCAGCTTTATTAGAAGTGAGAAACCTGAAAACTCACTTTTTTAGGAAAAAGCAAGCTATTCCAGCTGTAGATGGTGTAGATATCTCCATTAAAAAAGGAGAAACTGTGGCATTAGTTGGAGAATCGGGATCTGGTAAGTCTATTACATCCCTGTCAATAATGGGACTTGTACCTAGCCCAGGCGGGAAGATCGTTGATGGGGAAATCCTATTTGACGGACAAGATCTTGTGAAACTAACAGAAAACCAATTATGTAAGGTTCGTGGAAATGATATTTCAATGATTTTTCAAGAGCCCATGACTTCATTAAACCCAGTTTTAACAGTTGGTGAGCAGATTACTGAAGTACTGATACTTCACCAAAAAATGACCAAAACGGAAGCGATGAAGAAAGCGATTGAAATGCTAGAGGTTGTAGGTTTCTCCAGAGCAGCTGAAATCGTAAATGACTATCCTCACCGTCTGTCGGGCGGGATGAGACAAAGGGTAATGATTGCAATGGCAATGAGCTGTAATCCGAAGCTTCTGATTGCAGATGAGCCGACCACTGCACTGGATGTTACCATTCAAGCGCAAATCCTTGATCTTATGAAAGATCTAAGCCATAAATTTGACACATCCATCTTGTTAATAACACATGACTTAGGGGTTGTATCAGAAATTGCTGACAGAGTAGTAGTTATGTACTGTGGCCAAGTGGTGGAAGAGGCTTCCGTGGACGATCTGTTCGAAGAGCCGCTACATCCGTACACAAATGGTTTGATGGGCTCTATACCTGATATTGAAGGAGACATATCACGTCTACAATCAATTGAAGGAAACGTACCGCCGCCGACAAACCTGCCTCAGGGCTGCCGTTTTGCCCCACGTTGTCCAAAAGCATTCGATCGTTGTCACAGCGAAATTCCGCAATTGATAAAACAAGGCGGAAACCGATCCGTTCGATGCTTTTTATACGAAGGTGAGGAGGCGAAATAATGACAGCAACTGAGATAAAGACAGAAAAAATAGTAACAGAAACAAATCCGGATAACATATTGGAAGTTAGAGGGTTAAAGAAATACTTCCCAATAAAAGCAGGACTTTTGCAAAGGCATGTAGGCGATGTAAAAGCTGTTGATGACCTGAACTTTTACATAAAAAAAGGTGAAACCCTTGGGCTTGTAGGAGAGTCAGGTTGTGGAAAGTCTACAACCGGCCGTACGATTATCCGATTATATGAGCCTACTGAAGGTAACATCATCTTCAAGGGAAGAGATATTGCGACAATGAGTGAAGGAGAACTTAGAAAGACTGTCCGAAAAGACATTCAAATGGTTTTCCAGGATCCATTTGCAACGCTCAATCCGAGAAAAACTTTAAGGTCAATCTTAAAAGAGCCATATAATACGCATAATCTGTTCACCAAGAAAGAGCGTGAAGAGAAAGTGCAGGAGCTGTTAGCAAAGGTTGGATTAGATCCAAGTTTTATTAACCGTTATCCGCATGAGTTCTCCGGCGGACAACGTCAACGTATCGGTATTGCAAGAGCGCTGGCACTGAATCCGGAAATGATTATTGCCGACGAAGCGGTATCCGCATTGGATGTATCAATTCAAGCTCAAATCATCAATCTGATGCAGGACCTACAAAGTGAAATGGGATTATCTTATATCTTTATTTCTCATGACTTAAGCGTTGTACGTCATATTAGCGACAGAGTTGGCGTAATGTATCTAGGACGCATGATGGAACTGGCTACCAAGAATGACCTATATAGCGAGCCGCTACATCCATATACACAGGCATTGCTTTCTGCAGTACCATCCACACGCCGCAAAGGTCAACTGAAAAGGGAACGAATCGTGCTTAAAGGCGAGTTGCCAAGTCCGGCAAATCCGCCGACAGGTTGTGTTTTCCACACAAGATGCCCTGCTGCAATGGATGTCTGCAAACAGATTATTCCGCAGTTCAAAGAGGTTAAACCAGATCATTTTGTTGCTTGTCACCTATACGAATAGGTGGCAAGTACATAAAATATATACCCTTTGAAAGGGGGAGATAATCCAAAAGTCAACTTTCTTTACCTTTCATTTTCAGAACATTAAAAATTTTAGGGGGAGTAAACGTGAAACAAAAATCATTACTACTTATCGTTTTAACGTTGGTTCTGTCCTTGTTCCTAGCTGCTTGTAGCGGATCGAACAATGCCGGTACAGACACAAAGAACACGAACAACGAAACTAACGAAACAAACACTGGTAACAACGGTGAAGAAGATGAAGAAGATGCTACAACTGGTGAGCCGGTTGCAGGTGGAGATCTAGTATTAGGTTCTACTGGTAGCCCTACAATGTTCAACCCGCTTTACTCTGCAGATACTGCTAGTTCTGCAATTGAAGGTTTCATTTTTGATGGATTATTAACAAGCGACACTTCTTTCGAAACTCAATTAAACATGGCTGAAAGCTGGGATATCTCTGAAGACGACCTAGTACACACGCTGAAAATCAAAGAAGGAATCAAGTTCCACGATGGTGAAACTTTAGATGCTGATGACGTTGTCTTCACTCTAAGTGTTCCTTTAAGCGAAGACTATGATGGTCCTCGTGCAGGTTACTTCGAGAAAATCGAAAAAGTCGAGAAAATCGATGACCTGACTGTACAAGTAACTCTTAATGCTGTAGATCCAACAATCCACATCGCATTAGGTTACCCTATCCTTCCTGAGCACATCTTAGGTGAAGTTGCGATTGCTGATCTTGGTGAATACACTGAGTTCAACACGAAAAACCCTATCGGAGCTGGTCCTTTCAAATTCGAAACTTGGGAAGATGGACAATATGTTAAAGTTGTTGCGAACGACGACTACTGGAATGGCCGTCCATACTTAGATTCTTTAACTTACCGCATTATTCCTGATGCAGATGCTCTAATGACTGCATTAGCTGCTGGAGATGTACATTACTACACAGTTCCTGCTTCTGATATTGCAACAGTTAAAGAGTGGGAAGCGAATGGTCAATTAAAAGTTGAGTCTGGTTTAGCATTATCTTACACTT
Organism: Bacillus sp. LL01; assembly: GCF_001037965.1. Classification (NCBI taxonomy): domain Bacteria; kingdom Bacillati; phylum Bacillota; class Bacilli; order Caryophanales; family Bacillaceae; genus Bacillus; species Bacillus sp. LL01. The sequence continues at coordinate 149,702 of NZ_LFEL01000004.1, read as the reverse complement.
TCTTAGGTTACAACCTACGTAACCCATTATTCGAAGACAAAAAAGTACGTCAAGCTTTAACTCACGCACTTGACCGTGAACTTATCGTTGAGTCTGTAATGGACGGAGACGGTGAAGTTGCTGATGTCCCTGAGTCTCCACTTAGCTGGGCTTATGACGAAGATGTACCACGTTTTGAGTACGATGTAGAAAAAGCGAAAGCTTTACTTGAAGAAGCTGGATGGACTCCAGGTGCTGACGGTACATTAGAAAAAGACGGACAGAAATTTGAATTCACTTTAAAAACGAATCAAGGTAACAAAGTTCGTGAAGATATCGCTGTAGTAGTTCAAGAGCAATTCTCTGAACTAGGAATTAAAGTAACTCCAGATATCATGGAATGGTCTGCATTCTTGGCTGACATCGATCCTCCTGCTTGGAATTTTGAAGCTATCATCCTAGGATGGGCTCTATCTACAGATCCAGATCCAAGTGGAATCTTCCATTCTAAAGAAATCGAAGAAGGCTTGAACTTCGTTGGTTGGTCTAACTCTGAAGCTGATGCTTTAATGGACGAAGCTAACCTTACTATGGATCGTGACGAGCGTGCTGAGAAGATCCAAGGAATCAACAGAATCATTGCTGAAGAGCAAGTATACACATTCTTGTACTATCCAAATGCACACCGTGCAATGCCTACTAATCTAGAAGGCTTTGAGTTCCATGCAAGAGCGGAACACTACAACATCCACAAATGGTGGTTAAACAATAACTAATTTAACCCCCGTAAAAAGGTAAAAGAAGAGGGGAGGGGACATTCCCCTTCCTTCTTTTTTACTGAAATGAACTGTCTAGACACTTTATTCATTGGAAAAGATGGAATGCAGCCGTCCTGGACGAGCCGTTTTTTATCGCTAAAATTGAACATTTTACTGTGTTACGTCGCAAATTGCACAGTATTAAAATAAACCATTCACGTTTACTATTACCTTCCTAAAGTAAAGACAGAAAAGGAGAATCAGCTATGATCTCATATATCATCCGCCGTTGCTTAATGGCGATTCCCCTATTATTCGGTATTACAGTATTATCCTTTGCCATCATCCAAATGGCACCAGGTGGGCCTACTTCCCTAATGATGGATCCGAATATTAGTAAAGAGGCAATGAAGAAATACGAAGAGCGTTATGGACTAAATGATCCTGTACACATCCAGTATTACCGATGGGTGAGTAACATGGTAAAAGGTGATTTTGGCGATTCACTTATTCGCCGTGGTGTACCTGTAAGTGAAATGATCATGAACCGATTGCCTAATACCTTATTATTGATGATTGTTTCCACCATATTGGCGGTTATTGTCGCAATTCCTTTTGGAGTGATATCGGCAAGGAAGCAGTACAGCTTGACCGATTATACTGTAACGGTCACTTCCTTCCTCGGACTTGCAACACCTAACTTCTGGATCGGTCTGGTACTTATTATGATATTTGCCGTTCAGTTGCAGTGGATGCCAACGGGTGGTGTGGCGACTTTGAATGCAGACTTTAGTATTCTCGACAGGTTACACCATCTTATATTACCAGCATTTGTACTGGCAACAGCAGATATGGCAGGTCTAACAAGATACACACGTTCTAGTATGCTTGAAGTGTTAAAGCAAGACTATATGCGTACAGCAAGAGCGAAAGGTTTAAAGGAAAACAAAGTAACGTATAAACACGGCTTACGTAATGGTTTAATTCCTGTAATTACGATATTTGGTTTAATGCTACCCGGTTTCATTGGGGGATCGGTTATTGTTGAAAAGATTTTTGCTTGGCCTGGTATTGGATTGTTGTTCTTTGATTCCGCATTCCAGCGGGACTATCCGGTTATCATGGCACTAACAGTTATCTCAGCGGTCTTTGTAGTTATCGGAAACTTGATTGCCGATATTCTATATGCAATTTTTGACCCGAGAATTGAGTACTAGAAGGGGGAACATCGATGCAAACTCAACCATCAACTCAACCAAATAATAAATCGTTAAACCCCAATATTAAGCAGAAACCAGATACTCTAACTAAAATAACTATTAATAAGTTTATGAAGAATAAATTGGCTGTCATTGGAGCTGTGTTGCTTTTCATTATTATTAGCTTAGCAATCCTTGCGCCATGGATTACCCAATTTGAACCACAAAAACAAAGTTTGTTGAATAAATTGCAAACTCCAGGTGGCGAACATTGGCTAGGAACAGACCGATATGGACGTGATGTATTTTCACGTATTCTGTTTGGTGCAAGGGTTTCACTTTTAGTTGGATTTGCTTCTGTAGCAGGTTCCATTACAATAGGAACAGTCATTGGTTCCGTAGCGGGCTATTTTGGAGGGAAAATTGATGCAATCCTAATGCGTATTGTGGATGTCATCATTTCGATTCCAACTATTTTCTTGCTTATCACATTGGTAACTATCTTCCAACCTGGTGTGGACAAGCTTATCATGATTTTCGCTTTAACGGGCTGGACGTTTACTGCACGTCTTGTACGTGGAGAATTTTTATCTCTTCGTACACGTGAATTCGTTCTTGCTTCCAAAACTATTGGAACACGAAGCCATACGATAATTTTCTCTCACATCCTTCCGAATGCAATGGGGCCGATCATCGTATCTGCAACACTTGGTGTAGGTGGAGTTATCCTGGCTGAATCCGCTTTAAGTTACTTAGGTTTAGGGATTCAACCTCCAACACCAAGTTGGGGCAACATGCTACAAGATGCGCAGAACTTTACAATCATGTTAAAACATTGGTGGTACCCATTATTTCCTGGATTGATGATATTATTTACAGTGTTGAGCTTCAACTTCGTTGGAGATGGATTGCGTGATGCACTAGATCCTAAAACACTAGAATAGAAAAGCTGAGAGCCAATCTCGGCTTTTCTTTTTTTTGCCCATTTTCCTCATAACCTGTCATTATTTTGTGAGTAGGTCATAAGATGATAGTAATAGAATGGACAAGGGGATATTTTTATGAGCTTAAACACGCTTTATTATGTGAGTGATGGCTGATGATTAGGGGCTTTCTTTTTTTGAGCGGTTTTGGAATTGCGGTTGCAGGGGGAATAAGTGTACTTGCCTATTTGAATCTTTTTGCAACAGGAATGAGTATCATAGAGTTTATAACATTTGTATTTTCAAGACCAGAATGTTATCTTTTGCCGATTGGAATGTTACTGGTTACCTATAGCATCTATTTAACAGGGAACCAAGATCCGAGTTTTCGGGACAAAGAGTAGTCATTAGTAAAAATTATTGGGTTTAATGGAATAATATTGCACTTCACTGTTCATACTGTTGGATAAATAAAAGATAGATGTGAAGTGAGGGGTATGATATGTTGTATCTTCATGACGTATGGGTAAATTGGTTTGAAGGAGAAGAAAACGGTTATAATGTTTGTCATTTTCATGAGTGGAGAAAAGACGACAGTGTGGAGCTGCTGGACCAAGTTCCTCTATTGAAAGTGGATTCAGTCCTGTTTCATTATATTGAAAACGACCTCCAAGAGCTGCCTCCATCTTTGCTGGAAGATATTTTTCAAAAAAGTTATATCCGTAAAAATCATGAGCGAATCCAATTGGACTATTGTTTTGTGGTAACAGATGGACAAGGCATTATTGCAGTGGACACTATTGGATATAATATTCCAATCCGTAAAAGCAGGCTTATTCCAAGGCAAGAACAACTGGTATATGACATGGTAGAAAACCATGACTATGAAAAGTATTCATTCTCACCAACTAGCAAATCGCAAAAAGATTATCATATATTATCCCCATCACCAGAAATAATGAACGGTTTAACGAGAAAAGAAAGACAACTGAAGCAGCTCCTTTTCATGGCTATGGACCAACTGAGATCAACATGCAATGCTGCTGAAGTAAGGTATTGGTACACAGAGTGGAATCCGATTCATTATCGTGAAATTCAAACGATGAGTTTTGAGGAAGTGTGGGCCCAACTGCTAGAGGAAACAAGAGATGGATGGTCGGAAAAGCATCAGAATTTCTGTGAACATCTTGTAAAAGGGCAGCCGTTTTTTGAAAAGCTGTGGGAATTGGAGCAGCATCCGAAGGTTAATTGAATATTGAATATTTCCGAGGTAAGAAATAAAAGCTGTCAGATTTTTATAAGTCTGACAGCTATTTTTAATACAAGGAAAGTTGAAATATTTTACTTTTTGCACTAAAATTGTTGATCTCCGTTTCAGGCGCACGCTTTCCGCGGGCGGTCCGTTAGCCTCCTCACTCCGTTGGAGGCCACTGAAGAAGTACTGAATTTTAGTTCTTGGGTATACACCGCTGTTGATTTCCGCAAATAGCTTCGCTTTCCGCGGGGTGACCTTGAGCCTCCTCGGGCTGCGCCCTGCGGGGTCTCAAGATTGTCGCTACTCCCCTGCAGGAGTCTACGCTATTTGCTCCAATCCACAGCTAGAAACCATTAAAAACAATTTGCTTTCAGTTTTTCAGTGCCCTCCTCCGTTGCGGGGTCTCCCTTGTCCCTTCCTCCCGCAGGAGTCTGCGCGCCTTACACTCCGGTCAACAGGGTTACCTTATTTCAATTGATATTAGAAATAAAAGCTGTCAGATTGTTATCAATCTGACAGCTTTTTGTATTAATTATCGACGTTTTCGGCCTAATCCCATTGCATTTTCAATCTTTTTCAATGTTTTCATAGCTACTCGATTCGCACGCTCGGCACCTTCATCCAAGATGGCATCCAATTCATTAGAATCAATGAGTTCATTATATTTTGTTTGAATCGGTTCAAGGGCTTCAACCACGACTTGGGCAAGATCGCTTTTGAAATCCCCGTATCCTTTTCCTTCATATTGAACTTCCAATTCCTCAATCGATTTGTTACTTAGGATGGAGTAAATGGATAGAAGGTTTGAAACGCCAGGTTTGTTTTCCTTATCAAATCTGACAATTCCTTCAGAGTCCGTAACAGCACTCTTGATTTTCTTTTCCAATTGCTTTGGTGTATCCAACAGGGAAATGAAAGATTTTTGATTTGGATCTGACTTGCTCATCTTTTTTGTAGGCTCTGCGAGTGACATGATTCGTGCCCCGACTTTAGCTATTTTTACTTCTGGTACAGTTAGGATGTCACGGTATTTTTTATTAAATCGTTCTGCAAGATCCCTTGTCAATTCCAGATGCTGTTTTTGATCTTCACCAACAGGTACCACATCTGTGTTATAAAGAAGAATATCAGCCGCCATCAATGGGGGGTACGTCAATAATCCAGCAGTTACGGAATCCTTCCCGGTGGATTTATCTTTGAATTGTGTCATCCTCTCCAATTCCCCGATGTAAGCGACACATTGCAGCATCCATCCTAGTTGGGCATGTGCTGGTACCTCCGATTGGATGAAAAGGGTAGCCTTTTTCGGATCGAGTCCGATTGCTAAATATAAGGCAGCCAGTTTGCGGATGTTTTTGCGAAGTTCCTGTGGATCCTGCTGAACAGTGATGGCGTGCTGGTCAACAATGCAGAAGTAGCTGTTGTAGTCGTTCTGCAGTTCTACAAATTGCTTCATCGCACCGATGTAATTTCCAAGGGTAACATTACCGCTTGGTTGAATTCCTGAAAATATAGTTTTCATTTTCGATCTCCTCTTTCGTTTTTGCTTTAGTAAACTACTTGTTGTTTTCCGTTCCAGGTGTTCGCTTTCCGCGGGGCGGTGCTTGAGCCTCCTCACTTCGTTGTGGGGTCTCAAGTCTACCGCTACCTCCCGCCGGAGTCTCACACCTTTCACTCCAAACAACAAGGGGATACTTTTTTCAGCATCAAATACCAATTATTGAGTTGAAAAAAACACAAAAAGGCCCATTCATCCCTGAAAAAGGGACGAATGGACCGTGGTACCACCCTTATTATTTCACACAAAAAAATGCAGAAATCACTTAACCTTGTAACGTAAGGACACGTCACGGCCTACTATTTTTGTTCAGCCATGAAGCTCAGAAGTCCATTCCTAAACGTTAGTTGTCTGTTCCCACCAACCACAAACTCTCTAAAAACTAAAATGTTTAGTACTACTCTTCATCATTGCTTATATTAATTAAATATTCTTCTATTATAGCCAATTCTTTGGAAAATATCAACTACTGTAGTACACAAAAAGTGAACCTAGCATGCAAAGAAATAACAGTAAAGAAGCCATTAGCATCGGCTGTGTAGAAAGGGGCTGCAATAATTCCGATGGCGGACGCATTTCATTTCTGATATCGTGCTCAAGTTGTTTATCTGCTTGACTGGATGCAAAAATTCTCCGGAAACTGTATGTAATCCCATCGAAGAACCCCTTTTGCGTTACAAGCGTCAACAATGACAGGAAAATGAGAATGCTTGAATATAAGAAAGAAGTATTAATGAATGTGAGAAGTGAAATATCCCCATAATACAAATAGCTAGTGATTAATGTAACACCAAAAAGAACGCAGAAAAATATAAGTGTAATCTTAAAAGAAATGTTCATAGTTCCTCCTATAAAAAAAGTCTCTAAAATGTATTGTAATGAAATGAATAGAATAAGACAAATTTAAAGAAACTATAAAAGGAATTACTTGTAAATACACTCTGACAAATTATTGTAATGATTGTAAATGAATTGTAATATTTGTTCAATAATCCGCAAAAATATCATAGGTCTTTAGGACTATTTTTGTAATGAAAGTACTTGAAATATCAGTATTTTGTAAAATTGGCGTTAAAATTATGAATGCACAATGTTTAGAAAACTTGTATAATAAAAACCGTTACCTCGAAACATAACAAATTTCGACATAATATTCTTAGGGGGTTAAGTAAATGAAAAAGTCAAAATATTTACTTCTTTTAGCGCTTACACTTGTACTTAGTGCTTTCTTAGCTGCATGTGGTGGCGGGAATTCTGCGCAAAACAATGCTGGACAAGGTGATGAGCTACCTGCAGGTGAAGGAGAACCATCAGGTCCACAAGTACTTAACGTAGTAGATTCTGCAGAAATTCCTACAATGGATTCTGTCCAAGGTACAGATGCAGTTGCGTTCAACGTAATGAATAACGTTTTTGAAGGTCTTTACAGACTAGGAGAAAATGACGAAGTAGTAGAAGGTGTTGCGAAAAGTCACGAGGCATCCGAAGACGGTCTTACTTATACATTTACTTTACGTGAAGATTCTGTTTGGTCTAATGGTGAGCCGGTAACTGCAAACGATTTCGTATTTGCATGGCAGCGTGCGGTAGATCCTAACTCAGGTTCTGAGTATGGTCCATACATGATGAATGGTAAAATCAAGAACGCTACTCAAGTTTCAGAAGGTGAATTACCACTAGAAGAGCTTGGAGTAAAGGCACTTGATGATTACACACTAGAGGTAACACTTGAGCAACCTGTTGCTTACTTTGAATCTTTAATGACATTCCCGACGTTCTTCCCACAAAACCAGAAGTTTTTTGAAGAACAAGGTGACAAATATGCACTAGAATCAGACACTTTAATCTACAATGGTCCATTCACATTAGACAGCTGGGAGCATGAAGTAGGCTGGACAATGAAAAAGAATGCAGACTATTGGGATGCTAATACAGTTAAATTAGATGAAATCAATGTAAAAGTGGTTAAAGAAGTTTCCACTGGTGTCAACTTATACACAGCTCAACAAATCGATATCTCTCCTGGATTGACTTCTGATTTTGTAACACAGTACAAGGAAGATCCGGACATGATTTCTTACTTGGAGCCAACAATTTTCTGGTTCAAATTCAACCAGACGAAAAACGAAGCTTTAGCAAATGTTGATATCCGTAAAGCAATTTCTATGGGCTTCAATAAGCAAGATATGGCTGATTACGTATTGAACAATGGTTCTATTCCAGCTAACTATTCAGTACCGGTTGAATTCGTTCAACACCCTGAAACTGGTGAAGATTTCCGCGAAAAAAATGGAGATTTCAACGCTTTTGATGCTGAAAAAGCAAAAGAGCATTGGGAAAAAGGTCTAGAAGCATTAGGAACAGATTCCGTTACCATCGAGATTCTTGGTGGAGATACAGAAACTGCTAAAACTATGCAAGAATATCTTCAAAACCAGTTACAAGAAAACCTGCCTGGTTTAACGATCAAATTGAAAGAAGTACCATTTGCTCAGCGTCTTGACTTGGATTCAGCTATGGACTATGACATGCAGCTTGCTGGATGGGGTCCTGACTATCTTGATGCAATCTCTTTCTCCAACCTTTGGATTACTGATGGAGGAAACAACAAGATGGGCTACTCCAACGAAGAGTATGACAAACTGTTGAATGACGTAATGACTACGTATGCCAATGATCCTGTAGAACGTTTTGAAGCGATGCAAGAAGCAGAAAGAATCTTACTTGAAGAGGACGCTGCGATTGCACCGATCTATCAACGCGGTACAACAAGACTTTGGAAGCCTTATGTACAAAATGTTTACCGTCATAACTTCGGTCCTGACTTCAGTTACAAATGGGCTTATATCAGCGGTAAATAATATTATATCGATATAAAAATATTTCTTTTAAAATGGAGAGAAAGAGAGTATATTTGAAAATATATACTCTCTTTTTCCCTGTAATGTAATTGTCGAATTTTAGGGAAAATTATAAATAATTCGACGCATTATTTTTCTAGGAGGTGCAGAAATGACAAAGTATTTGTTGCAACGTATCTTATACATGTTTATCACCTTATTCTTAATTGCCTCATTTACATTCTTCTTAATGAAAATGATGCCAGGTTCCCCATTTACGATGCAGGATAAACTGTCAGAAGCACAACAAGCAATTCTAAATGCAAAATATGGTCTTGATGATCCAGTGCCTGTACAATATGCGAAATATATTATTAGTCTTGCACAAGGAGATCTTGGTATTTCATTTCAATATGACAACAGAAGTGTTACCGATTTGATTATGCAACGTATTGGCCCCTCAGCTCAATTAGGTTTCCAAGCGATGTTCTTCGGTACCATTATTGGAATATTCTTAGGGGTTATTGCTGCATTGAGACAAAATACGTGGGTGGACTATGGTTCCACGATCATGGCGGTACTTGGTAAATCCATTCCTTCCTTTGTCTTCGCAGGATTATTACAATATTGGGTCGGAGTAAAACTTGGTTGGTTCCCTGTGGCGTTTTGGTCAGGCTGGGAATTTACGGTGTTGCCTACCATCGCGCTTGCTATGTTCCCGATTGCCATTGCCGCTCGTTTCATGCGTACGGAAATGATTGAAGTTCTAGGTTCCGACTATATTACTTTGGCACGAGCAAAAGGTGCTTCAAATTATGACATTGCAGTAAAACATGCATTAAGAAATGCATTGATTCCAGTAGTGACGGTTCTTGGACCGTTAGCAGTAAGTTTGATGACAGGAACCCTTGTAATCGAGAAAATCTTCTCCATTCCTGGTCTTGGAGAGCAGTTTGTCCGTTCCATTACTACAAACGATTATCCGGTTATCATGGGAACAACATTGTTCTTTGCGGCATTGTTCATTGTCATCGTTCTTGTAGTTGATATTCTTTATGGAATTATCGACCCGCGTATTCGCTTGGCAGGAGGTAAGAAATAATGAATAACAACAATTTTGATAAGCTGCCAAAGGAGTTATTCCAACCGGCGGCACAAGACCCAAATAAAAGTGAAAAGATTGCAAAACCAAGTCTTACCTATTGGCAAACTGCTTGGCTTCGCATCAAGAAAAACAAAGCAGCCATCGCAGGTTCTATCATTCTAATCGTAATAGCATTCTTGGCAATCTTTGGTCCTTTCATGAACGACCACGGATTCAATACCCAGAATGTAACTCAAGGTAATTTGCCTCCAAAGGTCCAAGGTATTGAAAACCTGGGTATCTTGGATGGAACGAGAAAAGGTGTAGACGTTTACGAACAGCGTGGCGTAACTGATTACTATTGGTTCGGTACAGACAGCCTTGGCCGTGACTTGTGGACACGTGTCTGGACAGGTACACGAATTTCCTTATATATTGCTTTACTTGCAGCATTCATTGATATGGTGGTCGGAGTAGCCTATGGCGGTATTTCCGGATTCTACGGTGGACGTACAGATAACATCATGCAGCGTATCATCGAAGTATTAGTTGGTATCCCTAACCTTGTTATCGTAATTTTAATGATTCTCGTATTGGAACCGGGGATAATCGCCATTACCATCGCCTTGACCATAACCGGTTGGGTCGGAATGGCCAGGGTCGTACGGGGACAGGTTCTGAAGCTTAAGAGTCAGGAATATGTCCTCGCATCCAAGACACTAGGTTCAACGAATAACCGAATCATTACAAAACACTTATTGCCGAACGTAGTTGGAGTAGTCATCATCAATACAATGTTCACGATTCCAAGTGCCATTTTCTTCGAGGCTTTCCTGAGCTTCATCGGTTTAGGACTCAAACCGCCAATGGCTTCTCTTGGTACATTGATAGATGACGGGTTCAAATCCTTGCAGATCTTCCCGCACATCATGGTATTCCCAGCAGTTATCATCAGTTTATTGATGATTGCATTTAACCTTGTTGCAGACGGATTCCGTGATGCATTAGATCCTAAAATGAAAGACTAGTTATAAAGGTAGGTGAATGACAGTGGAAAAAATTCTTGAAGTGAATAACTTACATGTTTCTTTTGATACATTCGGAGGAGAAGTGAAAGCCATCCGTGGCGTGAGCTTCGACTTAAAAAAAGGTGAAACCCTTGCAATTGTAGGGGAGTCAGGTTCAGGGAAGTCCGTTACAACCAAAACGGTGATGCATTTATTACCAAAGAACAACTCTAACATTAAGCAAGGGGAAATCCTATTTGATGGCAAAGATCTTGCGAAGCTTTCCGAAAAGGAAATGCAGGGCATCCGTGGAAAAGAAATCGCGATGATTTTCCAGGATCCGATGACTTCCTTGAATCCGACTATGACAGTTGGAAAACAAATCATGGAAGGGATCATCAAGCACCAAAAGCTGAGTAAAAGCGCCGCTGCAGAGAAAGCGATCGACTTGCTCCGTCTTGTTGGAATACCGATGCCGGAAGAGCGTTTTAAACAATATCCTCACCAATTCTCAGGTGGTATGAGACAGAGGGTGGTTATCGCAATTTCTCTGGCTTGTAACCCTAAGGTATTGATTGCAGATGAGCCGACCACTGCACTTGATGTTACCATTCAGGCACAGATCCTTGACTTGATGAAGGACCTTCAACAAAAAATTGATACGTCTATCATCTTCATCACGCATGATCTTGGTGTTGTAGCAAATGTTGCAGACAGGGTAGCTGTCATGTATGGAGGGCAAATCATTGAGATGGGAACAGTAGACGAAATCTTCTACGATCCGCGCCACCCATATACATGGGGATTGTTGAGCTCCATGCCGGACCTTGAGCTTGGAGATGCGGTTGATCTATATGCAATTCCAGGTTCTCCACCGGACTTATCAGATCCACCCAAAGGTGATGCGTTTGCGCCACGTAATGAATTTGCGATGCAAATCGACTTGGAAATGGAACCCCCAATGTTCCAGATCTCCAAAACTCACTTTGCAAAAACTTGGCTGTTACATGAAGATGCACCGGCTGTAGAGCCTCCTTTGGCAGTGCAGAAGCGTCGTCGCAACATGCCACACAACTTCGATAAGCCTGTTATGGTAAAGGAAGGTGAGTAACATGGCAACCAATGAAAAATTATTGGAAATTCGTAACCTGAAGCAATATTTCAACGAAGGCAAACCGAATATGGTAAAAGCCGTAGATGGCTTGAACTTTGACATCTATCGTGGTGAAACACTTGGACTGGTTGGAGAATCCGGGTGCGGGAAATCCACTACAGGGCGTACTATCATCCGCCTGTATGACGCAACTGATGGAGAGGTTCTTTTTGAGGGTGAAGATGTTCACGGCAAAAAGTCCAAAAAAGAGTTGCTGAAATTTAACCGCAAGATGCAGATGATATTCCAAGATCCATCCGCATCTTTAAATCCACGTATGACCGTTGCTGACTGCATCGCAGAAGGTATCGACATCCATGGATTGGCCAAGACAAAAAAAGAACGTCTTGCTCGTGTACATGAACTGCTAGAAACAGTTGGTCTGAACAAAGAGCATGCAAATCGCTATCCACACGAATTCAGTGGCGGTCAGCGTCAACGTATCGGAATTGCCCGTGCCCTTGCTGTGGAACCGGACTTTATCATTGCCGATGAGCCGATCTCCGCCCTGGACGTTTCTATCCAGGCACAAGTTGTAAACTTGATGAAAAAGCTTCAAAAGGAAAAAGGGCTGACATATCTGTTCATCGCCCATGACCTTTCGATGGTAAAATACATTTCCGACCGCATCGGAGTAATGTATTTCGGGAAAATCGTCGAGCTTGCCGCCAGTGACGAGCTTTACAATAACCCGATCCACCCATATACTAAATCATTGCTATCAGCGATTCCGCAGCCGGATCCTGACTCTGAGCGCACCCGTAAGCGTTTTGCTTATGACCCAGCTTCTCATGGCTATGCCAAAGACGAAGTGCCTGAGTTACGCGAAGTGAAGCCTGGACATTTTGTACTGTGTTCAGAAGCGGAGTATAAAAGATATCAAGTTGAATATGCAGGGAAGTAATTTTATTACTTTTTTGCCAGCCGATCCTCACAAGTGTGGGGGTCGTTTTTTTACTGAGTCCGATAAGTGATAGCAATCAACACGACTCTAGTACTCTCGGATTATTTTGCAGGAATTTTGCAGGAATTTGTTGAAATAGGTAAAAAGACAACGATTTTCCAGTATAATAGAAGTAACACATAAGAGAAGGGATTTTGAAATGGAATGATAAATAAAATGATCGGTGGTCTGGTTGCTGCAGTCGGGATACTCGCTTTTAGTGGTACACTTGCTCAAGCAGATGAAGAAGTAATGGAAGCGGCTAAGCATGCTACAAAGAAAGTGGAATTGGAAGCGCGTGAACTGCCTGTTTCTATGGCAAGATTCGCTTTTGATTCAGGCTATACTTTTGCATACCCTGATGCTGTCAGAGGTATTTATGTAACGGGGCATTCTGCAGGGGGAGAAAGATTCCCACGCTTATTGGATCTATTGGGAAAAACGGATCTGAACGCAATGGTTATTGATATTAAGGATGATCATGGATACTTAACGTACATACCGAAAGAAGAAGATTCCCCATTCATGGATATTGCCCAGCCATATATCAAAGATCCCGCAGATATGATGAAGACCTTAGAAGAAAAAGAAGTGTACCCGATTGGTAGAATCGTAGTTTTCAAGGATTCTGTTCTAGCGAAAGAACGACCGGACTTATCATTTCAGGAAAACGGAAAGGTATGGGTGAACGGGCGTGGAGAGGCTTTTGTGAATCCTTTTCTAAAGGAAGTTTGGGATTACAATATTGATATAGCAATCGAGGCGGCGAAAATGGGCTTCCAGGAAATTCAGTTTGACTATGTCCGTTTCCCGGAAGGCTTTGAAAAGAGAGACACTTCCCTTGAATACGGGTATGGTGAATACAAAGATATGGACTTGGACAATGTTCAAAAGAGAGTTGAATCGGTAACGGATTTTGTGGAATATGCTAGAGAAAGACTTGAGCCATATAATGTACAGGTATCAGTGGATATCTTCGGCTATACGGCAACATTACCGGAAGCACCGGGAATCGGTCAGAACTTCAGCCGCATTTCCGAGCACGTAGATGTTATTTCTTCGATGATTTATCCAAGTCACTGGACATCTTATTTTGGTATAGCAAAACCTGATACAGAACCTTATGAGCTTATTGCGGAGTACTCGAAGCTTGAAAATGCCAAGCTAGATGAATTGGAAAACAGACCGGTTTCAAGACCTTGGATTCAAGATTTCACGGCTACTTGGCTTGGTGCGGGTAATTATATCCCTTACGGCCCGAAGGAAGTGGAAGATCAGATTCGCGCTCTGAACGAAAATGGAATAGATGAATATTTGATATGGAACGCTGGTAACAACTATACAGAAGGCCTTGATTTTACACCATTGAATGACTAGAATCATTCAGAAAAAGCTGCCGAGCGCCCGGCAGCTTTTTTGTTATTTATTTTTTCCTCCGACACTTTTCCATCCTGCTTGCATGCTTGCTGATTTATCAAAGCTTTCAGAACCTTTTTTTCTGCCAAAAACCTTTTCCCCAATACCATTTGTCAATACTCCCATTACAGCGGTAATACCGATCACCAATATGGCTACGATAGTGAAATCAATGAAATATTCAATCAAACCATACATCCCCTTTATAGTATGTAATCGTATACAAAAATCTCTTATGTTTCTATTGTAGGCTATGTTTAGGAGAAAAGGAAGAGGGTATATTAACAGTGAGGTCTGTTCAAGTCTGTTATACTTGACATGTACATATATATATCGAAAGGGGAGTCAATTAACAGAATGAATTGGTATGAAAAATTGAATCAGTATTTTCCAGTAGAAGAAATGAAATCGAGGGAGCACATGGAGCTTCTTTTAAAAGAAAAAGGGGATATCTACCATAAGGATGAGGGGGAGCACCATGTGCTGATGTATGTGGAACTCGAAAACTTTATTTTTATTGATTACCTGTTTGTTTCAAAAGATGCTAGAGGGTTGGGTCTTGGGCATAAGCTGTTGGACAAAATGAAAGAAAAAGGGAAGGCAATCATTTTAGAGGTCGAGCCTGTCGACTATGATGATACCGACACAGAAAAACGACTCCGTTTCTATAAAAGAGAGGGGTTTGAACATGCTTCTTCCATCGGCTACAGACGTCGTTCCATTGCTACAAATGAAGTGAATCCAATGGAGATCCTTTACTGGTCCCCAACGGATGCAGGAGAAGAGGCAATCTATGAAGGTATGAAAGCTACATATGAACAGATTCATACATATAAGGATAAAGAACTGTACGGTGAATCCTATGACAAAGTGGACAAGGTATTAACCTATGATGAAGATGATGGCAATGAGGATATATTGTCGAAACTGTAAACTGATGCACCTTGGACTAATAAAAGACTCCGCCTGGAATGGAAGCGATATGCTATCATTCCGGGCGGAGTTTTCTTATTTTAAGAATATGAAGGTATATAATCCGGTTGATTTCCGTTCCAGGCGCTTCGCTTGCCTGCGGGCGGTCCGTGAGCCTCCTCACTACGTTGCGGGGTCTCACTTGTCCCTTCCTCCCGCGGGCGTCTGCGCGCCTTCCACTCCAATCAACAAGGTAATTTCATTCATCTAAAAGTTAACGAAAAACTATTAAATTGAGCTTTTTTTATTACGGGCTGTTTTCGTAGGCTGCTTTCATCAACCGAACAATCTCGGAATAGCCTTTATCATTAGGATGGATGTCCTCTTTTGCGATATGTGTCCATTCCAAAGCTTTACCATTGAATGCTTCATAAGGGTCAATCACCAGTGTCTTTTCGTCATCCGCATACTCCTCGATAAAGCCGTTAAACAATGGGGCGTACTTTGCACCAAGATCAGTAAGTTCATGGTCCTCAGGATAGGGATTATACAGACCTAAAAGGATAATGGTTGCATCAGGGTTCAGGTCCCTTAGCAGCTTGTAGGTTTCTTGATAGGTCCTCTTCAGAATCTCCATTCGCAGGTTCAGTGCCGATTCATCTTCAGCCTCCGGTACAGAGCGGATGGTCTGAAGAAAGTCATTGCCTCCAATGGAAACAGATATGACTCCAGCTGTTTTTAAACGGTTTTGCAATGCTTCATCCGCAGTCAGCAGTGCAAGCAGTCCGGTTGAAGAAAGCCCTGGTATTCCATAATTCTCAACTGTGACATTGTGTTCGCCACGCAAGTATTTCGTGAATTGAGGTACAAAGCCGTGAATGCGCAAATGATTTTCTTCAGATGAGCCAAGCCCTGCAGTCAATGAATCCCCTATGGCAATGTACGTAATCTGCCTAGGGGACTCCGCAATCACGGGAGGATAGATAAGAAAGCTAGAAACAAGCAGCGCTATAACCAAACTCCATTTTTTCAGCATGTTCTTCATCCTCTCCCTGATTAGTTATATGTCTAGCTTCTCCAACTTCTTCAGCCTTCTCTTTTCCTTATACGTATCAAACAGATAGTAAACGACCGGTATCAATATCAACGTGATGATGGTCGCAAAGCTCAATCCGAATACAATTACAATTGCCATAGGCTGCTGGATTTCCATTCCTTCTCCGAAACCTAGCGTTAATGGAATTAATCCCAGTATGGTAGTAAGGGCGGTCATGAAGATCGGTCGCAATCGAGTAGGTCCCGCAATAAGAATTGCTTCCCACGTTGTTTTGCCATCTCGTTTCATCATATTCACATAGTCGACAAACACGATGGCGTTGTTGACGACTATCCCGGTAAGGATAAGCATCCCGACTAGTGAACCGACGCCGAGCGGTTGCCCGGTCACAAGCAGTCCGAAAATAATTCCAATAATCGTCAAAGGCACTGCAAACATGATGATGAATGGATAGAAATAGGATTCAAACTGTCCCGCCATAACCATATAAACCAATACGACTGCCAGAGCCAATGCGCCTCCGAGCTTGAAAAAGGCATCGTTCATCTGCTCATCCTGCCCGCCGATGGTAATTTTATATTGATTGTTCGGAATGTAGATGTTTTCTTTCAATGTTTTTTCGACGTCATTAATGACACTACCGAGGTCGCGATTGACGATGTCGGCATTCACTGTAATTTCACGATTTCGGTTCGTACGGCTTATTTGACTAGGACCTTGTCCTCTTTCAACGGTCGCAACAGCTTGAAGGGGAATGTTCTCCCCAGTCGGTGTATTGATCAGCAACTTTTCCAGTTCCTGAATCGATGCGGTATAAGTGTCTTCGATGGTCAAGCGGACATCTAACTCTGCACCGTCACGAGCCATTCTCGTTGCCACAAGCCCTTTTGTGGCACTAGAGACAGCGGAGGCTATCTGACCACTTCCGATACCGAACTGGCTGGCTTTCACGCGGTCGATATCAACGACGATTTCCGGGTTGCCCTCTGTATAGTTGGAAGAAGGTTCCCGAATTCCTTCTATTTCAGAAAGAAGTACAACTGTTTCGTCCGCCATCGCCTTAAGGGTGGTTAAATCCGGTCCTGTTATGCTTAAGGAAACCGGGTTTTGGGAGAAACCTGAGTCGCCGGAGGAAAGACGGATTTCAGCTCCAGGGATATTTTCAAGCTTTTGTCTGATCTCATCCCCGATTATTTTGTCAGAGCGGCTTCGCTCCGTTACGGGTGTTAAAAGAATACTATAGTTGGCACGATTTGTTTGTGTTCCGGCAGATACCGAGAAATTGTCTGTTCCGCCGACCGTTACAAAAGCAAGGTCGATCTCAGAGATATCACCTAATCTTTCATCGATTTCCTCCATTACATCGTAGGTGGCATCAAGTGAACTGCCATCAGGTAAACGGACGGTCATGGAAATGAAACTCTGGTCCTGCTGTGGCAAGAACTCTTTTCCGATAAACGGAATCCCAATCAAGGAAATCAAGAACAGGATGAAGATGGATGTCACGGTTTTCTTCGGGTTCCTTAACGCTTTCTCCAAAACTGAACGATACCAATTGGTAAAGCCGGTAAACCTCTCTTCAAAACTGGACGTATTTATATTCACTTTTAATAGAAGAGAAGAGAACAAAGGCACAATGATCAGTGCCGTAAACAAAGAGGCAAGTAAAGAAAATGACACGACAAGCGCCAATGGCTTGAACAATTGTGCAGCCAATCCGTCCACAAATACGATTGGCAGAAACACGATAACGGTTGTAAGTGTCGACGCGATAATGGCAGGTCCGACTTCACTTGTTCCTTCAATTGCGGCATCCTTCATGGAATAGCCTTTTTGCCGCAATCGATAAATATTTTCGAGAATAACAATGGCGTTGTCCACCATCATACCGATTCCCAGCGCAAGACCACCCAATGTCAACAGATTCAAAGTCTGCCCACTGAAATACATGAAGATGAACGTGGCGACAATGGAAACCGGGATGGAGAATAAGATAATTAACGTACTTCGTATGTTCCTTAAAAAGAAAAACAATACAAGAGCTGCCAACAGACTACCGACAATC
This sequence comes from Bacillus sp. LL01, assembly GCF_001037965.1. Classification (NCBI taxonomy): domain Bacteria; kingdom Bacillati; phylum Bacillota; class Bacilli; order Caryophanales; family Bacillaceae; genus Bacillus; species Bacillus sp. LL01. The sequence continues at coordinate 131,553 of NZ_LFEL01000004.1, read as the reverse complement.
ATGTTGGTTGCCACTGCTCGTATGGATTTTTCTATGAATTCACTTTGGTCGAATATCGGCTTGATTTCAACACCGGCAGGTAAAGTTTTTCTGATTTCCTCCAGCTTCTTTTCAATGTCATTGGCAACCGTTACGGTGTTGCTCCCGGACTGCTTAAGGATGGACATCCCGACAGCAGGTTCCCCGTTCAGGTAACTGAGCTGGGTGGTCGGCTGCAAGGTCTCCTTCATTTCACCAAGCTGATCCAGTTGAATAACACCTTTGGAGGTGGGGATCGGGAGGGTCTGAATATCAAAGATAGATTTGTATTCGCCGGTTATCCTAATCGGAAGGTTCTGATTCTGGTCTGTCAGGGAACCACCTGGCAGATTCAAGTTTTCAGCAGCAATGATTTGCTGAAGCTGATCAATGGAAACGTCAAATGAAGAAAGGGCGTTCGGGTCCAAGGTGATTCTGACCTCATTTTCGGCACCACCTTCCACCGAGATGGATGCGATACCGTCCACACTGCTCAATTGCGGCTCTATATCCTGCTCTGCCAATTGCTTGGCTTTGGTCATTTCCCCTGAAGGATCGGTGATGGCTAACTGAACAATTGGAAGATCACTTGGGTTGAAACGTAGAACTCTTGGCATATTGGCACCTGGAGGCAGGAAATCGCGTACAGAATCTATGCGCTCCCTCATATCCAAGGAGGCAAAATCCATATTTGTCCCCCAGGTAAAGGAAACGAGAACAAGGGAACCGCCTGTCCGTGAAATGGAAGTGACAGACTCCACATTAGGCAGAGTGCTCATGGCATCCTCAAGAGGGGAAGAGATGAGGTTCTCTATTTCTTCCGGACCCGCTCCCTCATAAGTGGTAGTGACTGCTACAATGGGAAACGTCAGCTCCGGAAACAGATCGACCGGCATTCCTCGCATGCTGACGGCGCCGAGAATTAACATAAGTATGATGACCATTGACATGGCAATGGGACGTAATACGGAAAGCTTGGCAATTTTCATCTAATAGGTTCACTCACTTTGTTCTGATATTTCTGCACCGTCTTTTAATCTTTCTTTTCCGTTTACGGCTACTTTCTGACCTTTGCTTAAACCTTCAATGATCTGCATAAATTCGTTGTCGCGGAAGCCTGTTGTGACATCTTGTCTAACCGCTTTTCCTTCTTTAATCACATACACAAAAGGATTGGTTTCTTCATATAGAATAGCGTCCATCGGAACAACCGTCTGGGCTTCAAGGTTATCAACCGCTACGAATGCGGTTGCTCTCATGCCGCCTTTGATAGATAACTCGGAATTACTGATAGGAATGGTGACAGAGAACATGTTCGTCTGCTGGTTTACTGTAGGCGAAACGGTTTCAATTTTTGATTCAAACGTATCTGAGAGTCCTTCAAAAGAAATCGTCGCATCCTGTCCGGTCTTCAGCTTACTTACCTGGTAGCTGTTCACCTGGAAGGTCGCTGCGATTGTTTCCAATTGAATAACGGTTCCAATTGGAACATTAGGGGAGGCGATACCATCCTCAACAACGTTCAGTTCTGAAACCATTCCATCTATCGGGCTCGTAATGGAAGTGGCATCCGCCATTTGTTGCGCCTGTTTCAGACCTTGGCGGGCCTGGTTCAACTGCGCTTCCATTTCCATCGTATTAAAAGAAGGCATCTGCTGGAGCTGACTCGCTGCGTTCGCAAGCTGCGCCTGTTTCACCATGACATCTACCGTACTTTGCACCAAATCAAGGGAAGTGACAGCGCCTGTATCCACACCATCCAAAAGTGCTTGAGATTTTTCTAAACTTTGGTTTAATTCTTCCTGCAACTTGGGTATATCAGATAAAGAGGCCTGATTTTCAGCTGCCTCTTGCATTTCTTTCATTTTTGATAGGGCATTTTCGAGTTCTGTCACTGCACTTTGAGCTTGAGTTACCTGCTCGGTAGCAGCTTCGGAATCCAATGAAACAATGATATCGCCCTTTTTGACTATATCACCAATTTTCACATGAACAGATTCAACGGTAAGGGGGGAAGTAGTTAGGAGTGGTACTTGTGTTTCTGGTACAGCCAGTCCAACCAGTTCAATGGTATCGCTGATGTTCTTTTCTGTAACTTCAGCAACTGTGACCGGGATCTTATTGGACTCTGTATTCTGGCTTGTAATCTCTTTCTGACTGCAAGCGGTTGAAAATAAGAGCACGAACATAGCTGGAAGCAGCCAATATTTTTTCAACATATATCACCTCATACTTATCTTGTCTAAATATAAAACTAACATGTATTACAAACCCTTACAATTCCTAACTATCTAAGGGCATTCGAAACAGTAAAATTGTTACTACTTTGTGAACATGTAAAAAAAGATTGAGAACTAATTTCATTTATATGAAACTTTCAAGTACAAGCAAACGTCTGAATATATATAAGGCCAAATGACGAATGATTTATTAAATTTCCCCTGTAGTTTGAAGTGGAAGAGGTTCGACTCCTGCGGGAGGTAGCGGTAGACTTGAGACCCCGCAACGAAGTGAGGAGGCTCAAGCACCGCCCCGCGGAAAGCGAACTCTCTACAGGAGTTAATGCAGAAAAAGAAAATTTGAACATGTTGTGACAACTTGTCCGACTTTTAAAATACTATACCTTTTTAGTCGGAAATCGTGTATAATAAACAATAGAGATTACTTCTTTATAGTAATTTCAAATTGAGAGCGATTCACAATTAGAACCATTCAGCATGTTCTTTTCGAATAATACTAGATAAAAAAGGAGAGGAAAGTTCATGGTAACCCTATATACATCTCCAAGTTGTACTTCTTGTCGTAAAGCGAAAAATTGGTTAGAAGAACATAACATTCCATATACAGAAAGAAATATTTTCTCAGAATCCTTGTCGATTGATGAGATCAAGCAAATCTTACGAATGACGGAAGACGGAACAGATGAAATCATCTCAACCAGATCTAAAATCTTCCAAAAACTGAATATAAATGTGGAAGCAATGCCACTCCAAGAATTATATTCTGTTATAAAAGAACATCCTGGTCTTTTAAGAAGACCTATCATCATAGACGAAAAACGACTTCAAGTAGGGTACAACGAAGATGAAATCCGCCGCTTCTTACCAAGAAAAGTAAGAACGTTCCAATTAAGAGAAGCCCAGCGATTAGTAAATAGCTAAGAGAACAAAAAACTTCTACATGGAAGACATGTAGAAGTTTTTATTTTTAGCTATGATTGAAACGGAAATTCCAAAATTCATTCAATTCCCCTTATTGATTGCAGTGCAAGGTGAGAGACTCCGGCGGGAGATAGCGGTAGACTTGAGACCCCTGAAGCGTTGTGAGGAGGCTCAAGCACCGCCCCGCGGAAAGCGATCACCTGGAACGAAAATCAATAAGTTGTCGAACAAAATACTAAACTCATTTTTCTAATGTTAGTGTATGATCACCGGGTCTTTAAAGGCATTTTCTTATGTAACCCTGTAAAAACCAACACAGCTAATATAAGTAAATAAGGAAAAAAAATCCGCCACTCACCAGCCGGAAGCATCGTAGAAACCATTGGTTCAAAAATAATCATCTTACCGGCTGTATAGCAAAGAATGCTTGCTCCTAAATAGATAATTATAGGATATTTCTCCATTGCCACTAATATAATCTTACTCCCCCAAATTATTATTGGAATGGAAAATACCAGGCCAATGATCACCAAATAAAAATTACCATGTGCAGCACCGGCAACAGCCATGACATTGTCTATTCCCATTACAACATCGGCAACCACTATTGTCTTGATGGCCACAGCAAGTGAACTGCTACCTTTTACAAGCGTTTCATCCCCCTGGTCGAGGATTAGTTTGACAGCTATATAGATCAACAGCACCCCACCGACAAATTGGAGAAATGGGATGGCCAATAGATAGACTGCACCGATAGTAAGATGATCCTGCAAAGGATGGCCAGGAGTGTCCCGATGACAATTGCTTTGTTCCGATAACGTTCTGGAAGGTTTCTACATGCAAGTGCTATGATAATGGCATTATCTCCTCCCAATACTATATCAATGCCAATGATGATAAGGATGGAAGTAATCAGTTCCAGCTCCACTATATCGCCCCTTCTTGTCCCAGTCATATATAAATATAGTGGGAAAGAGGAGAGAATATGACAGAAGAATTACTTGTGAAAACAGATTGATTAGGCTTTCTGTTCCGTTGGATAGGCATTTTAACGATTTTTGAAAATGTGAGCATTTTTGTTTCCATTCTTCCTTTCTTTATCATAAAATAAAAGTACAAGTATAACACTTTAGTACAATGTGCTTTTTAACTGCTGCGGTCATGGTCCAGCTTTGGACGCTGGGTACTTGAGGTCACAAATCATCTCATCAAGGAGATGGATACAATCTATGTTTTTGCTTAATGGACCGGAACCAACCGCATCTGCTCATTTTTGCATAGTTTTAAGGTTTACTCGCTATGCTAAATGGATAAATTGTAACAATAAGGTATAGAAAATTTGTGGAGGGTCCCTTCCAAGGAAAGACGGAGGAAAATGAGGAGCGGACAATTAGAGACTGACATATCTCAAAGACGAATCAGTCGGGATGTGTTTGGAAAAAGAGCACGCTTATCATTTACCTAATCAGAAGGGAGTTGTTAAGGATGGAAATTGAACGTATAAATGATCATACAGTCAAGTTTTACATTTCATATGGTGATATAGAAGAACGCGGCTTTGACCGTGAGGAGATATGGTATAACCGTGAACGCAGTGAAGAACTGTTCTGGGAAATGATGGATGAAGCGCATGATGAAGAAGACTTCATGGTAGAAGGGCCATTGTGGATCCAAGTTCAAGCACTAGATAAAGGATTGGAAGTTATTGTTACCAGAGCACAATTATCAAAGGATGGCAAAAACTTCGAAGTTCCTGTGTCGGAGGACAAACGAATTGACATACCGGTCGACGAAAGAATCGAGGCTCTTTTGGATCAGCACTTCAACTCTTCCGCGAAGACGGATGAGGCAAAAGAAGATAAGCTGGAAGACGAAAAAGATATGCTTCAGTTTATGGTCCGTTTCAGAGACCTGGAGTATATCATATCTGCCAGTCACCGTTTGCAGCACTTGGAGAATCTAAGTAACCATCTATACTTCTATGAGAAGAACTACTATCTATATGTCGATTTCTCCAGTGAACATTACACGGATGAAGATATTGACAACGTATTAAGTGTATTGTTGGAATTTGGGGAAGAGTCAGCAATCTCCATCCACCGTCTTCAAGAATATGGATCGGAAGTCGCAAAGGACGATGCGATGAAGGAAATGACAAAGCATTTTCCACTTAAATGATGAAAGACCGATTTCACAAAGTTGAAATCGGTTTTTTTCAAATGGAGAATTATTGATAATACAGAGAACTTTCGCTTTTGGATGAGGAGATGAGATTTTTTTGAAAAACACCATTCGGGTTATCGTATTTATTTTAGTTATCGGAGCGGTTCTATTTGCCACTCAAGGTCTTTGGGAAGGCTGGCTTCTAGGGTCCATTTCCTTATTTTTCACCATCTCCGTCGTTTTTATCGCATTCCTTATTTCACTGGAAAACCGTCATCCAACAAGGACGTTGACGTGGCTTGTTGTACTGGGGAGTTTTCCGGTTCTTGGGTTCTTCTTTTACTTGATTTTTGGAAGAAATGTAAGGAAACGCAGACTTTTTCAAAGAAAAGCATTATTGGATAAAGAAGTATTGGAAGAGGTGGAAGGGGCGAGAGAGTACTCTGAGGAAGATATGAGTCTTCTTGATGAAAGCAAGAAAGGCATGTTTCAACTGTCTCAGAATATTGGAAGAAGTCCAATTTCGTTTGAAACAGAAACGGTGGTACTGACGAACGGGAATCAGACGTTCACTAGGATTCTAGAAGAGATAAGCAAGGCGAAGCATCATATTCACTTTGAGTATTATATTGTAAGAGATGATGAAATAGGGACACAAATCAAAGACCTTTTAATTGAAAAAGCAAAAAGCGGGGTGCAAGTGAGGTTCCTCTATGATGCAGTCGGAAGTTTCCAATTGGGCGGTAAATACATAAAGGAACTCCGTGGTGCTGGAGTGGAGATTATCTCCTTTTCACCTGTAACAATTCCAGTATTCAATAATAAAATAAACTTCCGTAATCACCGTAAAATAATTGTGGTAGATGGAGAAGTGGGATTTGTGGGTGGCCTCAACATAGGAGATGAGTATCTAGGTCGTGACGATTATTTTGGATTCTGGAGGGATACACACCTATATGTTAGGGGTGAAGCGGTCAGGACCCTTCAACTGATTTTCCTGCAAGACTGGTACTACGCAACGGACGAATCCCTTCTCACCCCAAGCTATCTGACTCCAAGACCTGCGGTTGAGAAGAAGTATGGCGGAGTCCAGATGATTGCAGGTGGACCGGACCAAGAGTGGGAGGTCATCAAAAGTCTATACTTTTCCATGATTACTTCTGCCCGAAAATCCATTTGGATTGCGTCTCCTTACTTTGTTCCGGATGATGATATTTTTACAGCACTGAAGGTCGCGGCTTTAAGTGGGTTGGATGTAAGGTTGCTCGTACCGAAAAGGCCTGACAAGCGAATTGTCTACTATGCTTCTAGGTCCTACTTTCCGGAGATGATGGAGGCCGGGGTGAAAATATTCCAATATGAAAAAGGTTTTTTGCATAGCAAGGTGGTTATAGTGGATGACCAGGTCGCGTCAATCGGTACGGCCAACATGGATATGAGAAGCTTCCATCTAAATTTTGAGGTGAATGCTTTCCTATACAATACTGATAGCGTAGAGACACTAGTGGCTGATTATGAGCAGGATCTGCATGATGCGAAGCCGATAGCGAAAGAGGTTTATGCAAATCGCCCGTTTTATCAGAAGGTGGTTGAATCGATGGCAAGGTTGGCGTCACCGCTTTTATAGGGCTATTATGAAATGCCGGGTTCCCGGCTTTTTTTTTTTGAGAAAAACTCCATTAAACACCGCTGTTGATTTCCGCGAAAGGCTTCGTTTTCCGCGTGGCGCGGCTGGAGCCTCCTCGGACAAGCCTGGAGGCCACTGAAAAAGTACTGAATTTTAGATCTTGGGTAAACACCGCTGTTGATTTCCGCAAATAGCTTCGCTTTCCGCGGGGCGACCTTGAGCCTCCTCGGGCTGCTGCACTGGACCCTTAAAACTGGACACTTATTTTTTAAGCAGCTTGCTCAAAATTAGCTCGATACGCTACTGGACTTTTACGTTTTAATCTTGATTTGATTCTCAGATGGTTGTAGTAATGGATGTACTCTTCTAGCTCCTCCTTAAAATGGTCGATGCTATCAAATTCTTGTAAGTACAATAATTCGGATTTCATGATTCCGAAAAAGTTCTCCATTACTGCGTTGTCATAACAGTTTCCTTTTCTAGACATACTCTGAGTAATATTATTTTCCTTTAAAGTCCTTTTGTATTTTGGCATTCTGTAATGCCAGCCTTGATCAGAATGGATTAAGAGGTTATCGCCTTCCTTTACCCGTTCTAAACCCTGTTTCATCATAGTTCCAACTAAGTCATACGTCGGTCTTGATTGAAGTGTGTAGGTTATGATTTCGCCGTTAAACAAATCAAGTATAGGAGAAAGGTATAATTTCTGCCCGAACAATTTAAACTCTGTCACGTCAGTGACCCATTTTTGATTCGGCCTATCGGCCTTAAAATTACGGTCTAAGATGTTTGCGGCAGCTTTTCCTACTTCTCCTTTTATAAGACTTGTACTTCTTCATCCTAACGATGCATTGAAGTCCTAGGTCTCTCATAATACGATACACTTTCTTTTTATTTATTTTATGACCTTTTTCCTGCAGAACATCGGTAATACGACGATATCCAAAACGGCCACTATGTTTACGGTAAATGAATTGAATTCGTCTTTTCCACTTACGATCAGRATCAGGTTGTTCCMAGGTTTGAACAAGGAAGTAGTAGGTACTTCTAGACATTTTAGCTACCTTCACCAATTGATTAACAGGAAATGCATGCCTTAGTTCATATATTACTTTCGCTTTGATTTCTTTGGTAACTTCTCTTCCTGAACTAAGGCTTTYAGCTTTTTTAGATACGCATTCTCCATACGAAGGTATTCTAATTCTTTTTTCAACTCTTCCAKGGAAGGGTTGGTAGCTTTGTCGTTATTGGATGTTTTATTTTGTTTGGAAGTCATAGTAGATGGCCTCTTTTCTTTTGGATTAAAGGCGGCATCTCCACATGTCTCCCACTTACGTTTCCACCTACGAACCATACAAGGATCTGGGATGTGGAAAATCGCCGACGCCTCTCGAACAGAATAATTCGATTCCTTTATAAATTGAATTACCCTCAGTTTAAAGGCTGGCGAATAGTTTGTATAGGGAAACACAAACGCTTGATCACCGTGGTGCTTTACTAACATCACCCAATATCGGAGTACAGAATCATCTACTCCAAGTTGTTGAGCTAATTCGCGGTAACTAAATAATTCATCTATATATCGTCTTGCGGCAAGGAGTTTTTCCTCCTTAGTGAATTTAGGCATTCCAGACCACACCTCCTATTGTTAATGGTGTGTCCAACAAAAGGGGTGCAGTGGACGTAGCCCGAGGAGGCTCAAGGTCGCCCCGCGGAAAGCGAAGCTATTTGCGGAAATCAACAGCGGTGTTTACCCAAGAACTAAAATTCAGTACTTTTTCAGTGACCTCCAACGAAGTGAGGAGGCTCCCGGACCGCCCGCGGAAAGCGAAGCGCCTGAAACGGAAATCAACCGCTTTACAATACCATTCGTTAAAATTTATAATTTTCCCAACAAAAAACGCCCTCTTTTCAAAAGAAAGGGGCGCATTAAGGCTTCATTCTGGATATTTTACTTCACAACGGTAAATAGGGAAGCCTTTACTTGAAAACTTCTCTTCATATTCCGTCATGATGTTTTCTTCAAAATCGCTATTATGAAGATCTAAGCTGACATATTTCAATAGAAGTCCATACTCCGAAAAACTCATCAAACTGTATTCGAATAGCCCTCTGTTGTCTGTCTTAAAATGGATTTCCCCTTGTGGAACCATTACTTCCTTGTAAAGATCGAGAAACGCTTTGTACGTAAGCCTTCTTTTTTCGTGGCGTGTTTTCGGCCATGGATCAGAGAAGTTCAAATAAACTCTTTCCACTTCCCCCGCCTCAAAATAGTCGGCAAGTTTTTGGGCATTTACGTTCAAAAGCTTCACATTCGGAATTTCAGCTGCGACCGCTTTTTCCAATGCCTTCACAATAACACTTTCAAAAAGCTCTATTCCAATAAAGTTAATAGATGGATTAGCTTTAGCCATCTCCGTAACAAACGTTCCTTTTCCTGTTCCCACTTCAATATGAATCGGATTATTATTACCGAAAACCTCCGCCCATTTTCCTTTACGCTTTTCAGGATCTGGAATGCAGTAATACGCATTTTCTACGATAAACTCTGTTGCCCATGGTTTGTTTCTGAATCTCATTGTCGTTAGGTCACCTCGTTGTTCTAATAGTAATTTTTACCTCTATCACAGAAAAAAACCGATCTCGATGGACCGATTCTTCTGTCGTGTATAAGAATGATAAATAAACAAAGGCTAGTACATATATAATATAAAGGAGTGCTGATAAATGCCGTTAAATTATCATGATCAAATACATCTTCTAAAGGATATTTTGGCGGATCATCAAATTGATTGCTGCGGTTCTGTTGCTGAATATGAGCAGCTGGAACGTGTCATCAAATCATTAATGGTCAATAATGCAATCGATCAAAATGTGAAAAGTATCTTACAGGATATTTATTCATACAGTCAAGCTGGCATCAATTCCAGCAATGACCATGATCACAATCAACTGCATCAAACAAAATTCACCAACTGGATCGATAGCATCGATCAATACTCATAGTTCAACTGGTAGAAGTCTCTCCAAATAGTTCAACCAATTCTGTTTTTCTTTTTCAATATCTTTATGGTGATACCATTGTACGGATAGGATTGTCTGAGCTATCACGTACCAATGCATACGATGGCGCAAATCATCTGTCAATGGTATTCCATAGGTAGAAAGCCAATCTTTCCAATCCTGCTCTGGGATATACCAATATAATAGCATGCATAAATCAATAGCCGGATCTGCGATAACCGCTCCATCCCAATCAATCAGGAAGAGTTCCTGATGATCTGAAAGCAACCAGTTGTTATGGTTCAGATCACAATGGCAGACCACCTTATCTTTATAATGGACATTTTTTATTTCCTTTGTAAGAAAATTAAGTGATTTTTGAATCACATCCAAAGAAAAGAGTTCCAATGCGATTCCGGTTTTAATGTCCTCTAGTATAGTTGAGGGCTCAACGGGCTCTTTTCCTAACCTAGTAAGCATATCTAGCAGCTCTTTCGAGTGGTGGATCTTGTGTAGGAGCTGAGCCACTGTTTCCATATTCATGTCATGGGGCTTCAGTTCCCTTGCACTTATCCAGTGCTGTGCCGTGATTACATCCCCATTTTCAAGGCGTTTTGTCCAGACCAGCTTCGGGACTATGCCCTCTGCTGAAAGAACAGCCAAAAATGGCGATGAATTTCTTTTTAAGAAGAGCTTTTTCCCCTCGTTTTGAGCAAAATAAGCATCTCCTGTCAAACCACCTGCAGGACTGATTTTCCACTCATCACCTAATAAATGTTCCAACCATTTCACCTTCAATTTCAACACAACTTTTCATTATCAAATATTAGAAAAGCGCAAGCGCTATATAAGAAATTTCATCTTTTAAGCAAAAAAACAGCTATTGAACAATTTCACAATAGCTATCTTTTAAATTTTATCGTTATTTCCCGATTAAATCAAGTCTTTGTGAAACAATTAATATTGTCCCAGCACAACTGTACTGATAGGTGCCACCTGTAATTCACCAGTCACTTTCCTAATCGGCGAATCACCTGCTGACTTCTCGTCTGCAAGTAGTTCCCATTCCCCATGAAGGGGAAAAGCTACAGTTTCAGGAACAAGACCATTATGGAAAATGACAAGCAGATGGTTCCATTTTCCGTATATCTTTACATCACTGAGATGGTACATGAGCAGGTGCCCCTTTTCAACTGGAAACCGCACATGCCGTTGTATTTGTGAAGCTGTGGAAAAACGGAAAGCTTTATGGGACTTCCTTAATCGCATAAGACCACTCAAATAGGTGACACTTTCCTTGTGTTGCTGTTTCCTTTGCCAGTCTAAGTTGTTCACGGTGTCTGGAGATTTATAACTGTTTTCTTCCCCGCCCTTTGTCCGGTAGAACTCCTGACCTGCATGAATGAATGGAATACCTTGTGACAATAGGATGACAGAGGTGGCAAGCCTGTGACGTTTCATTCTTGTTTCTTCATCCTCATGACTATTGCAGATCGATATTTTATCCCACATCGTATGGTTATCATGGGATTCAATATAGTTAATGGACTGGGTCGGCTCAAGGAATAGCCCTTTAGTATTCGGTACTGTCTGGACACTTCCAGAAAGTGATTGTTTCAATAGGTGGATTTTATGGGTATTTCCAAGTGCAAATCCGCGGTCAAACATGTTAAAGGTGCTTCCTTTGACCGAATCCCTGACCATATCATTGAAGAAGGCGATTCCCGGCATTTTTTTTGCATTCATGATCATCGCCTTACGGTCAACTGCTAAAGGCGTGTTCAATTCCCATCCTTCGCCGAGGACGATGGCACCTGGTTTTATGATGGATACTGCTTCCTTTACGGCATTCATGGTCTGAACATCCAATATTCCCATAAGGTCAAATCGGAATCCGTCTACATCATATTCCTCCAGCCAGAATTTAATGGAATCCAAGATGAATTTCCGAACCATTTTCCTCTCAGATGCAATGTCATTTCCAACCCCGGTGCCATTTGATGGCATTCCATATTCGTCATGACGGAAATAGTAGCCAGGGACAATCTTTTCAAAAGAGGAATCCTCCCTAATATATACATGGTTATATACCACATCCATAATCACTCTCAGGTCTTTTCTGTGAAGGGTGTTAATCATTTCTTTAAGCTCCACTATCCTTGAGTAGGGATTGTTAGCATCGGTCGCATAGCTTCCTTCAGGCACATTGAACTGAAGCGGATTGTATCCCCAGTTATATGTTTTATCAGGTTCCGCCTCATCCACCCCTCCATAATCATTGAAGGGTAATAGCTCAATATGGGTGACGCCAAGCTTTTTTATATACGGTAGCCCGGTTTCGCCAGATTCAATACTCGGAGCTGGGTCCTCCGAAATGGCCGCATACTTCCCTTTTTGCGTCATTCCGCTCTTAGGATGGGAGGAAAAGTCACGTATATGCAGCTCGTAAATGATGGCATCTGTCGCTTCCATAAAAGGAGGGAGCAGAACTTTCGGATTATTTATCCGTTCTTTATCGATAATAACCGCCGCTTCACTATTAAGGCTGGAGGCGATGGCATACGGATCGACCGCTTCTCTCCAAACAAGGTTCACACAAACAAGGTAAGTGTAAAGAAAGCCCTCCAAATCGCCCTGCACTGTTATGCGCCATATCCCCTTCTTTTCTCGGATCAGGCTATAATGGATGTCCTCTTCGCTTTTAGGAACCTTAAGCTTTATTTTTACTGCAGACGCAGTAGGTGCCCAAAGTGTAAAGGTCGTTTCCCCTTTTTGGTAGGTGGCGCCGAGGTCATTTCTGTCATAAAAAAAGGTCTCATCAAATGCATCCGTACGAATAACTGCCCCAATTTGCAGATCTGTTTTTCTTCCATGTTCATCCGATACCATGTATTTGGACCCGATGGTGATGGAGTTCTCCGTTTTACAAATATATTTGACCACGTTGGATAACGTTTTTTTATCAATAATTTCCAATGGGTAGGTGTTTTCTTCAAAAAGGAGGGTGAAGGTTGCAGATTCTCCATGGTAACTTCCCATTGGCAAGAGTATGGTTATTTTTTCCATTTCATCTAAGTAAGCTTCGAATTCTCTTTTGATGAAAATCATGCGATTCCCTCCCTATCTAACAAAAATGAAGTCTTATGCAACTATGACCATTCTATATCTTATTCATATACCAGCCCAAGCTTGACAGATATTCTTCCAATCTTTCATTATTGCCATTCCGGTCTGTCTATATAAGTCGATTGACAGTGGGACAGGAGAGCTCCAGCTGCTTTAAGCTGACTGTGTTTCAAAGGCAGACTATTTGCCCTCATCTTCTCAAACCATTTATCATATGTACGTTTATCAATTACCTGTACATCAGTAGGGCCATCAAAAATGTCGATATATCCTTTTGGGTGTAACAACATTTTCGTTACAGGAAGACTTACTTCATATTGTGGAAGAATGTTCTTTATGATGGACCCCATCCTGTTTAAGCTGATGGTCGGGTTCACTATTTTTCTTTCATTTTCTTTTTCTCGGATGGACCAGAAGCGTTCATTATTACCTAAGATCACACTTTCCTCCTGTTCATCCATATAATAGACCGCAAAAATTTCATTCGGGGTGATGAGAATGATTTCAAGCTCAACGGGAGCCTGTTTAACAAGGAAAATCGGCTTGTACATAACAAAAAATGTGTCAGGAAAGCGTTGCAAAAAATATTTCAATAGGGTTTCCCGTTTATAATTTTTTTGCAGATAGGACATTTCCCTTATGGTCGAACTCGCCCACTTGAGTTGAAGGGGAAGAATGGAATCAAGAAATTGCTGTTTCCTTTCTGCAGGTGTCTTCTTGCCGCTGACAACTGGAAACTCCCACTCCTCTTCCAACCCTGGAGCAGGTGTACTCACCTTTCCAACAAACAGTTCTTCTTCATTCGCTCCCTTCCTTTTGAACGACTTCATCAAGGAGGACAGCCTGCTTTCTTTGTCACCCTGTATTTCCTCCACAGGCTCCTTTGTTGAAAGAGTAGGATCTACAGGATTTCTGAGCATCGTTTCAAATGTCTTCCACTGCTGCTTTTTCAGCCGGATATATTGGCTCGGATAGCGATAAATATCTGATTCATAACGTGTAATATAATCTTGTAATTTAATTAGCTGAGCCACTGGCGGTCACTCTTTTCTTTAGGCTGTTTTAGCATTTCTTAACGTTTCTATAATAAATATTGAATAGTAATTGGCAGCACTAAGGCATAGATTAACGCAGAAAGCGTCATGCTGATGGAACTGAATGCAGCTTCTTCCTCTCCATATTCCATTGCCTTGGCAGTACCAATCCCATGGGCTGCACAACCAAGCGCAACGCCGACACCAAGATAATGGGATACTCCCATGCGCTTCATCAGCATCGGGCCGAATACTGCTCCGATTATTCCGCTCAATATGACTAATGCTGCAGCAAGGCTTGGAATACCACCTGTAATGGCTGCAATATCCATTGCAATTGGGGAAGTAACAGACTTTGGAAGAAAAGAAGCGGAATAGGCAGGGCTTAGAGTAGCAGCTTTCACATACAACAAACCCGAAATGATACCAATAGAAATTCCCGATAATAAGCCTACAAACAATGGAAAACGGTAACGGAGGATTTTCTTCCGTTGATAGTATAGTGGATATGCCAAGGCAACCACAGCCGGACCAAGCAGTTCCTGGATCCACCAGCCCCCCAACATATATGTATCATAGCTAATATCTGAAACCATCAATCCGATTATGAGTACTAGGGTTGTCGTGGCTACCGGATTGAAAACCGGGTTACGTACGCGATTATATAGACTCCTCATCCCAAGAAAAAGGACAATCGTAATCAGAATAAACAGGATGCTGACCCAAATACTCATATCCCGTCTCTCCTTGCATCCTTTGTTTTATTATCGACAGCTGCTGCCGTTTTTTGAGCTACCAATCCGGAACTCAGCAGGACTACTATCGTGCCTACCAGAAGCGCAAACAGCATGATCAGACCATCCAAGCTAGATAAGAATTCAAGATGATCCATGACTCCGACTGTAGCGGGCACAAAAAACAGAGGCAGGTAGATTAGCAATACACGCGATCCTTCCTGCAGGTATTTATCCTTGATCAAACCTATCATTAGAAACATCAGCAATAATAACATGCCGATGATACTCCCAGGTACCGGGATGGAAAAAATGTCATGAATATAAACTCCTACCCGATAAAATACATAAAGAATACCTACCTGTACTACTAGTTTCATTCCCCTCATAATCCAATCCTACTCCTATACTAATGGAAAAATTTCCTTTTCTTCATATTTTGGCAATCTGTTGAGATGTGTCTCGTAAAGAGTGATTTCGTTCACTTCAAAAGAACCTTTTTTATCTTTATAGGTTGAAAGCGAGTCTTGATTGATAGAGCCTGGCCCCTTCCATTTCCTTGCCAATGTAATATGAGGATGGAAGGGCCGTGAATCAAGCTGGAAACCCACCTTTTCACATGCATCATATACATCTTTGCGAAGGGTGTTCAAGTATTGCGATTTTTCTATGCCTAGCCAAAAGATTCTTGGAGACTGGGGATTACCGAAAGTGCCCAAATCACTCAAGGTAAGTGAAAATGCATGATGTTGAGCTGCAACGTCATAAATTAATGATGTAAGCTTAACCTTTTGTGCATCCTCCATATTTCCAAGGAATGCAAGTGTTATATGCAAATCATCAGGATGCACCCATCTGGTGAATGGGTACTTGTTTTTCAATTCCTTCATATATAGATGTAACTCTTCTTTCAACTCTTGTGGAAGAGGTACCGCTAGAAAATAATGAGTTTGTGTTGTCATCGTCTCACCCTTCTTATTTTAGCAGATATACTGTATAGCCTTGAATAGTATCTTAGCATTATACAGACGATATGGTTAGTCAATACCCCAATAATCCATCTACTTAGTCCACTTTCCTCATTTATGTTACAATACGAATTATTAGATGCATGTGATAGAAAGGTTGTGTTTAGTCGTGAAGGTTGTTACAAATATGGCTGATTTAATCGGAGACACTCCTATGGTTAAATTGAACCGCATAGTTCCAGAAGGAGCTGCAACTGTGTACTTGAAATTGGAATTCCAAAATCCAAGCGGCAGTGTAAAGGATAGAGCCGCTTTCAATATGATTATACAAGCTGAAAAGGACGGTCTCATCGAGCCGGGGGCAACCATCATTGAGCCCACCAGCGGCAACACTGGTATCGGCCTTGCAATGAATGCCGCTGCAAGAGGATATAAAGCGATACTCATTATGCCTGATACAATGTCCAACGAGCGAATTAATCTGCTTAAAGCATATGGTGCAGAGGTAGTATTGACACCAGGAGATGAAAAAATGCCAGGTGCGATAAAAAAAGCACAGGAACTGGTGAAGGAAATCCCGAACAGCTTCATGCCGATGCAGTTCGAAAACCATGCAAACTCCGATGCACACCGTAAATCCACCGCACTCGAAATCATTGCTGGGATGGAGCAGATCGGTAAGCCATTGTCTGCTTTTGTGGCAACTGCCGGCACCGGCGGGACGATCACCGGGACAGGAGAAGAGTTAAAGAAGCATTATGAAGGATTGACTGTCCATGTTGTCGAGCCAGCTGGGTCACCGGTATTGTCAGGTGGAAAACCCGGGAAGCATAAGCTTGTAGGAACGAGCCCAGGATTTATCCCTGACATCTTGAACCAGAAAGTATATGATGAGATTTTCAAGATTAAAGATGAGGATGCATATGAGATTACACGAAAGCTTGCACGTCTTGAAGGTATCTTGGTTGGGCCGTCATCAGGGGCAGCCTGCTACTCCGCGATAGAGGTGGCGAAGAGATTGACTCCTGATGATGTAGTAGTTTGTATCGCCTGTGATACTGGAGAGCGTTACTTGTCGACTGATTTGTTTGATTTTGAGAGTAAGTAAGTATAGGATCCTGGCGGGGTAGATGGCCGGGGTCTTTTTTATGTGGAAGGATCGGTTAGACGCCGCTGTTGCTTTCCGCAAAAGGCTTCGCTTTTCGCGGGGCGACCTTGAGCCTCCTCGGGCTTTGCCTGCGGGGTCTCAAGATTGTCGCTACTCCCCCGCTGGAGTCTACGCCTTTTGCCAATCAACAGCTAGAAATCTTCTCATTATCAACAGTTATCAACAGTTAACTGTAACAGAGCCATGCGAAAAAGAAAAAGCCGCCTTCCTCTATCCAGAGAAAAGATCGGCTCCAAATTTTTTAAGAAGCCTTCGCAAGCTCCTTCTTATCCGCCTGGTTAATCATCATAATGAAAACTAGTCCACACATTGTCAATATTCCAAAAAACAGATATACATGTGCTACAGAATAATACTCTAAAATAAATCCGCCCAGAAACGTACAGAACCAGCTTCCAAGTCCATTCCCGACAGCAGTATACAAGGAGACAGCTGTCGCACGCGCGGAAGTCGGGGCGATGTCACGAACAAATTGCAACGCTGCCGGAATAAAAAGCCCGACAGAGAAACCTTGCGCAATGGTCGTGGCATAAACCACATATAATGGCGGTTCAAAGAAATACAACACCCAGCGTATCATCGCGATCGTCGCTGCACTGAGCATGATTGTATGCAATCCGAAGCGCCCAATCCATTTTCCTGCCACCCTCATAAAAGGCGCCTCACTACCAGCAGCCAACAAGAAAGCAATCCCGACTCCCGTTACAGTGCCTCCGATATCAGTAATAAACAAGCCAAAATAAAAATTATTGGCAAACACTGGTCCGAAAATAAGAAAGGTCGTGACAAGAAACATCACAAATTTCGGCATCTTCATCAGTGTTCCTATGCCATCACGAACATTCACACTGACCGGCTGGCTTTCCTTCGGTAATAAGGTAGAAACCACTGTGCCTAACAATAAGGCTATCGCAAATGTGAAAAATATCACTTTTAAAGAGAAGAAATCAGAAAGCCATCCTGCAATTAAAACTGCCACTGCAAACCCGATTGCCCCCCACAGTCTGATAGATCCGTAATTTCCTTTCGTCCTCTGTACATAGTTCAATGTAATGCTGTCAGAGATGGGAACTAGGGCACTTTGTGTTACAGCTAACAAAAAGGCCACCGCCAACAGACCTCCATAGCTTCCCATAAAAGAAAAAGCGATCCCGGTTACCGCTGTCAGGAACAACGTCCAAATCAGAATCTGCTTCGGCTTTTGTGTATAGTCGCTAAAAACTCCCCATAGCGGCTGGACGAATATCATGACGACCGGACTGATGGACATGATCATCCCGATCTGTGATCCACTTAAGCCCACATCTTCCTTCAAGTACACGGTCAGCAATGGGAATAGCGCGCCAAAGCTGAAAAACATCAGAAAATAAAAGCTGTTAAAATAACGAGTTGTTTTGTCTTTCATAGAGGTACTGCCCATTTTTATATCCTTCTTTCTATTAATCAACATTAAGGTCAATAAATAAGGTTACCACCCAAATGGGAGGTAACCTTTACATTCTACCATACATACATTTCGATGAAAGAAGTTATTTCGCCAGCTCATAAATGGCTTGAGCATAGATGGCAGTCGCCTTGATCAGATCTTCTATGAAAATATACTCATCTTTCTGATGGGCTACATCCTCCCTACCCGGGAATAACGGACCGAAAGCGACTCCGGCTTCCAGAGAACGAGCGTAAGTGCCACCACCAATGGACAACAATTCCGCCTTCTCGCCTGTTTGCTCCTCATAAACCTTTTGCAGACTTTGAATAAGCTCGTGATCCTGAGGAACATGGTGCGCAGGGGAAACATTGAATTTGTTCACTTCAAATCCATACTCAGCCGCCTCAAGCTGCAGCTGCTTTTCCGTTTCCTTTGTGTCACATGTTACCGGAAAACGAATGTTCACCCCTAAAGCTCCAACAGAGACTTCACGATTATAATGAAATACACCGGTATTGACTGTCAGATCGTCGGTAATATCGTCATGGAAGGTGATGCCAAGCTTCTTCCCACGGGAATCAAATGCTAGCTTTTCGCTGATGAACCCGACATAGGATGCCCCTCTTACATCTAATTCTACCGTATGAAGGAACGAAGCCAGATGATATCCTGCATTGGTTCCATTATCAGGCTCCATCGCGTGGGCGGAAACACCTTTGATGGAAAGGAATAACGCATTTCCTTCCTTCGTATAACCGCCTTCTATCCCATGTTCCGATACATACGCATTAAATGCATGCGTAATTTCATCCATGCCTTCCGTGATTTCTAGTGCCGCTTTTGCATGATCCGGAACCATGTTTAGGCGACGACCAGAATCGAACGTTAACAAGGTCACAGAAGCAGAAGGTGCTTCCCCGTCCAGTTTGAGCTGAAGCTGAATATCACCAATTCCCTTCTCCGCATAGATAATCGGGAAGTCAGCATCAGGAGCAAAGCCCATCGTTGGCATTTCTTCATGCTTGAAATAGTGGTCTACACATTGCCAGCTGCTTTCCTCGTCCGTTCCGATGATGATGCGGACACGTTTCGATACAGGAAGATCCAATTCCTTTACAATTTTTAAGGCATAGTAAGCTGCCATTGTCGGTCCTTTGTCATCCATCGCTCCACGTGCGAAGATTTTCCCGTCACGGATGCTGGCACTGAACGGCTCATCGGTCCATCCATCGCCTTCTGGTACAACATCAACGTGACAGAGAATTCCGACCAGCTCTTCTCCCTGACCATGCTCGATATGTCCCGCGTAATGATCTACATTTTTAGTGAGAAAGCCATCCGCTTCTCCTTTATGTAATAAATATTGAAGCGCCTCCTCTATCCCTTTTCCAAAAGGGGTCATAGGGCTTGCTTCCTCTTCATTCAACACACTGTTGATTTGCAAAAATTCCTGTGTATCTTTAATCAAGGAATCTTTTCTTTTCTCCACTTCTTCCAGCCATTTGATTTTCGTCATCTTATCACCTCATTAGAAAATGAAAAAGCGTATTCATTACTAGTACAAAGCCGACCAAACCGACGGCCGGATAATACAGCCATCTCGTCACCAGGTCCTGATAATGCTCCTGAACCAATTTCTTCCCCTTATGCATATTTAAAAAGGGGTGTCCAACCAGTTCATCATATACTATATTTAACCATTCTTTCAGAAAAAAGAAAAACGCCATAAACAGGCCGAATGTCATCCACAGTGGCAGATGCCCCATAACGGCAATAGTGATACCGATCAGTTGCAAATACGAGAAAATATGGCGGGAGTTGCGCAACAAATATTTAAAAAACAATTCAGTCATAGCACTGTGAGGTTTCCTGTCCTCAAAAATTCGTTGGGATCGTTTGAAAAATAAAGGCTTGGTTCTCTCTGAAGCCCGCGGAACTTGAACATATTCCGATGCATAAAAAATCATCCCGACATACTTTTGGCGGATTTTTTCATTATGAGCCATATCCACCGAGAAACTTTCCAACCGCAAGTAGATTACATGCATGAGGACAATACCAAGTACAAGTACAGCAATTGCTATCAACCACATACCTCTATCTAATGTAATATAGGCCAGAACCCCAATAAAAAGGAATAGTAAAAAATTTATTCCTTTCCGCTTCCACCCAGACCAATGTGAGTCTATGACTTTCCCAAGAATGGTGATAAATAGGAACAGAACGGAATAATATAAAATCCAATCAACCAAAGGCAACATGGAAGGGCTGACCGCCGCCATCAGGAAATAGGAGAGGATTGAAATCAGTGTTGCCTTGATTATACTCTTACTATTACTTGCTAAAATCCCGTATTTTTTTAATCCGCTCAACAAGTCTTTTCGATGAACAAAAAAATAGGAATCCGCTTGCAGATAAAATACTCGGATAGTCCCCGTCCATGCGAGATAGTAGATGACAAATAGAGTCAGACCGTATGGTAATTCCTGAAGCACAGCTATAAAACTCGGAAACATATCATAAACCATGGCGGCAACGAATAGTAATGTAAGGACAATATAGACTAGAATGGTCCAATCAATAACGGCTTTCGTGTTTTTCCATTGATACTTCCGCTCTTGTTTGAGGCGCTCCCTGTATAATTGAAATGCAGTCATTTCTCTTGCTCCCTGGATGATAAGGTATAAAAACAGTCGAGCAATGAAGCACCAGGAAGATCGCATTCTGCCTGTATATCTGTTAACGTCCCTTCCGCTTTCTTACGTCCTTCAGCCAAAAGAATAAACCTGTCACAAATCTTTTCTGCAGTGTCCAGCACATGGGTACACAACAATATGCCGACACCCCTTGCCTGTTCTTGTTCAAAAAGATGGAGAAGTCTCTTCGTCGCAATCGGATCAAGGCCTATAAACGGCTCATCCACAATATACAAAGAAGGTCTGGACATGATGGCAAAGATCAACATGGCTTTTTGCTGCATCCCTTTTGAAAAGGTGGCGGGAGATTCATGTATGACTTTTTCCAAATCAAATAACTTCAACAGCTCCTCCACCCGCTCTTTCCAAACCTTTTCATCAATCTCCAATAGAGATGCCATCAAATCTATATGTTCCCATAATGTCATATCATAATAGAATACCGGCTTTTCCGGGATATAGGCATACGATTTATCGGAAGGGAGTGATATATCTCCTTCATAAAATGGATTCAATCCAAGCAACGTCTTAATGGTCGTACTTTTACCTGCTCCATTCGGACCAATCAGGCCAACCATCTCTCCTTTGGAAACAGAGAAATTAATATCCTCCACAATGGACATCTCATCATCATAACCTGCTTTTCTTAATTTTAACGTTAATAATTCCATACCGATTCCCTCCCCTAACATGTTCATACGATGCATTAGGTCGAAAGTTTCATATTTTTCTAAAAATTACTAGCAGGATATTGTCGAGTAGTGTAAAATAATGTATATAGACTCATGTTTTTTGGATTCTCTCTTAACACATCTTAGACTTAATGTTAATATTGTGTAAATTGCATCATTATTCTAGAATTTTATCCACATAATCGTGTACAATATAAACTAACTTAATACCTAACACCTATCATCAAGAATTTAGCTAGTAGTGCCATGTTAAATACCGGATAAGGAGTGGTTTTTTGAAGCCTTCAACTAACCGTATGCTAACCCGTATTAAAGCCATCTACATGTTTATTCATGAAAAGGGAACTGTTTCCACTCAGCAGTTGGTCGATGAATTTGGGATCACCCCCCGAACCGTCCAGCGTGATTTAAATGTGCTGGCATTTAATGACTTGGTTCAAAGTCCTACGAAAGGTAAGTGGACTACTACGCAGAAAAAAGTTAGGTTGACTTCATAAGACTACATATACAATTGATATGCTGAAAATCACACAATAAAGCCCCGTTCCTTTTCATTAAGGAATGGGGCTCTTCGTTATTTATTTTCTTTGTTGTAACAGGTCAAGCTCTTCATCCGTCAATTCACGATACTCGCCGAGTTCCAGGTCCTCGTCCAGCTTCAGTTCCCCCATGCTTAATCGCTTCAAGTAGGTAACGGTCTTTCCAACCGCCTGGAACATCCGCTTTACTTGATGAAACTTCCCTTCTACAATGGTAATCTCAATTTCAGATTCTGAACCCGCCTCAAGGATTTTAAGCTCGGCTGGCATGGTTTCATAGCCATCATCTAGTGTGACTCCTTTTCGGAAGGCTTGGATATCCTCTACTGTCACTTCTCCATCAATTTTTGCATAATAGGTTTTCGATACATGTTTCTTGGGTGATAGTAGTTGGTGTGCAAGTTTACCATCGTTTGTCAGTAGAAGTAGGCCTTCCGTGTCTTTGTCCAAACGCCCAACAGGGAACGGCTCAAATATTTTGTCCTCTTCCTGCAGGATGTCCACCACTGTTTCCTGTCTGTGATCCTCTGTAGCCGACAGTAGCCCAGGTGGTTTATGCATCATCAAGTAGATGAATTCGCGGTATTCTACCACTTCGTCAAGCACCCTTACCTCCTGCTCGTGAGGTTCCACATGCACCTTTGCATCCTTCACAACCTGTCCATCCACTTTTACGACGCCAGTTTTGAGAAGTTTCTTCACTTCTTTTCGCGTTCCAAAGCCACTGTTTGCCAATATCTTATCTAATCTCATTAATTGCCGCTCCTTTCATAGGGAAAGAGGCCCCTTTCGATATGAGACCTCTATCCTCTTTCTTTCCTATTTAAAAATGAAAAACGGTTACCGAACAAGTACATTAACAGGTTACTTCTGTAGCTGAGGAAGAAGTAGATTCCTGCTCCTACTATTCCGCTGACAGCCACAACGATGATGGCTTGTAGGCGGCCTTCGCTGTAAGGGACGACCCCTTCAAGCAGTTGCAATACGAATAGTACTCCTACAATCATGATTACGTTGAATATGGTCATCAGCATTCCCCGCCTTAACACAATAGAATAACTGAAACCAGTGAATTTCTGGATGGCCCAGAGGTTAATGAAGACACTTGCCAAATAACCGATTGCAGTTGCAACAATGGACCCTTCCGCCTCCATGAAAAAGATTAATGGATAATTCAGTATCAACTTTAGAGCAACACCCGCTGCTAGACCATATACAGTGTATTTTTGTTTATTGATCCCTTGAAGTACAGATGCTGTTACCGTAAATATGGCTAACGGGATTGCTGTTGGTGCATACCAGGTCAACAAATACCCTCCCAGTTCGTCATAGGAATAAAAAGCCGCATAAGCGGGACCACCAAGTATCGCCAATCCAATACATGCAGGCACTGTCAAGAACATTAAAATTTGGAGTGTCGTACTTAATTGACGCTGAAGGACATCTGATTCACTGTTAATAAACGATCTCGTTACAGCTGGTAGCAAGGAAAGCGCAAACGCTGTTGCAAGTGTTACAGGAATAATAACAAGCTTCTGACCGTAAGTGTTAATAATGGCAAAAGCGTTTCCGGAAGTTTCACTGTCAACACCGGCAAATACCATAGCTTTATTAAATGTGAATGTATCGACTAATTGGTATAAAGGCATGGCAAGTCCGACAAAAACAAATGGTGCCGCATATAATAGGATTTCTTTATACATCTCTTTATAAGAAACCACTACATTGCCTTTATCTTTTTCTAAAAGTATATCAAGATGTCTTTTTCTATTGAACCAATACCATACTAGTATTCCCAATCCTGCCAGCGCGCCAATAAAGGCACCAAAAGTTGCGTAACCAATCGCTGTCGGCAAGCTTCCTTTCGTCACATTTATAATGATATAGACACTGCCTAACAGGAAGATAATTCTCGCAATCTGCTCTACAACCTGTGATACAGCAGTAGGTCCCATCGATTCATGACCTTGGAAGAACCCTCTAATCAAACTCATAACAGGCACAAGCAATAAAGCAAAACTCACCATTCGAATGACTAGCGTAACATCATCATATGAATGCTGACTGCTCTCATTAATTATCATTGGAGAAAATACTGGTGCCAATATATAAAGTATTAAAAAAGACACAATTCCAGTTATACTCATTAACAGTAAACCAGAACTGAATAACTTTCTTCCCACTGCATATTCCTCAAGAGCATTGTATTTAGCTACAAATTTTGATACCGCAAGTGGCACACCCATGGTCGCTATACTTAAAACAACCGAATAAAGCACATAGGCATATGTATATAATTCCCCTCCCGCATTACCTACTAAAGCATAAAAAGGAAAGATATAAACAAGCCCAAGAACTCTGGAAATCATGGTACCCAGCGTTAATATAAAGGTACCTCTCAATATATTTGAAGTTGACATAAAATCCCTACCTACTATTTGTTACTTTTTGTTTAACCTTTGTATTTTACCATACTTCTTAGTGATGGCGAACTATATTACCAGCCTGCCTGGAGACTTCTAGATAGTGAAATTTTTGGAAAAGATAGATATGGTGTGTCGTCTCCAAGCTGTTGAAGAGACTCTTTTGTAATCACAACTGTAAATACCCCGTAGGCTTCAGAATCCAGAAGGAGCTGTCCCGCTTCTTTTTGACTGAAAATCAGCCCGAATTCTTCCTCTTTGTTAAGGAGGATACAGAGTACATATGCATTCATTTCCTTTTCATAAAGCCATGTATAGGAGAATTTATGTATGTTGATGTTCATTTCTATAGGAATTGTCGGAACGGAAAGCAATAGGACTGGGGTTCCATTCTCCTCTGTCCAGCCTCCGTCGAACGGAATATGTGCTTCTGAAATGTTCGGTGAGTACGTCATTTGATACCCCTTTTCATTAATTCTTAATCTCATAAAAATAATACGGAATGTTGTCCTTTTTGTCCAACATGAGAATAGAGGGTATAATAGGCAACATGTAAGCAAAAATTAATTGGTTGGTGAAAAAATGAAATACGATGTTATTATCATAGGTGGCGGCCCATCAGGTCTTATGGCCTCTATCGCCGCAGCGGAACAAAAAGCAAAGGTATTATTGATAGATAAAGGAAATAAACTTGGACGGAAACTTGCCATTTCAGGTGGCGGACGCTGTAATGTGACAAACCGTTTACCTGTGGACGAAATCATTAAACATATCCCAGGTAATGGGCGTTTCCTATATAGCGCATTCTCCGAGTTTAATAACGAGGATATCATCAAGTTTTTTGAAAAGCTTGGTATTCAGTTGAAGGAAGAAGATCACGGCCGGATGTTCCCTGTGTCCGATAAGGCGCAGAGTGTGGTGGATGCGTTATTGAATAGGATGAAAGAGTTGCGCGTGGAGATTCGTACAAACACTTCTGTGGAAACGGTGGAATACGAAGAGGATCGTACACGTGGTGTATTGTTGAAAACTGGCGAGTTTTTGGAATGTACGTGTGTTGTCATAGCAGTTGGAGGAAAATCGGTGCCACATACCGGTTCCACTGGCGATGGATATCCATGGGCTCGGAAAGCCGGTCATAAAATTACGGATTTATTTCCGACAGAGGTTCCTTTGAATTCACAGGAAAGATTTATTCGGGAGAAAAAATTACAAGGATTATCCCTGCGTGATGTAGCTCTGAGCGTCTTGAACCCTAAAGGAAAAGTCGTAAAAACGCACCAGATGGATATGATTTTCACCCACTTTGGTGTGTCTGGCCCAGCAGTATTGCGGTGCAGCCAGTACGTCGTGAAAACGATGAAGAAGTTTGGGGTAAATAGAGTACCGATGAATTTGGATGTGATGCCTGCATTGAATGAGGAGCAGGTCTTCCAACAGCTTCACAACGCATTAAAGGACGAACCAAAAAAAGCCATCAAGAATGTTCTTAAAGGGCTTGTACCTGAACGATATTTATTGTTTTTGTTGGAGGTTTGCGGGATTGACGAGCAGGAAATTGGTGCGACATTAGCCCATGAAAAAATAAGGGATCTTGCGAAAATGTGCAAACAATTCCGATTTGAAGTATCCGGCACGCTTTCCATCGAAAAGGCATTCGTGACCGGTGGTGGAGTTTCAGTGAAGGAAGTTCATCCGAAAGAGATGGCTTCCAAAATGAAAGACGGATTATATTTTTGTGGAGAAGTACTTGATATCCATGGATATACTGGTGGTTATAATATCACCTCGGCCTTGGTGACAGGAAGACTGGCAGGCCTGAACGCCGGAAAAAAGGCGGCAAGCCTACGTAGTTACAATTAATACGAAAGACATTACAAATGCTAGTCCTACTCCATACATGCCAAACTCGTTGATAAATGATTTACTTTCTTCTTGCAGTACCTCGTTTTGTGTGTGGTGGTTCATAGTGATTACTTCCTTTCTGTATTTGTTTTGTTGTTGTTATGACCTGTTACTAATTAGACGAGTAGTGTTACGAAAATGTTTCAATTATTTATGATTTGTTTCAGATATTTATCTATACCCACAAAAAAGAACCTGATAAACATCTTTTAAAGAAGTTTTCAGGTTCTAAATATTACCATTGCAGAGAAGCAATAAATCTGATCTTCTTCGTCGTTGATACAACCGACCTGATACTTAATATCAATCACATCCCGGTCCGACAACCCTTTTAAAAAATCATTCACCGCATCCTCCAGATCCCGCTCATGCTCCTCATCAAACATCCTTATCTGCACCAACCCGAACAACCTCCTTTCATGATTAATAGAGCTTGTTTTTATTACTATGTATAGATGGAAATTTGGGGTTTTATACTTAGATTGAGGGAAATGAGAAAAAAAACCCTTTGGGGGTCAGACCCCCAAAGGGTTTTCGCTCTTTACGTCGAAATCTATAGAGTTAGAGATTCTTGGGAATCGGAAGGATATGTTGTAGCGCGGATAAATGATAGTGTAACAGAAAAATAGAAGGAGCTTCGCTAATGATGAGCGAATCTCCTTCTTTGTTTAGAATCCAAGCAACTGCATGGCACCAATGTAGATGGCAATGCCTGAAATGCTCAAGGAAATCTTGTTGAATTTGAAAAAGGAGATAGGTGGTCTCTCCTCACGAAGGTCCCCCACCACTTCCTTAATGAAATCCTTATCGGCAAAATTTTGGAATTCCACCTCTAATCCACTTATTTCAAGATCCTTCCACTTTATTTTGATAGTTTGATATGGATCATCTAAATAATACATCGTAATATAATTGCTGCTAATATAATCCTCATTTGCAATGACATCTTTTTTATAAGAATATCTTTTGTCGTCAAGATTTCTCTCTAGAACATGCATCACATTTTGCGGTACATATTTCTTTATATGTATCTCGTCTTTTTTTCTTTGCATAAGAATCATAATAAATGGCAAAAGTACGGGAATAAGCGCCAAAAAGAGCGAGTTAAAGTCCCAATATTTATTAGAAGTCGTGTACACCAATAGGCCAATCGTTATGAGCCCTGTCATTAGTATCCCTTGAAATCTATTACCAGTGGAGATCTTTGAAACTCCTTTTTGTTGGAAACTTGTAATTGCCTCCAGGATGAGTAATGTACCTATCATAATAAGAAATAGCGGAAATATGTTTTGGTCGATGTAGTCCATGGTTGATGTGGCCTCCTACCTGGTTGAGAGTCTTGTGTATTTAAATACGGTTAAGATTGGGAAATGGTTTCAAGTTTTTGTTAGGAGTGGGGTGAGGTTGTAGGTGCGGGATTTGGTTCCTCCTACAAAATCTATATCGAGGTTTTTTAGCAATCTGATAATAGTAGCACGATTTTCTATCCCTAAATACCTCTTTAACTCTCTCATTGTGAGGAATGGACTTATTAATAGTGCATAATCCACTAAAGCCGCTCTGTGTGCATCTTCTGATTGTCCTCCACAATTGGAGCACTCCCATTTACCGAAAATTCTTTTCATTATCTTACAGGGATTACAACTGGGGCATAAAACACCTGTTATTATATCTGAAGGCAAGACTCCATACTGAAGAATAGGGGAAGAGGTATCTGGTGTATGATCTCTAAGCAATAGTTTAATTATTTTTTTAGTGATCTTTTTATCTAAGGGAAGTGTTGTATGTCGTTTTAGTAGTGTATTTATTTTCATCGAAAGTGCGGGGCTTTTTATTACATATCTATCCACTTCACTAGGATCTGATAATACTTTCATAATCACTTTTGGGTTAGTTAATACTGCCAGCTTTTCACACCGGAGTTCAGGAAACTGTTTGGTTCTTAGCCATGACTGTAATTTGGAACATTGATTCGATGCTTG
This sequence comes from Bacillus sp. LL01, assembly GCF_001037965.1. NCBI lineage: Bacteria > Bacillati > Bacillota > Bacilli > Caryophanales > Bacillaceae > Bacillus > Bacillus sp. LL01. Next base: position 102,885 of record NZ_LFEL01000004.1, on the reverse strand, counting down.
TAGTATTGGGTCTGGATATACTTTAAGCGGATTCCCTTCTACTTCTTGTAATAGTTGATAGTTTTTCGGATCAAAGTAGAGAGTTCCTTTAAAATATTTTACCTCTACAACTAGAAAGAAATTTGAAAATAGAATGAGGGTATCCATTTGAAAGAAGGTGTCCCTAAATGGAAGTCTTAACCCGTGGAAAATGTAGTAGGGATGTTCTGTTTCTGGGAGAAGTTTTAAGTAGTAGTCTAAGGATTGTTCACCGTAAATTCCTGCTTCTTTTCTTCCTAATTCGTTGAGGAAATCTTGGTATTTTTCATGATTCGGTCGAACTCTCCTCTTCATTGCTCTCAAAATATGCACTCTTAGGGGGACCCCTCTTGTTTTTTTTATCAAAGTATCACCTCTTTTATAGGATAAGAGTACTATTAGACACCTTTCTACATATCTCCTCCTTTTCCGCAAAAGTTCTTTTAGAATATTCCCCACTTTATAAAAAGAATATCGTATCACCTCTTACAATATATGGATTCTCGTCAATTTGAAGAGGTTTTTTGTATAATTGGAAGCGTTTTTCGTATAATTCGAAGTGTTTTTTGATTACTTTTGCTCGTTTTTTGACTAATTGCTTTTCTGAGCTTATATTTCGATTCGATCCTCGAGGCAAATCATCCTTAGTTAGTCGTTTCTAGAAGAAAGTACCAGTTACCCACTTTTGGAAAAAGCAAAATCCCAAACCTCAAACTCAAAACAAAAAACCACCAACCAGCGGCCCCTTCCTCGCCCACCGGTCAGTGGTCATTCACAAAGTAGTTATTCCGTTTCGCCTTCCCACTCCAGCATGCCGCCTTCCATGTTGCGGACTTTGTAGCCTTGGTCCTGCAGGTAGTGGCAGACATTTTCGCTTCGGCGGCCGGAGCGGCAAATGAAGATGTATTCTTTGTCTTTATCTAGCTTGTCTAGGTTATCGGGAATATCGCCCATGCGGATGTGCTCGGCCTGTTTGATTTTGCCCATCTCGATTTCTTCGTCTTCCCGGACGTCGACAAGGTATAGCTCTTCGCCTGTGTCAAGCTTCTTCTTCAACTCATCGGTCGTAATTGTTTGGATTTCTGACATATGAAAAACCTCGATTCTATGTAGTGTAATGCTAATTACCTCTATTTTAACAAAAAGAAAACAAGACTGCCAAACCGGACGGCTAGTACGGCGGCAGTCTTGCATCTACTGAATGCTTAGTTCGCGACGATGTTCACAAGTTTTCCTGGAACGGCGATGACTTTGCGGACGGTCTTGCCTTCGATGGATTCTTTCACTGCATCATCTGCAAGGGCGATTTCTTCCATTTTTTCGCGTGTTGCGTCGGATGGAACGTAAAGTTTCGCTTTTAGCTTACCGTTTACTTGGACAACGATTTCGATTTCATCTTCGACTAGTTTGGATTCATCAAATGTTGGCCAAGCCTCATAAGTGATGGTGCCTTCGTTCCCAAGCTTCTTCCAAAGTTCTTCTGCAATGTGCGGACATACCGGGGAAAGCATTTTAACAAAGCCTTCAACGTAATCTTTGGCAATCGTGTCTGCTTTGTAAGCATCGTTAATGAAGACCATCATCTGAGAAATGGCAGTATTGAAACGTAAGCCTTCATAATCTTCGGTCACTTTTTTAACAGTTGCGTGGTACGTTTTCTCAAGTGAATCCTCTTCTGTCACTTCTGCAACTTTGGAGCTAAGTTTGCCGTTTTCCTCTACAAACAATCTCCAGACGCGATCCAAGAAGCGGCGTGAACCGTCAAGCCCATTCGTGGACCAGGCGATGGATGCTTCAAGTGGTCCCATGAACATTTCATATAGACGAAGGGTGTCGGCACCGTGGGATTCGACGATCTGGTCAGGGTTTACGACATTCCCTTTGGATTTGCTCATCTTTTCGTTATTTTCACCAAGAATCATTCCTTGGTTGAAAAGCTTTTGGAACGGCTCTTTTGTTGGAACCACACCGATATCGTACAAGAATTTGTGCCAGAAGCGAGCGTATAGTAAGTGAAGTACTGCGTGCTCCGCTCCGCCAATGTAGATGTCAACCGGCAACCATTCTTTCAGTTTTTCAGGGTCAGCAAGCTGCTCGCTGTTTTTCGGGTCGATATAGCGCAGGTAGTACCAGCAACTTCCGCCCCATTGTGGCATGGTGTTTGTTTCGCGACGACCTTTTTTGCCTGTTTCAGGGTCTACGACATTCACCCAGTCTTCAATGGCAGCAAGCGGGGATTCGCCTGTACCGGATGGACGGATTTCCGACGTTTTCGGTAAAACAAGTGGAAGCTGTTCTTCCGGTACCGCTGTAGTTGTGCCATCTTCCCAATGGATGATTGGAATTGGCTCGCCCCAATAACGCTGGCGGCTGAACAACCAGTCACGAAGACGGTAGGAGACTTTCTTTTCGCCTTTTTCATTTGTAGCCAACCACTCGATCATGTTGGAGATCGCTTCTTCCTTTCCAAGACCGTTTAAGAAATCGGAATTGACGTGTTCGCCGTCACCTGTGTAGGCTTCCTTGGAAACATCGCCACCGGCAACCACTTCCACGATAGGAAGCTCGAACTTCGTCGCGAATTCCCAGTCGCGCTCGTCATGCGCCGGAACTGCCATGATGGCACCAGTTCCATAACTCATCAATACATAGTCGGCAATCCAGATTGGCAGCTTCTCACCGTTGGCAGGGTTTACTGCGAAGGCGCCTGTGAATTCTCCGGACTTTTCTTTGGAAAGCTCTGTACGCTCAAGGTCACTCTTGCTTTGTACCTTCGCGATATAAGCTTCCACTGCATCTCGCTGCTCATCGGTAGTGATTTTTTTTACTAAAGGATGTTCAGGAGCTAATACCGCATAAGTTGCACCAAAAAGTGTATCTGGACGGGTTGTGAAAACGGTGAAGTTCTCATCCGTGCCGTCGATGCTGAAGTGTACATTCGCACCTTCCGAACGACCGATCCAGTTGCGTTGCATATCCTTCAAGCTTTCCGGCCAATCCAATTCGTTTAAGTCTTCAAGCAGACGATCTGCGTATTCTGTAATTCTAAGGATCCACTGTCGCATTGGACGGCGTTCCACCGGGTGTCCGCCACGCTCAGATTTTCCGTCGATTACTTCTTCGTTCGCTAAAACTGTACCTAATGCGGGACACCAGTTTACCGGAACTTCATCCACATACGCCAAGCCTTTTTCATAAAGCTTCAAGAAAATCCATTGAGTCCACTTATAATACTCAGGATCTGTCGTGTTCACTTCACGATCCCAGTCATAGGAAAAGCCTAGGGACTTGATCTGTCTGCGGAATGTGTTGATGTTATGCTCCGTGAATTCTGCAGGGTCATTTCCTGTGTCCAATGCATATTGCTCTGCAGGTAAACCGAATGCATCCCATCCCATAGGATGCAGGACGTTTTGCCCTTGCATACGTTTCAAACGTGAAAGGATGTCTGTTGCTGTATAGCCTTCCGGGTGACCTACGTGCAAGCCTGCGCCGGATGGGTATGGGAACATGTCTAAAGCATAGAATTTTTTTTTCCCTTTTTCTTCATGTGTCTTGAATGTTTTGTTTTCTTCCCAATACTTTTGCCATTTTTGTTCAATGGACTGGTGCTGAAACGACATCTTCTTTTCCTCCTGTTAGTTCAAATAGGCTGTTTTCTAGACAATTCTGGTTATTGACTCGAAAGGTTTTTCGTTCCTTTTCGCTGCAGGCACTCGCTTTCCGCGGGGAGGGACGGGAGCCTCCTCGGCAAGCCTGCGGGGTCTCCCGTTTCCCTCTACCTCCCGCCGGAGTCGAGTGCCCTCCGCTCCAATCCACTAATTGTCTAACTTTTTAAATACGCATTAAACATTGATAAACAGCCGAAAAATACAAAAAACCCCTCATCCCAATAAAGGGACGAGAGGTTTGAATATACTTAACCTACCGCGGTACCACCCAGATTATTATCACAGTATAGTGCGATAATCACTCGAATCCTTAACGCGGATGATACGGCGAAATATTACTGCCTTCTGAATGAAGGGTTCACACTTGCTACTCCAAGGCGAGTTCATGTCCGATCGTTTGTTGACTTCCACCACCCGTCAACTCTCTATGCTCGTTTCGTCCACTACTATTCCTTTTCAACGTATAAGTTTTAGTTGTTAGTTTGTATTGTAATGAATTTGCTGAAAAACTGCAAGGGGTATTTTCACTAATCATTATGAACGTTATTTGGAAAAGTATTCAATAGCAAGGCTTTGTTAACAGCAGGATGATTCCTTTTCGTTCTGGCTTTGGTTGCAGCAATCCTCTTGTTCAGCTTCTTCACAACATGCCTGATCTTCCTTCACTTCAATAATTTCCACCCCACAACAATTTGCATCTTTCTTCTTTAAAAATGAGAACATGATTTTTTCCTCCTTTTGATATTTAAATCAATATTTTTTGATTAAAACCCCAAAAACTAGTTTTGTGCACAGCATGGATCTTGTTGTTGATTCTGGTTGTGTCTGATAAATTTGTCATACAGGTTTTGAAGTTTGCTGAGGAAGTTTATTCTGCTACCCATTGAAGCTATGGCCAAGCGGCTGTCATGATGCAAGGATTCTAATCTTTGTTCGTTCAATTTTGTAAGCGTGTATGGATGTGTGTTCACATTACTCTCTCCTTTAAATCAAATTTTATTGATTAATTAATTTCATTATATGTTCAAAGGAAAAAATATGCAACTAATTAAATCAAAAATATTTGATTTAATTTTCGACATAAATTTTATTAAAGTAATCTAACCTCAAAAAAGAGAGTCTCAGATCCACTCTTCCGTAAAAGAACAGTACCCTGAGACTCTCTGTTATTAAACCATTACTGCACCGTATATCCACCATCAATGACCACTGCCTGGCCGGTAACCCCACCAGCCGCATCACTGCTCAGGAACATCGCATAATCCGCAATTTCCTTCACTTCCAATAGTCTGCGCTGTGGAACCAGTGGGTAAATAACCTCTTCCAACACCTTCTCCAAAGCAACATTTCTGGTTTCCGCCAAATCCTTCAGCTGATTACGAACGAGAGGCGTATCCACATACCCCGGACATATTGCATTTACAGTAATCCCGTGGGCTGCTCCCTCCAAAGCGGAAACCTTCGTCAACCCGATTACTCCATGCTTCGCGCTATTGTAGGCAGCTTTCCCGGCAAAACCGACCAAGCCGTTAATGGAAGCCATATTCAGAATCCTACCGAACCCCTGGGCTTTCATGATTGGAAAGGCATGTTTTGTCGCGACAAAAGGAGCAACCAGCATGACCCGTGTCAGCAACTCAAATTTCTCTGTAGGAAAATCTTCAATCATTGATACATATTGCAATCCTGCATTATTGATCAGTACATCCAGCCGCCCGAACTCAGCGACGGTTGCGTCAATCACGGATTTCAGTTCTTCTTCCGAGGTTACATCACAACGTAATCCTTGTGCAGTCAACCCCAGGCGGTTCAATCCTTCTCCCGCCTCTACAACATTCTCTTCATTCAGATCGGTCAGAACGACCTTTGCTCCTGCTTCGGCAAACTGCTTTCCAATCTCGTACCCTATTCCTTGGGCTGCTCCCGTGATGAGAACAACTTTATCATTAACCAATGCTCCAATCTCCCTTCACAATAGTTATTAGATTCCTAGTCCCATAGAAAACAGCGCAATTGCCAATGCCAAGCCGATTAACGGAACAATGACCGTTACAGCTGCAACCGGGCCGTATGCCGCCTGATGCGTCTCACCACAGATCGCCCGGACGGTTGTTACGACATATCCGTTATGCGGCAAGGAATCGAGCGCACCGGAAGAAATGGCAACCGTACGGTGAAGTGCCTCCGGGTTTACACCCATATCCATGTAATGAGGCGCAATTAATGGCAGGGCGATTACCTGACCACCAGAAGCGGAACCTGTCATACCTGCGATGACGCTGACCGCGATTGCTGCACCGATGAGCGGGCTTCCCGGAATGTTTGTCATTGCCTCAACGACCGTACCGAATGCCGGAACTTTTTGAGCCACTCCACCAAATCCAACTACCGCAGCCGTGTTACCAATGGCTATTAAAGCACCCATTGTACCTTCTGAGATTGCGTTCCAGAAGTTCTTGAAGTATTTTCGGCCGAGAACATAAGTCGTGATGATTCCACCGAGTAAAGCAATGATTAATGCTGACTGCTTTAAATCATCATGGAAAATGAACGAAATAATTAAAACTACAGCTAGCGGAATAAAACTCAAGAACGGATTAGGAAGTGCCCTTCCTCCATCAATAACAGGATCCGCCTCTCTGGAAACAAACGTTTCCCCGCGTCCAACCGCTTTGGAAATCATACGTTTCAACCACCAGTAGCCAAAAATCATCATAAACACTGCAACTAGTGCACTTACTTCCCAACCCGCATATGGATTTGTGTCTAAATAAGGAATTGGAATCCAGTTCTGGATTTCCGGAGATCCTGCAGATGTCATCGTAAATGTTACCGAACCAAATGCAAGTGCTGCCGGAATAAATCTCCGAGGCAAGTTCGCTTGCTTAAACAAGCTGATTGCCATCGGATAAACCGAGAACGCCACAACGAATAAACTAACTCCTCCATAAGTCAAAATCGCACAAGCTGCGACAATTGCTAATACAGCAAAACGCATTCCAAGCTTATCTACAACCAACTTGGATACAGAATCCGCCGCTCCGCTATCCTCCATCACCTTTCCAAAAATGGCACCAAGCAAGAACATCAGGTACCAGGATGTCACGAAGGACGAAAAACCGCCCATGTAACTGCTGACAAAGTTGACTTCCCCCTCAGCCACAAGTTGTGGAAATAATGGCATTCCACTTAGAAGTGCTACAAATAGTGCCGACAATGGACCTACTACAAGAAGGTTCATGCCTCTCATCGTTAAAATAATTAATAATGCCAAACCACCGATAAGACCAATCATGCTCCACATCTGTCTTTCCTCCTCTAATTAGGTAAACGCTTACAAACCTATGAAAGCAAATACCATTGTTTTTTGTCTTCCGAACTTATCAATGCAAGAACCGTGCCAACTTGCAAAGTTAATTGTTTCAATATTTCAAACAAAAAGTTTTTCCGGATTTCTGGACAAAAGGAGACAGAGTCATACAAACTAAAGGATTCCAGAAATCCGGAACACTTTCCGATTTTCTGGAATCCTGAGAGTGCTTACTATTTCATTGAATCGAATATTTTTTTAACTTTTCATAGAGACTTGATTTACTGATGCCAAGTTGTTTGGCGGCCCCTAGCTTATCATGTTGATATTTTTCCAAGGTCTGAATGATTGCCTGCTTTTCAGCATCCTCCAAAGTTTCTTTTAACGACTTAGACCCAATCGGGATGGAGAATGAATCTGTCAGGTAATCAGGGAGCGCCTCCAATGTCAGCTTTTCTCCCGTCGACAAATGAACGGCTGCCTGGATGACATTCTCCAGCTCCCGGATATTCCCCGGCCAGCGGTATCGGGACAATGCAACAAGGGCATCCTCCGCTACCGACGTAACCCTCCTGCCGGTCCGCTTACATATCTTCTGGATAAAATGCTCCACAAGTAACGGGATATCTTCTTTTCTCTCGCTAAGGGAAGGGATATGAAATGGGATGACATGGATCCGGTAATATAGGTCATCACGGAAACGCTTCTCCTCCATCATCTTTTCCAAAGGCCTATTGGTCGCAGCAATGACACGTACGTTCACCTGTACAGGCTTTATCGCACCAACCGGCTCCACTTCCCCTTCCTGTAAGGCCCTCAACAGTTTGATCTGCATCGGCAGGGACATGTCCCCTATTTCATCCAGAAAAAGCGTGCCTCCGTCCGCAAGATGGAATTTCCCCTTTTTCCCGCCTTTTTTGGCACCTGTAAAAGCCCCTTCTTCATAACCAAATAATTCGGATTCAAGGAGGTGCTCAGGAATGGCTGCACAATTTAGTTTAATAAAAGGCATCTGGCTGCGGTCGCTTAGTTGGTGTATGCTGTGTGCAAACAATTCCTTCCCCGTTCCACTCTCGCCTCGAATCAGAATTGATACATCGCTTGCAGCAATCTGCTTCACCTTATCTTTCAATAGACCGATAAGCTTGGAGTTTCCGATAATATCCTCTAGCGTGTATTTCACACCAGTCTGCTGCTCGTATTCCTGCAGATAGTTTCGTATTCTGCCAAGCATGCTTTTGACATGACTGTTCATCTTGTCCCATTCACTCGTATCCCGGAAAATGACGGTTCCATATGCTCCGATCACTTTCTGATTTTTATCGAAAATCGGTACACGGTTGGCAATCATGTAGTTTCCGCGAATATATTGGAGATCGGCAAGCTCCACCTTTCCGGTCTTCACCACTTCATGCATGCGTGTATTCTCTATTACACCTGTCACATGCCTACCAATCACTTCTTTATTATCAACCCCTATAAATTCGCAATAACTATCATTCATATAAATGATATTGCCTTCATGATTGACCACGACTATCCACTCAAATGCATTAGCGATAATTGTGTCCATCATTTCATCTGTCAGCAAGCTTTCCTTTACTCCCATCGTTTTACCCCTCCTGCATGTCTGCACTAAATATAGCACAAAAATCTGACAATTATGAGAGCGATTACACAATATCATATATTACAGATTTGATAGAAGAGAAGTAACTACATATTCCCCTCTTCTAATGTTGCACAGTCACAATGACACCATCCATATTGTCTCCAGAAATTTCATAATGTTGTCCATTCGGTACATTAATTGTCACGTCACGAGAAATGTGATTATAAGATATAGTATACTTTTTCCCATTAAAGCTAGCGGAAATATCTTTTTCTTTTTTTAGATATTCTAAATATTCTTCCAGAGCTAAATTTTCCTCTTTCATAATGGCACTATGTGGTAAACCAACGTAGCGAATATGCCATGGTTCATATTGAATGCCAGTTATTTCCGTTTTATCTTTTGGATAGCGTAAAATAAATCCGTATTTCCAAGCATTTTTTTCAATCCATTTCCCTTCAAGCGCCTTGTCCATCGCCATTTGTGTGGATCCGACATCAAGCGATATACCTAAATTATGTTCACTAAAACCTGCTGGTAAAGCATAGTCGGCACCTATTTCTTCATAAATTGCTTGCTGCTCCTCAAAATTTCGATATCCACTACTAATGGTGAAGTTCCGAACTCCTTCTTTTTTAGCGGCTACTACCATCTCTAAGAATTTTCGAGCGACACCCTCTGATAAGCTGATATCTGTTTTGAGCACCTGATATTCTTGTGTCAATTCTTCATTTCCAAATAAATTAACGATATCAGTTTTAACACTATCTTTATTAATAGGAAATGCCTTATTCACTAATAGTAGATTTCCCTGATAGACTTGATCACTTAAAATCTCTATTTTGTCGCTATATTCATTCGAGTTTTCTTGGTTAAACCTTTGAATCTCTACTCTATCTTCCGTCATCTTTATAGTTACAATGCATAAGCAACATACGACTATAAACAAAAATCCCCACTTCTTCATTTTAAATCTTCCTCCTTCAATCTACTTTGAACCTATATATAGAATAGGAAAATCTTTTTAAATAAATAGTAGGGTAATGTTTAAATTTTTCTTAAATTTATTCTTGTTCTCCTTCACTACTTTCAAAGGGCAGACGCACCTCAAATACTGTTCGTATTAGATCACTTTCAACAGAAATGATACCCTGGTGTTGTTCTACAATATTCTTTGCAATGAATAGGCCTAGACCAGTTCCCCCTTCTTGGTGTGTTCGTGCCTGATCCCCAGTAAAAAACATGTCAAAAAGATGAGGCAAATCATTAGAAGGAATACTATCACCATAATTCACTACCTGCACAATCACTTCCCCAGAATCTATACAACCATTAATATCTACAAACTCACCATCAAACCCATAACGAATGGCATTGGTCATAAGATTTTCAAATACCCTTGCCAACAGCTCTCCATCTCCAAAAATCGGAAGTGACGGGGTTACCTTCATTCTAACTTTCAATCCATTCTTTTCGAATAGAGGATACAATTCATCCGTTAATTGATATAAAAGATCATGTAAGTTTATTTGCATCCTCTTCATTGATAGCATCCCATAATTCATTCTTGTTATTTTAAATAATTCATCAATAAGTCTTTCTAGCCTCTGGGACTTAGTAAAGGCAATCGTTATAAAATGCCTTTGTTGTTCTTTCGTTAAACTTTCATCCTTTAGGATTAAGTCTAAATAACCTAATACGGATGTAAGAGGAGTACGTAAATCATGGGCTAAATTTACGACTAATTGATCCTTACTGCTTTCTGCGAAGTCACCTCTTTCTATTGCTTCTTTTAGTTGCTTACTTGCAAGATTAATCCCTTCGGCAATTTCGCTAAATTCATCATTAGTTGTAACCTCAACTCTGTGGTTAAAGTCACCCACAGAGAGCTTGTTAATTCCTTTTGAAATTTCTTTAAAATAGATAGAATACGAACGAGTAAATATAAAGAAAAATAAAATGGATAATGGGATGAATATTAATAAAAATGAGTTAATATCACCAAATTGTCCCATCAACATGCGAACACGTGCCAGTGGATCTTCCAAACGAACGGAAGTACGATAATAGTATTGCAGTACTATAAAAATTAAAAAGGTAATAATACCAGCTAATCCCATACTTAATCCAAATAAGATCAACATTTTCGAGCGGAAATTGTATAAAATTTTAGCCATTGAATGCATAGCCTACTCCCCAAATGGTTTTTATCAACTTATTTTTCCGTTTATCTTCTTCAAGCTTTTTCCTTAATGTACGAATATGTACCATCACTGTATTCGCACCTTCATAATATTCCTCTCCCCATACCTGTTGAAAGATAGTTTCAACATTGTAGACTTTCTTCGGATTACTAGCTAATAAGTACAAAATATCAAATTCCTTCGGTGTAAGCTCGACCCTCTCCCCATAAAGCAAAACTGTCCTTTGCTCAGGGGAAATGACTAATCCTTCATATTCCAATATAGTCTGGACCTTATGCTGATTCAGCTTCATAGCACGTCGTAATTGGGCATTTACACGCGCGACTAATTCTATAGGAGCAAATGGTTTTGTCATATAGTCATCAGCACCTATAACTAGACCTTGCACTTTATCAAATTCAGACGTTTTAGCACTTAAAAAAATAATGGGCATATTATATTGTTCGCGAATACGCCTTGTTACTTCATATCCATCTAATTTCGGCATCATAATATCCAAAATCACCAAATCAATAGTATGAGTTTTGATTACCTGGATAGCTACTTGTCCATCTAAAGCCTTAACAACGTGGTAACCTTCTTGTTTTAAGTGAATAGCCACTAAATCAGCAATCTCCGGCTCATCATCAGCAATTAATATAGTTATTTGTTTCATCTCATCTCCCACACTCCTGTATCCAATAGTACATAGAAATCGATAATTATTAATTCAACTCTACTAAGAGGTCCGCTTTATTTTAGACAGTAAATGATATTATTTCAACAATAATGACGCTCGTTTTATTCTTTACTTCTACTTCTTTAAATATGAACTTAGCATTTTATAAAGCTGAACGATACCATTAAACGGAATCCCTTTCTTATGTGCATTCCATGCTTCATACGTCCTACTAACAAAGATGGATAAATATGTTTTCTCTTAATAATAGATTAGGACATATGTATGACCCTCTAGTTAGGTTTGCTTATTTTTCTGAATTTTCAACCTATTTTATTGACCCCCCTCCTCGTAAAACTTACCCTTGTTATAGAAATACTTTAAAAAAATGAGGCGAGGTGGGAACATGAAGAAAAGAAAGTTTAGAGCTATATTTTCAATTATTTTATCACTAACCTTGTTACTGGCATTTATCCCAAATGTGGGACTAGCCCAAAAACCAGGTACAGGCAGTAACGAAGTGGCCGTTGGTAAGGATGGAATGGTATCCACATCACATCCTTTGGCGTCTGAGATTGGCGCGGATATTCTGCGTAAAGGCGGAAACGCCATGGATGCAGCCATTGCTGTCCAATTCGCATTAAATGTTGTAGAACCGATGATGTCTGGAATTGGCGGTGGTGGCTTTATGATGGTATATGATGCAGAGACGGATGAAACAACGATTGTAAATAGTCGTGAACGGGCTCCAGCTGGCGCGACACCGGATATGTTCTTGAATCCTTATGGTAGCATCATCCCATTTCAAGAGCGTGTTAGACACGGTAACTCTGTGGGGGTTCCTGGAACCTTGAAGGGACTTGAGGCTGCCCATGAGAAATGGGGGACCAGACCTTTTCAACAGCTGATCACCCCTGCATTCAAGCTTGCACAAAAAGGATTTTCAGTAGATAGGCAGCTGGCATTACAAATTGAAAACAATAAGGAAAAATTGGCGGGGACTGCTGCCAAGGAAGTGTTGCTTCCTGATGGTGAACCACTTAAAGAGGGAGATTGGCTTGTCCAAAGGGATCTCGCGAAAACATTCAAACTGATTCGATCTCATGGATCAGAAGTGTTTTACACTGGAGAAATCGGTGAAGCACTTGCTGATGTGGTTCAAGACTTTGGCGGGAGCATGACGATAGAAGACCTTCAAAACTACGAGGTTACAGAGGACGATCCGGTATGGGGAGAATATAAAGGCTATGACATTGCCAGTATGCCTCCTCCAAGCTCAGGAGGATTGTTCTTACTACAAATGCTGAAGACATTGGATAGCTTCGATATCAGCCAATATGACCGGAGATCGAAAGAGGTGTATCATCTACTTGCTGAAGCCATGCATCTATCGTATGCAGACCGTGGTGCGTATGCGGGAGATCCTGAATTCGTGGAAGTTCCGATGACAGGCCTCCTTCATCCAGATTACATCGCTGAGCGCAGTGCGCTAATCGATATAAATTCTGTGAACACCAACCCACAGCCAGGAGATCCTTGGCAATATGAAAACGTTGACCCTAATTATAGTGTAGTAGAGCAAAATGATGAGAAGGATATTGGGGAAACCACCCACTTTACTGTAGCTGACCAATGGGGAAACCTGGTTTCCTACACTACTACCATTGAACAAGTATTCGGCTCCGGGATCATGGTACCTGGCTACGGCCTAATGCTTAATAACGAGTTGACCGATTTTGATGCAAGACCAGGCGGAGCTAATGAAGTCCAACCTAATAAACGGCCGCTTAGCTCTATGACCCCAACGATTGTTTTTGAAGATGGCAAACCTATTATGAGTGTCGGATCACCTGGCGGACCTACCATCATTACTTCCGTACTTCAAGTGGTGCTGAATGTCATGGACTATGAAATGGGGCTCGAAGAAGCGATCGCCGAACCTCGTATTTATACAAATGCCATCAACAGCTATCGTTACGAAGATGGAATATCCAATGAAGTGCTATCTGAACTCAACTCCATGGGACACCGTTTCCCATCAAGTTCAGAACTGATCGGAAATGTGCAAAGTATCTTAATAGATTACGAAAAAGGCGAGTATGTTGGTGTTGCCGATGCAAGACGTGATGGAGCTTCAGTAGGCTACACACGTCCTGGAAAAAGAAAATGAACTAACTGAAAGCAGCTGTCAGAACGATCTGACAGCTGCTTTTCTTGCCGAATTTCATATCCTTTAAGATTCATTTGAGATCCTTCCTAAAAAGAAGCCGTCCACCTCGCTCAATTTCCCTCTCCAGAGTATCTTACCCTCCGATGGGGTGGGTTTACTGTCTCCACAATAAACCTTTGTATTTTTCAAATGGATGAAATTCGCTTCAGCTTCTTTACTTGATTCAAAGCTTTCTCCTGCCGCAGCAAGTTGATCACTGATTTTTTGGGCTACTTCATTTCCATCTTCAAAGGTTTCACTCATCGTCTCAAAGTAATCCTTTGCCGGTATAAGAGTACCTGATATAACAGCACCGTTAACGTTCAAGGTTATATCCAGTGAAAAACCATGTATATTGGCTGCTTGCACAAAGAACTCTAGAATACTATCCTTACTGGCACTAAGTTCATTATTCATTTACAATTCTCCTTTCTTCTGCAGTAAAGAAAGTCTGACTATTTTATTTTCTCTTTCTAAACTTATTTGGATTTGGTTGTCTTTTTAGCTGTGGTTTTCTTTTGTGTTTTGGAAGTACTAGATTTAGTACCAGAACGCTTTTTCTGATTCTTTTCTTTCTCTTTATCATCTTCAGATGGCTCTTCACTTGAATCCTGCTTTTGTTCAGGCTTTTCTTCAGGCTTTTCTTCAGACTCTTCTTCGCCTTCAGATTCTTCGCTCTTATCCTCTTCTTGATTATCAGGGCTAAGTTTAGCTATCATATCTTCCAACTTACCAATACGATCTGTAAGTTTACCATTTTTATCTTTTAAGGATTGATAATCGCTATTGTCCGATTCTTCCTGTTCCTGCTCTTCATCACTGTCGGGAATATTATCTAAAAAGAAACCGTTAATATCACTTAGCGGCCCTCTCCATAGAGCTTCCCCCTTTGAAGGGGTTGATTTACTGCTGCCACAAAATATTTTTGTATCCTTAAGGTGGATGAAGCTAGCTTCAGCATCTTCTTCTGAATCGATTGCTTCTCCTGCTTGTGCAAGTTTTTCACTAAGCTGTTGAGCGACATCACTGCCGTCTTCAAAAGTTTCGCTCAAGCTAACGAAGTACTCCTTAGCTGAAACAGTAGTCCCTGTAACAATGGCACCATTTACATTTAAAGTGATATCAATGGATACATTATGCTTGTTCGTTGCCTGAACAAGGAAAGCAAGAATGCTGTCTTTCCCTGTCGCTTGTTCTTTAGTCATGTTAAAACTCCCTCCATTCATTAAGATGAAGTATCGTCATCACTTGATAGAGTGGTTTCATCACTCTCTTCATCTTTTTTCTTTTGAGATTTAGATGATTTTTTAGCTGTAGAACGTTTCTTTTTCGGTTTTGTTTGCTTTCCTTTTTCATCATCATCTTCATCACTATCTTCTTCATCTTCCGATTCTTCATTGCTCTCATCTTCATCTGCAGAATCTTCTGCCCCTTCATCCACTGGCTCTTCTTCACTGTCGTTTTCCTCTTCAGCTTCTTCGTCGGAGCTATTACTTGCTTCTTTCTCATCCGTTAGTTTTGTCAGCATTTCCTCCAATTTGCCTAAGCGGTCGGTAAGATTTTTGTTTTCTTCCTTCAGGGATTCGTAATCTTCATTTGTGGAATCCTTTGTAGACTCTTTTGTTGCTGCCACTTCTTCTTCATTTGAACTATCTTCTTCTGAATCATCCTTTTCAGATGCATCGTCACTTGCTTCATTTTCTTTATTAAATAAGCCTTTTGTTGAACTTTTAATAGATTCATAAGCTTTCTTGGATTTTTCCTTCGCAGTCTCTCCAAAACTGGAACTCTTCGTTTTAAGAGCATCCGTATCGATACTATCCAATAGTTTTTTCCCGTTTTCAGGAGTAGCTAAGTAGCCTACTGTCGCCCCAATGATGCCACCAGTGATAGAACGTGTTAACGGACCTGCATAAGAATTCCCTTTTTCTTCCTTACTTGTGTTTTGTTCCTCTGTTTGATTTTCTGATGTTTTACCTTTGTTTTCTGCCATGATAAAAACCTCCTATTAGTAGTTGAATTCAGTTGAATTTAATCTGTTTGAATCTAGTTTTCTTTCGAGAGATTCAAGTCTCTCCTGTAACATTTTATTTTCTTCTTCCAGTGCTTTGGTGTTGTTATCTACCGCTTTTGAGCTAAGGTAAGGATCCGTCTCCCACCAATCCATCCCGATCTCTTTCGCTTTATCAACTGAAGCGACAATAAGACGTATCTTGATGGTCAACAGCTCCACATCTGCGATACCTACTGTGATGTCACCGGCGATTACGACACCTTTGTCTAGAATTTTCTCAAGCACATCAACTATCGTACTTGATTGTCCAGTCGTTTGAACTGCCATTTATGAACCCTCCTTAGGGTAACGGATGAAGGCTGATTTCGCATATTCCATTGCTTTGGCGTATTCTTAAATTCCACGTAATAATCGTAGTTTTCGTGCTCTTTTCCTACATCTACGAAGTAAGCAACAAACATTGAGAAAAGAGCTTATTTATAGCAAGCTTCCTAGAGGTCCAAGGTCCAGGTTCAAGTCGTCTGCATCAAGGCCGAATATTTCTTTTAACTCTTCCATCTTTTCTTCTAGGTTCATTAAAGCTTCGCCCAGATCCTCAATTTGCTCATCGGTCAACGTTCCGCCTTCCACGCGGCGCATTGCATGACGTTCCACGATTTGCCTCAGAAGTTCCACCACTGTTAGGACAAGCTGAGCCAATCCATGTTCCGCTTTATCTGGATCTAAATTAATTCTTCCACTTGTCGGGTTGGCCGGTTGCATATATTAATCCCTCCCTTTGATTATCAAATTCTACTGAAGATACCGTCTTGCCATTTCCCTGCTTTGCCTGGACAAGGGATTCTACAGATGCAATCAAGACACGGAGATCTAAATACACAAGATCAACTCCCGCAATGGAAATGACCAGATCCGCTTTTATTGCCACACCTTTATCAAGTATGACGTCCAAAATATCTATTAATGCTATATCTTTATTTTCTATAGAATCTCTATGGGACATATATAGTCATCCTCACTCATGAAAAGCTTGAGAAGTGATAGGCAGGCCATGGTCCAGTTGGTTCAAACTGCCAACCCATCTCCTCCATTTTCTTTTCAAACTGCTGGATTTCTTCTAAAAACTGTTCCACTTTTGAGGAAGAGATTAGATAGACACTGTTCCAGGTCATGTTTTCTTTCCTGCCTGTCACATCTTTACCCCAATTCCTCTTTACATTCCCCAACAGAACAAAACCTTGGAGGTGTGTATGAATTTCTTCACTGATACGATCTTTTTCTTTTTCGACTTCTTCTTCAATCAATTTATCTAATTTCTTCTTTTCAAAGAATTGTTTTCCTTTGGATAATTGGCTTATTTCTTCTCTTCGCTCTTCTATCGCAGGATTGCTTTGGCTTACTTGTTTCTTTAATAATTCATCATTGCAATATATTTTAAGATTCCATTCCTCATTGCCTTTAAGCAGCGCAAATTTTTCTGTCATCTTGGACTGGTTTTGCTGCACAATATCTCTTAGACTATTTTCATTTTTATATAACGTACAGAACTTTAAAGGTATTACAGTATATAATTTTGATAATCCCATTACTGTTTCATGATGATGAAAAGCTTTTTCCTGCAGCCATTCCATATCACTATTGATTTTCTCTTTGATGATATCCTCTGAATACTCTTTTGCATCCAGTGAACTTACAATAGCGGTTATTTCCCCTATTGATATAGTGTACATTTCACCTTTTCCATCGAACCCTTTCATTGATGGAAGCGGCAGGCTTGCTGATTCAGTAGATGGGACTAACCCATATAAATAAATTAATTCCCCCATTTTATTACCCTCACTTCTTTTTGGTCATCTGCTCCCATTGTTCCATTTCCAGATTCTTGGCTACTTCGTAACGATGCAACAACTCTGCTTCCTTTTCTTTATATGCTTCGTCCGGAATCTCACCAAGTTCATACATCATCTGCAATTGAATGAGCTTTTTTTGAATGGTTGGAAGGTCGTACAGTTCTTTGTCCGCTTCCTCTTTTACCTTCTCGCCGATCTTAATGACAAGATTGATAGGAGCAGATATAATTTTGTGGAGCATTTAAGCGTCCTCAACTGTTAATCTGATATTGACAAAGTTGTAGGCCGGCCATGGACCACTGTAATTGAAATCGACCTTATCCTTCCATTTATCATGAGCATCATTCACTTTTTGATCAAACTCTTCTTCTTTGTCTCTATCAATCAGAAAGGAGGCATTTAACAGCATTTTCTCTCCTATAGGATCATTCACTTTCGATGCTTCAGCTGTATCCTTTAATGGTTGAAAAATTTCTGCTTGCACCTCTTCTTGCAGTGAGAGGAAAAGTTTTTGGGCAGCCTCACCTAGTTGGATTCGCTCATAGTAGCTCGCTGCTTCTGATTTCCCTTTAACTTTCTCTGCCATTTTCCCCATTTTTTCATTACCGCCAGCTAATCCTTCCAACCATTCCTTTTTGCCTATTACTTTTAAGCCCAATTCGATTTTTCCCTTGATTGATGGAAATAGTTTTTCGAATTGAGGATACAGGTTTTCAAGCAGGACTGCTACATCCTCTTTTGAATGAAAAACATTACCGAAGCTGACAGGAATGACTGTATCATTCTGTTTCATCACAAGTGAAATGGCTTGTTGATGCATCATCAAATTTTCTTTATTCGGGTGGTAAATTTTCATTGGTACTTCTGCAGCTACCATGGCAGAGTCCTTATACGAAATTGTGAAGAGTTCTCTTTTCTCCCCTTCCAATTCGATATGACCAAATTCCTCTTCTGCATCTGTCTGAATTCCACAGATGATATATATACCCATTTTCTCTTGGCTCATCATAAGACTCTCCTTTATTACTCACTGACCTTCATATTGTCACAGGCCTTTAATATCAATTTTTCTGCGTCTTTGAGCGGCTCTTCGCTATCCAGACATCTGCTTAATTGATGTCCGAGAATATCCTTGCAAAGTCGCTTGAAATCTTCGTTGTCCCCGTCTATTGGAATATCACCCTCAGATGCCAGCTTGGCAATCATCAGGGAAGCACGTAAACTGGGACCGTTCTTTTTGCATGCTTTCCGGAGCTCTGCTACAAGAGCAGTAATGGCTTTCGCTTCTTCCTCTTTTGTGTCGACTTTCTGCGAAACAATCATTGCTTCCCTATCCACCTCTTTATAATCAACATGGATGGTAATCAATCGGTCCAGCAGGGCATCTTGTGTATGAAAAACACCTGCATATTCATCAGGGTTGCTTGTAAAGATTACTGCAAAATCCGGATGAACCGGTACAAAGGGTTCTGTAAGCTTTGATCCATACAATGGAAGAACGCCTTCCTCCAATATAGATAGAAAGATATTATTTGTCGTTGGTTGAGACCTGGTAAACTCATCGTACACAAGTGTGTAGCCGTTTTTCACAGCTTCCAACAAACGACCGTCCCTCCAAGTTTCTGTTATACTTTCATCTTTTTTATATACGGAACGGATATAGTTATCTACAACCTTTTTACTTGTAAACCCTGTAAAATCACCTATTAAATCCTTATTGTTCAACTCATGATTTCCGTGTATGAGCATAACAGGCTTTTTCCTCTTTTTTGCAAGAGCGAGTGCCATGGAAGTTTTACCTGCACCTGATGGGCCTGTAAAATGAATAGGATATCCGGCCTTTAAATACTGCAGTGAGCGAGAAAGTAAATCCTTCGTCTCAGAATCTTGGATTAATGCCCTTGAATCCTTCTTTATTTTTTCTTTTAAAACCGTCACTCCATTCCCTCCTACTCACCACGTGCTATGCCTCATGTTTAATGGAACTTCTATACCTGATATCACGCCTTTTATAAGAAGTGACTTCTTTATCTTTATTGAGATGGACATCATATATACCTAACATTTCATCTTTTGCATACTTTTTCATATATTCCTTTTCTTCAATTACTTCTACTGTCAGTTTCCATCCCTCGTTGTCACTTTCTTCAACTGAGGTGATTTTATGAAGGGGTGCGACAAATTCATTAAAGAAATCGGCGACATTCCCCATGATTTTTTTGATTTCCATATGGACCTCCTACATAAATAGAAGGGAAAGCCCAGGTGGAGATCCCCCCTGGTTGCTTCCCGTTCTAATATCTAAATACTAAAGCGGGGGCTGCGTTCATTCTGTTGTTCAGGTAGCCCGTTTTCTTCTACTTCATCCCGAAGTAATCCAACCGCTTCAGCGTATCGTAACCAAGTGTCAACACTTGCAATTACGACTCTTGCCTCTACTGTTAAGATTTCAATTCCTACTACTGAAACACGAACAAAGGCATCAATAACAATTCCTTTATCTAAAATACGGTCAATAACCTCTGCTAAACTTGAACTATCTGTACTTTTTTGAACGGACATACATCATTTCTCCTTTCATTCAGTCATCAAGAACCCATCGTCTTAATGTCATTTGAGGATTTAATATTTTTTGAGCTTTTGATATTGCTGGCACCTTTCATATCTGTATAGCTCTTGATGCTCTTCACACCTTTGATTTTGCGGTCATCGTCATTATCATTCGTCGAGGATATTTTTTCTTGGAAATCCTCTCCCGCTTCGACAACTTTACCTACTTTGTCACGAACAGAAAGTAAAGCCTCCTGCGCCTTTTCTTTTCCTTCTTCTGCTTTATCATGAAATTTCTCTGCATTCTCTTCTGTGGTCTCCTGGAGGTTTTCTGTTGCTTCCTCCGCTTTATCTTGTACACTGTCCACAAATTTCTCTTTAGCTTTTTCCTTGACCTTATCTTTAATTTCATCTTTAATCGGCTCGGGAGTGTGCTCAAATACCTTCTTTGCTGCCTTGCCTAATGTCTTTTTAATCTCTTTGTCCATCCAATTACCACCTTTGGATTCATCGAAAGAGTACTAGCTATTTCTTTGAATCCACTAATTCACTAAGCATGCTTTCAATTTTATCGAGGCGATTGTTTATATTTTTATTTTCTTCCTTTATATCTTCAAATTCGGAAGATGTGTCACCGTCTTTAGCATCCTTCTTTTCATTATTTTTTGTTGGATTCAATAGACTTACCACATTTTTACCCATATAGCCTGAAGCCAATTGTTTAATCCCGTTTTGCGCTTGGGCAGCCAGCATCTCTTGCACTGACCTTCTTAATTGATAGCCGGCAACCTTCACCACTTCTGATTCACTGAAGTTTCTATAAATCTTTTTACTTGTTCCAGGACTGGATAGTAAACCGATTCCTGCACCTACCACCCCTCCAATGATTGCAAGGTTAACGGAGTGATTTCCATTATCATTTTTTTCTTCTTGCTGTTCGTTCTTCTCTTTAACTGCCATGTAAACCAACCTCATCCCTTCTGTGTATGAATCTCGCATTTACTTATAAGAGAGTTTTCATTTAATAGGATCAGATGATCAGAAACTGAATTGACCCTCTTGATTTCTATTAGCCAGACCTTCTTCCTGAACTTCATCACGTAAAAGGCCTACCGCTTCTGCGTATCTTAACCATGTATCCACACTTGCAATAACCACCCGCGCTTCTACTGTAAGTATTTCAATACCTACTAATGAAACTCTTACAAATGCGTCAATAACGATTCCTTTATCAAGAATCCGATCAATCACTTCTGCTAGACTTGAACTGTCTGTACTTTTTTGAACACTCATTTACGTATTGCTCCTTTCTACTTTTTAAATGTAGTCATATGATCAAATGATCAAAAATTTTCTTATTTATTTGCTTAGTAGGTATATAACCCATTAATCTCTGTCTAAAACAAGCCAAAAGATGTGATATCTATAAAAATTCCAAGATATTCATAATTTATTTCCCAGTTCAAGATTTACGTAATATTAGAAAGTGATAGGTATCCATATTTCTTGAAGATAAAGGAAAATATTTGAAGTTATATTACAATAACAATACATTTTTCGAAAAGAAGTTTTGAACAAGAAAAAGAGAGAACATGGAAAGACCACGTTCCCTCTTAATGGAGATATCTAAGTTATTGGGTTTACTTAATCACACGGTTTAATTAGGTACTTTTTGCAACAGAAGGAGAATGACAGATTGGTTACCCCTCTTTTCATCAGCAATTACAGACCATCACCACGTTCCCGTCAGGATCCTTGATATTGAACCATGCAGTATCCCCCACTCTTTCTATTTCACGTACCACTTCGATTCTTTTGTTCTGAATAAATTGATATGCCTCGTCAATGTCTGGTGAGTAAAAGTTGAACAATGGTGCGGCGCTTGGTTCATGGTTAAACGTAGGGTCGAATGTATGGTCATCGAGTGTCAGGGAAGTGGTTCCATTCAAGGGGATGTTGTACACAGGAGACTCGACAGTATCAAGGTCCACTTCTAACTCCAGAAGATTGGCGTACCAGTCAGCGGATTTTTTGAGGTTTGTAACATGAATAAATACTCCGTTCATTTGATTTTTAATCGGAATGGTTTTTTGCATTCTTTAATTCCCTCCTTTTTATTTTCCTCTTTTATGTATTCTGGATTCGACGGAGATTTCCTTTGAAAACATTTTCCCAATCAAAAAAAGGCCAACCCCACTCGTCAACGAGCAGGATTGGCCTCGAACTATATTAACTTATTTTCAAACCATCACTTTGCAAATATCATTAGTAAACTCTACTGGATCCTCCAGCGGCAATCCTTCAATCAGCAACGCTTGGCTGTACAATAGGTTCGTGTATAACGCCAGCTTCTCACGGTCGCCTTCATGCGCACTCTTCAACGACGCAAACACATCATGGTTCGTGTTGATCTCAAGCACCTTGTTTGCCTTGATATTTTGGTTATCCGGCATCGCGCTCAGGATTTTCTCCATCTCGATGGTAACTTCTCCTTCAGTCGATAAGCAAACCGGATGAGTTTTTAAACGTTTGGAAACCTTAACAGCTGAAACCTTTTCAGCAAGGATTTCCTTCATCGCCTCAAACAGGTCCTTGTTTGCTTCCTGTTCGGATTCACTCTGTTTATCGTCCTCTTCTGAATCAATGCCAAGGTCTCCGCTTGATACGCTTTTGAACTCTTTCTCCTTGTAGTTCATCAGCATCTTGATGGCGAACTCATCGATGTCCTCTGTAAAGTACAAGATTTCGTAACCTTTATCCGACACAAGTTCCGTTTGCGGCAGCTTTTCGATTCTTTCCTTCGACTCACCAGTTGCATAATAGATGTATTTCTGGTCTTCTTTCATGCGAGAGATATACTCATCCAACGTCACGAGCTTCTTCTCTGTGGAAGAATGGAACATTAACAGGTCTTGAAGCTGTTCTTTGTTCGCACCGTATTCTGCATAGACACCATACTTCATCTGACGGCCGAATGCCTCGAAGAACTTCACATAGTTCTCACGCTCGTCTTTCAGCATACCAAGGAGAGCACTCTTGATTTTCTTCGCAAGGTTCTTCGCGATGAATTTCAACTGACGATCCTGTTGCAACATTTCACGGGAGATGTTCAGTGAAAGGTCCTCGGAATCCACCAACCCTTTCACAAAGCTGAAATGGTCAGGAAGCAGGTCTGCACATTTATTCATGATTAATACGCCACTTGAATATAGCTCTAAACCTTTTTCAAATTCCTTGGAATAGTAGTCGAATGGAATACTCTCTGGAATATAAAGAATCGAGTTATAGCGGATCGTACCGTCCACACTAATATGAAGATGCTTTAACGGCTTGTCGAATCCGTAGTGTTTTTCATTGTAGAATTTCTCATAATCTTCGGTTGTAAGTTCTGATTTATTTTTCCGCCAGATCGGTACCATGCTATTGATGGTCTGCTCTTCTGTCACTTCTTCCAGTTCCTCTTCATTGTCGTCCGCTTTCGGTTTGGACGTTGTTACATCCATCTTAATCGGGTAGCGAATGAAGTCGGAGTACTTTTTAATGATGGCTTTCAGGCGGTACTCTTCCAAATACTCGTCATAGCTTTCGTCTTCCGTGTTCTCTTTTATTTTCAGAACGATTTCGGTGCCAATAGAATCTTTCTCGCCGGGCTCGATCGTGTAGCCGTCCGCACCTTCTGATTGCCATTTGTATGCCTCATCGCTTCCAAGTGCTCTACTTGTCACTGTCACAACATCCGCGACCATAAATGCAGCATAGAAACCGACACCGAACTGTCCGATGATATCATGTCCGTCTTTGACTTCGTTTTCTTTTTTAAACGCCAAGGAGCCACTCTTTGCGATAACGCCAAGATTTGCTTCAAGTTCCTCTTTCGTCATTCCGATACCTGTATCAATGATGGTTAACGTTCTTTCGGCTTTATTAGGGATAACCTTCACGAAGTAGTTGTCCTTATCAAATGTAAGAGAATCATCAGTTAGCGCGCGATAGTATATTTTATCCATCGCATCACTTGCATTGGAGACGAGTTCACGTAAAAACACCTCTCGCTGGGAGTAGATAGAGTTGATCATCATTTCCAGCAGTCGTTTCGATTCAGCTTGAAATTCTTTTTTTGTCATGTTCTAATTTCTCCTTCCGGTTATGTATCATTGTATATTTTAGCACTCTAAGGTAAAGAGTGCTAACACTCTATAAAATAATTATCATATTTGGATAATTTATGTCAATAGGTTAGCAAAAGAAAAGCCAGTACTCTTTTTTATCAGAGTATTGGCTATATAGTTTATACTGCCTTATTAGTCTCCATTGGAGGACCTGATTTCCTTTTAATTCTTTGGATTGCCACAGCTAATACTGCAATACCTAGTGCAATCAAATCTGTCACTAATCCCGCGTTTATTAGGGTGAGAGCTGCTGCAAGCAATAGGATACGAACTAGCAGATTTGTGTTGGTTCCTGCAAACCAACCTTGAACCATAGCTGCTAGGAAGTAGATTCCAACAGATGCGGTTATGGTAGCAACGATGATCTTCCATCCTGCCCCCATCATCATTAGCTCAGGGCTGTAGATGAACATGAACGGTACGATAAATGCCGCAATCCCCAACTTGAATGCTGTTACACCAGTTTTGAACGGGTCAGTTCCTGCAACCCCAGCCGCTGCATAGGCAGCTAGCGCAACAGGTGGTGTGATAGCGGACATTACCGCGAAGTAGAAAACAAACATATGGGCTGCAAGTGGTTCAAGCCCCATTTGTATTAAACCAGGTGCTACAACGGAAGCCGCAACTGCATATGCAGCGGTTGTAGGCATCCCCATTCCTAAAATGATGGAAATGAGCATCGCGAAAACAAGTGCAATTAACATATTGTTATCAGCAATGCTTAATAGTAGGGAACTAAAACGTTGTCCCACACCTGTAAGGGCGATTACTCCAACTATAATGCCCGCACATGCACACACTGCGAGCAATTGAATCGTATTCTTCATCCCCAGCTCCAATGCATAAAGGATCTTTTTAAGACCCATTCTTGTGGAAGGTTGAATCCAACTCACCACTAAGCAGGCAATGATAGAAATGGTCCCTGAACGGATTACAGAATATCCCATTACCAAAGAAGTGATAAGGATAATGATTGGAATAAACAGATATGCCTGTTTGAAAATACCCTTCAAGGAAGGAAGTTCATTGCGTTTCAGGCCACGCATATTATTTTTTATCGCCTGGAAATCCACCATAAAATAAACCGAAATGAAGTATAGAATAGCAGGAATCGTCGCTGCAACTATAATCTCTGAGTACTTGATTCCGGTTACTTCAGCCATGATAAAGGCTCCTGCTCCCATAATTGGAACCATGATTTGCCCACCTGCAGACGCTGTCGCCTCTGTCGCTGCTGCAAAGCGACCGCTATAGCCGACACGTCTCATTAGTGGGATGGTAAGGGAACCGGTCGCTACTGCATTCCCCGCGGAAGTACCATTCATCATCCCCATCAGTCCACTTGAAAGAACCGCAACCTTTGCAGGACCTCCGCGCATTCCTCCTGCCAATGAAAAGGCAAAATCGATAAAATAACGTCCAACACCGGACATTTGAAGAAAAGCACCGAAAACGATGAATAACAGAATATATTTAGAGGACACATCCAAGGTCACTCCGAAAATGCCATTGTCTTTGAAAATATAAGTTACAAACCTTTCGAAACTGTAACCTCTATGGTTAAGAATACCGGGTAAATACGGACCAACGAATGCATACAACGAGAAAACACCTGCAAGAATGGGCAAGGTCCAGCCACTAGTACGTCGAGTTAACTCCAACACTACGATAAACCCTAAGACAGCAACGATAGTATCCTGGGTTTGCGGTACTGTTCCAAATCGACTAAGAACAGCTTGCAGATTCGTATAGATATAAAAAGTCACATATAGAATGGCAGCAATTAATAGCCAATCAAAAATTGAAACCTTGTTGGAGTTGGTTTTCCAACCTTTAAATAAAATAAAACCAAGAACTGCCCCAAATGCCAAGTGAACACTTCTAAAAATCAAAGGATCAATTGGGTGGAAATTAAGAATATATAAATGAAATAACGCACCAAAGACAGCAATTGCCATGAAAGCATACTTCACCCAACCAGTTAGGACCCTCATATTGGAACTGGCATCCACCGCTTCCTCGAGCTCTTTTGCTTTTTCGTCACTGACGATGGATTGAACCCTCTCGTCTTCAGTAACATTCCTGTTCGTCTTTTTGTCCACGGGAAAACCCTCCTTTGTTTCAAAAATTCTTTTATAAAATGGTATTCCAAAAAGTTTCTATATTGCTAAACCCCTTTTGGAATACCATTCTTTAAGGAACATTCCCTCCCCAATACCATTGAAGAGGAAATGTCGTTACTTATTCGTTCTTATATTCCGGTGGATAAACAGATTCAGGCAATTCAATCCCTATTTCCTCATAGTACTTGATTGCACCAGGATGCAAAGGAACCGTTTCATTGAGAAGAATCGCTTCAGGTTCCGCTTCCGTTGCAGAGGAGTGAGTTGTTACTAATAGGTCGTTGTTTTCATGATAGGCTTTCACCAAATCATATACAAAATCAACATTCATCGTTTTGTGGACAATCCCAAAATTGAACTGAGCAATCGTCTCAATGTCGCCATGGTCGATGTTCTCATACGTTCCAGCTTCAATGGTGAAAGGAGTGAAGAATGGAAATTCCTCTATTACCTTGTCACGCTGTTCCCCATCAATTCCGAAAAGCGTTACATCACGCAATGCCGCTACCTCTTGCACAGCAGGGATTGGAAGACCTGCTGCAAATCCGATAACATCAAGTTGGCCGTCCTGTTGTTGAGAGGCCATATCACCTGCACCAGCAAAAACAGGTGTAATGTCTAAACCTAATAACTCATGAATTTGTGGAAGGTATGTTCCCGATGTTCCTCCCATAGGTCCTACACCAGCACGGCTGATCCCCTTATCAATCATATCCTGAATTGATGCAACACCACTGGACTCGAGTGCCCACCAATGGAAAGGAGTATAGTACATCGGAAAAACCACTCGGATATCATCATGCTTGTTCCCATCAAACTCTGTACCTACACCGTTCATCGCTTCATATCCTGGTCCGGTTGTAATCATACCAAGGTCCTGGTCACCATTTTGGATTAAACGGATATTATCAACTGGACCTCCTGTAACCTCAACGTTTGCGGTGACATTTAATTTTGTTTCAAGTAACTGACCAAGTCCACCACCATAGATGTAATACACCCCACCTTGGGAAGCAGTTCCGATAACCACTGTGGATGGTGCATCCTGATACTGAACTTCCGTATTATCACCACTGCTACCTCCCGTTTCATTTCCTCCGCAAGCAGCCGAGAAGATTAACCCCAAACTCGCAACCGAAGCTAACAAAGTGCGCTTAAACTTCATACATATATCCCCCTTTATCTTTTGTCGAACTATTCAAATTATAAAGCGCTTTCATATTTATTTTGTTATTTGCTCTTAAGTTTCTTTTTGATCTTTTTGGTCTTACCAGCTGTCTTCTTATACACAAAGAAAAACCGGACAAAACCCGCCCGGTACTTTCTTCCAAAGAAACCTTATCCACCTATTCCATATCTCCCTCATCTTTCTCCAATAGCTCATCTACGAGTCCGTCTCCGATAAAATCAGAGTACTTCTGATAAACTGGGACCAACTCTTCCCTCCATACATCCTTTTCCTCTTCCGACAAAAAGTGAATTTCAAGCACATTACTGTCTACCAGCTTTTCCAGCATTTCTTGATTGTGTGATTGTGCATATTCACGAAGCCACTTAGTCACTTCCGCCATTGCTTCTTCTATGTTTTTTTGATGATCAAGGGGAAGAGCGTCCCAGTATTCCGAATTCATCAGCACTGCATATCCCAGGTAATTATGATTCGTCACAGTCATATATTCCTGCTGTTTATAGAAGCCTTTGGAATAGATATTGGAGAATGTGTTCTCCGTCCCGTCAATTTTTCCTGAGCTTAGAACCCCATAAACATCATTAAAGGAATGGGTACTTGGTTTTGCCCCAAGATGCTCGTAGGTATCCATTAGAACGTCACTCGGCATGACCCTTACAGCAATGCCTTCTACATCCCAAGGTTTCACTATCGGACGTATCCGGTTGGTAAATTGCTTAAAACCATTGTCCCAATAGGCAAGGGCCTTGTAGCCACGCCTTTCGATGCTTTCAAAAAGCTTTCTTCCCAATTTCCCTTCGAAAGCCTCTTTCACTTCTGTTTCGTCTTCGAATACGAAAGGAAGGTCCATCACCATCCAATTCGGGTCATGTACCGTAACCTCTGAAAATGCAGGCGAAATA
Organism: Bacillus sp. LL01; assembly: GCF_001037965.1. Classification (NCBI taxonomy): domain Bacteria; kingdom Bacillati; phylum Bacillota; class Bacilli; order Caryophanales; family Bacillaceae; genus Bacillus; species Bacillus sp. LL01. Next base: position 74,406 of record NZ_LFEL01000004.1, on the reverse strand, counting down.
ATGTGTACATCATTTTCCTGCAATGCTTCAAACTCTTCCTGAGCATCATAGAGGACCCCATTCGGGAAAACCTGAACCTCCACCCATCCATCCGTCTTTTCTCTTACGAGTTTAGCAAACATCGCAGCAGCCAGACCTTTGGGAGTATTTTCTGCAACCACATGGCTGAATTTCAATACATACTTTTCATTTAGTCCTTCCATTTCATGGTCTACCGCTTTCGGTTCTGTACTTGCACCAGTCCCGAATCCGATATAAATTGCAGATATGACACCAAGACATAAAAAGATCAATATGGCAATAAATCCTTTCATTACATCCACCTACCCTTTAAAACGATAAGTTTGAATGGGTCTTCCTATCGTGCCGTATGTAAGTTCCATTTCCACTTTTCCGACAGATTCCAAATAACTCAAATACCTTCTGGCAGTTACTCTGGCAAGTCCTACCTTCTTACCGATTTCTTCAGCTGACTTCGCTTCTTTCAATCCAATCACATACTTGTAGATCTGGTTTAAAGTCTGCTCCTGCAGCCCTTTCGGTAATTTGTCCGTACCTTTACTTATCGGTTCTTTTTTTGCTGATGCCATTACCTCATCCCATTTATCCTGCGAAATAGCGGATTCGCGATACAGTTGTCGGTAAACTTCTTTATATTGGAGGAATGCTTTCTCCATTCGCTCAAAGGTGAACGGCTTTACGATATAGTCGATAACCCCGTTTCTCATAAACACTTTTACTGTATTGGTATCATTTGCTGCCGTCACTGCAATAATGTCCACATCGATCTGTTCGTGTCTAAGCTCCTGTATCAGGGAAAGCCCGTCCTGCCCCGGCATATAGACATCTAATAGAACCAAATCCGGCTGTAATTCTTTGATAAGCTTTTTCCCCTCCACACCAGAAGACGCAACTCCAGACACCACAAAACCATCAATTTTTTCTATAAATAGCTTGTTGACATGCTGGACCATAGGATCATCTTCAATCAACAAAACCTTTATCAGCATCTCTTTTCTAGCCATGGCTCAACACTCTCCTCTTCATCGGCAAGCTTATATTAAATTCCGTTCCTTGATCAGGTTTACTCTTAAGAGAAATTTCGCCGTCCACCCTGGATACGATGGAATGAATGAGAAACAACCCAATGCCCCTCCCTTGCTTCGCCTTAGTGGAATAGCCACGTGAAAATACTTTTTCTGCATCTAAAGAACTCATTCCACTCCCATTATCCTTGACGGAAATCTGCAATTCGGTCGGCGTTTGCTTCAGAAGAATTTTCACTTCCTTACTGCTTCTACTGGATTCATTTAGAGCATCAAAGCTATTATCAATCAGGTTACCGAGAATGACCACCAGATCATGATTTGTAATTCCCTCGGGAAACTCACCGAATTTGCTCTCGGGATTTATTTTTACAAAATACCCAAGCTCCTTGCCACGGCTGATTTTTCCTAACAATAAGCCCATCACATTATCGTCGTGGATATTTTGTTGGAGTGCTTGGGAAATCCCTGTTTCTTCATCCTGTAGTGAAAAAATATACTCCAATGCCTTTGCCCCTTCGTCAAGCTGGATCAATCCTGCAATGGTATGCAGCTTATTGGAGTATTCATGATTCTGAACCCTAAGTGCTTCCACAAATGCCTGGACCCCTGTCAGCTCCTGAGCAAGACGGTTCACCTCAGTTCTGTCCTGGAAAATAGCTAAGGCTCCAACCGTTCTTTCACCCACTGTAATAGGCACTCTATTACTTAAAATCGCTTTATTTTGAACAAATAGATCACGCTGAAAGATAGGCCTACCCAGTTCCAGTATTTCCGGCAGCCTTGTATCAGGAATCACATCTCTTATTGGGGCTCCTACTGCGTCCCCTTCCACTCCTAACATCCTTTTCGCTGCATGGTTGATGACGGTTATCCTCTCCTGATCATCAATTGCAATGACCCCTTCATGGATAGCATTAAATGTAGCTGTCCTTTCAACCAAAACCCTTGCCAGTTCACCCGGCTCCATTTCAAAGGTCTGTTTTTTTATGTGATTTGCCAACAGCCAGGCACCCCATACACCAAACAGTGTGGTAATGAACGCGATTACAATAATCGAATGCAGGTATTCATAAATGATATCTTTCACAGTAGGCAATACATTTCCCACTACCACTACGCCAACTTGTTCTTGTACCTGATCCGGCTTTTTAATCGGAACAAATGCCCGCACAGAGGTAATATCATCCGAGACAGCCGCCTTGGAGATATAAATATGCTCCGTAAAAGCCGGTCCTTCATCTCCCCCGACAAAAGGAGTGTTCACCCTCTCTTGAATCGGATGGGTGAGACGGATCTTATCCATGTTCAATATGACAATATAATCATGATTATTAATGACCCTGATTCGTTCCACTACCGGCCTTAGCAACTCGGAAGCGTTCGGTTCCTCCACATTCTGCTGCACTACAGGGTTGCTCGCCACTACCTGGGCCGTAATCAGCGCCCTTTGCGAGAACTGCTCTTCCTTTACACTTACAATGTACCCAAGGAGGATAATCCCAATGATAAGAAGTGCAAATAAGACAATACCAAACGATAACCCTGTTATTTTCCAACGAATTGGTATACTGATTTTTCTCTTCACATTTTATACCTCATCCGAATATTTTTTGATTATTTCAATAATATCACACCTTAAAAAAATCTTTTTAGCAAAGGTTTGTGCAGTTTATCCTGTAAATACAGGATAAGAGCAGCTCAGCAATACGGAAAACAAAAAAACAGTGCTATTCCTGTTAGAACAGCACTGCTTCTTCATTTCTAAGAGATACTTTTGGAAAGCTCTTTAACCGGTGTTTCCACTTTCAATTTCCTGTCGTAAATGTACGTTGTAAAAATTGCTATCAACATGAAACCCATCAAAACTCCAAACAGCATCCCCATACCGGATAAGTCTACCAATACTCCCCCCATAAAAGGTCCAAGCATTCTACCTCCGGTTGCTGTCGAGTTGACGATTCCTTGATAGAAGCCTTCTCTCCCTTTCGGTGCAAGCTGGTTCGCCACAGTCGGCACGGCTGGCCAAACAAACATTTCCCCGATTGTAATGATAATCATGGCTACAACGAAAGCCGTGTATTGTTCGGCTACTCCCACAACTGCAAACGAGATGATGAATATGACCAATCCCACAATGATCTGTGTTTTAAGCGTTTTTGTATATCTTTTTACAATCCACGAGATGATAGGTTGTGCCAACACGATCATTGCACCATTGATCGTCCATAAAATGCTGTACTGTTTCAGCGAAATACCAAGTGACTGAGTATGCGTGGCGATGGTTGTCTGCCACTGAACATAGCCCATCCAACAAAGGAGATAGCCAATACATACCGTTAACAGGGCATAAAGTTTAGTGTGGTCTTTTATCTTCTTACTCTGATCAAGAATGGAGGTCTGGCTAGTCGGGTTAGCCTGTATTTTTCGATAACCGAATAGTGCTATAGCGAAAAATACAGCGTAAGTGACCGTATTCGCAAGGAATATGTAGTCAAAACGGATATCCGCTACAAGTCCACCGAGTGCCGCTCCGATCGCCACACCTAGATTTTGGGAGACATACATCGCATTGAACGATTTGCGTCCACCTTCCTTCCACACGGAACCTGCCATTGCGTACATGGATGGAAACACAATTCCCGAACCGAATCCAATAATGGTCAGATATACCACATAGAAGTTCCAGGTGTGATTGATGGTCATCCCTATAAGCGCTGTGATGGTGATGGAAATTCCCAAAAGAATGGACCGGTAGCCACCGATTTTATCAAAAAGGACCCCACCGATCAGGTTGCCAATGACGCTTGCCCCCGCATTTACCATCAGAACAAGTCCCGCTATAGAAAGGGACTTCCCGAGGATATCATGAATGTATATTGTATTTAACGGCCATAAAAAAGAAGCCCCAGTTACGTTTATTGCCATTCCAATAACTAATAACCAAAGGGCTCTGGGCATTTTCAACATTTCTTTATGCCCTCCTTCAACCAAATTATTTCGAAATCCAAAATAATTGTAATCCGTTTTGATGGGAGTTTCAATATAAAAAATGTGAAATGGGAAAATGTATTTATTCTGACTTTTGGGGACCAACAAAAAAAAAAGCAGCACCAAGGCTGCTCTCCTACTCATTCTCGCTATGATTTTTTGATCTGACCGGCTGGGCTTTTTTTAGGTTCTTCTGCTTTACTTCCCTCACCGGGTTATACTCTGCACCCATTTCGACTGCGGTATTTTCGGCGTTTCTCGTTTTTTGTTCCGGGTTATTTTGCTTGGAACGTTTCTTCATATTGGAAGTCTCCCTTCAACAATCTTTTTTAATGTCTCAACAATGTCATTTCATTCTGAAGGTTTTGCAGCTGCAGGCGCATGCGGTTCAATTGATCGCGCTGCTGAGCGTTACAGCTTTGGGAAAGGTGCATCAAATCGTTGTATGTTGCCTCAATCTGCTCCTGTGCACTCGTGAACTCGGTATCGTTATAGTGCTCCAACTGCTTCGCTTCGCTGTATTGTGCATGTGCATTGCGCAGTGCATCCTCACATTGTTGAATAAACTGTTCAACTGATTCTCTCGTTGCCATGGTTCTATTCACCCCACAATTTTTCTGTGTACTCCGCTTTATTTTGCACATTTTTTTCAAGTCCATGCTAAAAAATTGACCGGTATTGAAGGTGTGCTTAAATACGTGCTAAAATGATTTGTTAGCATAAGTATTTGCTGGATAAGCTCTGGTAAAGTTAAACGTTGGAAAGATGAAGTCCCTTAGCTGTTGATTGGAGCAATAGGCGTAGACTCCTGCGGGAGAGTAGCGACAATCTTGAGACCCCGCAGGGCAAAACCCGAGGAGGCTCAAGGTCGCCCCACGGAAAGCGAAGCATATTGCGGAAATCAACAGCCGAGTTTAACAGAGCCATTGGATAAGGCTGTTTTCGTAAACGTTGTTGCTTTTTCGTATTTATCAACCAACCGTTATATTCCGTACTGTCGTGCTCTTTTCCGGGTATACAGAGAAACTACATGCCTATTTTAGAGTAGATAAGCTGTAACAAGTCCAATAGCCGACTTTTTACTAGTGAATAGCAACAATCTTTGAGAAAAGAGCCTTGGATAAAAAGAGGAGGAGTACGGATGAACAAAACAACAAAGCAAAATCCGTTTCCATATTCCGTTGAAGATAAACGATATCACACGTGGAATTATCATTTACGTAATCACTTTGGACATAAAGTATTCAAGGTAGCTTTAGATGGTGGCTTCGACTGCCCGAACCGTGATGGTACAGTCGCCCATGGAGGCTGTACGTTTTGCAGTGCGGCAGGGTCCGGTGATTTTGCCGGCAATCGTGCAGACGATCTGCTTACCCAGTTCAATGAAATAAAAGAAAAAATGCACCACAAATGGAAAGACGGCAAATATATGGCCTATTTCCAAGCATTCACCAATACGCACGCACCTGTAGAAGAGCTGAGGGAAAAATACGAAACGGTGCTCAAGCAGGACGGTGTGGTTGGCCTATCGATTGGTACTCGGCCTGATTGTCTGCCAGATGATGTAGTGGAATATTTGGCAGAACTAAATAAACGCACCTATCTTTGGGTGGAGCTCGGCTTGCAGACGGTTCATGAGCGTACAGCTCTGCTGATCAACCGTGCCCATGACTTTGAAACGTATGTGGAAGGTGTCAATAAGCTACGTAAGCATGGCATCCGGGTTTGTTCCCACATCATTGATGGATTACCACTTGAAGATAATAAAATGATGATGGAAACCGCTGAAGCTGTTGCAAAGCTCGATGTGCAAGGAATCAAAATCCACTTGTTGCATCTCCTGAAGGGTACTCCAATGGTAAAGCAGTATGAAAAAGGGATGCTGGAATTCCTGACCTTTGAAGATTACATCCAGCTTGTTTGCGATCAGTTGGAGATACTGCCGCCCGAGATGATTGTTCACCGTATTACAGGAGACGGACCCATTGATATCATGATCGGTCCGATGTGGAGTGTGGACAAGTGGTCGGTTCTTAATGCCATTGATGCGGAACTGAAAAGGCGGGACAGTTGGCAAGGAAAGTATTATGTTGGTCCTGGCGGTGATGACAAACGATGAAATTAGAGCGAGTCTTACCATACAGTAAAAAAATAATGAAGCTTGCCGTGTCAGAGGGCGATATCGCGGTGGATTGTACGGTTGGAAACGGGCATGATTCACTCTTTCTCTCGGAGCTTGTGGGTGAATCCGGCCATGTTTATGGCTTTGATATCCAAGGTGAAGCTTTAAGGAACACTAAAGCTTTATTAGCGGCACATGGGGATGGTCGTCGTGTCACTTTGTTTGAAGCAAGTCATGCAGAAGTGCTGGAGAGAATTCCTGCGGACAAACATGCTCAGATTAGAGGAGCGATCTTCAATCTCGGCTATCTTCCTGGCGGAAACAAAGATATTGTGACGGTGCCTAAAAGCACAATTAAGGCTGTGGACAACCTTCTTTCTGTTATGAAAAAAGAGGCGGTCATCGTGATTGTCGTCTATCACGGACACCCGGAAGGACAGGTCGAACGGGATGCCCTTCTAGAGTACGTCACCAAACTGGACCAAAAAAAAGCACATGTCCTCCAATACCGCTTCATGAACCAAGTGAACAACCCGCCATTCATCATAGCCATTGAAAAAAAATAACAAAGGGATCGGCAGAAAGTGCCGGACCCCTTTGTTACTTTAACGTAGTGAGGGTCAGACCCTCGTTACTTCTTTAAACCACTAAAGCACCCCGCACTCCCTTACATCTTCAAGCCCCACGCCAACTCTGAAATCGGCGATACGCCCTGCCGTTCATGTAGAAGAAGTAGGCGGTACCGCCGCTTGCTTTGATGATGCTTTTGGCCATGGAGGAAATGTCTTTACAGTCGTGAACTTTTCGATCCGAAAGATAGACCCCGAGCAGACCTCGGTTGATAAGGCGATGGAATTTCTCAAAAGGCAAGCCTGCTGTAAAGACGTCCGCCTGCTCCATGAAATGTCTTAATCTGTTCATGAATGCAGTCTCACTTTCATAATAGGTACAGAAATTGAGATCTCCACCTTCCAAATCTTCTTCCTGATCAATGAAATAATCCAGTAGTATATGAAGTCCCTGTATATAAGGAAAGTATCCGCCCACAATCTTTTCCGCATGTTCCGCAGTAAAGGAGTCACGATAAGACTGCGATACCAGACAGAAAATTCCTAAAGTGGATCCGGAGCAAGCAGAAAACTCATACCATTCCATTTGGGGCAGCTCTTTCTTATAAAGCGAAAACCACTCCTCAAGCCTTGGCACTCTCTCTTCCACTACTACATGCTTATGTACCTGCAAATCGCAATAATACCCGGCAAGCTTCACCAAATGCGGGGCTATCAAATTATAATTAGCAAGCGAACTCAGCACCGTCTGACATGTTGTCACCAAATTCGCAAGGTATCCCCCATCCTCCTGCTCTTCCCGAAATCGATAATAATTTTTCAAAGGAGCTCCTACCGTTAATGCATCCGGCATGGATTCATGAAGGGCGGCAAAATCAGCAGGATCCATCGAGGTACTTCTGTCACATAGATTATCCAAATAGTCGCTGATGGTCTGATAAGCAACAATGAATTTCACGGCTTCTCGAAAGTCTGCCCCTGCAAGTAACGATAATATACCTCCGCCTTCACAATGAAAAGATTTCGTCTCAATACTAGCCATCGCTTGTTTCCGAAGCTCCTCATCTGGAATTTCAGACGCCTTCTTCTTCCAATAATCCAACTCCTCATACACAACAGGAAACACATCTCGATACACCCTTTTCATCAAGGAAAAAGGATGAGTGGGTACCTTCAAATTCAGTCACTTCCTTCTATTTGTAAGTCCACAAAAGCTTTTGCATAACGGAAAACGCGATCCCGCTCCGGTTCATTGAAAATTTCGTGATAGAGTCCTTCCCATTCCTTATAGCTTTTTTCTCTTGCTGAAAGGGAATTGAACCATGTCTCTGATGCAAATTTATCGACAATCAGATCGTCGCCTGCCTGCAGAAGTAAAACCGGTACATCCGGGAACTTCTCTATCCCCGTAAAAGCCTGATTCATCGATTGAACCAGCTCACGATACCATCTAACAGATACTTTCGTGATATATAGCTCATCTCCTGCAGCATTTCTTCGGATTTCTTCATTTCTCGTCGCTTTATCGATGGTAAGACCTGTTTTGAATTTCGTTTTTGGTAATATGAAATTAAGCCCTTTGGATAGCACATCCAATCCTTTTGTCGGATGGTGTAACAGCTTCAAACATGGAGAGGACAAGATGACCCCATCCACTATCAGAGGGCTCTTTTCCTGAAGCGTCCGAATAACCGCCAATCCGCCCATGCTATGACCAATGACAAAAACGGGAGGTTTCAACAAATAAGCCTCTTTGATCCACTTTTCCACTTCTTCTATATATTCATCGAAATTATCAATATGTCCTCTTCTTCGTGTGGAAAGTCCTTGCCCAGGCAAATCCCCCATGATGACATTGAATCCGCTTGACTTCCACTGGTCCATCAACCATGTGTATCTCCCGTGATGCTCCTGTGCGCCATGGACAATTACGATGGTACCTTTCGGATTTTCCGCCTCCCATTTCCACATTTCTAAACACTCCCTCAAAAAAAAGAAATTCTTTCTGATATAATATAATAAAATAAAATAATCATTTCTGACAAGCTGGAGGAACTCATGAATAAAATATACCCATATCTTGATAAAAAACCACAGATTGATGAAACCGCCTATCTGGCAGACTTTTCGGTCATCACAGGTGATGTGACCATCGGAAAAGAAAGCAGTATTTGGTTCCACACAGTCATTCGTGGAGATGTAGCTCCGACCATCATCGGTGACAGGGTGAACATCCAGGATCAATCCCTACTTCATCAGAGTCCCAACAAACCATTGATAATAGAAGATGATGTCACAGTTGGGCATCAATGTACACTACATAGCGCATTTGTTCGGAAAAACGCCTTAATTGGCATGGGCTCCATCATTCTCGACGGAGCTGAAATCGGAGAAGGCTCCTTTATCGGAGCCGGAAGCCTGGTCCCACCCGGCAAACGTATTCCCCCAAACACACTTGCATTCGGCCGACCTGCAAAAGTCGTTCGCGAACTGACGGAAGAAGACAAGCTGGACATGGCACGAATCCGAAGAGAATATGTGGAAAAAGGGCAATTTTACAAATCTGTCCAGAACTGATTATTCCTACACACCATCCCATTAACGGGTGGTGTGTTTTTTATTCTTAGTCTGTTTTCTAAAGGCTATTTTCGTAAACTTTGTTGCTTTTTCGAAATTTTAAACCAACAGTTATATTCCTTACTGTCGTGCTCTTTTCCCGGCTGTACTGAATAAACTACATGCCTGTTTTAGAGTAGATATCCTGTAAAAAGTCCAATTGCCGACTTTTTACTAATGAATAGCAAGAATCTTTGAGAAAAGAGCCTTTCTAAAAGATTGTTGATAGTTGCTAAAAAGTTTGACCGTTTCTTTTCGCTGCAGGCACTCGCTTTCCGCGGGGCGGTGCTTGAGCCTCCTCACAACGCTTCAGGGGTCTCAAGTCTACCGCTACCTCCCGCAGGAGTCGAGTGCCTTCCGCTCCAATCCACTTATTTGTCTAAATTTTTCTATAAGCAACAAACTTTGCGGAAACAGCCTATTCTTAAGTTTCTGTTAATTTTCCTTCAGCAAATTCTAACCTTTTCTTTACATAGGCTTATAACTTCCTAAATATTTTCCATCTATAATGATAAATAGAATATAGTACAGCTTAAAAGGGGTTGTGATGATGGTCAAATTACTAGCTAACTTCTATGAATTCGAGTGTAATTTGTTTCGCAGTGTGAATCGTCATTTTGACAGAAAGTATGTAAACTTCTTTTTTCGCAATATCACACATGTTGGTGGGGCGACTTTCACCATTTGCACCCTTTTACTTCTGATCATCTTCAGCAATCATTCACTTAAATATACAGCTATGGCAGCAGGTCTTTCCTTGGCACTCAGTCATATCCCCGTGGCCATCGCCAAAAAAGTTTATCCGAGACGACGCCCTTATCTTGCGCTTGATGAGATAAAAGTGTCGACAAACCCGTTGAAAGATCACTCATTCCCATCCGGTCATACAACTGCTGTCTTCTCTAGCATCATCCCATTTATCTTATTGATGCCGTCTCTAGCAATTTTATTGATTCCTTTGGCGCTGTGCGTAGGTATTTCAAGAATATACCTTGGTCTCCACTACCCTTCTGATATTGCAGTCGGCATGCTGCTTGGAACGAGTACAAGTGTACTGTCTTACATGATGTTTGTTTGGTTATTTTTATAATTGGCTGTTTTAATTAAAGGAGGTTTACCATGAAAATTGCCATTTTTACAGATACATTTGCTCCAGATGTTAACGGTGTAGCTAAAACCTTGAAGCGTTTTACCAATTATCTGGACAGTAAGGGAATGGAGTACAGGGTGTTTGCACCGGAAAGTACAAACAAGGATCTGTTCACAAGCCAAGTTCACCGTTTTGCCAGTCTGCCATTTTTCTTGTATCCGGAATGCCGGCTTGCCTTGCCAAACATGAACTCCGTAAAAGCAGAGCTTCAAGAATTCAAACCGGACCTCATTCATGTTGCAACTCCATTCAATATCGGCCTTTGCGGACTTCACTATGCAAAAAAACTCAACATTCCAGTAGTAGGTTCCTACCATACCGACTTTGACAAATACCTCGAATACTACGACCTTCAATTTCTCACAAAAGTACTCTGGAGCTATATGCGCTGGTTTCATCGCCCGTTGCTAAAAATTTTTGTTCCATCTACCGACACTCAAAATCACCTTAAAAAATATGGGTTCATCAATACAGCCATCTGGCCAAGAGGGGTGGATTGTTCCGTATTTCATCCTGATGCCTCCTACTCGAAACAGCTGAAAAACAAATATAATATCAAAGAGAAATTTTTGCTTTCCTATGTTGGAAGACTTGCACCGGAAAAGGATGTAGCGATTCTTCCTGAAATCCAAGCCTCCTTGCCAGCATCCATCCGTCGCGATGTGCACTGGTTAATTGTAGGTGACGGTCCTTTGAAGCAGGAGTTGCACAAAAAAGCCCCTCCGAATATGACCTTCGCCGGCTTTCAATCAGGACAGAACCTTGCGGAGGTGTATGCCGGGTCCGATCTTTTCGTCTTTCCTTCCGCAACCGAGACCTTCGGGAATGTGGTATTGGAATCATTGGCCTCAGGTACTCCTGTGGTTGGCGCAAATGCCGGCGGAGTTAAAACCATCATTCAGCAAGGGCTGACTGGCCATCTGTGTATCCAAAATGATGCCAAGGCATTCGCTGCAGCCATCACTAGCCTTTTGGTTGATGAAGAAAATCGTGAACAGATGGGCTTGGCCGGACGCCAGTATGCCCTCAAACAATCCTGGGATGCGATTTTCGACAAGCTATTAAAAGACTACAAGAACACATTAGCACCTGATAAACTTCAAGAGCTTGCATAAGATATTAGAAAAAGGAGGCCCTCACGCCTCCTTTTCCGATTCTCCTGAAATAAAATCCCGTAGCTGCCTCTTTCTATCTAAGCTTTTCCTCTTTTCCTCATATACATCATGCCAAACCAAGAACACAAGAATTGTCCAAAGCTTGCGGCTGTTGTCCCGTTTTCCGTTCCGGTGGTCTTCCAGTAATCTTTTCACATAAGCCACGTGGAACCACTGATCTGCCGCTTCACTGTTTTCCAATACCATTACCGCCCATTCGTACAGTTCATCCCTCAACCAGATCCTCAGAGGAACAGGAAATCCGAGTTTTTCCCTATCAACGACATGCGCCGGAACCAGATTCCTAAATGCTTCTCTTAATAGAAACTTGGTCGTGTGTCTATTGATTTTGTTCGGAACCGTTAAGGAGGAGGCTATTTCGAAGACATTTTTATCCAAGAATGGGACCCTCACCTCCAAGGAATGCGCCATCGACATCCGGTCCGCCTTTACTAGAATGTCCCCTCTCAGCCAGGTCATCACGTCAATGTATTGCATCTTGGTAACATCCTCATAGTCTTCCGCCAGTTTATACATGTCACTTGTGATTGCACGAGTAGAGTTCCCCCCTCTAAAGGACTTCCAAACATAGGGCTTTTCCTCTTGAGAGAAAATATGAGCATTTCCAATAAATCTGTCTGATAAATTGGAGCAGCCCCTCGTGATAAAACTTTTTCCTTTCATCCCATCCGGCAATTCCTTCGCAAAGTATCGCAAGCATTTTTTCACGATGGGAGGAAGATAGGAGAACACTTGCAAGGAGTAGGGCTCCCGGTATATATTGTAGCCTCCAAACAGCTCATCCGCCCCCTCCCCTGACAGAGCCACTTTTACATGTTTCCTTGCTTCACGTGCAAGAAAATATAGCGGAACTGCCGCGGGGTCTGCTACCATCTCATCTAGGTGCCAAATGATTTTTGGCACCTCTCTCCGGAATTCCTCTGCCGTGATGGTATATTGGATATTATTGACGCCCAGTGCCTCCGCTGTTTGTGCTGCAATATCCATTTCACTGTAACCTTCCAAATCAAAACCGACGGAGAAGGTGTGGATATCAGGATGAACCTCCTTCGCCAGAGCGACAACTATGGTAGAATCGATCCCCCCCGATAAAAAACTCCCAACTGGAACATCACTTCTCATATGTCTTTCCACTGATTCACGCAGCACATCTTGAATGACTCCCTGAAGTCCTTTTTCAGATTGCCTGATTGGTTGAAAATTCGGGTGCCAATACTCCGTCCATTCTGTTTCGCCACCGGCCCTCTTGGCAAAATAATAGCCTGGCTTCACTCTTTTAACGGAAGGGAAAGCAGTGTCAGGCTCCGGCACATATTGAAAAGAAAGATAGTGTTGCAGGGCGTCCGTTTGGTGTCTTTCATTTTCAGGAAGGCAACCAAGCAGGCACTTCAATTCAGAGGCAAACGCGAAGCCTTCTTTATTTTCCATATAATAAAACGGTTTGATACCAAAAGGGTCACGGGCTCCAAACAGAACCTTTTCCTTGCTATCCCAAATAACAAAGCTGTACATACCTTGAAGTCTATGGACACAGGCCTCCTTTTCCTTTATATATAAAACTAGTAGGACTTCTGTATCACAATCGGTTATAAAGGTACATCCTTCCCGAATAAGTTCTTTTCTCAGTTCTACATAATTGTAGATTTCCCCGTTGAACACAATCTGATAGCGTCCACTCTGATCTGTTAATGGTTGATGTCCCTTCTCGATATCTATGATGTTAAGCCGCTGAAATCCAAGCTGCACATGCTCATCCTGGAAATATCCCTTTTCATCAGGTCCACGATGCTGAATCACTTGAAGCATGGTTGACAAAGACCACTCCGGCAGTTCCTCCCCGTTCTTCATGAATCCCGCAAATCCGCACACACAACCACCCCATTTCAATATTCCTCCGTCTATTATGACGGATAACTGCTTTTCCAAGTTACAAATGTTATTAGTGTTGACGTAGGAAAGCGCATCCTATACTTAGTAGGGAGTTAGGTTTCAAAATATCTAATTGAAGTTTTAAATAAATGCTGTTTTCGTAAACTTTGTTGCTATTTCGTATTTTTTACAACGACCGTTATAACTGTTGCTGTCGTGCTCTTTTCCTGATTATTCGGAGAGATTGCATGATATTTTGAAAGTAGATACACGGTAAAAAGTCCAATTGCCGACTTTTTACAAGCGAATAGCAACAGTCTTGGGGAAAAGAGCCTAAATAAATTTGCAACTTTCAAACGGAACATTATATAATGGAGACATCTTACATGTTCGGAAGGAGGGAAAAAGATGTTACTATCTGTAAATGCTCGCACACAATACATGGCATACCTTCATATTTGTCGTGCGATTTTTCATGATTCAGCTGTTAACGGGACACGTATGTCCATTTTTAGACAGTTGAATAGGAAAAACAGATAGTAAGAGATCTTTTGCCCAATAGCGCAAGGAAAGTCAGGTACTCCATTTATCAGAGGCGTACTTGAATTGCCGGAATAAAACCATGGGAAAGAAGCCTTCTTCTTACTCATGGTTTTTTTGTGCTTTCATATTATTTTGAAGGAGATTATGAAAATAATGATATGTACGTTAAATAATATTAGTAAAAGCTTTGCAGGAACGATGATTTTTGAAGATGTTTCCATGGAAATCCAAAAAAAGGATCGTATTGGCCTGGTCGGACGGAACGGGAGCGGTAAGACAACCATTTTTCAGTTAATAAGCGGAATGGAGACTCCTGATAAAGGTGCCATTCATATCAGAAAAGGAGCAAAAATCGGTTACCTTGCCCAGATTCCCTCCTATCCTGAAGGGACAACTGGGGAGGATGTTTTACGTTCGGCTTTTGCAGAGACAGTGGAACTACAACAAAAATTACGAGCGTTGGAAGAGCAGATGGCATGTGTGACCGATGAAAATCGTCTAGATCGGATTATGCAGGAGTATGGCGTATTGCAGGAACGCTTCGGTTTTATGGGAGGTTACGAAATGGATGCCTCTATACAACGGATTGCTAATGGTTTAAAAATAGCCCCTCTTCTACCCCAGCATTTTGGAAGCTTGAGCGGCGGGGAGCAGACCAAGGTCTGCTTGGGATTCATCCTTTTAAAAAACCCGGATGTATTGTTGCTTGATGAACCGACCAATCATCTTGATATCTTTTCGGTAGAATGGTTGGAGCAATATTTAAAGGATTATGAAGGGACTGTCGTAGCAATTTCCCATGATCGCTATTTCCTTGATGAAGTGGCAACTAAGATCATCGATTTGGAGGATGGTGAGGTCCATGTGTATCACACCAACTACAGTGGTTTCATAAAGGAAAAAGAAGAACGGTTGCTGTTGGAGTTTGCGGCATATCAGGAACAGCAGAAGAAAATCAAGAAAATGAGAGAGACAATCAAACGCCTGAAGGAATGGGCAAATCAAAGCAACCCGCCGAACGCCGCCTTGCACCGCCGTGCTAAAAGCATGGAAAAAGCCTTGGAAAGAATCGAGAAACTGAAACGGCCTATACTTGAAAGAAAGACAATGGGTCTACAATTTGATGGAAGTGACCGAAGCGGCAAGGATGTGGTCATATTGAAAGAGGTCAGTAAATCATTTAATAAGAAAGACCTCTTCAGGTCGATTAGTCTTGCTGTTTATTTTAGAGAACGGGCTGCGATTGTCGGCCAGAATGGTACCGGTAAATCAACATTGTTAAAAATAGTACTTGGAGACTTGCAAGCTGATAGCGGTGTGGTAAAGCTTGGGAGCAATGTGAAGATCGGATACCTTTCCCAGCATGTGCAAGCCACCAAACCAAACCAAACTCTGATTGAAGCCTTCAGGGAGGACATTTCCATTACGTTGGAGCAGGCAAGGCATGTGTTGGCCAAGTTCTTATTCTATGGACCAGCTGTATTCAAGAAAGTGGAGAACTTGAGTGGTGGCGAGAAGATGCGCCTGCGTCTGGCACAACTGATGCACCATGACATCAACCTGTTGATCTTGGATGAACCGACCAACCACCTGGATATAGATTCTCGCGAGGTGCTCGAGGAAGCGTTGGAGGATTTCGATGGAACCATTCTTGCAGTCTCCCATGACCGCTACTTCTTGAATCAGTATTTTGAGAAGACGTGCTGGCTTGAGGATGGTGAAATAGTGACCTATGAAGGAAATTATCAGTATGCACGAGGGAAGCGGGAAGAATTGTTGGAGCGGAAAAAGGACATAAACTCGGAGGATCGTACATGTTCGGGGCAAGGGGAAAAAAGAATGAAAAATAATTCTCAGCCTTTACACACTCAGGTTCCTGAGAAAGTGACTGGTTTTGAGGAGCTTGAATACAAACTGGAGCAAATAGAAACTGCCATGATTGAGATAGAGGATAGGATGAACCGTGAAGAAGATTTAATTATGCTTCAGGAGTTGCATGAAGAATTTAGCCTGAAACAGTCCGAGCGGGAGGAACTATATAGTCAGTTGGATAAAGTTCTATAACTATAATCCGAAATAGTGTCAAATTAAAGAAGCTGATAATCCAAAGGACCATCAGCTTCTTTGCAATTATTTCATACCTGTCAACGTTATCCCCTTGATAATGTGTCGCTGTAACAAGAAGAATACCAATATCAATGGCAGTGCAGTAATGGTTGCCCCTGCCATAATCAACTCCCAGCGTGACTCGAACTCACCTGAGGCGAAGAAAGATAACCCTACCGGAAGTGTGTATAAATTCGATGATTCAATTACTATCAACGGCCATAGGAAGGCGTTCCAGTTGCTCAGGAATGAGAAAATGAATAAGGCGGATATCGCAGGCCATACTTGTGGAATGGCGACCCGGAAAAAAATTATAAACTCTCCCAATCCATCAATTCTTGCCGCATCCAGCAGATCATCAGGTATGGACTCCATAAACTGCTTCATTAAGAATACACCAAAACCGGTCATGAGACCTGGGAACAACAATCCCCAGTAATTATCTGTCCAACCGAATTCAGAACTCATAAGATACCAAGGAATGATCAGCATTTCAGTTGGTACCATTAAAGTACTTAGAATTGCAATAAATATGATAGACTTACCAATGAAATTGAACTTGGCAATGATGTAGCCAACCAAAGAGTCGAAGAATACGACACTGATAGTCGTTGCAAACGCAACTAGCAAGCTATTGAGAAACCACTTGCCAAAAAGAGTATCCTGAAAGATTTTTGTATAATTTTCTAAAGTAGGATTTTCAGGAATTATGCCCAGGGAGTAGACATCCATTGCTGACTTCAAGGAAGTGGAAACCATCCATATGAAAGGAAAAATCATAATAAGCGATCCGAGTATTAATAGTGTATATACGATAGTTGATTTCAATCGTTTGTTCATTGTTTTCCCCTCCCTTAATAGTCATACTTCTTGGACAGTACTTTCATTTGGAAAATGGTAAGTGCCAAGATGAAAAGGAACAGAATGACCGTAGCTGCGGAAGCAAGTCCCATACTGTATTGTCTGAATGCCAGCTGGTATATGTAAACCACCAAAGAAATGGTAGAGTGAAGTGGCCCCCCCGCACTATCCACACTCATATTCACCACTTGTGTAAAGGAAACTTGAATAAAGTTAATACTTCCGATTACCACCGAAAATACGATGGTAGGATTCAGCATAGGTATAGTGATCGATTTGAACTTCTGCCAACTATTAGCTCCATCAACTTCTGCAGCTTCATAAAATATTTTCGGGATATTCTCCAAACCTGCAAGGAAAATGACCATCTGGAATCCAAGAGCCTGCCAGATCATGGTAGCAATAATTATGTAAATGGCTTGATCGGGTGAATTAAGGAATAGTTGAGGTGGCAACCCAAGCTTCACAAGTGTTTCATTTACTATCCCATTGTTCATGAACAACCAGCGAAACACCCAACTAACCGCCACAATACTAGTTACATAGGGTATGAAATAAATAACTCGGAAGACTCCTACAAATTTGTTTATTCGCTGCAACAACAATGCAATCGCTAAGCCAATGACGACCTGACCGGATACTCCAAAAATAATGAAGATGAACGTATTGATCAGTGACTTCTTGAAAATAGGATCATTTGCCAGCACCACATAATTTTCAAGCCCGACAAACGGTTTTTCAGGAGATAGAATATTCCATTCCCTGAACCCGATATTAAATGTATAAAGAGTCGGTATAAAGCGTATGGAGATATAAAATATTAGCGGCAATAATAGGCAAGAATACACAAATACATATTTACTTTGGTTCAAGGTCAAATTCGGCATTCTCTTTTTCCTTTTGGGTTTGATTGGTGAAGCTGGCTGATATGATGGTTCTGCCATTTGAATGACCTCCCGCGGAATTGCTTTGTTTTAGGCTACCTAGAAGCTTAATGTGTCTAATAGGAAGAATGCTT
This sequence comes from Bacillus sp. LL01, assembly GCF_001037965.1. Classification (NCBI taxonomy): domain Bacteria; kingdom Bacillati; phylum Bacillota; class Bacilli; order Caryophanales; family Bacillaceae; genus Bacillus; species Bacillus sp. LL01. Next base: position 56,340 of record NZ_LFEL01000004.1, on the reverse strand, counting down.
CTTTAAAAGAAGGGCGATATCCCATCACCCTTCTCTAATGTTTTATTTATCTGCCCAATACTCATCAAATAGGGATTGAGTGGATTCCACCAACTCCTGATATGCATCTTCAACTGGCACATCTTGCAGAAGGACTCTATCTACCGCCTGAATGACCAGATCTCTTTCACGCGCTTCATCTACAAAGAAATGAGCCTTTGCGTATGGTAGCTGCTCGATAAATGCTCCATACAACTCATGCTCCAAATATTTATCCTGTAATGCAACACTTTCTTTTGCAGGAAGTTCCCCAATTTCATCCAACCATCTTTCCATTACTTCATCACTTGTTAAGAACTGAATAAACTTAACGGATGCATCCAACTTCTCTCCCTCTACTTTAGCTGTGATTCCATTGCTCCAGAATGACGCAGGTGTTGCTTTTTCACCTTTTGTTGGTAATGGGGCAACACCATAATTCAGATCCGGTGCATCAGCCTGCAGAGTACCAATACGGAAAGATCCGTCAATATTCATTGCAGCATTTCCAGTTTTAAATGCCGTAACATCATCAGTATAGAAATTTCGCTCCCCCACTTTATGTGTAGTTGCAAAGTCCATCCAATACTTGAAGGCTTCTAGTCCGGCAGACGAGTCCGCCCATTGAATTGTTTTGCGGTCTTCACTCAGGCCTTGACCTCCTGCCTGATACAATAATGCGTCTCTAAACCAGTGGTGACCCTGTTGACTTGGTTCCCAAGCCATACCTGCCTGTGTCAAACGGTTATTGGAATCCCTTTTAGTCAGTTTCTTAGAATAATCCACCAGTTCATCCCATGTTGTTGGAGGGCTCTCCGGGTCCAATCCGGCGTCTTCATATAAATCCTTGTTATAGAACAAGGCAATAGTCCTTACCGCTGTCGGAATTGTCCAATATTCATCATCTAATTTAACAGATTCCACCATCGGGAAAAATTCGGATTCAAGCTCGTCATGAGGAAAAGCATCCTGTGGCAAAGGTTGCAGATAACCAGAATCAACGTAACGCGGCACCCACCCATAAAACAGGTTGATGACGTCCGGCCCTCGCCCTGCTGGCACTTGTGCTGCTACTCTCTCGTTAAACTGATCATAAGGAAAAGTTGTGTGTTTTACTTTTATCCCTGGATTATCCTCTTCAAATTCCTTTATCAGTTCATCCACAAGTTTAACCTTGGAATCAAAATGGTATTGCCAGTATTCAATTTCAATCACATCACCATCTTGTTCACCTGAGCTTTCCTGATCACCGCTACAGGCAGTCAACACAACAAGTGTAAGCGTTAGCAAAAGCAGTAAAAACTTTTTCATCTTTTCTCTTCCCCCTCTAGTTTTCTTTTATATTGGTAATACATGAAGCCACATTATCATCTAATTCCTCTTCATATCTTTCCAGCTTTTTCAAAGCACTTGCTACCCATCCGGACGTTTTTTCACAATGCTGAATGGACACCTCAGCTTGGAGCAGGGTCTCTTCCGGGGCAGGCCCCCCATAAACGCTTCTAACCTGTATGAAATTCTTTGGACATATCGCTTTTGTAAAATCTTCTTTTGTCATGCTCAATAGTAAATGATAATGATTTTTGGCAATTCTATTGATTCTTTCTGCACTTCCTGCCGAAATACCAGCACCTTCTGCCATAAGCTCTTTTACAAAACTACTCACAATTCCATGAGCCTGTCGGAACGGTACATGGTGATGCCTCACCAATACATCGGCTAATTCTGTTACAGTTGCAAATCCCGCTTGTGCTTGACTGTACAGTCGAATTTTATCAAAAGAAGCATATGTCAAAATTTCATTAAGTATCGTCAATACATCCTGTGTATGTTGAAATCCTGAAAATAGTGGGGGTTGAATGTCATCCCCGATATCCACTATATCCCCAAATGGAACATTATGCGCAAGCATTACTGTGCCTTTCAAATCCCCGATTGCTTTGCTGATGGATGCCCGTGTATGTTCAAGGGCTGAAGGGTTTCTCTTTTGCGGCATAATACTCGATGTTTGAACATGCATATCATGTAAACGAAGAGTATTCACCTCATTTGTGGTCATAAAAATCAAATCATAGACAAATCGTGATAAGGTTGAGAGAGAAATGGAAAGTACACTGTTTATTTCCATCATGAAGTCAGAAGAAGAGATGGCGTCGTAGGAGTTGTTCATGGGTGATTGAAAGCCTAATCTGTCACTGATATTATGCCGGTCAATGGGAAATCCGCTTGTAGAAAGTGCTGCAGCACCCATAGGTGACCGGTTTATACGCTTAAATAATTCTATCCCTCTTTCAATATCACGTAAGAGGTTATTTTCCACGGCAAGTAAATAATGGCCAAGTGTAGTGGGTTGCGCTTGCTGGTTATGGGTATGCGCTGTCATGATGGTATCTGAATGTTCTTGGACAAGCGTGAGAATCGTGGAGCGCAAAGCATTGATTTTATCAAGCCATTCCAGAATTTTTTCCCGCCAGAACATTCGGAACATAGTCGTATCCATATCATTACGGCTGAAAGCAATGTGCATATTCCCTACCAAATCAGCCCCGATCAAACCGGTAAGATCATCTTCTATCATAAAAAACAGATCTTCAAAGTTGGTATTATAATTCTTAGCATATCCTTCTTTGTAGAGAGTATCGGTTGCCTCCAATATTTTGGAAGCCTGTTCTTGTGGAAGGATTGCTTGATCTTTTAGCATCAGCACATGTGCCAAGTTGATTTGCATAATGTATTTATAAAAATGAAGCTTTGTGAATTTGAATGTCGGTTCTAATGTAGTCTTTATATATAGCGTTGATCTGCTAGACATTCAATAGCCCCCTTCCTCTTTAAGTAACGATTCATGCTCCCTTAAACACAATGCCCCTGCTCCAATAAGTGAAAGTCTATCAAGCTCTGTGATAAACAATTCCGTTTTCATTGGGAGATGTTTTGCCAGGACTTCTTTAACCCTTGGAAGGAACCAGTCACCCGATTTCGAGATCCCTCCACCTAAAATCACACATTGCGGGTTAAAAATGCATACAACATTCACTAAAGAAAAGGCAATATGATCAATGGTTTCATCAATTACCTCTTTTGCAGTTTCATCATTATCTATTGCATATTGGAATATCAATTTAGCGGAAAGTGATTCTTGGGACAACGGATGTTCATATTTTAACCCTGCCAGTTTCTTTTCCATTCTTTTCACAATGGAAGGGCCACCAACATGACTGTCAAGAAAACCGTAACCTTTAAAAATATGATCATAATCTTCCTTCGCTTCATTTTTGTCTGTAATCATATAACCAATCTCCCCTGCTGCAAATGAAGATCCTCGGTATAATTGTCCGTTGACAATGATGCCGCACCCAACACCTGTACCAAGAGTAATAAGTATCACATGTTCTGCATCCTTCGCTTTACCCTTCCACTGTTCACCCAATACAGCGATATTCACATCGTTATCTACGTAAACAGGTAGCTTTAACGCTTTTTCCAATTCCAACTTCAACGGGAAATCAACCCACCCCAAACTTGGAGCTTCTAATACAACTCCTTCTTCCGAATCAGTTATTCCTGGTGCACCAACGCCTACTGACATTATTTTGCTCATGGGGATATTTGATTCCTCTACCAACCTATTAACCTTTTGGATTGTTGTTTCTATCAAACCGTTTTCCAATGCATCACGAGTCTTTAATCTGTCAAAAGCAACTACTTCGCCTTCTACATTCAGTAGACCAATTTCGATATTGGTTCCCCCGATATCAATACCTATCAAATATTTGGCATTCGGGTTGAAAAATAACTGGATAGGCTTCCTTCCTCCAAGCACACTGGAAACCGGACTTCCCTCCTCCCGAACCCAACCCTCCACAATAAGCTCCTCTACAATCAAAGATACAGTCGGCTTACTGATAGATAGAGCTGTAGCTATTTCTGCTCGGGATAATCCACTGTTCTTTTGTAGGTATTGAAGAATTTTCTTCTTATTTAAATATTTTAAGTAATTTGGTGTATTACTTCTTGTCTGAGTCATAAATAAGCCCCTTGAAATGATTTCGACGTTAGTTCGTAAACCTTACTTACCAACTTAATTACATATTATTTCCTATTTAATTCATTGTCAACGTAAAATTTAGAAATTTCAAATAATACCATCTACAACAAAAGCGAGGCAACAACCAATATGTTGCCCCGAATACTATCTATTTTTGCAGAGGATAACTTATTAAGTTCGTGAAGATTCTGTATCCTCCTGAAACCTGCCCTTGAATTTGACGGTACCAAACCAGGTTTGTGTACATATAAGTTCCTTCCCCATACTCAGCCATTAATATCCCACTTGTAAATGGCTCTTCACCTGGATCTGCCATGCTGATAAACGTTTCATATTGATCATCCCAAGCACTCGGGAAGTATAATGCTCTTTCTTGCACCCAGTTGGTCCAATCTGCTGTTTCAATCTCATTCGGATAATTGAAAAGTGGATGCTCAGGATTCTGAACAGTTATTTCTGCATTCTGATCTGTTACTCTCCAACGAATGGAAGGTGTTCCTATTGTTATTGGGTAAGGCGGATGTACATCTCCATTGAAGCTGTCATTTGGAGTGTGATATTGGGCGACCACATGCCCCCCTTGTTCCACATATTCTTTCAACTTATCACTTAGCTCCGGAAGTCCTTCTTTTCTGTAAGCACGGATACCAAGAACTATGGAATCATATTGTGATAGATCTTCCGAAGCGATTTCTTCATTGGATAGTTTCGTAATATCCATTCCAATTTCCTTCAGATAATCTGCTATCTGATCGAAACCACTATCGATATATCCTACTTTCAAACCTTCAGGAATAGTAAGTTCAAAGGAGATTCCTTTTGAAACCGCCTCATATGGATAGTATTGGTCTCTTATATGGTTGTAAGTGATCGGCTGTACCGTAGTTCTGAAGCTTTCATTATCTACTTCCACCACCCCTGTCACATCGAAAGCTTCCGGAATAGCATTACCAGGAGTAACGGTGAATGTTACATTTTGTATTTCTCCTTGTTCTTCAAAATTAACGACCTCTTGAGAAGATGTAGCACTCCAGCCCAATGGGAGTTCCAGAGAAGGAATTGCTTCTGATGGGCCGTTCACATAGTTTGTTAGCATCATTTCAACCTCTACGGTTTCTGGAACATCCAATTGGTTGATTGCAATTTGATCTGGGTGGAGGTCAACTGATACATCCGGTAGGACTGCTACAGTAGTGTTTGGTTGCACATTAAAGGAAGCGCTTTCTTTTTGTTGTTTATATGTTACCTGTCCAGTAATCGTAGACTTCTCATATGGATGAAAATATGCTGCGTTTTCCGGCACTTCCACAGTAAAGCTGGCAGATACCTGTTCTCCTGGCTTCAGGTTTTTCTTCTCTCCCCCGTCGCTTACATGCCAGCTTTCAGGCGTGTTAAGTTCAAGTATTATATCTTGAATTGTTTTATCCCCATTATTGCTTGCTGTAATTTGAACGGCGGTTTCCCCACCTTTAGTTAATGTAGGATTTTCCACCTCTACAGTCACAGCTAACTCGGAGGCTACTTGACTTACTTTATTCAACTGGTCTTTTTTTACCTGTAATTTAAATAGCAGATCATCCTTAAGTCTTGAATCAATTCTGCTCTTTTCTACATGGTTGATCGTTTTGGAGACTTCAGCTAAAGCTTTATGCGATTCTACAAAAGTGCCCGCTCTGGATGGATATTGATTTACTACTTTATCAAGTGCTTTTTGCACTTTAAGAAGGGATCCGCGTACCTGATTATCTTTTTTGGTCAAACGTTTTGCAGTATCTTCGAAATTAAAGTCCAAACCATCAAAAATGGTATCTTCCTCCCCTGGTATTTCACTGATGGATTTGACTAATTCCAGGTTTACATATATGGGCTGTACAGGGAGATCACGTCCCATCCCTTGACTTTTATGGAGATAGCGGGAATCTTCTCCCAACTGCGCATATGTCTTTCCATACACTTCATCAATCTCATTCCCTACTTCAATGGAAACGGTTTGACCTGCAACTCCCTGTTGATAATTATTGGATACTTGCCAAGAAGCACCACTTACTGTTTGAGCAGGCAGGTACATTTTCTTGATTTGCCAAGGTGTAAGCCCTTCTTCCTTATGCTCCGGGAAGATTTCCGGGTTTGCAGCATCTTCAAACGCATTTAAAGTCAGTACATTTATTGCTCGGTGGTGACCGTGCTGAGAGTCAACATTCAAAAAAGACGGAAATACTATTTCAGGGCGATACTCCCTTATCTTTCTGATCAAACGTTCATAAACAACTTCCTCTCCCCATTCCTCCAAGGTTTCGTCCGGAGACTTAGAAAAACCGAAATCATAAATTGGATCTGACAAATTTTCACTCAAAATAATTAAGTCAACATTTGTAACTGCAGATGCCTCAATCAATTCTTCCGAACGGATAATTCCAAGTCCGTTACCAAGTTCCAGTCCAATCTGGTTCTGTCCTCCTTCACCTCGGTTGGCAATCAGACTTCCTGTTCTGACCCCTTTCCCTAAAGACATATAGGCAAGTAAATTACTTCTCTCATCATCGGGATGAGCCCCCGTATTCAGAAAGCTTGTAGTTGTGTTCAATGGGTTAACGACTTTCCACAATTCAGGGTCATGTTCCACTGCATAAGAATTAGCGGCATTTGGCATCAACAAAGGAAAAAGAAAAATGACTGACAACAGGACTAATATTACTCTCCTATTCAATTCAAAACCTCCCAAATTATTTTTCTATGTAATGTCTTGTTGAGATGAAACCCTGTTCATCCCTCCTTATAATTAGTTAGTAAACTTTCCTTACTATCTAAATATACACAAAATTCAAAATAATTTGAACGGGACGAAATTCCTGTTTTTCGGAATCAAGGTCAGATGCAAAAGTACTATTACTTTATGCTGGATGCAACACACCAGTTGATTGCAGTGAAAGGCGCGCAGACTCCTGTGGGAGGAAGGGACTAGTGTGACCTTGCAACGTATTGAAAAGTCTCCCGGACCGCCCATTGGAAAGCGTAGCGCCTGCAACGGAAATCAACCCCTTTACGTCAACCAAGGGAAAGACCCGAATTTTATACTTTACTAAAAAAACGCCCAAGGACAAAAGCTCTTTTGGGAGCTCTCATTCTAAGGCGTTTTTTTATATCTATATTAAGCGTTCGCTTGCTCTTTCAAAGTAGCTGCTTTGTCGACTTGCTCCCAAGGAAGGTCAAGATCGTTACGTCCGAAGTGGCCGTAAGCTGCAGTTTGCTTGTAGATAGGACGACGAAGGTCTAGCATTTTAATGATTCCTGCTGGACGAAGGTCGAAGTTGTTGCGAACCAATTCTACTAATTTCTCTTCAGAAACCTTACCAGTTTCGAATGTGTCAACCGCGATGGATACCGGTTGAGCAACACCGATAGCGTAAGCCAATTGAACTTCACATTTGTCAGCAAGTCCGCTTGCTACGATGTTTTTTGCAACATAACGTGCAGCGTATGCACCGGAACGGTCAACTTTCGTTGCATCCTTACCGGAGAATGCTCCACCACCATGGCGCGCGTAACCGCCGTAAGTGTCAACAATGATTTTACGTCCAGTTAAACCAGCATCCCCTTGAGGTCCGCCGATTACGAAACGGCCAGTCGGGTTGATGAAGTATTTTGTGTTCTCGTCAATCAATTCTGCAGGAACTACAGGCTTGATAACAAACTCTTTAATATTGCGTTGGATGCGCTCTAAAGAAACCTCAGGATGATGCTGAGTGGAAATAACGATTGTATCAACACGAACAGGTTGGTTGTTCTCATCATATTCCACTGTTACTTGCGTTTTTCCGTCCGGACGTAAGTAAGGAAGAATTTCATCTTTTCTTACTTCTGTTAATCGACGGGAAAGCTTATGTGCAAGTGAAATAGGTAATGGCATTAATTCTTTTGTTTCATTACAAGCATATCCGAACATTAGACCTTGGTCTCCTGCTCCGATTGCTTCGATTTCAGCATCTGACATTTGGCCTTCACGTGCTTCCAATGCCTGGTCAACACCCATCGCGATATCAGCAGACTGCTCATCAATGGAAGTTAATACTGCACAAGTTTCCGCATCAAAGCCGTATTTTGCACGAGTATAACCGATGCCTTGGATCGTTTCACGAACGATTTTAGGAATATCTACATAAGTGGAAGTTGTAATTTCTCCAGCTACCAATACTAATCCAGTAGTAACAGAAGTTTCACACGCTACGCGTGCATTCGGATCATTAGTTAGAATTGCATCCAGGATGGAATCGGAAATTTGGTCACAAATTTTATCCGGGTGCCCTTCCGTTACGGACTCAGAAGTAAATAAACGACGTTGTTTAGTCATTAAAAAAAGTTCCTCCTTTTTTGTTTATGAAAAGTGTTTGATTTCTCTTCATGTACAGCAGTTATATTTGATACGGATCTCAGTTCCTATTGTGATGTTCTTTGTTATCTTGTGTAAAAATAGAAAAACCTTCCCACAAAATTGAGGAAAGGTTTGATTTCAAGAATTAGCCTTTCACTCTTATCGGTCAAGGTCAGAGCCTTGCTCAGGTTTAGCACCTTTTCTCAAGCGACCATATCTGGTCTAAAAATAAAAAAAGCGGCGTGCTTTTTGCGCTCGCTCATCCTTTGAGCAGGTTGCTGGGTTTCATAGGGCCTGTCCCTCCACCAGCTCGGAATAAGAGTATCCGTTCAAGGTTCTATATTAGCGCACTAAAACCTTTCATGTCAATAAAAAAGAGAAATAATTCGACAATGATTTACAGGAAATTATTGCTTCCTTATTATCATTGTCCTTCTTTTACTTCTACTGATATTCTAAGCCTTAAGAATTTGGTCCATCATTCTCTTTTACTTATCGGCAACAGGGTTTATAATGGGAGAGGGATTCGGGCTCATACATGTCCATCCGCTCACTTTGCGCTAAAATTGATAACGCTTTCACACGTGCAACTCTATCTAACTGCTTTCTGCTTTCCACTCGGATAAGCCTGTTTTTCACAAAACGTTAACGAATTCACATTAATTTTCATAAAATAAGCTAATTAGTATGGACTATTAGATCGAATGTGTTATACTTTTTAACAGATGAGAAAAACAATATAAAATTATTAATTCAAGTTGAAGGAGAGTTATCCATGATGAAAACGGTTGGTATCGATAATGGGTTAACAAAATTAATTTACGGAAGCAACACACATGTACAATTGTCTGTTCCCCAATTGGTGGAAAAAGTATTAAACCGTAACGAAGGCTGCCTGACATCAACAGGTGCGGTACTCGCAACCACTGGTAAATACACGGGTCGCTCCCCTAAAGATAAATTTATTGTAGAAGAAGACTTGAGCAAGGATAAAATCGATTGGGGCTCTGTAAACAGCCCAATCTCCGAAGAAGTATTCGACCGTCTATATAGTAAAGTTTTAACATACTTAGAGAATAAAGATGAAGTATTTGTTTTTAAAGGATTTGCTGGCGCTGATGAAAAATATCAATTACCAATCCAGGTAATCAACGAATTCGCATGGCATAACCTTTTTGCGCAACAATTATTCATTAAACCAAATGATGAGCAATTGGCCAAACATGAAACTGCCTTCAGCATCGTTTCTGCACCAAACTTCAAGGCTGACCCAGCTGTTGATGGAACGAACTCAGAAGCATTCATCATCATTTCCTTCACTAAGCGCGTGGTACTGATTGGCGGCACAGAATATGCTGGTGAAATGAAAAAGTCCATCTTCTCTGTGATGAACTATCTTCTACCGGAAAACGGCATCATGCCGATGCACTGCTCTGCAAACGTTGGACGTGAAGGCGATGTAGCATTATTCTTCGGACTTTCTGGTACTGGTAAAACAACTCTTTCCGCTGATCCGAACCGCAAGCTTATCGGTGATGATGAGCATGGTTGGTCCAATACGGGCGTATTCAATATTGAGGGCGGTTGCTATGCGAAATGCATCGGTTTGACACATGAAAAAGAACCTCAGATTTTTGATGCAATCCGCTTCGGATCTGTCCTTGAAAATGTGGTCATTGACGGACAATCTAGAATTGCCGATTATGATAACTCAACTTTAACCGAAAATACTCGTGCAGCCTATTCCTTGGATGCAATGGAAAATATCGTTCAACCTAGTATTGCTGGCCATCCGACAACGATCGTCTTTTTAACAGCCGATGCAACGGGCGTATTGCCTCCAATCTCCAAGCTTTCCAAGGAACAGGCAATGTTCCACTTCCTAAGTGGATATACAAGCAAGCTTGCAGGGACAGAGCGCGGAATTACATCACCACAAGCAACATTCTCTACTTGCTTCGGTTCACCGTTCCTGCCACTTCCTGCTACCACTTATGCAGAGATGCTTGGTAAGAAAATCGATGAGCACAACGTACAGGTCTACCTTGTCAACACAGGTTGGACTGGCGGGGAATATGGCGTAGGAAACCGCATGAAGCTTTCCTACACAAGAGCGATGGTGCAGGCCGCACTTGAGGGCGACTTGACAAATGTTGAAGTGGAAAAGGATCCATACTTCGGCGTTTCCATTCCTGTTCATGTACCAGGTGTACCTGATGAAGTGTTACAACCTAAGAAAACATGGCATGACGAAGAGAAATATGATCAGTTTGCTCGCGAGCTTGCAGGCAAATTCAAAGCGAACTTCAAGAAGTTTGAAAATGTACCTGGGGAAGTCCTTGAAATGGGCGGACCAACTGTATAATAAGAAAAAGGAGCGGTAACCATCAAAGGTTCCGCTCTTTCTTTTGTTCCTTCATCCATCTTGTAAGCCGCTCCACTATCCTCCGGTTCTCTCCTGGAGGAAAATAATGCGTGTACTCCGGATAATACCACGCCCCCACCGTCTTCCCCATCTCCTTCGCACACTTTTCCAACCTGTAGGAATGCTCTATGGAAACATTTTTGTCCAGCTCTCCATGAATAATCAAGATCGGCGCATTTAGCCGGTCAAGCTCCAACAGCGGTGTTCTCCACTCATACCTTTCCGGATACTTATTCGGCGTCCCTCCAATTACTCGCTTCATCATCCGACGAAGATCCACTCTTTCCTCATATGTCAGAAACATATCGGATACCCCGCCCCAGGACACGACCGAACACACCTCAGGAAATTCAATTCCTGTCATAAGAGCCATCACACCTCCGCGGGAGAAACCGAATACATGAATACGCCCCGGTAGAACCTTTTCGTGCAGCGCCAATAGTTTATAAGCAGAAAACGCATCCTCTCTGTCATCACCAGCAAAGTCCTCATTTCCCTCGCCACCTTGGTTTCCTCGGTAAAAAGGTGCCATCACCACAAACCCTTCCGAGGCAAACTGGACAATCCTGCCGACACGAACTTGTCCGACATTTTTGATGCCACCTCTTAAGTAAAGAAATCCATCATACTTTCCTTCCGCTTTCGGTTCGGCAAGCAATCCCTTCACTCTCAAGCCGCTACTATAATAGGTCACCGTGTACACATTGATATGGGGACTCGGTGATGGAAATGGAGTCTTTTCAATAATCATCCCGTCTTGCAAAATATTGCCTCCTTTTGACGAACTAGGCATTCACACATATTTAGCCCAAATCATACTCTAATCTATAAAAACATACAAAGCATATGCCCCAAATTTATGAGGAGGTAGAACATGAAAGGTTTAAGAATAGCGTTAAGCATTTTATTATCCTTTGTTTTAATCGCTGCCCTTGCAGCTTGCGGTGGTGATAAACAAGAAACAGTTCGAATCGCCGAAGTCACCCGCTCTATTTTTTATGCTCCCCAATATGTCGCCATTGAAAAAGGATTTTTCGAAGAAGAAGGGCTGGAAGTGGAACTCACCACTACTTGGGGTGGCGACAAAACCATGACCACCTTGCTTGCGGATGGTGTAGATGTTGCATTGGTAGGTTCTGAGACGTCCATTTACGTGTATGCCCAGGGCTCCAATGACCCGATCATCAACTTTGCCCAGCTTACTCAGACAGACGGAACATTCTTAGTGTCCAGAGAAAAACTTGATAATTTTTCATGGGAGGATTTAAACGGCAGTACATTCCTTGGTCAGCGAAAAGGCGGCATGCCACAAATGGCGGGAGAGTTTGTCCTAAAAAAACATGGTATCGATCCGCAGAATGACTTGAACCTCATACAAAACGTAGACTTCGCAAACATCCCTAGTGCCTTCGCTTCCGGCACTGGCGAGTACGTTCAGCTCTTTGAACCACAGGCAAGTATTTTTGAAGCGGAAGGGATCGGTTATATCGTCGCTTCCTTTGGGGAAGAGTCAGGCCACCTTCCATACACGACCTTCATGGCAAAGGAAAGCTACCTGAAAGAGAATCCGGAGGCAGCCGAGAAGTTCACCCGTGCGCTCTACAAGGCTCAGCAATGGGTGGAAAACAACCCCGCATCTGAAACTGCTAAAGTGATTCTTCCTTATTTTGAGGATACATCGGTCGAATTGATTGAAACAGTCGTCGACCGCTATAAAAGTCAAGGTTCTTTCGCCACTGACCCGATACTTGATCAGGAAGAGTGGGATAACTTGCAGAACATTATGGAGGAAGCCGGTGAACTTCCACAATATGTGGAATACGGTACGTTAGTAAATACAACCATTGCAGAAGAGGTAATGGAAGAATAGGAAGATGAACGATGAGTTTATTATCAATCAATAACATTCAACATATATATTTTACACCAGAACGTGCCACCAAGGTGCTTGAGGATATCTCTATCACAATTGAGGAAGGGGAGTTTATCTCCTTCCTAGGCCCCAGTGGCTGTGGGAAGACGACACTCTTGTCTATTATTGCAGGTCTTCTTCGTCCGACAGAAGGTTCCGTGTTATTAGGTGGCAAACCTTCCAAGGAGTGCGTAGCAGACATTGGCTATATGCTGCAGCAGGATTATCTTTTCCCATGGAAGACCATTAAGGAAAATGTACTTCTTGGATTGAACATTGCGGATAAACGGTCCAAACAGAATATAGATAAGACTTTACAACTGCTAAAAGATATGGGACTTCTCGATGTGGAGAAGTTATATCCTTCCCAGTTATCCGGTGGAATGAGGCAACGGACAGCACTTGTCAGGACACTTGCCACAGACCCTCAGCTTCTACTTCTTGACGAACCATTTTCAGCCCTGGACTACCAAACAAAGCTGAAGCTCGAGGATCTGGTCTTTTCCACTTTGAAGTCATTTCATAAAACTGCTTTGCTCGTCACCCATGACATTGGTGAGGCCATTGCAATGAGTGACCGGATATTTCTATTAAAAGCAAACCCTGGACGTTTAGCAAAAACTTTCATTGTTCCGGAAGAACTGAGAAAGATTGTACCATTTGAAGCAAGGCAGCATCCGGATTTCTCCTCCTTGTTCCAAAAGATCTGGAAGGAGCTGGAGCAACTTGAACAAGAAAGCGAACATTGAACATCTTCATCAGGGATATTTAAAGCAGCGAAAAAAAGTCACCTATAAGGTAAGGCTGTATCAGTTGATCATCTTCATCGTCTTCTTTTCCTCGTGGGAGCTTGCCGGAAAAAACAGCTGGATCAACCCTTTGCTGTTCAGCTACCCGAGCCGAATCTGGAAACTGTTCATTGACAAAATAAAGGACGGTACACTACTCTCCAACATCAGCATCACCGTAACCGAAACCATATTCGGCTTTATTCTGGGGACACTAATCGGAACCATACTTGCAGCCATTCTATGGTGGTCACCGATGATCTCAAGAGTGCTAGAGCCTTACTTGGTCATTCTCAATGCAATGCCGAAAGTGGCGCTTGGACCTATTCTGATTGTCGCGATTGGACCTAATATGGGGTCTATTATTACGATGGGTGCCATCATTTCGGTGATTATCACGACCATTGTAGTCTACACCGCATTTAAGGAAGTGGATGATAACTATCTGAAGGTACTGAGGACATTTGGGGCAACGCGAGCTCAACTCTTTAAGCAGGCCGTTCTTCCTGCATCCTACCCCACAATTATTTCAACTTTGAAAGTGAATGTCGGGCTTGCCTGGGTCGGAGTCATTGTCGGGGAGTTTCTGGTCAGCTCCAAAGGACTTGGCTATATGATCATCTATGGCTTCCAAGTGTTCAACTTCACGCTTGTCCTGTTGAGCCTGTTGATCATTGCTGTCTTTGCCACCATCATGTATCAAATGGTAGAGTATTTGGAAAAGAAGCTGGTAAAACATTCTTAAAAAGAGCAACCCCTTAAATGGAGTTGCTCTTCTTAATCTTTTCCAGGCTATGTGTCAGTACATTATCTTTCATAATGAAACTGAATCGATTATCTTTTCTTATGTTTCCAGGTATTTGCTTCAATAAGACAGGTCCATTCGTTTCAAAGTATGTAGACTGCTTTTCCAGCCTATCAATGACTGCAAAATAAACATTCTTAATAATGACTTTCTCTCTTCCATCTACCTTGTACTGCCCTATGTATTGCAATTGGGACACATGTCCACCTGTTTCTTCCTTCACTTCCCTGATTGCACCCTGCTCCGCTGTTTCTCCAGCTTCCACCTTACCGCCGGGAAACTCCATTCCCCTGTTCTTATGGTTGGTCAACAACCACTGATCCTGATAACGGCAAATTACCCAGACGTGTTTGGGGTCTCGAGAAAAAGGATGGTCTTCAAAGGATAACATCACTCGGTTGTTATAAATATCTTCAAACTCATACATACTATCGAAACTCCAATATCTCTTTTTTCTTATTTATCTTATCATAGTAGCATCGAAAATGTGAGAGTCAAGTACCCCGTTTAGACCATCATTCCTAAAAAAATTCTATTCAATTATATCATCCATGAGCCCTTGATCCTTGATGTGGGCCTTTGTTGCTTCATCTCCAAGCTCATAGATCATCTTGAACGCCTGCTGCAATCCGTTGTCATAAGCATCATTTGAACGGTCAAAATGATATTGAACAAACGGGATGTGGGCCCTCCAAAAGCCTTGCCAATCGGAAGAATAATTCTGATCGAATATTTCCCTTAGATGTGTTATTTCATCATCAGTCGCCTGTATTTGGTAGTCCCAAGAAGATGCTGTACTCACTTGTGAAATTGAACCCTCTGCAAGTGAAATGTAATATGTTTTGCGCTCCATGTGTTTTCACCCTTTCCAGTATCTTCTCTTATTTTCACACAAAATCCCGGCTTTATTCTTCCCTATCAAGTTGTTAAGAATCTGCTTTTTTCTTAATTGCATCGATTACTTTTTTCAATACATTTGGTATCGGTACCCCTAAACGAGATGCATTTTCCATAATGGAAATGAATTCATTCACCAAATAAAATAAAATCGTAACGTCCTTTATCAAATTAGTCCCTAAAATAATATCCAACACATGTGCAATACTAACCAATGCAAAAATAAACACCTTTTGTGCAATACCTTTAAAACCAACTCGACTTGACAGCCGCTTTTCCACAAAAGCCGCCAATATCCCAGTAAAATAATCCACGACGACAAACACTATTAAAAATAATAAAAGCGAACTAAAGCCCCCGTACAATAAAGAAGCCATGGATCCCAGAAATGATACAGTCCCCAAATAGATAAAATTGTACTTGTCCATGACAAATCCCCCTACACAATCATTTTTCTATACTGCATAGTATGCAAATTGCAAACTTCCTGTTACGAGTTAATAGAGTTTTGTGCATGAACTTTTAATATTGGTGAAAACTAATCAATATTTACTAGAGGAGATAGTTTACCATGAGAACATTTGACACGTTCGTGAACAAATATCATAAAAAATTGATCAGGGATGATGAAGATATCGATGCTGTGGCCTATTCTATCGTGAACGGTTTCACTAGAGAGCAATGTATCGACCTTCTGAATGAATTATCGGACGAGGAACTTCATCAAGTGGTTTCAGAATTGGTGATGGAGCAGGTAAAAGAGTTTTTGATCAGTGGAGACGACGAGGACCGAGGATTGCTTCATTGACTATAATACTTACCAAACCATATAAAAGCCCGATGCCAAGGACTACAAATACGTCCAGGCTCCGGGCTTTTTGCTTTTTATTTTCGGCTGTTTTCGTAAACTTTGTTGCTTTTTCACATTTATCAACCAACCGTTATAATCCTTGCTGTCGTGCTCTTTTCCTGGCTATCTTAATAGGCTTTCTGCCAATTTTTGAGTAGATAAGCTACGAAAAATCCAAAGGCCGATTTTTCTTGGTAAAAAGTCCAATTGCCGACTTTTTACAAGCGAATAGCAACAATCTTTGAGAAAAGAGCCTTATTTTCCTAAGAATGCATGTAGCATCCAATTGTGTTTTTCCACACTCTGGTGGATGGAAAGCAACATGTCCCCAGTGGTTTCATCCCCTGCTTGGTCTGCAATCTCCATGCCTTCCTTCAACTCATTAATCAGAGTTGAAAAGTCACTTGCAATGGATTGTACCATCTGCTCTGCCGTTTCTTTCCCTTCCGCTTCATTGATTGTAGAAATTTCCAGGATTTCTTTCATCGTTCCAACCGGAGTTCCTTCAATTGCCAAAAGTCTTTCTGCGAGTTCATCAATATGAGTTGCAGCCTCACCATACAATTCTTCAAATTTCTCATGAAGTGTGAAGAATTCAGGGCCTTTCACAAACCAATGATAGTTATGTAATTTGATAAAAAGTACGCTCCAGTTTGCAACTTGCTTATTCACCACTTCGGTTAATTGTGTAGACATATGACTCACTACCTCCTTAAAAATATCAGCAACTTACATAGATTTTTTACCCCTTTTAGCCTCCCCCTAAACAGATGACTTATGCTACGAGAAAGCTTTTCATAATCTTCATATATAGTGATAAAATAAAGGAAGCGTTTTTTTTCAGAAGGAGGTTTGCCATCACCATGATGATTATCTTAATCATCTGTATCATCATTGTATTTGTCGTGCTCTTCCTTACCCTGCTTTCAACTAACAAAGCCTACAAATACGAACACAAAATAGATCCTATCGACCCTGAACCTAAAGAAGAACATGAACAAGAAGAAAAGAAATAAAATTTTACGCAGATGCGTCAAAACCCCCTGAGCTTTATTTGCTCAGGGGGTTCTCTTGTTAGTAGTACTCATAAATATATGGTGAATCCGGTTGATCTACTTTCTCAAGTGTATCTACTTCCACGTACGGAAGGGTCCAGTTATTGTATTGGGTAGTGGTCAGTGTACCACTTACTTTGACCCAATCGTCATTTTCCAGATCCCCTGCCCCGCTCATATTCGATAACGTCCCATAAACACTGGCATCCGCCACACAGCAAGACAATCCGAAACGCGCGACAACAAACTGATTCTCCGTAAAGTCCTCTTCACGGTACACAAATCCGACCATCTCTATTTTCTTGCCGACAAACTCATCAATACTCATATCAATGATATTCATCATCGGAATGTACCGTTCATCATCAACAATAATTGTATCCATCTCAAGCATCTCAGCTTTCAATTCCTCATAGTACCCTTCAGGCGGCTCCTGAAGCTCAAAGTCATCAGGATGTTCCAAAGGTGCATCAGCTAATTGCTCATCGATAGTAGGTTCCTGGTTCTCCTGGTCTTCCATATACCCTTCCGGATCATCCAAATAGGCTTCCGCTCTGGATGTATCCGTGTCACCGCTTGTCCCATCTGCACCGGAACCAGCCGGACCATCAAATGCCCCCGCCTGCTGACGTTGCTCCACAAGCTGTTTGGAGTTCGTAAACCCGCGCTTATCGATAATCGAGCTGTCCAATATATTATCCGGGAACATAAAGCCTGTAACAATAGGCAATACAAACATCGAATAGATTAATATAGATTGAATCGGTGTAGAGGATTCCCCATGATCAAATCCACAATTACACACCAATTCTTCTTTATTTTTCGAACCACTACGCCATATCTGTACAATACCAAGAATGAACAAGGTTCCAGCTGCAAAATACATGAACGGCATCATCCGGGGGGCTATGAAATTCGTTATATTACCTGTAACCAAAAGTTTAAAAAATAATAGAGTAAACCCTAGTAATATAATCCCACGCAAATAAATATGGAATCCATAATCCCGATTACTTTCCATTTATTATCATCCTCTCCCCTTACAGCACAAGCTGTTGGAAAATAAGTATCGCCGCGAACACTACAATGGTCACAACTGCCATGAATACAAGCACAAATTTGGTACGGAAATAAGCAAATAGCATAAATGCGTTTTTAAGATCTAGCATCGGCCCATAAATCATGAAGGCTAAAAGCGAGCCGACTGTAAATGTAGAACCAAATGAGGCTGCTACAAATGCATCTGCTTCTGAGCAGAGTGAGAGCACGAAAGCAAAAGCCATCATGACAGCTGGTGACAATACCTCATTCTGGCCAAGCGCCATCAATACACTACGGTCAAGGAATGTCTGGAATAAACTCGCAATAAACGCACCGGCGATTAAGTATTTCCCCATGTCAAAAAACTCATCGCTTGCATGGTAGAATGTCGCTTTCCATTTGTTCTGCTGCAGAGCCGGCTGTTCAAGCTCTAGGTCCTGTCTACCCTGCAGCTCGCTTTTCGTCCATCGCAGCTGATTCTTGTTATCAAAAAGTAATAACATCAAAAAACCGATGACAATACATAAGATGAAGGCAAGTCCAAATCTACCGTACAAAATGGTAGGGTCCCCATTAAACGCAAAATATGTAGAAGCCACAACTACCGGGTTAAGGATCGGTGCACCAACAAGCAGAACCACACCAACATGAAGCGGCATCCCTTTTTTAATTAGCCTGCGTACAACAGGTATAATCGCACATTCACAAATAGGAAGTATAACTCCAAGTAATGCTGCCGGAATAATGGCACCTATTGGATTCTTTGGAAGATATTTTTTTATTTTTTCCTCTGACACGAATGTTTGAATCAATGCAGAGGCGAATACACCAAGTAAGATAAATGGAACGGCTTCAATAACAATACTAAGAAAAATAGTATTTACATTCAGCCACGAGCTTGGAATATCAAGCGAGATTTCCTTAAAGTCTATAAAAAAGAATAGGTATAGGAAAACTCCAATTAAAGCAAGCCCGATCAAATCCTTCAAAAGACTATTGCTTTTTCTCATTCTTCTACTCCTATCATATTTTCTATTTTGTATTATAACATATGAATCTTGTAAAGCTTTACCTTTGATACTAGTAATATATGTCTAATCTATTAACTGTATGATAGAAAAGTTTGGAAAGTTTTTTCGTACTTTCCTTCTTGATTCCTTATGAATCTTCCTATACTATATGTAATATCAATAATCGTAATGATTACTATTTTCAAAAAGGAGTGTTCACTTTGCTTCAATGGGTTATCATCGGCGGAGGAATCCAAGGTTTAACTGTTGCAACGTTTCTACTAAAAAAGAATAAAACCACCATAAATCAATTAAGAATTGTCGATCCAAATCCAAAGCCATTGGAAAATTGGAAAAGATGTACATCCACCATCTCCATGCCATACTTGAGATCGCCCTCTGTCCATCATTTGGATACAGAACCATTCAGCTTGCAATCTTTTTCAAAAAGAGAACATAAATATAAACCTAACACAGATTTTTATGGAAGGTATAAACGGCCCTCCTTACAAATGTTCAATGACCACTGTGATCACCTAATAGATGAGTTAAAAATTCAACAAGCTTATGTCGCTTCAAGGGTTCGTAATATTGAAAATTGCGATGGGTATTGGAATGTACACCTTCAAAACGGAGAAGCATTTAAAACGAAAAAAGTGGTGATAGCCATTGGAATCAGTGATCAGTTGCACCTACCGGATTGGGCAAGAAATCTAAAACAGGCTAACCCAAACTCCTTATATCATGTGTTCGACAAAGAACTTCCACTTTTCGAGAAAATGAGTGCCCCGTTTATCGTAGTAGGCGGTGGAATAACAGCCACCCATTTAGCAATCAAACTGGCTTCCTTGTTTCCTGGAGAAGTGACCATGCTGAAGCGTCATCCATTTAGGATTCATGATTTTGACAGCAATCCTGAATGGCTTGGCCCCAAAATGCGCCGTCCATTTGTCCAGACAAAAGACTATACCAAAAGACGTATCGCCATAAGATCAGCAAGGCATAAAGGCTCAATCCCTGTGGAATTACGAAACAGGCTTAGTCAATTGATGCGAACAGATAAGTTGAGGATTATAGATGGGACTGTGATTGATTACAACGAGGATAGAAATAGGATCTACCTAAATTTAGATACAGATGAATCGATAGATGGTCACACCATCCTTATGGCAACAGGGTTTGAGCAGAATCTTCCGGGCAAGGAATGGTTGGAGCCTGTGATAAAGCAAGAGAAGCTTCCATGTTCGAAATGCGGCTACCCTATAGTCAGCAATATGTTAGAATGGGCTCCAAATCTTTATGTCAGCGGAGCACTTGCAGAACTTGAAGTCGGCCCAATTGCCCGTAATATCTCAGGGGCAAGAGTGGCGGCGAACATTATATCTTCAAACTAAAAAAGGATGACCCCTATGTGTCATCCTTTCCTTTTATCCATAGGTTCTTTTCGCATGCTTTGTTGCTTTATCGCAGTTTAAATCCACCCGTTATAACTGTTGCTATCGTGCTCTTTTCCTGAAGGTACAGGATAAATTGCATGCCATATTTAGAACGGGCAAGCAGCAACAGTCCAAATGCCGACTTTTGCTAGCAATTAGCAACATTTTTGAGAAAAGAGCCTATCCAAAAACTTTTTTCAAGTCTTCTTTATCTTGTTCCAACCAGAACTTCATCAATCGTTTCGCACCTTCGAGATCATGAAGCTTTGCTTGACCGCACTGCTTTTCGTTGGAAGCCGGAATTTCTTCAATCTGTACCGCATCCTTAAGAGTATCTTCCATCAGATCTACAATTTCATCCACTGTCGGCTCTCCGCTTACAACCAGATAATAACCTGTCTGACAACCCATAGGAGAAATATCGATAATATCAAAATGGCTGTACTTTTCGGCATGTGTACGGATGTTGAATGCCAGTAGATGCTCTAATGTGTGAATCGAATCAGGCTTCATCGCCTGTTTATTTGGCTGGCAGAAACGGATATCATATTTATTGACAACACCATCTGTTCCGACCTTGTGTACCCCACAATGACGAACATAAGGAGCTTTTACCGCATTATGATCTAATTCAAAACTTTCTACTGAAGGCATAATTGCACTCTCCCTTAATTTAAAAGTTATTTACAGTATAACACAGATTTAATTCCAATTAAATTCATCTGATTTACATGAATTAATGAAATTTTCCGTTTCAAACGGTTTCCACTATAATCATAGTAGAGGTGACACGAAATGAAGCAAATATTCCTTTTAATAATCCGTTTTTACCGTAAATTCCTATCTCCCCTTAAGCCGCCTACTTGCAGATTCTATCCTACTTGTTCCCAATACGGAATGGAGGCCATCGGGCGATTTGGCGCAATCAGAGGTGGATGGCTGACAATAAGAAGAATTCTCAAATGTCATCCCTTTCACCCCGGTGGCATCGACCATGTACCGGAAAAAAAGGAAACCAAAGCAAAGCAAAACACTTGATACACCATAAGCGGAAGGCTACAGGGAGTTAACGACAACTTAACCTAGTTATTCTCGTACCCATTCACCACAAGATCCAACTTACCTGTGTGTGGATCAATCACCAATCCATGCACAGGTACACCCTCTGCCATCAATGGATGATTTGCAATCATATCCACACTCTCCCGGACACTTTCCTCCACACTATCGAACCCTTTAAGGAAGCCTTTCACATCAATTCCTGCATATTTCAAATCATCTATCGTTTCCTTGGTCACACCACGCGCTTCCATTTTCTCTCGCATGCTCTCAGGGTTGATTTTTCCCATCCCGCAGTCATGGTGCCCCACTACCAAAACTTCATCTGCCTGTAACTCAAACACAGCCACTAAAATACTTCTCATGATACTTCCAAACGGATGCGATACAATCGCTCCCGCATTCTTTACAATCTTCATATCGCCATGCTTCAGATTCATCGCTTTTGGCAATAAATCCATTAGCCTAGTATCCATGCATGATAAAACCACTAATTTTTTATCAGGAAATTTGGTGGTCTGATATTGAATATACTCTTCTTTTTCTACAAAACCCGTATTGTGTTCTAAAATTTCATCCAGTAGTTTCATCATTTTGACCTTCTTTCTGAAAGAATTTTAAATCCCTTACTCTCAATATGACAAACTCAGAACAAATTGACAACAAAAATAGCTTGTTTTCTTTTTAGGTTTTTAGTACTATTTTACTTATAAATCGTAAACGTTACGTTTTGATTAAGGAAGGAAGTTTTATTTTTATGGAAAAGAAAATACCTGTGACAGTACTAAGCGGCTACCTTGGTGCTGGGAAAACAACGCTGCTAAATCATATTTTATCCAATAGAGAAGGTTTGAAGATTGCCGTAATCGTTAACGATATGAGTGAAGTGAATGTTGACGCTGCCCTTATTAAGCAAGGTGGATTTTCCAGAACCGAAGAAAAGTTGGTGGAAATGCAGAACGGCTGTATCTGCTGTACTTTGCGAGAAGACTTGATGATGGAAGTCGAGCGCCTCGTAGACGAAGGGAATATCGACTATATCGTTATCGAATCTTCAGGGATAAGTGAACCGATTCCTGTTGCGCAGACTTTTACATATTTGGATGAGGAATTTGACATTGACCTCACAAAAAAATGCCGGCTGGATGCGATGATCACTGTGGTTGATGGTTTCCGTTTCTATGATGACTATCAATCGGGTGAAAGTCTCCTCGATCGGAAACAGGGAACAGACGAAACGGATATTCGTGAAATATCAGACCTATTAATCGATCAGATTGAATTTGCTGATATCCTCTTATTAAACAAAACAGATTTACTAGAACCCGAATATGTAAACGAATTAGTGGGGCTACTGAAAAAATTGAATCCTGAAGCAACGATAATTCAAACGGTTAATAGTCAAGTTAAGCTGGAATCCATATTGAACACCGGGCTGTTTGATTTTGAAAAAGCCAGCCAAGCAGCCGGTTGGATCAAGGAACTAAACGAAGAGCATACACCTGAAACTGAAGAATACGGGATTTCCTCCTTCGTTTATCGCCGCCAGAAACCGTTTCATCCAGAAAGATTTAAGAGTTGGTTGGATAATTGGCCAGAAAACATTGTCCGAGCGAAAGGGTTCTTCTGGCTGGCTTCAAGAAATAATATGGCAGGTCTGATTTCTCAGGCAGGTGCATCCATTATGATTCAAGGTGCAGGTGAATGGGTTGCAAGCTACAGCGATGAGGAAAAGGGATTAACGTTAAAAGAAGAGCCAGAGTTGCTGGAGAGATGGGATGAAACATACGGTGATAGAATGACCGAAATAGTCTTCATCGGTCTTGAAATGGATCGTAAACAAATAGAACGATCCTTGGACACTTGTCTTCTTACCGATAAAGAAATGCAAGATGATTGGTCCAAACTTTATGATCCCGTTCCCGCTTTTATCGTAGATTAATTGTAAAAATTTTATAACATTTGTCTTTTTAGTTCTCAAATCGTAATAATTACGATATAATGTGTTGGGATAATAAACGAGAGGAGAAAACAATGAAAACTAAATCTATTTTAATCACAATGATGTTAGTAGTTTTCACATTCCTAGTGGGGTGTAATTCAGATAATAAAGCCTCTGACGGGAATGAAAAGTTAAACGTCTATACGACCATCTTCCCTTTGGAGGATTTCACAAAGAAAATTGGCGGAGATCATGTTGAGGTGACATCTGTCTACCCACCTGGTGCAGATGCACACACTTTTGAACCTTCTACTAGAACAATGAGTGAAATGGCTTCTGCTGATGCCTTCATCTACACTGGTGTTGGTGTCGAAGGATTCGCCGACAAGGCAAAAGGCGTTCTGGAAAACGAAGATGTCACAATTGTTGCAGCTGGTGAAGGGATTGATCTGCGTGGTGAGGATGACGATCATGAGCATGAAGAAGAAGCTCATGAGGACGATCACGACCATGAGCATGAAGAAGAAGCTCACAAGGACGATCACGACCATGAGCATGAAGAAGAAGCTCACAAGGACGATCATGACCACGAGCATGAAGAAGAAGCTCACAAGGACGATCATGACCACGAGCATGAAGAAGAAGCTCACAAGGACGATCATGACCACGAGCATGAAGAAGAAGCTCACAAGGACGATCATGACCACGAGCATGAAGAAGAAGCTCACAAGGACGATCATGACCACGAGCATGAAGAAGAAGCTCATGAGGACGATCATGACCACGAGCATGAAGAAGAAGCTCATGAGGACGATCATGACCATGAACATGAGGAAGATGGACATGAAGGACATGACCATTCTGATGGCGATCCGCATGTATGGTTAGATCCTACTCTTTCCATTACACTTGCTGAAAATATCAAGAATGCACTTGTGGAATTGAAGCCTGAAGCAAAAAAGGATTTTGAAGCGAATTTCGAAACACTGAAGGCTGACCTTGAAGAGCTGGATGCAGAGTTCACAGAAACAGTCGAGACTGCGAAAACGAACAAAATTTTAGTTTCCCATGCAGCATATGGTTACTGGGAACAACGCTATGGGTTGGAACAGATCAGTGTAACTGGCCTATCTCCTACCCAGGAGCCTTCACAGAAACAACTGACTGAAATTATCAACACTGCAAAAGAGAATGAAATCCAATATGTCATTTTCGACCAGAATATCAGTGGAAAAATTGCTGAAGTGGTGAAGAATGAAATAAAGGCCGAAGCACTAGTACTTCATAATTTGGAGGCTGTGACGGAAGAAGATGTGAATAATGAAGAAGATTATTTCAGCTTGATGCGCAAGAACCTGAAGACGTTGAAGAAAGCTTTGAATTAATAGCATAAGAAAACAGGCAGCCTGAGGTGGGCTGCCTGTTTTCTTATTCTTATTCTTCCCTCAAAGCCTCACAGAATTTTTCCACTTTCCGGTCATCAATATCCTTGCCAATCAAAATAATGGATGGACGAACTTCCGTTTTCTCGATTCTGTTCAACACTAAAGTGGAAGCAGCATATTGAAACTCGTATATTCCAGGAGTTTCATCAATCCTGACAATTCCTTTTGCGCGGACAACATGTTTAGAAAGCTTCTTTAACTGATTTTCTAACACCACTCGATTTATCGGCTCTGAAAACGATACTTTGACCGCTTCGATGTGGTGGTGATGGTGATGGTGGTCGCCATGGCTATGTTCATGTCCGTCTTCGTCCACCTCATGTCCATCTTCCCTAATCTCTCTCAGATGCATCCTCTTTTCCAAGAGTATCTCCAAAGGTACCTCTCCATGGCTCGTGCGATAAACCGGTACATGATCCTCTAGCTCATCGGCAAGCTTAGACTCCACTTTTATTAGTTCTTTTTCCGAGACAAGATCCATTTTATTCAAAACTAATAGATGAGCTGACGTGACCTGTTCCTTCAAAAGCCCGCGGATTTCCTTGGAACTGCTGAAGAAGCTTTGATACTCCAGGTAATGACTTGCATCCACAAGACTAATCATGGACAACAGCTCGAAATGCTCCATGTAAGAAGGTGTTAAAAGGACATCTTTAATTTCCAGCGGATTTGCCACTCCTGTCCCTTCAATGATTAGGACGTCTATCTCTTCATTTAGGTATTGATCGAGTGTGGATTTAAGGTCATCCTGGATGGTGCAGCAGATGCAGCCATTCAGCAGTTCCACCACTTTCTCTCCCTTAAAAAGATGGTCCTCGACGTTCTCATCACCTAGTTCATTCAAAATGATACCCGGCTTCATGCCTTGGTTTTTGAAGTGTTTCAACATATGTAAAAGCACAGTCGTTTTTCCACTGCCCAAGAATCCGCTAATAACGTACACTGGTACCCTTTTTGTCATTATAAGCACTCCTATCGTTTCATCTTACTATCCTATTACCCATTATACCGCTGCTCCAAAAGTAATAAAACAACCATATAAATCGGAATCATTACGCTTTTATATTTTAACGCTAATCTCATACTCTTTCAAGCAATTTGATACCTTTCATTCGAGCAGGGTCCTTCTTTCTTTTAGTAAAATATGCATAATTAGTGGAAAAATGTGGACCATAAACTTATAAAATTAACTTGAAAGGACGTAGCCACATGGAAGATGTCGTAATTGCACGGTCACTGTTTGGAACAACCATGGGTTTCCATATCATTTTCGCCACACTTGGTGTTGGCATACCTTTAATGATATTGATTGCGGAATTGATGTATCAGAAAACCCAGAATCGCGAATATGCCATTATGGCTAAAAGGTGGACAAAAGCGAAGGCGGTGCTACTTGGAGTGGCCATACCGACCGGTACAATTGCAGGGGTTCAGCTTTCTCTTTTATGGCCAGGCTTCATGGAGGTAATTGGAAAGGTCATGGCCTTGCCATTTCAGATTGAAATCTATGCTTTTTTCATTGAAGCATTGTTCATCTCCATCTACGTGTATGCAGCCGACCGCATATCACCTTGGATGCGGATCTTGAGTGTGACACTTGTGACAATCGGTGCGGCAGCTTCAGCGGTCCTAATCACCAATGTCCATGCTTTTGAGGGAACACCAGCGGGCTTCCGTATTGAGAACGGCCAGATTGTCGATGTCGATCCTTGGGCCGCCTTTTTCAATCCGAGTTTCATCATAACAGCAGCACATGTTGCAGTTTCCGCTTTTATGACAGGAGCATTTGTCATTGCCTCGGTTGCTGCTTATAAAATGCTAAGGAACAAACATGACGAGCGTGTTTATAAATTCCATAGGAAGGCACTAATCATGGGGCTTGTGGTAGGAGGAATATTCTCATTCATGACGGCAATAAACGGGCATGAATCCGCACAGCTCCTTCATCAATACCAACCAGAAAAGCTTGCAGCAGCAGAAGGTCTCTTTGAAACACAGTCCCATGCTCCCCTTGCAGTCGGCGGGTTTACCGACCGGGAAACAAAAGAAGTGAAATGGGGTATTGAGATTCCCTGGGCGTTGAGCTTTTTAGCGGATGACCGCTTTGATACAGTTGTTGTCGGGCTGGACGATTTTCCTGAGGAGTATTGGCCGCCATTATTTGTCCATACGCTTTTCAATGCAATGGTTGGAATTGGTTCGTTTCTGATTATGCTCTCTTTGATTGGGTTCTTCTGGAGCAAAATACTTAAGAAACGGGTCTTCCCAAAATGGATGATGTGGCTTTTTGTTGCAGCCGGGCCACTTGCTGTGATGGCCATAGAATTCGGATGGATTTTCGCTTGTACGGGTAGACAGCCATGGGTAATCTATCGAGTCATGCTTACCGAGGATGCTGTAACAGGCAACCAGAATCTTGCAGCATTATTCATTGCTTTTGCAGGCATTTATGTACTACTTGGTACTGCAGTAGTCCTTGTTTTACGCTATTACTTCAAGCGCCATCCAATTGAGGATGAGTTGAACGACATTCCCCCAGCATCTTCAGGGGTCCAAGCCTAAGGGAGGTTTTCTTGCATGACAGATGTGATATTGGCAATCACCGTCCTATGGGGCTTCATTTTTATTTATGCCGTAATGGCAACAATGGATTTCGGGGCAGGCTTCTGGTCGATGCTCTATATAAAAAATGAGAAAACCAATGCGACGAACATTGCCAACCGATATCTATCCCCGACATGGGAAGTTACCAATGTTTTCATCGTAGCTGTGGTAGTGGCCATATACAGCTTTTTCCCGAGTGCTGCCTACACCCTCGGGACTGTACTTTTGATACCCGGTAGCATTATTCTGCTTTTGCTTGCAGTTCGCAGTGGATTTCTTGTGTTCTCCCATATCGTGGATGACTATCATAAACCACTGACATATGTATCGGGGATCAGCGGTTTTATCATTCCTGCTTTTCTCATTCTTGTATTACCGATTACTCATGGGGGATTTGTGGATAATATTGATGGGGTGGATACTCTCATGCTCGGACGTTTGCTAACGAGCCCACATGCCCTATCCTTCGTCCTTTTTGCTATCAGCAGCACACTTTTCCTTTCCTCTCTTTTGCTGGCCGATTTCTCGAAAGTGGCAAAAGACAAGCATGCCTATGAAATTTACCGGAGAGACGCGCTCATTCTCGGACCTGTCTCTTTGTTAGGTGCACTGCTGATCATGATTACGATGCGTTATGAAGCAACTTGGCTTTTTGATGGAATGATGGACTATCTTGTTTGGCTATTCATTTCCGCAGGGATGTTTGTTGTGACTGGAGTTGCCCTAGTTCTGCCTAGTAAAAATGGCTGGACCGGCCTCCCTCGCCTTGGGGTGGTATCAGCCTTCATCCAATATGCCCTTGCAAGCTATGCATATGGGAGAGCCCACCTTCCATATATCGTCTATCCTAATGTCACAATTCAGAACGGATTTACCGACCCGGCCTCTTTTCGGGCGCTGTTTATTACCTATATCATCGGATTCATCATTCTGTTTCCAGGATTCATCTACTTCTGGAGACTGTTTATGAAGGATGAACGTTATATTAGAAGCGAAAATTAAAGTCAGGAAGCTGAAGAATCGACTCCTGGCTTTTTCATTTTGTTATATTACCGAGCACCTTTTGAATGGAACTCCATGACCTTTTACAGTAAAAAACAGGCTTATTGCTTTCTTTCGCTTTTTGCTTGATCACCTTGGCAAGATTATGGTTAATGTAATCCGTAAGGACGAGAATGATATCAATATTCTCAGGGATTGTCCTTTTTACCACCTGCACTTTTCTGCCGTCAATATGTAACACATTCTCAAATCCTTGGGTTACTAGTTTATCGTGGATATTCCCTAAGTGATCTGCACCAACTACCATTAATGAAGCCATTACTCAAACACCCTTTCCGTTTTTAATTGAGAATGATTCTCTATTGTTATATATATAATAGTTGAGAATGATTCTCTTTGTCAATAAGTTTTAAAATTATACCTCTTTTTTTGAAAATTAGTATGAAAAATTATTTCTTGCGAACATTAAGTATGTATCTTCTGCACAAAAAAGGAGGACGAAGAGATGGCAAGAGACGTTGAAGTATTATGTGAAGTGGAAAACTGCAACTACTGGGGTCAAGGGAACCACTGCCAGGCAGATTCTATCTATGTAGTGAGCCATAAAGGCAACACTGCACATGACACAAAAGACACAGACTGCAAAACATTTAAGCCTGCCCATTAAAGGGTAGATGAAAAACAAAGAAACCCATGAACTACGTGGCAGGTAGCTCATGGGTTTTCTATACTTTTTGATAAACTTCTTCTAAAAAACCATTTCATAATTAATCCGTGCTTCGGTGACAGGAAGAATGTCAGAACAAACAGGACTCCAGCCATAGATGCCATCGATCCGGATATCGACACGTTAAACAAATACGCGGCATAATATCCTAGTACTGCTGAAGCAACACCAATCAAGGCACTTAATACCAGCATGACACCAAGTTTATCCGTCAACAGATAGGCGCTTGCCCCAGGTGCAATCAACATCGCAACCACTAGTATAGCTCCTACGCTGTCAAACGAAGCAACCGTTGTAATGGAGAGCATCCCCATTAATAAATAGTGCATGAACATGACGGGAATTCCAATGGCAAGTGCCATTTCCGGATCAAATGCGCATATTTTCAGTTCCTTATAAAAGAAAATTATAATCATCAAATTAATAAGGAATACAGTCCCTAGCATCCAGACCGCCTTTGGTCCAAGATCCATTCCTGCCAGCACAAAGGTGTCCCATGGTACAAATGCGATCTCTCCCATTAATGCGTGATCCACATCCAAGTGAATCCGGCCGGCATATAAAGAAAGCAAAATTACTCCTAACGCGAAAAGCGATGTGAATACAACTCCGATGGCAGCATCCGATTGAACTCCTGAAGAGTGAAGGAGCTGTATAAAAAATGCTGTTAGCAACCCCACTATAAGTGCACCTACAAACATATAGATCCCCTCAAGGCTGTTTGATACCAGATAGGCACCAACTATTCCGAGCAACACAGTGTGGCTGATTGCATCGGCAAGCATCGCCATACGTCTCAGAATGAGAAAACAGCCGGTTATGCCACATGTAATTCCTACGAGTGATCCAGTTATGATAATCCAGCCCTCGTAACTCATAAGCTTCCTTCACTTCCTTTCATCTTGGAATGGAAGCCTGATGAACCAAGATTTTTCTTTTTTCTGTATAGAAACAGTCCTTTGGGTTCCCTGCCGAAATCTTTTAATAATGTCAACAGTTCATCCAAGGTTTCCTTTGGCCCATCTAAGAGATCCATGCTTCCTTCTTTCCAGTCAGATACAGGAAATTTGCTCTCAAACATAAGATACATATCCAGCAACCGATTTTTCAACACGATATCATGCGCAAGCTCCAGCCCTTTTTCCGTCAGAACAATTTGCTTGTCTTCCTGCTCTTGAATAGCGCCTTCCCTTTTCAAACCTTTTACCACCGTAAGGAGATTGATTGAAGAAACTGGGCGAATTTTCGTGATTTGCTGATAGGAATAGCATCCCATTTCTCTTCCTTCCGATTCTTTTAACCTGGATTCTGTCAGTTCATACAAGCTGGACAGAATATTCTCACGTGAAACGAGACGCTTCACTTTCCATTGCTTCAAGATCTTCGGCAACAATCCTTTTTTGGTTCCAAATAGTAAGGATACGATGAAAAGGATGGTCGCAGCCATAATGATGAGGGGCCCTGTCGGCATCCCTCTTGAAAGGGTACTGAGTAGCGTTCCCACAACTCCTGAAATCCCTCCGACCAGACCTGCAAGAATGACCATGTAATCAAGCCGTTCCGTCCAGTAACGGGCGGTAATGGCAGGCGTGATCAACATAGCAGCCATCAGAATGACCCCTACCGCCTGGAGCCCGATAACGACCGCTCCAACAATTAATGTCATCAATAGCCCATTTAACCATTTAACAGGCAGTCCCAACCCTTGGGCAAACTGAGGATCGAACGTAATTAATTTCAGTTCCTTGAAAAGAATGAATGTGATTAAAATCAAAACAAATGCGATGACACTGATGATTTGTACATCCGTCCCTACAATCGCCGCCGCCTGACCGAAAATAAAGGAGTCAAGACCAGCCTGATTGCCTTTGCCATGGTGTTGGACATAGGTCAAAAGTACAATTCCGAATCCGAAAAATACAGAAAGCACAAGCCCGATGGCTGTATCTTCCTTAATTCTTGAATGTTTAATGATTGCCTGAATGCAGTAGGTACCGATTAATCCTGAAATTGCCGCTCCAATTAAAAACCAGGACATGGACTTTGCACCATATAGAAGAAAGGCGATACAGATTCCCGGAAGTGCTGCATGTGCCATGGCGTCCCCCAACAGACTCTGCTTTCGTAATAGAGCAAAACTGCCAAGCACCCCACTTGCCATGCCCAATAAGATGGTTCCGATAAGCACCCATTGCACATTCGGATCTTGAAGCATATTTAGCAATGTTTCCATACTGTCACTCCTATTGTTCGACAATGGCTTTATTTTGATCTAAAAACGCTAACCGACCACCATATGTTTTTTGCAGGTTATCGATCGTAAACACTTCTTCAGTCGGACCGATTGCTATTTTCCTAAGGTTGATCAATAAGGTCCAATCAAAATACTCTTTTACCGTCTGCAGATCATGGTGAACTACCAGCACCGTTTTCCCTTGTGCCTTCAGCTCATTGAGGATTGTGATTATCGCTTTTTCCGTTGCGGCATCAACCCCTACGAATGGTTCATCCATGAAATAGATGCTTGCGTCCTGTGCAAGTGCTCTTGCCAGGAACACACGCTGCTGCTGCCCGCCGGAAAGCTGGCTGATCTGTCTTGCTGCATATTCACGCATTCCGACTTTATCCAAACATTCATATGCAAATTCTACATCTTTTTTGTTCGGACGTTTCAACCAGCCGATATGACCATACCTGCCCATCAACACAACATCCAACGCATTAGTCGGGAAATCCCAATCCACCGACCCCCGTTGTGGTACATACCCGATTAGCTTCCTTTGAGATTTATAGGATTTTCCATAGATGGAGATGTTTCCGGAAGCTTTTGGAATCAACTCTAAAGCCGCCTTTATCAGGGTGGACTTCCCAGCGCCATTCGGTCCGATGATACCAATCAATTTCCCTTCCGGTACACTGAAACTGATTTCCTTCAGTACAGGTTTACGATGGTAGGCTACTGTCAGATTTTCTATTTTTACTGGCTCCATATTCGTTCACCTTTTCCTTTTTTGTATCTTAGAACTTTTTATGTTCTGTGTAACTCCTGTTCCCTTCCGTTTCAGGTGATCGCTTTCCGCGGGGCGGTGGGTCTCAAGTCTACCGCTACCTCCCGCTGGAGTCTCTCACCTTGCACTCCAGTCAACAGGGGGTTTTTACTAGCTGATAGTAACTATTTTAAAGCAACTTTACTTTAAAGCAGCAACGATTGTATCAATATTATGTCGGAACATCCCTAAATATGTCCCCGTCTCAGTTCCATCCGCACCCATAGCATCAGAGTAGAGTTCTCCACCGATCACAACCGTGTGTCCTCTGCTCTCTGCCCCTTTTACTACGGCATTGATGGAATCCTCTGAAATGCTGCTTTCTACAAACACAGCTTTTATGTTTCTATCCACTAGGAGATCCACAATGGAACGAACATCATTCAATCCAAACTCAGCATCTGTGCTAAGGCCTTGCAGCCCGTTCACTTCCATGCCATATGCCTCACCGAAATATTTAAATGCATCATGAGCTGTTACAAGAACTCGACTTTCCTCAGGTATTGTGGCAATTTGCTCTTTTGCATACGTATCTAATTCTTTAAGTTTATTAATATATTCAGTTGCATTTTCTTCATAGTAAGAAGCATTTTCTTCATCCATTTCAATCAAGGAATTTTTCACTTCTTCCACTGTATGCAGCCAAAGTGAAATATCAAACCATACATGGGGATCCATTTTTCCGGCCTCCTCCTCATCATTCAGGAGCAGATTTGTCGGAATGGTTTCGGCAACAGCAATTGTCGGTTTATCATTGGACATTTTATTCAAAATATCCCCCATTCTCCCCTCTAGTCTAAGCCCATTGTAGAAAATGATATCTGCATCACTAAGCTTTCGAAGATCTCCTTGGGAAGCCTGATACAAATGAGGGTCGATCCCAGGTCCCATCAAACTCTCTACCTGTACCTTATCTCCCCCCACATTCTTAACGATATCCCCAATCTGAGCAATCGTTGTAGTAACCTTAAGGGTGTCATCCCCATCTGTTCCAGCGGCTGCGTTACACCCTGTAAGTCCCAACACAACTGCTCCAAAAATCAATAATTTAATCCACAATGCTCTCATTTCTTACCCTCTCCTTTATATCTATCTGTATTGTACTAAGTAACAAAAGTTTCTCTAATGCAATTTTTATGGTAAAAAAATACAAACAATCAACAAAACACCTAGACCAATTTATGCAAAACTACGTAAAAATGTGCACCGAATTTTGACCAAGCACACCAATTTAAGCCTCGACTTAAAAAGTTGCCCTCATACAAAACTTAAACCCTAAGTAAACTTTTGTCAAGAACAAAAAAACTGAAAAAATAAAAAGAAGGGGGTCAGACCCTTCAAGGATTTTTGCCCTTTTCGTCGAATATAAATAAGGTTAACGAGCAAAAGCCCCGCCGGAATCCCGGCGGGGCTTTTGAATCTAGTTCGTCTTCATTTTTCATTCTGTCGAAAATTATTTGTTTGAGTATTTACTTGAATTACCTTTGGAAGGTCTGAATTCTTCTACTGATTTCCTTCACATACTCCTCGTCCACCTGATAGCCGATTCCAGGTTCGGTTGGGACTTGCACTTCTCCGTCCTCCACTTCCACCTCAGGAATCGTCACATCTCTTTTCCAGTAACGACTTGATGCAGAAATATCACCCGGAATAATGAAGTTAGGAAGGGAAGCCAAAGCGATATTAAATGCTCTGGAAATCCCTGTCTCCAACATCCCTCCACACCATACAGGAATACCACTCTCCTGACACAGATCATGAATAGCGATGGCGTTGGCCAATCCGCCAACACGCCCTATTTTGATACTCATTACCTTGCAGCTGCCAAGCGTTACTGCATTTTTAGCATCCTGCAAGGAAACGATGCTTTCATCCAAGCAAATCGGTGTGGATAATCGCTTCTGCAGTTCAGCATGTTCTACAATATCGTCTGAGGCAAGTGGCTGCTCGATCATCAGCAGATTCAAAGAATCAAAAGCAGATAACCGTTCTGCATCTTCAAGAGAATAGGCCGAATTGGCATCCACAAGCAACGCAAGATCTGGATAAGCATCTCTAATTATTTTCAGCATTTCATAATCATTATTGGGATCTATTTTCACCTTCACCCGTTCATACCCTTCCTCCAAACGCTTACCAATCGTGGCAAGCATCCTTTCGGGAGAATCGACACTTACGACCACCCCGGCTTTCACCGATTTGCGCACTCCACCTATATACTCCGATAACGACAACTCCGACCGCTTTGCAAACAAATCCCACGCCGACATTTCCAGCCCCGCCTTGGCCATCGGATTCCGCTTGAAGCGTTCAAGAGCTACACTCACTTCCTGAGGGCCATGCCATTCACCCTTCATTACAAAAGGTACAAAAAACTCTGTCAGCATATGCCAAGCTGTTTCAATGGTCTCCTCTGTGTACCAGGGGGAAGAAAACGCCACCACTTCTCCCCATCCATAATTCCCATCAACATCAGTCATCTTCACCAAAATGCTTTCCCGGTCTGTAACGGTTTCCAGATGCGTACGGAAAGGCTGGACAAGTTGCATGGATGTTAAGTACAACTCTACCTTGTCAATCTTCATAATGGCACTCCCTCTCCGGCACCAATTTCAAAAGCTCTCTGCGCATCAGTTTATTTGAAGCATTTCTTGGTAGATCCTCTACTATGTATAGCTGCTTTGGCACTTTATAGCCTGCCAGACGCTCTTTCAAAAAAGCAAGCACTTCTTTTTCCTTCATTCCGGTCTTGTTTGCCACAACAAACGCCACGGGAACCTGTCCCCAACGTTCATCTTGCACACTTGTTACCCCTGCCTCTTTTATATAAGGATGCGAAACAAGTACCTCTTCTATTTCAGCAGGATACACATTTTCACCGCCTGAAATAATCAAATCACTTCGCCTGTCTACAACGAATAAAAAACCTTCCCCATCCAAATATCCCAGGTCACCAGTATATAACCACCCATCATGAATCGAATTTATGGTGGCTTCCTTCATGTTGTAGTATCCCGGAGTAACATTAGGCCCTTTCACTACAATTTCGCCTGTCTCACCTGGAGTAGCCTCTTTCCCATGCTGAATAATCTTTAATTGGCAAGGAAATAACGGTTTACCTGCTGATCCCAATTTAAAGATGGCTGAGTCGGGGGAAAGCGTGACAATCTGGGAACATGTTTCCGTCATGCCATAAGTCTGAAACACAGGTATGGCTTTTTTCTGACATTCTTCCAGCATGGACTTTGGCACAGGACCTCCTCCTACTAGCATACAACGAAAAGCAGGTGGATAATTGTTGGTTCCCAGACTCTCCAGCATCCCATTCAGCATCGCACTTACAACAGAAACAATCGTTACATTCCGCTCCATCACATCCTGATGCACGGCCTCCGCAACAAAACGTTTGTGGATAATAACTCTCATTCCATACACAACACTTCTCATCAAAATGGAATAGCCACTGATATGAAAAATTGGCACAGCTAACAACCAGCAGTCATTCTCATGAAGTCCCAAATTCAACGCAGAACCGGTGGCACTCCAGAAATGATTGCCATATGTCTGTTTTACACCTTTCGGAAATCCGGTCGTGCCGCTTGTGTACATAATGGTATCCGTAGCATCAAAATCAAACTCTTCCACCACTTCAATGGTGCGTCCATTCAAAGAAGCCAACCTGCTAAACGGAATAATTCTCTCCGAATCAAAAACATGGGATAAAAAAGACTCCTTATCGTCTTCCACCATAATAAAACGCGACCCCGCATCCTCCACCTGATACGATAGTTCCTTTGAAGTTAATCGCAAGTTATGTAAAACAGTAAGCGCTCCAATATTCTTCAAGGCAAACAGCAATTCCACCAGTTCGATACTATTGCCCATAAAAATCGAAATCCGGTCGCCTTTTTTCACTCCCAATTCTAAAAGCTTTTCCGCTATTTGAACCGAATTCGTGTATAGTTCTGCAAAAGTAACTTTTCTATCATCCATTTCAAGCGCAATCCGCTCCGGAGTCAAAGCAGCCCGTTTCATTAAAAAATTCGGCAAAGCTGTCATATGTCACAACCTCCTTTCTATAGTTTTTCCATAAAAGAAAGAGCAATCCAAAAGCCAAAAGCTCTTAGATTGCCCTCAAAAAATTCGAATATATTAAGGAAAACGAGGGAACTGTCCAAAGTCCGGCTTTCTCTTTTCTTTAAAAGCGTCACGACCTTCTTTTGCCTCTTCCGTAGTGTAGTACAATAGTGTTGCATCTCCAGCGAACTGTTGGAGACCAGCCAATCCGTCAGTATCAGCGTTCATAGCAGCTTTCAAGAAACGAAGAGCAGTCGGGCTGTTCTCAAGCATTTCTTCACACCATTGCACGGTTTCATCCTCCAATCGCTCCAAAGGAACAACGGTATTAACAAGGCCCATGTCCTGTGCTTCCTTAGCATCGTATTGACGGCAAAGGTACCAGATTTCACGAGCTTTCTTATGCCCTACGATACGAGCAAGGTATCCGGAACCGTAACCCGCGTCAAAGCTTCCCACTTTAGGTCCAGTCTGACCGAATCGTGCATTGTCTGCAGCAATCGTTAAGTCACACACAACGTGCAATACATGTCCTCCACCAATAGCATAACCAGCAACCATTGCCACAACCGGCTTTGGAGTTACACGAATTAGACGTTGAAGATCAAGAACGTTCAAGCGGGGAATTTCGTCCTCCCCTACATATCCGCCGTGACCACGAACCTTTTGGTCCCCGCCGGAACAGAATGCTTTGTCTCCTGCACCTGTTAAAATA
This sequence comes from Bacillus sp. LL01, assembly GCF_001037965.1. Classification (NCBI taxonomy): domain Bacteria; kingdom Bacillati; phylum Bacillota; class Bacilli; order Caryophanales; family Bacillaceae; genus Bacillus; species Bacillus sp. LL01. The sequence continues at coordinate 19,068 of NZ_LFEL01000004.1, read as the reverse complement.
ATTACTCCAACACTGGAATCATCGCGTGCATAAGCAAATGCCTCAATCAATTCCATTACCGTTTTCGGACGGAATGCGTTATGTACTTCCGGACGGTTGATTGTAATTTTTGCAATTCCATTATATGTTTCATATAAAATGTCTTCAAACTGTTTTGGACCTGCTATCCATTCTCTTGCCATCATTTGTTTCCTCCCTAAATAAATTAGTTCGACAAAAACTCACTTACTATTTTACCAAACTTTCGCGGTTGTTCCACATGAATTGCATGTCCCGCTTCACTTATTTTTATAAAATGCGATTTTTCTATCCTATTTTCCATTTCCTGAGCAATCAAGACAAATTTCTCGTCCCACTCACCTGCAGCTATAAGCACGGCAAATTCAATTAGTCTTAGGTGCTCCCAATAAGAAGGCTGAACCCCTGTCCCTACTCCACGCAGGCTGTTTGCAAGACCAACAACGTTATTCCCCATTCTCTGCTCATGAACTTCCGCCTGTTTACTCTCAGGAAGTTTCTTTTGTGACTGAAACAGGGGGATGTTTGTCCAAAATTCAACAAAGGCTTCAAGTCCTTCATTTTGAATCCTATCAGCTAGCTTTTCATCAGCCTGCTTCCTTTTGAGACGCTCCTCTTTCGTTGCCAAACCGGGCGAGGCACTCTCCAGCACTAATTTTCTTACCATTGAAGGATGGGAAGTGGCAAAGGAAAGAGCCAGCCGTCCTCCCATGGAATATCCATAAAGCGAAACACGTGAAATACCAAGATGATCAAGTATCGCCTTCAAATCAGCTGTAGTATTTTCCATGCTATACCGTTTCGATTGCATCGGACTTTCTGATTTCCCATGGCCAAGTTGGTCTATCAATATAAAAGTGTAACAATCAGAATGCGGAAAATCCGCAAGCATGTCCTTAAAGTTTGCTCCTTTTCCAGTGAAGCCATGCAACATAAGTACATGGTGTTCGCCACCACCTATTATCTCGACATGATAGGATACACCATTAATTTTCATTGAATTTCGTCTCCATCGACAAGATCATTTCCTGGGAAACATTTTTCCACAATTCCCGATGAAGTTCTTCATTTTCTTTTCGATTAGTCGGCACTTCGATAACTTTTAATCCACCTCTGTTTAAAGAGTCAACAACCGCAGCCCTGAAATCGTGCCAATTAGGAGCGGGTGTGTATTTCCCATCATATAGCCTGACCGCATGCTCATAGTCCATATGAGTCGGAGTGCCAAACAATGTCTCAAAATGCTTCTCCACTTTTGACTGAGGAAGGAAGGAAAAGATTCCTCCTCCATTGTTATTTACAAGAACAATGGTTACATTAAGCTTCTCCAATTTGGCTGCAAGCAGACCATTCATATCGTGGTAGAAGGATAAATCACCAATGACTAGTACCAGATTCTTATAAGCATTACTTGCTGCAAGTGCGGTGGAAACAACGCCATCTATACCATTTGCTCCTCTATTGGCAAGCACGGCAAGCTTTTTATCATTGCTGTGCAAGAATGTATCCACATCTCTTATCGGCATGCTGTTCCCTACAAAAATAGCTGACTTATCAGGAAGAAGTGCTTGAAGCTCTGTAATGATTCTTCCCTCGAACATGCTATCAACTTGCCCCACTGACAGGGCCATTTTTGTTTTATCATTCAATGATTTGATAAGATCCAACCACTCACAGGTTGCTCGAGGTTCCAGTTGTTTCGCCACTTCCTCACAAAAACGAGTTTCTTCGGCGTGGACCATATAGGTTGCTTCAAGTGTCGGATCTCGCCATCCTCCATCCCCGTCCACGATAATTTGAATGGCGTGGCTGGATTTACTTATGTATTGCATCAAAAACTTGGACACCGGCATAGCGCCGAATCGGATGATAACTTCCGGTTGCAATGCTTCTTTCACTTCATCAGGGCGCAGAAATGCATCATAGCCTTCCACTATTGTGTTTTTAGAATGGGATCCAGTCCTCAACCCAGATAAAGGATCTGCAAAAATAGGGTACTGCAGCGCTTCCGAGAGCTTCGTAATGGCATCCGTAAAGGCACTAGTCTTTGATTGAGGTATTTCTCCACATACAATGACTCCTTTTTCCCTCTCACTCAAAAGCTTAGCAAAATAGGAGGCTTTTTCATAGGAAATGGCATATTCCCCAACATTGACTTCCACAATAGATTCATTGTTTTTCTTGTATTTTGTCCACAAATCCACAGCATCCAAATCAGGAATTAACGGTTCACGCAGTGGAAAGTTGAGATGAACAGGCCCGCCTGGAGCACTTAAGGAAGCTCCCGCAGCCCGTGCAGCCATCGTGCGCGCATAGCGAACCATTGCCGGTGTATCCTGTGGAATGGACATTTCCACAAACCACTTCACATAATCCCCATACATTTTCAACTGGTCGATTGCTTGTGGCGCCCCCACATCACGGAGCTCATGGGGCCGGTCAGCTGTTAAGACAATCAAAGGAAGCCTTGATTGATAGGCTTCCACAATTGCAGGATAATAATTGGTCGCTGCAGTACCGGACGTGCAAAGAATGGCCACAGGCTTGTTGCTTGTTTTTGCCAAACCAAGAGCATAAAATGCTGCGGAGCGTTCGTCAATCAACACAGTTACATGCAGGTCAGGATGTTCGGCCATTAAAAGCGCTATAGGGGTGGAGCGGGATCCAGGACTGATAACCACATTCTCCAGACCGCTTTTAACTAATTCATCTACAAATGCTGCAAGGTAATACGTCATGTCGTTTGTTGCATTCATTGTGTCAAATTGCCCCCTAGTGCTGATAACATTGGTCGGAATTTGATCTGGGTTTCATGATATTCGCTCTCTGGATCGGAATCTCCGACAATTCCGCAACCTGCAAATAAAGAGGCTTCCCTGCCCTGCAACAATCCTGAACGAATTGCCACGATAAATTCCCCGTCTTCCTTCCAGTCCATCCATCCAATCGGGCCGGCATACCAGCCTCTATCCAATCTTTCCACTTCCCTAATGGTCTCCAAGGAAATCTCTTGTGGAAATCCACCAAGCGCTGGAGTAGGGTGAAGCAGTTTCACCAAGGCTGTAATGCTGTTATCATTTTTCGCATGTGCCATTACTGGTGTATGCAAGTGCTGAATATGCTTCATTTTGTACAAATTCGGCTCTGATGGTGTACGTACCTGCTCACAAACTTTCTCTAATGAAGCACGAATCATTTGGACAACAAGGTCATGTTCATGCATGTTTTTCTCATCAGTAAGTAGTGCCTTACCAAATTGATCGTCTTCTTCCATTGTAGCTCCACGTGCAATCGAGCCAGCCAAACACATGGATTGGACCTTTTCGCCCTGTTTTTTAACCAATTGTTCAGGTGTTGCTCCCAAGAAGCAGTCCGTTCCTCTTTCAATCGTGAATAAATAGCTGTTCGCTTGCTCTTCCAAAAGGTTATGCAGAACAGATGTGACATTTACTTTATCCTGAAAAAGTACGCGCAGCTCTCTTGCCAGTACAACCTTATCCATCTGGCCTTCCGTTATTCGCTTGGTCACTTTGGAGATGGACTCCTTCCATTCGACCGGATCCATTTCCAGGCATTTTACAATGGAGGTAGTACCCTCATGCTGAATAGAAGAGCCATTTAATAGCTCTTCTTCCATATTAACTAAGCCTTTAAGTGTAGCTTCATCACAATCACTCAAGTAATTTATTGTAATATATGTGTTGTTCTCTATTTTTGTAAGCATGAATGTAGGTAAAATGAAGAGCGCGTCCGAAAACTGATTCCACAGCAGCGTTTTTTCCTTTTTCGGATCAAAAGAAAAGCCACCATAGATGACGGGCCCTACCGTTTGAGCATCACTTTTGCAAACCGCTTTTTGTATAAAGCGTTTCCATTGTTTTTCAATATTTTGATACCTGTCTTCTTCTCCATCTGCAGTGAACTCTGCAGTTACACCTGCTCCAACCATCATATGAGAATGATCGGGATTTGACCAAAAGAAACGTTGACCTGGAAAGTATCGTTCACTTCTTTGGAAAAATTGCAGGGGATCTAGCTGCTCTACTTTTTTCGTATAACTAATTAAAACCGACTGATTTATCGAGGTCGCTTTCGTTTTCGCTTCCTCCCATAAATTCACTATATGGTGAAATGGTATTGTAATCATGTAAGACTCCCCCCGAGGCCTTGATACCGCAAGACTTTGTCTCTCGAATAGCTTCCTTAAAGATACACCTCAAAACCTTTTTATGTCAACAAAATGAGCCTTTTTCCTTCGAGTTTCTTCCTTATAATATTTACATGTAAAATCTTCCTTTGTTTCTTCTGAAAAACCGTTGACACCCTATGTCCCTTTACATACACTTATATTGTATTTATAATATATATTTTCGTTTTTTTGATGGCTATTTTTATATAGCCTTACTAATAGATGGAGGGGTCATAATGCAGCCTCAGACAATACAAACAGAGACAAGCTATCAAGCACCTACAGAAAAGAAATGGAAGGTGTGGTGGAACCTTCTGCGTCCACATACACTGACCGCGGCTTTTGTACCGGTATTTATCGGTACTGCACTTGCACTTTATGATACAGTCATTGATTGTCCGCTATTCTTTGCAATGTTAGTGGCAAGTATATTAATTCAAGCAGCAACAAACATGATTAATGAATACTACGATTTCAAAAAAGGACTGGATAATGAAAACTCGGTAGGAATCGGCGGAGCCATTGTACGACATGGCGTCAAACCTGGCACCGTTTTACGTTTAGCTTTCATATTCTTTGGGATCGCCACTTTACTTGGAATATATATTTGCATGAACAGCACCTGGTGGTTGGCCGCAATCGGGACAGCCTGTATGGCAGCCGGATATTTTTATACAGGTGGTCCTTACCCTATTGCCTATACCCCTTTTGGAGAAATTGTAGCAGGTTTCTTCATGGGATTTGTTATTATTTTGATTTCTTTCTATATACAAACAGGTACCATTTCAGATACAGCCATGCTGATCTCTATACCGATTTCCATTCTTGTCGGAGCAATTCTTTTGGCAAATAACATCCGGGATATTGTCGGTGATAAAGAGAATGGCCGTAAGACGGTCGCAATCCTTTTAGGAAGAGAAAACGCAATCTTATTACTCGCGGCGATGTTCATCTTTTCCTATGCTCTTATTGTGCTCTTTATCGCTTTGGGCTACGCATCATTCTGGTTATTATTAGTCTTTCTGTCAATAGCTAAACCACTTTCTGCAATCAAAGGATTCACGAATAATAACAGCAATGTCACAATGATGCCTGCCATGGTGGCAACTGCAAAAACCAACACCATCTTCGGCTTTCTACTCGGAATTGGGTTGCTCGTAGGATACTTTATTTAACCATCAATCAGCTGATACCTAATCCGTGTCAGCTTTTTTTAATTGGCAATCATGTTTTTCAGAGGAACGTTCATAATACAAATAGACAGGAATTTGAAAGGAGTCTATTTGTATGATATCCACTGATAAAATAAATCGATTAAAGCAACAACTCGAAGATACAAAAAGAGAACTTCAAGCCCACCTGGACCAGAATGACCATTACCAGTTGGAACAAGAACACCCATACGAAACAGTCAGTGAGCTTTCTGCCTATGATAACCACCCGGGGGACCTCGGGACCGAATTGTACGAAAGAGAGAAAGATCTGGCCTTAAATGAACATGCTGAAAAAGAGATGCAGGATATAAATCACGCTCTCCAAGCAATGACAGATGGCACCTATGGTAAATGTGAGGTTTGCGGAAAAAATATTGATGAAGACAGGCTGGAAGCTCTTCCAACCACCACTTATTGCAAAGAGCACAGCCCAGATCAAGTTGTTTCCCATGACCGTCCGGTGGAAGAACAAGTATTGATGCCACCATATGGACGATTTGAATACGACGAGTCAGAAGGCGTCGCTTTTGATGCAGAAGACACGTGGCAAATCGTTCAGCGATATGGTACATCCGAATCCCCTTCCGATTTCTCTGATGATGTGGAGAATTATGACCGCACCTATGTGGAGAGTGAAGAGAATGAAGGGTATGTAGAGGACTACGAAAATTTTGTCGGAACAGATATGTATGGCCAGAATGTAACCGTGTATCCGTCCATCAAACATGAGGCCTACGAGGATGCGCTAGATGAAGAAGGAATAATGACAACCTTTGGAGATTTACATGGGTATGAGAAAGATCCCTATACGGAATAAGTCGAAAGAGGCAACCTTCAGCATCAGAAGGTTGCCTCTTTCTTATTTTTCCGGGTAAGTTTCTCTTAAAAACGCAATAGACTGTTTGATTAATTCTTTTAATACATTCACATCAATATCCGCCACTTTATTTATGTACACACAAGCCTTCCCGGTCGTATGCTTACCGAATTTTTTCAACAGAACCTCCCTTTTCGAATCTCCTGTTGCAAAATAGAGGCTGATTTTTGCCTTCCGTGGTGAAAAACCTATCAGCATAAAATCCCCTTCGTGCCCGGTTGGATATTTATAATGATAGGAGCCGAAACCGATAATGCTTGGCCCCCACATTTTCGCTTCATACCCCGTCGTTTCCGTAAAAATATCTAAAAGCTTATAGGCATCTTCGCGTTTTTTCGGACTTTCCACCGCTTCAATAAATTCAATTACACTGTTATCCGTTTCTTTTGTTTTCAACTCATATGCCACCATTTTTCCCCCTTTGATTTTTCATCTAAATTAGTAGTTCCACAAACCATGTAACTTTCCCTTTTCCCTCGCATAAATATGCACCACTTCATTCCTGCATCAATACATTATCATAGACCGTTATCACGTTTTTTAAAAAGTGAGGGATATGAGAAATGTACTACAGAAATATTTTATCAAGAGAATGGGCTGTTTTTCTAGCCGAATGCTGTCAGATAGCCTATGATCAGTACTTTCAAAATGGGATTTTTTCCATACCTCATGGTTTTGAGTTGACAAAAGAATTTAAAGGAGTTTCCTTTCATACATTGGAATGGTTTGGATTCATTTTGGAAAATGAGGATGCAATTGTTGTTTCCTTCAGAGGAACACAGACAGACCTAGATTGGATATCGGATGCGGAGATATTCCAGAGGCCTTTTCCGTACAGTGGCTCATCCAATCTGCTCGTTCATGGGGGTTTCCTGTCTGTATATGAATCGATGCGTGACGAACTATTGAATAGTATGAACAAGCTAGACCCTTCCAAAACTTTGTTTGTTACCGGACATAGTCTGGGAGGAGCACTGGCAACCCTATTTTCATTGGATTGTGCCATAAACTCTAAATTCCCCTCCATTTATATGTACAATTATGGATCCCCACGTATAGGAGACGAAGCCTTCTCCAGGGTGTACAACGAATATGTCCCTGCCTCCATACGCTTTGTAAACCTGGCCGATCTCGTTCCCTTTGTTCCACCTACAAAAGTCGTTGCTCCTATCAGCAAAAAGACCTGGCACTACAAACATACCCAAACCCCATCACGCTTCCTGCTGACCGCAGGCTCCATCGTCAAAAACCACAGCATCGAAACGTATATTAAGGCAATGAAGGAGAAATTGAAAAAATAATTCACTAAAGGGGTCAGACCCCTAAAGGATTTTTCCTTTCGACGTCGAAGGGCGCAAAAAAGAGGGGCAGGCAGCCCCTCTTTTTTAACGTTTGCTATAGCTTGGCTCAAGCCCCCAGATTTCATTGGCGTATTGTCTGATTGTGCGGTCGCTTGAGAAGAAGCCGGAATGTGCAATGTTTTTGGCGCTCATGGTCAGCCAGCGATTACGATCACGATAGGCGGCATCCACCCGCTTCTGCGCATCAATATAAGATGCAAAATCCTTCAAGACAAAATACTCATCATTCTGCATGAGCAACGAGTCGTGTATCGGCTCAAAGTGGTCATCCACATCTGGGAAGAAGCCGTTAACCAACTGCTCCAACACCTGTTGGATGCGTTTATCATGATGATAATATTCACTCGAACGATACCCTCCGTTTTGGTAATAGTTGAGTACCTGTTCAGCTGTCAGTCCGAAAATGAACATGTTTTCTTCGCCGACTTCATCCTTGATTTCAATATTGGCACCATCCAGAGTACCGATAGTCAAGGCCCCATTCATCATGAACTTCATATTCCCGGTCCCCGATGCCTCCTTGCTGGCAGTAGAAATTTGCTCACTAACATCTGCTGCCGGGAAGATATCTTCTGCCAAGGAAACTCGGTAATTTTCCAGAAAGATAACTTTTAAGCGGCCATCAATCGCGGGATCTTTATTCACTTTATCAGACAAAGAATTGATCAATTTAATGACCCTTTTGGCATAATAGTAGCCTGGTGATGCCTTCGCACCGAAAATGAACGTTCTAGGATGGATATCAAAACTGTTATCCTCCTTTAAACGGTTATAAAGATACATGATATGAAACACATTCAGCAGTTGACGCTTATAGGCATGCAATCGTTTTACCTGCACATCAAAAATACTGTCCGGATCCAGGATTATCCCAGTCTGCTTTCGGATCCTTTCACTAAGTATCAATTTGCGCTCACGCTTCACCTGATCAAGCTTCTCCAAGAACACGGAATCGTTTGCATATACGTCAAGCTGTCGAAGCTGTGTCGTGTCCTTCACCCATCCATATCCAATAGTATCCTGGATTAGGGAGGTCAGTTGGGGATTAGCCTTCAATAACCAGCGGCGATGAGTAATGCCATTTGTTTTATTGTTGAACTTATCCGGGAAAGCTTCGTAAAATAAACGCATTTCACGATTCTTTAAAATTTCAGTATGGATTTTCGCAACACCATTCACGCTGAAGCTCCCAACAACCGCTAAATGTGCCATCTTCACCAAGCCATGAGCAAGAATCGCCATTTCCTCGATTCGCCCCCACTGACCAGGGTACTTTTTCCATAAGTCGGCACAAAAACGCTCATTGATCTCTTCCACAATCATATAAATACGCGGCAACAGCGGTTGAAAGATGTTGACCGGCCATTTTTCCAAAGCTTCCGAAAGGGTTGTATGATTCGTATAAGAAATAGTATGGGAAGTGATTTCCCACGCTTGTTCCCAGCTCATATCTTCTTCATCCAACAAGATCCTCATCAGCTCTGGAATAGCCAGAACAGGATGTGTGTCATTGATATGGATTGTGACACGCTTATGGAAATCTATTAGACTACCATTCTTCTTCCGATAGGAACGTATTATGCTCCCGATACTAGCAGCAACAAGGAAGTATTGCTGTTTGAGGCGCAGAATTTTCCCTTCATCATGGGTATCATCCGGATAAAGAAATTCCGAAACCGCCTCTGTATCGCGTTTATATTGCATAATGTCTTTGTTGGTAGGAAACGGCGCAGGCTCTGCACTCCAGAGACGAAGCATATTGACCGTCTCCGTCTGATAGCCGACAACCGGCATGTCGTAAGGAACAGCTGTTATTGCCTCCCCTTTGGCATGTCTGAACTTCTCTTTCCCATCTTCCTTATAGGACTCTACCTTGCCCCAGAAGTGGATTTCCACCGCTTGATCGGGTTTTCTCACCTCCCAGACGTTACCATGTCTCAACCATTGCTCCGGCAGCTCCACCTGATAGCCATCGACAAACTTCTGATCGAACAGACCATGCTTATAACGGATACCGCATCCATGTCCCGGTAAATCTAAGGAAGCGAGAGAGTCCAGGAAACATGCAGCAAGACGGCCAAGACCGCCGTTACCTAGCCCGGCATCCGCTTCAATCTCTTCGATTTCTGATAGATCAAGACCGAGCTCTTTCAATCCCTCTTCCACGACACCTTGGATTCCGAGGTTCAAGAGGTTACTTCCCAATAGTCTTCCTAATAGAAACTCGATGGAAAGATAATACACTTGTTTCTCATCTGCAGCCCGATTCCTTTCATTGGTGGTGATCCAATTGGCGCTGATATACTCCCGCACCATATTTCCGAGTGTATGATAATGGTCTCGTGAGGTTGATTCCTGAAAGCTTTTTCCGTACATACTCTCTAGTTTTTTCAAAAAAGTAGCCTTGAATTTTTCCTTATCAGAGAACATGCACTCCACTCCTAGCCATTAATGTTGAATACAATTGATTATATTTAAACGCAGATTTAGCCCAGCTATAATCTCGCTCCATCGCTTCTTTCATGATACCTTTCCATACTTCCGGCTGCTCATATATATGGATTGCACGCCTGATGGTGTACAACATATCATGAGCATTAAAATTGGTAAACGAAAACCCGTTCCCTTCCAATGTAGTCTCATCGTAGGACGTGACTGTATCATTCAGCCCACCTGTTTCCCTTACAATCGGAATAGTCCCGTAGCGCAGAGCAATCAACTGGCCAAGCCCACATGGTTCAAACTGAGACGGCATCAAAAACATATCTGCCCCTGCATAGATCTGATGAGCAAGCGGTTCATCAAATCCAATGAATGTCCTCACCTTTTGTGGAAAGCGATAAGACAAATCACGGAAATATTGCTCAAACTGTGGTTCACCCGTTCCCAGTACAACTATCTGCACATCCTCTTCCAACACCTCGTGGAGGACACATGTGATAAGATCCAACCCTTTCTGCTTTGTCAATCTGCTTACCATTGCAATAATTGGAGTCTCTTCTTTTACAGGAAGACCGCATAAGTTTTGAAGAGCCTCTTTATTCAGCACTTTATTCCCCATTTTATTAGCGGAATAATTCGCTTCAATGTATTCATTTGTTTCAGGACTGTACAGATCATCATCAATTCCATTAATGATCCCCACAAGAGAGTCGCTCCTATTACGCAGAACACCATCAAGCTTTTCACCAAAATAAGCAGTCTGAATTTCATCCTTATAGGTTGGACTTACAGTGGTAATGTACCCGGAAGATACCAATGCCCCTTTCATGAAATTGACATTGCCAAAAAATTCGAGCTCATCCGAGTTGAAATGCTTATCATCAATCCGCAACAGGTCATGAAGAATACTTGGTGGGAACACACCCTGAAATTGAAGGTTATGAATAGTAAATACACTTTGGATATGTTCAAAGCGTGGGTTTTGCTTGTACTCCCGCTCCAAAACAAAATTGACCATTCCGGTATGCCAGTCATGACTATGAATCACGTCCGGGATAAAATTGATTGCTGTCATGCTCTCCAGAACCGCCCGACAGAAAAAGGAAAAGCGTTCCCCGTCATCAAAGTGACCGTACAGGGAATCGCGGTTGAAGTAGTATTCATTATCGATAAAATAATAGGTTACATTATCATGTATCAATTCTTCCACACCACAATACTGGTGACGCCAACCCACGTCCACAAAAGTGGTCTGTATCCTTTTCATTTTATTTTTAAATACTTCTGGAATCTGTCCGTACTTTGGTAGGATGACCCGTACGTCCGTGCCAAGCTTTTTCAATTCCTTAGGTAATGCTCCAGCAACATCACCTAAACCACCTGATTTTACAAACGGGACACATTCTGAAACAACAAATAATACTTTCACGAATTCATCAGAGCTCCTTGTATTGACCCTTTTTTCACTAAATAAGGGGAATCCTCTTTCCCTGTTAACACCGTACGATTCTCAACCTTAACATCTTTGTCTAAGATGACGGAATCTAAAACACAATTCTCCCCAATTACACCCTTTTGCATTACAATGCTGTTTTTGATGACTGTACCTTTACCGATTTTAACTCCCCGGAAAATAATGCTGTTCTCCACATGCCCCTCAATGATTACACCATTTGCGATCATTGAATTCTTCACATAGGCATCTTTCGAATAGCTTGTCGGAGGCTCGTCTTTAACCTTGGTGAAGACAGGCTGGTTTTTAACAAATACCTGTTTCCAAACGACAGGATCAAGCAGTTCCAGACTATGCTCATAATAACTTTCCAAGGAGTCTATCACGGCGGCGTACCTTGTATATTCATAGTTGCATATCTTATACCCGCCGGTAATGTCCTGCACAACATCCATAATACTTCTATACCCTGTTTGTTCATGATTCATGAACAATTTTACGAGTAAATCTTTTTCCAGCACATACAAATCCAGCGTTTCTTCCTCTTTCACAACATGCGTGATATCACATCTGTTTTGAATATGGCGATCTAAAATCTGCTTAAAATTCATATTGCTAACAGTATAACTATTGGCGATTACAACATATTTCTGATTGCTTCGCACGAAAAAATCCTCATTCTCTTTGAAATGCTGAAAAGAACCTGTATTCACATTTTCCGAACTTGGAAAGAAGAACAATCCATCACGTTTGCGGTCCAGATCCCACTGCTTCCCTGAACCGAGATGGTCCATCAAAGAACGATACTGGTAACGCGGGAAGATAGCTACATTCTGTATTCCCGAATTGACCATATTTGAAAGTACAAAGTCTATTAAACGATAACGTCCTCCAAAAGGAACAGCAGCTATGGAACGCTTTAACGTCAGCTCCTGCATTTCTTCATTATGGATCGTTGCATCGATGATTCCTAACATAGATTTATTCATAAACGGACACCCTTCCTGTGTTTGATTTTGTGTCATCTATCGGGTTATGGAGAAGATACCTTTATCCATCATTTCCTCAGTCACTAAAATAATCTCGTCTTCATTTTTCTCCGGACAAATGACTGCACCATCAGGAATTCTGATACCGGACGGAATGATCGCCTTGTTCACATACACATTTTCTCCTATTATCGCATCAGGCATGATAACGGAGTTCTGGATCACCGAATTCTTTCCGACATTTACACCTTGGAATAATACGGAATGATCAATCTTTCCTTCGATGAAGCACCCCTCATTCACAAGGGAATCCTTCACATCTGCGTACGGGGCAATAAACTGAGGAGGCTGGTTCGGATTGACAGAATAAATGCGCCAGTCATACTCAAAGAGGTTCAGCTCGCAATCCTCTTTCAATAAATCCATATTTGCTTCCCATAGACTTTTTACTGTCCCGACATCCTTCCAATAACCTTTGAATGGGTATGCTATCAGGCTCTTATTCTCTTCTAATAGCAAAGGAATAACATCCTTCCCGAAATCATGGCTGGAATCAGGGTTTCTATCATCCATTTCCAGATACTCCTTCAAAATAGACCATTTGAAAATATAGATTCCCATGGATGCCAGATTGCTCTTTGGATGTGCCGGTTTCTCATCAAATTCCACCACTTCCATCTTCTCGTTCGTATTCATAATTCCGAATCGGCTCGCTTCCTCCCACGGAACCTCCACAACCGAAATTGATACATCCGCGTCTTTCTGTATATGATAATCCAACATTTCCTCATAATTCATTTTGTAAATATGGTCTCCTGATAAAATAAGGACATATTCAGGGTCAAATTGCGTAAGGTAATTGAGATTTTGATAGATTGCGCTGGCAGTACCTGTGTACCACTTGACACCGGAAGATTCCGTATAAGGCGGCAATACAGTCACTCCACCATTTTTACGGTCCAAGTCCCATGTACTTCCGATTCCGATATATGAGTTCAGTACTAGAGGTTGGTATTGAGTCAAAACCCCTACAGTAGTAATTCCTGAATTTGTGCAATTGCTCAATGCAAAATCAATGATTCTATATTTCCCTCCGAAAGGTACCGCCGGTTTTGCTAAAGTTTTCGTTAAGGAACTGAGTCTGCTTCCTTTTCCTCCTGCTAGTAACATAGCTACACATTTATTTTTCGACATCGCGTTATCTCTCCCCTCTAATTTTCTTCGGCCGCCACATACTCACACCAAATGGAGCAACATTGACCATCATATGATAGTCCTTGCCATGATATGCTCCCTCTACAGCACTAATTTCCTGATCATTTAAAAGTCCGTTCCCACCGTATCTTTGTTCATCCGAGTTGAACACTTCCTCATATTCCGCAAGCAAAGGCACACCTACTCTAAAACCTTCATAAGATGCTCCAGTGAAATTACATATTACAACTAACATATCCGCAGGCTTTTTACCTTTTCTGATAAAGGAGAAGATGCTCTGATCCCGGTTGTCTGCATCTATCCATTCAAACCCTTCAGGAACATGATCCAATTCATACAAAGCTTTCTGTTTATGGTAAAAATCCAATAACTCTTTAACATAGTGATGCATTTGTTGATGGGATTCATATTGGTCCAATAAAAACCAATCCAATTGCTCCAGATCCTTCCACTCATCAAACTGACCAAATTCTCCACCCATGTATAGAAGCTTTTTTCCTGGGTGCGCAAGAAGGAAGCCATATAATAATCTAAGCTGTGCGAATTTCTCGTGGTAATCTCCCGGCATTTTATTTAGCAATGACTTTTTACCATGAACGACCTCATCGTGTGAAAAAGGTAAAATGAAATTTTCGGAGAATGCATACACGATGGAGAATGTCACTTTATCGTGTAAGTGCCTTCTTTGCTCAGGTGAAGCCTCCATATACCTTAGAATGTCATTCATCCATCCCATATTCCATTTATAATTGAATCCTAATCCACCACTGGTAGTAGGAGTAGTTACAAGAGGCCAATCCGTAGAATCTTCCGCAATCATCAGCGCACTGTAATCCTGCTCAAATACCGCCTCGTTCAACTTTTTCAAAAACTGCTGTGCATAAGGGTTAGCATGCTCCTCCTGTGAATTGGGCCAATACAGCATATTTGCCACTGCATCTACCCTGAAACCGTCCACATGGAAATACTCCATCCAGAACAGAGCATTGGAAATCAGAAAGCTTCGGACTTCAGGCTTACCAAGGTCAAAGTTCGCAGTACCCCATATTTCATTCTCCCGGTCATGATAATTTTCATATTCAAAGACTGGTGCTCCGTCAAACATATATAGTCCATGTGCATCCTTACAGAAGTGACCAGGAACCCAATCCAATATCACTCCAATGTCCTCCCGGTGACATGCATCGATGAAAGCCATCAGATCGTTTGGATTTCCATATCTACTTGTCGCTGCATAGTAGCCAGTACCTTGATACCCCCAAGAACGGTCATAGGGGTGCTCTATAAGCGGAAGCAATTCAATATGAGTGAATCCATGGTCCTTTACATAAGGGATAAGCTCGGCAATCAGTTCTTTATAGGAATAGAGCTCGCCTCCATCTTTCTTCTTCCAGGAACCAAGATGCAGCTCATATATGAACATGGGTTTCTCGTAAACCAGCTTTCGCTTTTTCTTTCTGCGCCAGTTCTGATCTTTCCATTTATATCCTTCCAAATCATAGACTATGGAAGCCGTTTTAGGACGAACCTCAGCATGAAAAGCAAATGGGTCCGCCTTATGTAATACATCTCCCGACTCTGTAACAATTTCATACTTATATAAATGTTTGCTTAGATCTTCATCAATATGGATGCTCCACACACCCTCATTATTTAACCTTTCAAGTGGATGCTTCTCTCCGTTCCACTCGTTAAAAGAACCCATTACACGAACAGCCTTCGCATTGGGAGCCCACACAGTAAATCTTGTCCCTAATACTTTCTTTCGATGGCGTATGATATGTGCTCCAAAAAGCTCATAACTTTTATATAACGTCCCCTCATGAAAAAGGTGCAGTTGAAAATCAGTGGCACTTGTAGCAATCAAATTTTTCACCCTTCCGTCATTCCCTATAAAAAGAATATTGTTATACACTACATATTCTCTTTTTTATAATATTCTCCTTTATACGACAAGTCAGAATCGTATGACATAAAGCAACAGAATTTATTCTCATAGGGGAATTTGTCGAAATTTCAATTTTTTAGGAAATCGTTTTCATTGTTGTTCTACTTGAACTCTTGATTTATCAACGTTTTTGTAAGGGGTTACAAACTGAGTTGATTCGACTAAATACTAGGAGGATTTTTGTAGTTATATGTCGAAAAGTTTTTTCGATAACTAGAGTATGATTAGTAAAATGTACACGCTTACATTTTATTGTTATATTTAAAT
The DNA here is from genome assembly GCF_001037965.1 of Bacillus sp. LL01. Classification (NCBI taxonomy): domain Bacteria; kingdom Bacillati; phylum Bacillota; class Bacilli; order Caryophanales; family Bacillaceae; genus Bacillus; species Bacillus sp. LL01. The sequence goes on along the minus strand of NZ_LFEL01000004.1, from coordinate 3,095 downwards.
ACTAAATTTATTATTGAAAATCAGGTTTAAAAGGAATTGAAAAAGGGAATGGAATAAGTTATAAAAAAAAGATTGGGTGTATTGAAATTAGTAGGAAAAGGAAATTGCAGGAGCGATAAAAACTATTGATAGAAAAGAAGAAAGAGGACAAATAAAAAAAGCCATGATATTTTAAAAATACCACAACTTTTGATGACCCGTACGGGATTCGAACCCGTGTTACCGCCGTGAAAGGGCGGTGTCTTAACCGCTTGACCAACGGGCCTAAATTCTGGCGGAGAAGGAGGGATTTGAACCCTCGCGCCGCTTACACGACCTACACCCTTAGCAGGGGCGCCTCTTCAGCCACTTGAGTACTTCCCCAGAAATGGCTCCACCAGTAGGATTCGAACCTACGACCCTTCGGTTAACAGCCGAATGCTCTACCGCTGAGCTATGGTGGAATATTACAAAGATTTAAATATAATACTCTATGGTGGGCCTAAGTGGACTCGAACCACCGACCTCACGCTTATCAGGCGTGCGCTCTAACCAGCTGAGCTATAGGCCCATAAAAATGGAGCGGGTGATGGGAATCGAACCCACGACATCAGCTTGGAAGGCTGAGGTTTTACCATTAAACTACACCCGCTAAAAAGGGCGACTGATGGGAATCGAACCCACGAATGCCTGAACCACAATCAGGTGCGTTAACCACTTCGCCACAACCGCCATAATAATATTTTTTTGTAAAAATGGTGCCGGCGATAGGAGTCGAACCCACGACCTACTGATTACAAGTCAGTTGCTCTACCAACTGAGCTACACCGGCATGATAATGATTATTTTCACTGTTTGAAAAAATCTTATTATTTTCACCACGTAAAAAAATCAAAGTGGCTCGGGACGGAATCGAACCGCCGACACATGGATTTTCAGTCCATTGCTCTACCAACTGAGCTACCGAGCCATACTATTGAGTTGAAAAATGGCGGTCCCGACCGGGATCGAACCGGCGATCTCCTGCGTGACAGGCAGGCATGTTAACCGCTACACCACGGGACCATTTGGTTGCGGGGACAGGATTTGAACCTGCGACCTTCGGATTATGAGCCCGACGAGCTACCGGACTGCTCCACCCCGCGATAATATTAATTAAGATTTGTTTACGTATGTACTTTTCATACTGACTGTCCCGACCTCTGAAAGCTTATTCAGTGAAGTATATCGATCGGTACAACTCGAAGCTTTTGCAAGAAGCAGATGCTCGTTGCTCCATCCTGCGATAATAACTTCATTCTATACTCACCATAACAATTAAATAATATGGCAGAGGAAGAGGGATTCGAACCCCCGCGGGCTTTGACACCCCTGTCGGTTTTCAAGACCGATCCCTTCAGCCGGACTTGGGTATTCCTCCGCGTATAGAAAGAACTGGTGGACCTTGTAGGACTCGAACCTACGACCGGACGGTTATGAGCCGTCTGCTCTAACCAGCTGAGCTAAAGGTCCTTTTTGGTAGCGGCGGAGGGGATCGAACCCCCGACCTCACGGGTATGAACCGTACGCTCTAGCCAGCTGAGCTACACCGCCAAAAAGAAAAAGTATTTCATTAGATTTACTGGTACCATTGTTATTGGTCTGTGTCCCTTCCTCTGCAAGCAAATTCAAGGATGTAAATCCGTCGGGACAACTCGGAGCATATTCTTGTAGTAACGCTCGTCGCTACACCGCCAAAAAGAAAAAGTATTAAAGTGGAGCCTAGCGGGATCGAACCGCTGACCTCCTGCGTGCAAAGCAGGCGCTCTCCCAGCTGAGCTAAGGCCCCGTAAATGATAAAGGAAATTAATGGTCGGGAAGACAGGATTTGAACCTGCGACCCCTTGGTCCCAAACCAAGTGCTCTACCAAGCTGAGCTACTCCCCGATAATGGCGCGCCCGAGAGGACTTGAACCCCTAACCTTTTGATCCGTAGTCAAACGCTCTATCCAATTGAGCTACGGGCGCTTATAAATGAAAGTTATTTTACTGCTTTAAAAATCTCTGGTGCCGAGGACCGGAATCGAACCGGTACGGTAGTCACCTACCGCAGGATTTTAAGTCCTGTGCGTCTGCCAGTTCCGCCACCCCGGCAAGTCTCTTGGAGCGGAAGACGGGATTCGAACCCGCGACCCCCACCTTGGCAAGGTGATGTTCTACCACTGAACTACTTCCGCTAATATAAGATTAAAATGCGGGTGAAGGGACTCGAACCCCCACGTCAAAGACACTAGATCCTAAGTCTAGCGCGTCTGCCAATTCCGCCACACCCGCAAGATAAATGGTGTGCCATGAAGGACTCGAACCTTCGACCCTCTGATTAAAAGTCAGATGCTCTACCGACTGAGCTAATGGCACTAAATGGTGCCGGCGATAGGAGTCGAACCCACGACCTACTGATTACAAGTCAGTTGCTCTACCAACTGAGCTACACCGGCATATTAAAGTTGGATTTTTTGGATTTTTTCCATTGTATGAAAAAATATTGGTGGAGGATGACGGGATCGAACCGCCGACCCCCTGCTTGTAAGGCAGGTGCTCTCCCAGCTGAGCTAATCCTCCATATATAAATCTGCCTGGCAACGTCCTACTCTCACAGGGGGAGATCCCCCAACTACCATCGGCGCTGAAGAGCTTAACTTCCGTGTTCGGTATGGGAACGGGTGTGACCTCTTCGCCATCATTACCAGACAAATAATATTATATAGAATTAAGAAAGAAAATCAAGAAGTTTTTCAACTATCTTGTTCCTTCAAAACTAGATAATGTGTTCATATCAAGGCATTCCTATCGTTCAAATGTTTTGGGTTAAGTCCTCGATCGATTAGTATTCGTCAGCTGCACGTGTCGCCACGCTTCCACCTCGAACCTATCTACCTGATCATCTTTCAGGGATCTTACTTGCCGAAGCAAAAGGAAATCTCATCTTGAGGGGGGCTTCATGCTTAGATGCTTTCAGCACTTATCCCGTCCGCACGTAGCTACCCAGCTATGCCTTTGGCAAGACAACTGGTACACCAGCGGTGCGTCCATCCCGGTCCTCTCGTACTAAGGACAGCTCCTCTCAAATTTCCTGC